>NZ_JBHXSU010000022.1:0-151882 GCF_042715345.1 Streptomyces sp. NPDC058697
GCTGGTCGCGCAGTTCCCCGCGCCCCCAAAGACAAAAAGCCAGGGGCGCAGCCCCGCTTTTTAGGGGCGCGGGGAACTGCGCGAGCAACCCCCACCGCCCCGCGGTGAACCCCCGACATCAGCCACCCACTCACCCAGGGGCGCGGGGAACTGCGCGCTCAGCCACAGGCAACCCGCACCCAACTACCCACCCCACCCGCCGAGCCCCCTGCATAGGGACCCGCACGGTACCTTCGTGCCGCGACCGAGCCACCGCGTGCGGCCGTACAACGTGAGAGGGAGAGTGAACCGTGAGCAAGTTCGTGCGGCCGGCTGCAGAGGGCGCGGACCCGTTCGGGACGGCGCGGCTCCGGCGCGGCGTGCTGGACGCCTGGGCGACGAGCCCGGCCCGGTTCCGCGAGGACGCCAACGCCGAGGAGGACCTGGTCCTCGGCGGCTACCGGGACCGGCTGGTGGTCGAGCTCGCTCAGAACGCCGCCGACGCCGCCGCCCGCGCCGGCGTACCGGGCAGGCTCAGGCTCACCCTCCGCGACGGAGTCCTCGTCGCCGCCAACACCGGCGCCCCGCTGGACGCGACGGGCGTCGAGTCCCTCTCCACGCTGCGCGCCTCCGCCAAGCGCGACGACAACGACAGCGCGGTCGGCCGCTTCGGCGTCGGCTTCGCGGCCGTGCTCGCCGTGACCGACGAACCCGCCCTCGTGGGACGGCACGGAGGCGTCCGCTGGTCTCTCGTCGAGGCCCGCGAACTCGCCACCGACATCGCCCGCCACAGCCCCGGGCTCGGCGACGAACTGCGGCGCCGCGACGGTCATGTGCCGCTGCTCCGGCTGCCGTTCGCGGCCGAGGGCACCGCCCCGGACTCGTACGACAGCGTCGTGATCCTGCCGCTGCGGGACGCGGCGGCCGAGGATCTCGCCGAGCGGCTCCTCGGGGGCGTCGACGACGCGCTGCTGCTGGCCCTGCCCGGACTGACGGAAGTCGTCGTCGAGGCCGGGGACGGGAGCGTACGGACCATCCGGCGACGCGTCGACGCGGACGCCCAGGGCGATGTGATCGTCGAGGACTCCCGCGACGGCACGACCCGCTGGCGTACCGTCTCCGCGCACGGCGCCCTGGAGCCCGCGCTGCTCGCCGACCGGCCCGTCGAGGAGCGGCTGCGCCCCCACTGGTCGGTCACCTGGGCCGTGCCGGTCGACGCCGACGGGACCCCGGCCAGGCCCCGCACCAGCCCCGTCGTGCACGCGCCGACGCCCAGCGACGAACCCCTCGGCGTGCCCGCGCTGCTCATCGCCTCCCTCCCGCTCGACACCACCCGCCGGCACGCCGCCCCCGGCCCGCTCACCGACTTCCTGATGCAGCGCGCGGCGGACGCGTACGCCGAACTGCTGGCCGACTGGCGGCCGGTGACCACCGGGATCATCGGCCTCGTACCGGGCTCGCTCGGCAAGGGCGAGCTCGACGGGACGCTGCGTCAGGCGATCCTCGACCGGCTGCCGCGTACCGCCTTCCTGCCGCCCGCCGTCGATCCGACCGCGGTCGGGCCGACCGGCGACGAGGATGGCGACGAGGACGGAGACTCCGGTCTTCCGGAGTCCCTGCGGCCCCGTGACGCCGAAGTGGTGGAGGGGGCCGGCGCCGAGACCGTGCAGGTCCTCGCCGAGGTGCTGCCCAGCCTGCTGCCCGCCGGGCTCGAACGGCGGGCGGAGCTGCGGACGTTGGGCGTCGCCCGCGTGCCGCTGACCGAGGCGATCGACCGGCTGGCCGGACTGGAGAAGGACCCGGGGTGGTGGCGGCGGTTCTACGACAGCCTCGCCGGCGTCGACCCGGACCGGCTCACGGGGCTTCCCGTGCCGCTCGCGGACGGGCGGACGACGATCGGGCCCCGGCAGGTCCTGCTGCCCGCCGCCGACGGTGAGCGGGCCGCCCCGGAAGCCCTGGTGCGCCTCGCCCGCCTCGGTCTCAAGGTCGCCCACCCGGACGCCGCCCATCCGCTCCTGGAGAAGCTGGGCGCCCTGCCCGCCACCCCGCGTGCCGTCCTCACCACCCCGCAGGTCCGCGCGGCCGTCGCCGCCTCCCTCGACGACGACGGCGGTGCCTGGGACGAGGACGCCCCGGACGCCGAGGAACTGGCCGACACCGTCCTCGCGCTCGTCCGCGACGCCCGCCTCGAACCCGGCGACGAACCCTGGCTCGGCGCCCTCGCCCTCCCCGACGAGGAGGGCGAACTCGCCCCGGCCGGTGAACTCGTCCTCCCTGGCAGCCCGTTCGCCCAGGTGATGCGCGAGGACGAACTCGCCTCCGTGGACGCCGAGTTGGCCGACCGCTGGGGCGAACAGCCGCTCGCCGCCTGCGGGGTGCTGGCCAACTTCACCCTCGTACGCGCCACGGACGTCGTTCTCGACCCCGACGAACTGGAGCCGCGGGAAGGGGAGTTCGCCGAGCCCGACGACGCGGGGCTCCTCGACGCCGTGGACGTGTGGTGCGAGGACGTGCTGGACCGGCTGCCCGACTCGCCGGTGCCGCCCGTCGCCACGGAGCTCGTCGCCGTACGGGATCTCGACCTGGTCGACGAGGACCGCTGGCCCGAGGCCCTCGCCCTGCTCTCCCGGCCGCCGCTGCGGGACGCCCTCACCCAGCCGGTCCGCATCCTGCTGCCCGACGGGACGCACGAGATCGTCCGCCCGTACACCGCCTGGTGGCTGCGCGGGAACCCGGTCCTCGACGGCCGCCGCCCGGCCGGCCTGCGAGCCGAGGGCGGCGACCCGCTCCTGCACGGCCTGTACGACGCCGCCGACGCCACCGGCTTCAACGACGAGCAGGTCCTGCGGGCCCTCGGCGTCCGCACCTCCGTCGCCGCCCTCCTCGCCGAACCGGGCGGCGCCGCCGAACTCCTGGACCGCCTCGCCGACCCCGACCGAGAGGTCACGGCAGCCCAACTGCACGCCCTCTACAGCGCGTTGGCGGACCTCGACCCCGAACAGGTCACCCTGCCGGACGAGTTGCGGGCCGTGGTGGACGGCCGGGTGACGGTCGTGGACGCGGCCGACGCCGTGGTCGTCGACTCGCCCGACCTGCTGCCCTTCACCGCCGGCACCCCGCTGCTCCCCGTGAGCCCGTCCCGCGCCGCCGACCTCGCCGAGCTGTTCCAGGTCCGGCGGCTGAGCGAGTCCGTGACCGGCGAGGTCACCAGCGAGGGCGTGGAACACGACGTCCCGGAGTCCGTACGGGTCCTGCTGGGCCCCTCGACCCCCACGACGTACGTCGAGCACGAGGAACTCTTCGTCGACGAGACCGAACTCGACTGGCGCCGCACCCGCGACGGCGTGCTGCACGCCGCCACCGTGGAGGGCGTCGCGGCCGGCCTCGCCTGGGCGGCCGGCCAGTGGCCCCGCCGCTTCGAGGTCGGCGCCCTCCTGGAGGACCCGTCCAGGACGGAGGAACTCGCGCGGGACCGCTGGTTCGACTGAGGGGACCCGGGGCCGGTCATGTGACCTGGGCAACATAGGCACCAGAAGTTCACAACCCGTACAACCATTCGTTCCCTTCGTGGATCTGATCACCGCGAGCCCTCGGGCTCCGCAGTCTCAATGACCGGACCTCGCGTGACATGGCTTCGCCGCGGGGTCCCTCTCCACGTGGGGAACGCATGCGCATACGTGCCACCCTGGGCGTCGTCACCGGCGCCCTGGCCCTGTCCGTCCTCGCCGTACCGGCCGCCCAGGCCGACACCTTCGCGGGCGACACCAAGATCTCGAACGTCGTGGTCAACGGCGGTAAGGACGTCGTCGGCGGCGCGACCGGGAAGAAGACCATCACGGTCACCTTCACCGCCACGGACGACTCGGGCATCGACTGGGCCCAGGCGATCCTGTACCACGGCGCGGACATCGAGTCGTCCGACAGCGGTGCCGTCGCCAACAGCAGCGACCTGCGGGCCACCTGCACCGAGGTCGACGCCACGACCTCGACCTGCAAGTCGAGCTTCACCCTCGAGTCCGGCGCCAACCTGATCAACTCGGTGGCCGGCGGCTGGAAGGTCTGGGCGCTCGCCGCGGGCGTCGACGCCGACTACGTCAAGAAGGAAAACGCCAAGGGGTTCAGCGTCAAGCGAGCCTCCAAGCTGACCGTCAACGCCTCCCCTGAGCCTGTGAAGAAGGGCAAGACCATCACGGTCAAGGGCAACCTGACCCGTGCCAACTGGGACACGGGCAAGTACGCGGGCTACACCTCCCAGTCGGTGAAGCTCCAGTTCAAGAAGAAGGGCACGACGACCTACAAGGACGTCAAGTCGGTCAGGTCCGGTTCGGCCGGCGCCCTGAAGACCACGGTCACGGCCTCGGTCGACGGCTACTACCGCTACAACTTCGCGGGTACGACGACCACTCCGGCGGTCGCGGCCGCGGGTGACTTCATCGACGTGCAGTAGGCCCCTCGGGTGTGACGGGGTGAGTGGTGAAGATGACCTTGGTCACGTGTACGCAAAAGATTCACCTCGCGTACAACCATTCACCCCCGTCACGCATCTGATCACTCGGGTCAACAGACTCTTGATCACTTCGGCCCCGACGTGAAGACGAATGCCGTCCGGGGCCCTTTCTCCATCAGGGGAACGCATGCGCATACGTGCCACCGTGGCCGCCGTCACCGGCGCCCTGGCTCTCTCCGCCTTCGCCGTTCCGGCCGCGCAGGCCGACGACTCCGCCATCTCGCGCGCGGACGTCGCGAAGGTGCTCGACTCCGCCCACGCCGCCTCCGGCAAGAGCGGCGCCCGTATCGCCGCCGCCGAGGCCGACGCGCCCTACGCTCTCGACGCGAGCTTCTCGAACGTCAAGATCAACGGCGGCAAGGCGATCGTCGCCGGCACCAGCAAGCACGTCACCGTCCCGGCGACGTTCACGCTGACACACGCCGCCGACGTCGACATCGCCGCGGCCGACTTCGTCGTCGACCTGGAGATCTACCGCGGTTCCTACGAGTCGCCGGACAACTACCTGTTCGGTGACCTGTACCCGACCTGCACGCCGGTCTCCGCCACCGTCGCGTCCTGCAAGGGCACCATCGACGTCCGTCCGGGCGACGAAGAACTGCGCAACTCCGACGCCGGTACGTGGAACGCCAACGCGTACGCCATCGCCCTCAACGGCCAGGACCCGGCCGCCGAGGACTTCGACGTCACCAAGGTCGGTTACGCCGAGGCCACCAAGGCCGGTACGACCAAGGTCCAGCGGTTCTCCAAGCTGACGGTCAACGCCTCGCCGGAGCCGGTGAAGAAGGGCAAGACCATCACGGTCAAGGGGAACCTGACCCGTGCCAACTGGGAGACCAACAAGTACGCGGGCTACACCTCCCAGTCGGTGAAGCTCCAGTTCAAGAAGAAGGGCACGTCCACGTACGTGGATGTCAAGACGGTCAAGTCCGGGTCGGCCGGTGCGCTGAAGACCACGGTCAAGGCTGCCGCCGACGGGTACTTCCGCTACAGCTTCGCGGGCACGACGACCACTCCGGCCGTCAAGGCCGCGGGCGACTTCATCGACGTGAAGTAACCCTCCCTCACCTGCCACCACTGGCCCCACGCCCCGACAGGTGTGGGGCCAGTGGTGTGGAGGGGGCTGGCGGGGGTGCGTGTTGTGGGTGCGGGCGAGTGGGGGCTGGCCGCGCAGTTCCCCGCGCCCCTGAGGTGGGTGGGGGTTGACGTGCTGGGTTCACCGCGGGCCGGTGGGGGTTGCTCGCGCAGTTCCCCGCGCCCCTTAAAGGCAAGGGCTACCGCCCCTAAAGACGAAAGAGCGGGGGCGTAGCCCCTGCCTTTCGTCTTTAGGGGCGCGGGGAACTGCGCGACCAGCCCCCACTCACCCGCACCCGACACACCACACCGACCACCCACCCCCTACGCAGGAACGTGGCGGTCGACCCACTTCCATACGAACTCCAGCGCGGCCGAGGCCACCACCGCGATGCCGACGGCAGTCCACGGCATGGTCGTTCCGACCAGCTTGAGCGCGAAGAACTCCTGGAGCCACGGCACCACCAGTACCACCACGAACCCCAGCCCCATCGCGGCAACGAGCCCCACCCGCCACCACGTATACGGCCGCGCGATGATCGCAAGGACCCACATCGCGATCAGGAACAACGTCAGCGTCGCCGCACTCGTCTCCGCGTCCAACGCCCCTTCCCCCGTGTAGTGGTGACGAGCGATCAGATACGTGGCGAACGTGGCGACCGCCGCGACGACCCCGCCAGGAATCGAGTACCGCATCACCCGCCGCACGAAGTGCGGCCGAGCCCGCTCCTTGTTGGGCGCCAGGGCCAGGAAGAACGCCGGCACACCGATGGTCAGCGTCGACAACAGGGTCAAGTGCCGCGGCAGGAACGGGTACTCCACCTGAGAGCACACCACCATCACCGCGAGCAGCACCGAATAGACCGTCTTGACGAGGAACAGCGTTGCCACCCGCGTGATGTTCCCGATCACCCGCCGCCCCTCGGCGACAACGGACGGCAACGTCGCGAAGCTGTTGTTCAGCAGCACGATCTGGGCGACGGCCCGGGTGGCCTCCGACCCGGACCCCATCGCGACCCCGATGTCGGCGTCCTTCAGGGCGAGTACGTCATTGACGCCGTCACCGGTCATCGCGACCGTGTGGCCGTGCGACTGGAGGGCGCCCACCATGTCCCGCTTCTGCTGCGGAGTGACGCGCCCGAACACCGTCCCCTCGTCCAGCGCCCTGGCCATCTCCTCCCTCTCGGCGGGCAGCCGCCGCGCGTCGACCGTGGCGGAGGCCCCGGGCAGCCCGAGCTTGGCGGCGACCGCGCCGACCGACACCGCGTTGTCGCCGGAGATCACCTTGGCCCGTACGTCCTGCTCCTCGAAGTACCGCAGGGTGTCCGCCGCGTCGGGCCGCAGCCGCTGCTCCAGGACGACGAGCGCGGTCGGCCGGGCGCCCTCCTGGACCAGCGGATCGTCCAGGTCCTTGTCGGCGCGGGCCAGCAGCAGCACCCGCAGCCCCTGCTCGTTGAGGTGCTCGGTCTCGGCGAGCGCCGGGTCCTCCGACGGCAGCAGCACGTCCGGGGCACCCAGCAGCCACGTACTCGACCCGCCGTCGCCCTCGCTGAAGGACGCCCCGCTGTACTTGCGCGCGGAGGAGAAGGGCAGTGCCTCGACACAGCGCCAGCCCTCGCCGTCCGGGTAGGCGTCGATGATCGCCTGGAGCGAGGCGTTCGGCCGCGGGTCCGACTCGCCGAGGGCGCCCAGCACCTTCCGTACGTACGACTCGTCGCTGTCGCCCAGTGGCCGCAACTCCGTGACGTCCATGCCGCCCTCGGTGAGCGTGCCCGTCTTGTCGAGGCAGACCGTGTCGACGCGGGCGAGGCCCTCGATGGCCGGAAGTTCCTGGACGAGGCACTGTTTCCGGCCAAGCCGGATGACCCCGATCGCGAAGGCGACGGAGGTGAGGAGGACCAGCCCCTCCGGAACCATGGGCACGATGCCGCCTACGGCACGGGCGATGGAGTCCTTGAAGTCGTCGTTCTTGACGACGAGCTGGGTGATGGCCAGGCCGATCGCGGCCGGGATCATCATCCACGTCACGTACTTGAGGATCGTGGAGATACCGGTCCGCAGCTCGGAGTGGACGAGCGTGAAGCGGCTCGCCTCCTCGGCGAGCTGTGCCGCGTACGCCTCGCGCCCCACCTTCGTCGCGGTGAACGCGCCGCCGCCCGCCACCACGAAGCTGCCCGACATCACCTGGTCGCCGGGCTGTTTGACGACCGGGTCCGCCTCACCGGTGAGCAGCGACTCGTCGATCTCCAGACTGTCGGCCTCGACGCACTCGCCGTCGACGACGATCTTGTCGCCCGGCCCGATCTCGATCAGATCCCCGAGCACGATCGCGGAGGTCGTGACCTCGGCGGCGACCCCGTCCCTGCGGACGGTCGGCCGCGCCTCGCCGATCACCGCCAGCGAGTCCAGGGTCTTCTTCGCGCGCAGCTCCTGGATGATGCCGATGCCGGTGTTCGCGAGGATCACATAGCCGAACAGGCTGTCCTGGAACGGCGCGACGAACATCATGATCACCCAGAGCACGCCGATGATCGCGTTGAACCGGGTGAACACGTTCGCGCGGACGATGTCGACCGTGGAGCGACTGCTGCGCACGGGTACGTCGTTGACCTCGCCCCGCGCCACCCGCTCGGCGACCTCGGCCGCGGTGAGGCCCACCGCCCTCGGCGCGGGGGCGGGTATGGGGTGTGGATGCACAGGGTCGAGTTCGGCGCCCGCGTCGATGTGCGTCATGCATCCGACGGTACGGGGGGATATACGGCTTCACCCGCCGAGTGCGGCAAAGATCCGACCTGGGGAGGAGCCGGAATGGTTCCGTGGTTGTATGCGCCCGCGCGGTGGGGTTGTTCGTCCGCGGGTCGGTGGGGGCTGGTCGCGCAGTTCCCCGCGCCCCTGGGCACGCGCCCTACGGGGCGTCCGGAGCCGGCTCCTGTGCCGCCTCGTCCCTCTTCAGTGCCGCTTCACGGCCCCGTACGTACCAGATGCCGATCAGGCCGAGGCCCGCGCCGGCCAGGCAGGTCCAGAGCCACCACAGGTGTCCGTGGTCGTCGAACCAGTTGTAGAAGGGGAGCTGTGCCAGGAAGAGGACGAACCAGAGGATCGTGCCACCCGTGATGGTGGCGACCACGGGACCCTCCAGGGGCTCCGGCGCCTCGTGTTTCGGGGATCCCGAAAAAAACCCAGCCATGGGGGACAGCTTACGAGGTGATCAGGACCATGCGTGGGCGGTCATGTCTACGCGCGGAGATAGCGTTCTCCATGACGTATGTTCATACTGAAACTGTTTGTTTCTGGCTAGTTCCGTTCGTATGAAACTCCAAATCACGAAACGCCACCTGGGCATCGGGGATGTCCGCCGGCGATGAGGTCCCCGCATGCCCACCTCGGCCCCCGCCAAGGCCTCCGCGCCCAAGCAGCCGGACCCCCGGTCCGGCTCCGGCGCGCTCGACCGCTACTTCCGGATCTCGGAGCGCGGCAGCACGCTGTCACGTGAGATCCGCGGCGGTTTCGCCACCTTCTTCGCGATGGCCTACATCATCGTGCTGAACCCGATCATCCTGGGCAGCGCGAAGGACATGTACGGACACCAGCTGGACAACGGCCAGCTGGTCACCGCGACCGCGCTGACCGCGGCGTTCACCACGCTCCTGATGGGCGTCATCGGCAACGTACCGATCGCGCTCGCCGCCGGTCTCGGCGTGAACACCGTCGTCGCGCTCCAGCTGGCGCCCCGGATGTCCTGGCCGGACGCCATGGGCATGGTCGTGCTCGCGGGGTTCGTGGTGATGCTGCTGGTCGCCACCGGTCTGCGTGAGCGCGTGATGAACGCCGTGCCGCTCGGACTGCGCAAGGGCATCGCGATCGGCATCGGCCTCTTCATCATGCTGATCGGACTCGTCGACTCGGGCTTCGTCTCGCGCATCCCGGACGCCGCCCAGACCACCGTGCCGCTGCAGCTCGGCGGGACCGGTCACCTCGACGGCTGGCCCGTGCTCGTCTTCGTCCTCGGCACCCTCCTCACGCTCGCGCTCATCGTGCGCAAGGTGCCGGGCGCGATCCTGATCTCGATCGTCGCCATGACCGTCGTCGCGCTCGTCATCAACGCCGTCGCCACCGTGCCCTCCTGGGGTCTGACCACCCCGACGTGGCCCGGCAGCCCGGTCGCGAGCCCCGACTTCGGGCTCGTCGGGCAGGTCAGCCTCTTCGGCGGCTTCGGCAAGGTCGGCGTACTGACCGGTGTGCTGTTCGTCTTCACCGTGCTGCTGTCGTGCTTCTTCGACGCGATGGGCACGATCATGGGCATCGGCGACGAGGCGAAGCTGACCGACAAGGACGGCAACATGCCGGGCATCAACAAGGTGCTCTTCGTCGACGGCATCGCGGTCGCAGCCGGTGGCGCCACCTCGTCCTCCGCCACCACCTGCTTCGTGGAGTCCACGGCGGGCGTCGGCGAGGGGGCGCGCACCGGTTTCGCGAACATCGTCACCGGCGCGCTCTTCGGTGCCGCGCTCTTCCTGACCCCCGTCGCCGCGATGGTCCCGTCCCAGGCCGCCACGCCCGCGCTGCTCGCGGTCGGCTTCCTGATCCTGTCCGGCTCGATCCGCCAGATCGACTGGAGCGACCACACCATCGCGATCCCGGCGTTCGTGACGATGCTGATGATGCCGTTCACGTACTCGATCACGAACGGCATCGGCATGGGCTTCATCGCGTTCGTCGTGCTGCGGCTGGCGGCCGGGCGCGGGCGGGACGTACCGGTCGCTATGTACGTGGTGTCGGCGGTGTTCGTCTTCTACTACCTGATGCCGGCGCTGGGCCTGACCTGAGCCCGGATCCACCGTGGGCTCACGTGACCCCGCAGAGCGTCCGGGCTCCCGGGCTCACGTGACCCCGTAGAACTTTTCCGTCTCCTCGACCGCGGTCTGGAACCGCTCGTCGAAGTCGTCGCGAACGAGCGTCCGGACCACATAGTCCTGGACGCTCATTCCCCGTTTGGCCGCATGGTGCCGGAGCCGATCGAGCAGCTCCCCGTCTATCCGCAGGCTGAGCACACTGGTCCCCATGCGGTCGAGGGTTGCCGTATCCGGCCGCCTGTCGGGTCACTTTCCGGAGCGGTCTCACTCGTATGAGTGATGAAATGCGTCAGTGGCCCGATTCACGGGCGTCAGGCGTGCACTCGGGTGGTCTTTAGCGAGAGTAATGAGTTACTCTAAGGAACATGCCTGACCTCACCCATGGCGACGATGTTGCCGCCGTGAACTCCCTGCGATCCGCCGTGATGCGCCTGTCACGTCGACTCAAGCACCAGCGGGTCGACGAGTCGCTGAGCCCGACCGAGATGTCGGTGCTCGGCACCCTCGCCCGCTGCGGCACGGCCACCCCGGGCGAGCTCGCCCGCAAGGAGCATGTGCAGCCGCCCTCGATGACCCGCATCGTGGCGCTCCTCGAAGCCAAGGGGCTGGTCAAGCTGGAGCCGCACCCCGAGGACCGGCGCCAGAAGGTCGTCACGCAGACCGAGCGGGCCGAGGCCATGCTCGACGAGAGCCGCCGCAAGCGGAACGCGTGGCTGGCCGGACTGGTCGAGGGCCTCGACGAGGACGACTGGGCGAAGCTCCGCGAGGCCGCCCCCGTCCTGGAGAAGCTCGCGCATCTGTAACCGCGCGCGTCCCCACGCCGCGCGCACCGAACCCACCCCCGTCCAAGGAGGCGAACGCCGTTGAGTACGGGACCCGGAGCAGACTCCGCCCCCGCACCTGCCGCCCACAACTCCCCGTCCGCTCCCAAGCCCCGCTCCTCGATGTTCAGCTCGCTGAAGGTCAGGAACTACCGGCTGTTCTTCACCGGCCAGGTCGTCTCCAACACCGGCACCTGGATGCAGCGAATCGCCCAGGACTGGCTGGTGCTGAGCCTCACCGGCTCCTCCGCCGCCGTCGGTATCACCACGGCCCTGCAGTTCCTGCCGATGCTGCTCTTCGGTCTCTACGGCGGTGTCCTCGTGGACCGCCTCCCCAAGCGCCCCACGCTGCTGGCCACCCAGAGCGCCATGGGTCTCACCGGCCTCGCGCTCGCCTTCCTCACCCTCTCGGGCCACGTCCAGGTCTGGCACGTCTACGTCGCCGCCTTCGCCGTCGGCCTCGCCACGGTGATCGACAACCCGGCCCGGCAGTCCTTCGTCTCCGAGATGGTCGGCCCCGAGCAACTGCAGAACGCGGTCAGCCTCAACTCCGCCAACTTCCAGTCCGCCCGCCTCGTCGGCCCCGCCGTCGCGGGCCTGCTCATCACGAGCGTGGGCACGGGCTGGGCGTTCCTGCTCAACGGCCTGTCGTTCATCGCGCCCCTCACCGGTCTGCTCCTGATGCGCTCCCGCGAGCTGAACCAGGTCGAGCGCACCCCGCGCGGCAAGGGCCAGCTCCGCGAGGGCCTGCGCTATGTCGCGGGCCGCCCCGACCTGATGTGGCCGATCATCCTCGTCGGCTTCATCGGCACCTTCGGCTTCAACTTCCCGGTCTGGCTCTCGGCCTACGCGGACGACGTCTTCCACGCCGGCGCCGGCGCGTACAGCCTCTTCAACACGCTGATGGCCGTGGGGTCGCTCGCGGGCGCGCTCCTCGCCGCCCGGCGTGGCACGGCCCGGGCGCGCGTACTGGTCGCGGCCGCCGTCGCCTTCGGTGTCCTGGAGATCGTGGCCGCCCTGGCCCCGTCCTACTGGTTGTTCGCCCTGCTCATGGTCCCGATCGGGATCGCCGGCCTGACCGTCAACGTCACGGCGAACACCGCGGTCCAGATGGGCACCGACCCGGCCATGCGCGGCCGCGTCATGGCCCTGTTCATGATGGTCTTCATGGGCGGTACGCCGCTGGGGGCGCCCGTCGTCGGCTGGATCACGGACGCCTACGGCCCCCGGGTCGGCTTCGCCGTCGGTGGAGTCATCTCGGCCCTGGCCGCAGTCACCGTCGGCCTGGCCCTGGCCCGCGTGGGCGGCCTGCGCCTGTCGGTGGGCTGGCACCGCGGCCATCCGCAGGTCCGCTTCGTCCCGAGGGAACGGGCGCTGGCTACTGCCGCGTAGGCCTTCGCGCAGAGCCGGATCCTCGGCTCGGCTCAGTCGCGGGGGAACTCGTCGGTCTTGAGGACGAGATCGACGGGGGTCCCGGTCAGGTCGACCTCGTCGCCGAAGCCGAAGCTGACCTCGCAGTGGTATTCGCCGCCCTTCGGCTGCGTGTGCAGGTGCCAGCGGCCGGTGTACGGGTTCACGATCAGGTACGCCGGCACCTCGGCGGCGGCGTATGCGGCCTTCTTTGGCTCGTAGTCCTTCCAGGCGGTGCCCTTGGAGATCACCTCCGCGACGAACTCGACGTCCTGATACCGCAAGCGGTCCTCGTCATCCGGCTCGAAGCCCTCCGCGAGGGCCGCCACGTCGGCCGCGAACCCGTTGAGGTGCCCGGGGAAGTCGATGCGGACGTCGGACATCAGGCGCTGCATCGAGTACCGGGCACACAGCTGGTCGAGAATGTTCGCGATGATCTGCCAGTGCGTGTGGCTCTGCGGCGCCATGAAGATGTTTCCCCCGACGATCTCAACCTTGGTTCCCTCGGGGACGGGCATCTTCTCCAGCCACTCGAACATCGCGTCGAGCGTGAGTTCGCCGCCGATCTCGGCCATCTCGATCCCGTCTTCAAGGACGGCCATCGTGGCGCTCCTCCCCGGCTGCGACTCGTTCGAGCCCAGCCGCGCAGTACAACGATACGCACGGTGACCAGGACACGCTCGGACTCGACAGCACCCGGCGGGGAGACTGGCGCCCATGAGACTCTTCGCCGCCGTGCTGCCCCCGGAGAACGTGACCGCAGAACTCGCGTTGGTGGTCGACGAGTTGAGACAGTTGCCCGGGGCCGGCCACGGGCTGCGCTGGACGGGGCGGCCCGGCTGGCACTTCACGCTCGCGTTCTACGGAGAGGTCGACGAGGAGCTCGTACCGGATCTGTCGGTCCGGCTGGAGCGGTCGGCGCGGCGGACCGATCCCTTCCCCCTGTCCCTGCGGGGCGGCGGCCGTTTCGGGGGCCGCGCGTTGTGGGCGGGCGCCGCGGGCGACGTACGTACGTTGCGGCTGCTCGCCGAGCGGGCGGGGGCGGCGGGGCGCAAGGCCGGGGTGGAGCGGGAGGAGCACCGGCGGTACCGGCCGCATCTCACGCTGGCGCGGAGCCGGGAGGAGACGGACTTCGGTCCGTACGTTTCCTTGTTGGGCGGGTTCGAGGGGCGCGGCTGGACGGTTGCCGAGCTGTGCCTGATGCGGAGTCGGCTGCCTGCCTCGGGGGTGGCGGGGGAGCAGCCGCGGTATGAGGTGTACGGGCGGTGGGCCCTCGGTGCGGGGGCGTAAGGGTGGCCGGTTACGCTCGATGGTGTGGACCCGAAGACGCGTAACCGGATCATGGCCGGTGTTCTTGTGCTGATGTTCGTTGTGGTGGCGATGGCGGCGGCGGTCGGTAGGTAGCCGTCCGCCACCGCCGTTGTGCCCCAGCGGGTTGTGCGGCTGCGGACCGTCGTGGCTGGTCGCGCAGTTCCCCGCGCCCCTGAAGGGGCGCCCTCTCACGTGCTGCTACCAGGCGAAGGCCTCCGGGGACGGGCCCGGGCCCGGGAAGATTTCGTCGAGGCCGGTCAGTAGGTCCTCGGTCAGTTCCAGTTCGACGGCCCTCAGGGCGGAGTCCAGTTGCTCGGCCGTGCGCGGGCCGACGATCGGGCCCGTGACGCCGGTGCGGGTGAGGAGCCAGGCCAGGGCGGCCTCGCCGGGCTCGACGCCGTGCTTGTCGAGCAGGTCCTCGTACGACTGGATCTGCGCGCGGATGGCGGTGTTGGCGAGGGAGTCGGCGGCCCGGCCGCTCGCCCGGCGCCCGCCCTCGACCTCCTTCCTGATGACACCGCCGAGCAGACCGCCGTGCAGCGGGGACCAGGGGATGACACCGAGCCCGTACTCCTGCGCGGCCGGGATGACCTCCATCTCGGCGCGGCGCTCGGCGAGGTTGTAGAGGCACTGCTCGCTGACGAGCCCGATGGTGCCGCCGCGCTTGGCCGCGATCTCGTTGGCCTGGGCGATCTTGTAGCCGGGGAAGTTGGAGGACCCGACGTACAGGATCTTGCCCTGCTGTACGAGCACGTCGATGGCCTGCCAGATCTCCTCGAAGGGAGTGCTGCGGTCGACGTGATGGAACTGGTAGACATCGATGTAGTCGGTCTGGAGCCGCTTCAGGCTCGCGTCGACCGCGCGGCGGATGTTGAGCGCGGAGAGCTTGTCGTGGTTGGGCCAGGCGTCGCCGTCGGCGGCCATGTTCCCGTACACCTTGGTGGCGAGCACGACCTTGTCGCGCCGCTCGCCGCCCTTGGCGAACCAGTTGCCGATGATCTCTTCGGTACGGCCCTTGTTCTCGCCCCAGCCGTACACGTTGGCGGTGTCGAAGTAGTTGATGCCCGCGTCCAGCGCCGCGTCCATGATCGCGTGGCTGTCGGCCTCGTCGGTCTGCGGACCGAAGTTCATGGTCCCGAGCACGAGTCGGCTGACCTTGAGTCCTGTGCGTCCCAGCTGCGTGTACTTCATGGCTCATAGCCAACGTCGTGGAGTGCGCTCTAGGCAACACCACTCCTGGGACACGCCCGGCCGATCTCGCGCAGACGCGGGGCGGGCGGGCGGGCGCCCGCCCGCCCCGCGTGCGAAGAGCAGCTCGGCTCCTAGACCTTGGATCCGGTGTCCGCCGGGCCGGTCCTGCGGACGTGCAGCACGCTGCCGTCCAGGGGCAGCGGTGTCCGGTCCACCAGGGTGAGGCCCGCGTCGGCGAACAGCCGGGCGTAGTGGTCGGCGCGCCGTTCGCGGCCGCCGACGTTGCACATCATGTGCAGGTCCCAGGCCGTGGCCAGCGAGGCCGAGCCGTCGGCGGGCAGGACGCGTTCGACGACGAGCAGATGGGCGCTCTCGGACATCGCGCGGGCGCAGTGGCGCAGGATCTCGATGCAGCGGTCGTCGTCCCAGTCGTGCAGGACGCGCGACAGGACGTACACGTCGCCGCCCGCGGGCACGTCCGCGAAGTCGCCCGCCCGGAAGGTGCACCGCTCCGCCTGGCCGGCCGCGCCGAGGAGGCGGCGGGCGGCCTCGACGGTGTGCGGGCGTTCGAGGAGGACGCCGTGCAGGCGGGGGTGTGCGGAAAGGATTCGGCCGAGCAGTTCCCCGTTGCCACCCGCGATGTCGACCACGGTGGCCCCTTCGGCGGCCGCGGTGAGGGCCGGGTGGGCGGGCAGCGGGTCGAACATCCGTGAACCGGCGGCCATCGACCGGTCGAAGAGTTCGGCGAGTTCGGGATCGCGGGCGAAGTGGTCGAAGTGGTTCTCGCCGAAGCGCTGCTCGAAGGCGACCTGTCCGGTGCGCACGGTGTGGTCGAGCCCGGCGAAGGACTCGTAGAACGGTCCCCCGTACATCAGCGCCAGCGCCCGCATCGACCCTTCGGCGTCCGCGCGCAGCAGGGTGCCGGTGTCCGTGAGCCGGAAACCGTCGCGGTCCTCGCTCACCACGCCGAGCATGCCGAGGTACCGCAGCAGGGTGGTCAGGTTCGGCGCCAGGGCACCGACGTCCCGCGCCAGTTCGGGCACGCCGACGCTCCGCTCCTCGTCCATCGCGTCGGCCACATCGAGGCGTGCGAACGCGGCCAGGGCCTGTGTCGTCCACGCCCCGGTCAGCAGGCGCAGCAGGGTCTCGGCGGGCCGGCGCCTGCGGTGCTCGTCGAGGTGGGCGGCGAGGACGTCACGGTGGTCGCCTGGGACGTACAGCTCCACGCGCCGGTAGCCGGCCTTGGCCTCGGCGGGCGCGGTGAAGTAGAACACCGTGCCGTTCTCGTGCGGGTTGTAGCCGCCGCCGTCCGGGCCGGCGCCGTACCGTCCGAAGGCCGCGCACAGGCCGCGCAGCACCAACGGGTCCGGCGTCTCGACCTCGAAGGCGACATGCGCCTCGTGCTGCCGCTCCCGCTCGTGCGCGGCGACCGCGTCGAGGTCCGACCCCGGGGGCACGGTCAGCGCGAACACCTCGACCCAGCGCCGCGCCCCGTCCAGGCACCCCACCGCGGGGCGCAGAATGCCGACGTCGAGCTCCGCCGCACTGCGTTTGTGCCGTACGGCGAGACGCTCGCGCACGATGACACTCGGCCGCGGCGGCGCGTCCGCGACGAGCCCGCAGTCGGCGAGTGTGGCGCTCAGCGCCGCCTCGTCGGGCGGGAAGACGAGCAGCGCCGCGTGCGAGAAGCCGCAGCGCTCCGCCACGGCCCGCAGCTCCGGGCCGTCGAGCCCGGGAAGCAGGAGCCGGAGCAGGGTGGAGGTGTCCTGTTCCTTGACGAAGTCGACCGTCGCGCGCAGGCGGGACGTATCGCCCGACAATGTCGTGATCATTGCGGGGGGATCCTCATTCCGGGGTTCGGATGTACGCGTACGGACGTACGCGGGTGCGGAGTTGGGAAGCGGTGACGGGACAGGGGGAAGCAGCAACCGGTATGGGGAAGCCGCTACGGGATATGGGGCTATACGCCGACGTAGTGCTCGGCGAACCAGTCCTGGTGGCTGCGTGAGGTGCGCAGCGAGGTGAGGCGGGAGCGGCGCAGGGAGTTGTGGAACAGCGACTCGCCGTCCGCGCCGGACGGGCCGTGCAGCAGCCCGATCATCCAGTGCGAGAACTCCTGCGCACGCCAGATGTGCGTCAGACACCGCGCCGAGTAGGCGTCGAGGCCCTTGGAGTCCCCGACGATGAGGTCGTCGATGAGGGCGCGGCCCAGGACATCCGCTTCCAGGACCGCGAGATTGGCGCCCTTCGCGGCGGACGGGCTGATCAGACCGGCGGCGTCGCCGACGAGGAACAGGGCGCCGTGGCGCAGGGGTTCGAGCACGTCGGACTCCAGGTCGACGACGGAACGCTGCACGAGGCGCCCGCGGTGCAGCGGACCGTAGTCCCGCGCCCGCATCCGCAGCTCCAGCTCGTCCCAGATCCGCTCCTCGGACCAGGCGTCGGCTGGGGTGCCGCGCTCGCACTGCAGGTAGTAGCGGGTGACCTCGCTGGTGCGGGCCATGTGTCCGGCGAACCCGCGCTCGTGCACCGCGTATCCGACGGCGTCCAGGCTGGGCGGGGCCTCGGCGAGCAGGCCGAGCCAGCTGACGCCGTGGTCGCGGTGGTGGCGGACCGTGCCGGCCGGCAGTGAACGCCGGGCCGCGCCGTGCCGCCCGTCGCAGCCGGCCACGTACCGCGCCCGCCACCGGCCGGGCCGCCCGTCGGCCTCACGCACGACGACTTCCGGCCGCTCGCTGTCGGCGTCGCGCACGGCCACGGCCTCGGTGCCGAACCGGATCTGTCCGCCGCGTTCCAGGAACCGCGTCAACAGGTCGGTCACCAGCTCCTGTTGGGGGTAGACGGTGTGCCGCTCCCGCTGCCCGAGGCCGCTGTAGTCCAGCCGGAACCGGCCGTCCTCGGTACGGAACTCGCAGGTGCTGTGGAGCTGCCCGCGCCGCTGCAGCCCCTCGGCGAGACCGTGCGATTCCAGGAGCCGCACGGTGTTGGCGGCCAGGAACCCGGCACGTGCCCGCGTCTGCACATGCGTGCGCTCCGCCCGCTCAAGTACGACGCAGTCGATCCCCCGGTCCACCAGGATGTTGCCGAGCACGAGCCCGGCCGGCCCGGCCCCGAGGACGACCACATCGGTCGCGTGTTCGGCCGGTCGCAGCCGACTCTTCCCGTCTGTCACGGAACCAGATATTAAGTAGCCTAAAACCGGTTGTCCCACCGAAATCACCTGAATGCCTGGCTTGACCGCCAAGATCGCCACGACGGGTGGGTGGGGGGGTGTATTGACGCGCTGTGCTGTTCGCACGGCTTCGGTGGCGCCGCCGAAATGCGTACGCCGTTCGAGGAATCCGGCGCTACGGTGTCGGCCCATGAGAACCCCCGCCGCGGATCCGTCACTCCGGCGCGACCGCCGGTTCGTGCTGCTGGAGCTGCTGTTGCCGCAGGTCCGCTCACTGCGTGCAGGGGTGAGTTCGCTTGGGCGGCGGGGGCTCCACGGGGTTCGCGAGATCGGGTAGACCGTGTTCCGCTCGGTGCCTGTCGTTAGTCTTTCGCCGTGGGCAACATACGAGGCCACAGTGATGGGCCCTCCTTTGCGTGGCGGGATCTGCTGCAACGCTGGAGTGACGAGTGGCTCGACCCCGTGCTGCATGAGCAGGAGCGAGCCGAGCCGTTCCCCGCTGAGGTTCGCAAGGCCCGCTGGCTGGGTTCGGGCGGGGCCACCGGCGAGGAGGTCGACGCGCTTGAGGACCGCCTGGGCGCCACGCTACCGACGAGCTACCGGCAGTTCCTGCTGACGAGCAACGGCTGGCTCAGCACAACCACTGGCATCGACCAGATCCTGCAGGTCCATGAGGTGGGATGGGCGCAGGACCTGGATCCCGAGTTCGTCGCCGGCTGGACCGACGGATACGGATACGACGCTGGCGGCCATCGGATCGGCGACGAGGAGTACTTCGTCTACGGCGATGCCCAGGACCCGGCCTGGATCCGTCCCGAGTACCTGCCGCACCTCCTGAAGATCAGTCACACGCCGGACGCCACCGACGTCTACCTCCTCAATCCCCGCGTGGTCACACCCGACGGTGAGTGGGAGGCCTGGTACCTCGCACATTGGCTGCCCGGCGCGGTCCGCTACCGGTCCTTCTGGGACCTGATGAACGGCGAGTACCGGAGCTTCCGCGGCGAACGGTGACCCGGAGCGATTGTCGGATCGCTCCGCTACGGTGCGGGCGTCTCCGGAGAATCACGGCGACACGGGGCCGGGGCCGGGGGCATCGGCCTCGCCTCCGCATCGGGAGGCACCCAGCGTGGCGTCGGAGGGGTGAGTTCGCTTGGGCGGGGGGTTCTCCACGGGGCCAGTGAGATCGGGTAGACCGCCCTCCGCCAGCCAGTTCAAGAACGATGCCCGCTTGCGCTGCCTGCTCGCGGCGTCGGGCGGGGCGAAGGTCTGGGCGACCGGGTCATCACGAGTCAAGGTTGAGTCCGCCGTGCTCGGTGGCGTGCGGGAGGAAGGCGGACCAGGCGGTGGGGGTGACCTTGAGGGTGGGAGCGGTGGGGGTTTTGGAGTCGCGGATGTGGATGGTGGTGGGGACGGCGAGGGCGGGGGAGGTCTGGGCTATGGCTATCTCTACGCATTCGCCGCCCTGGCCGCTGCTGTAGCTGCTCTTGGTCCACTGCAGGGCTAGCTCGACACATTCGCCCTCGCTGCCGCTGTAGCTGCTCTTGAACCAGTGGAGGTCTGTGCTCATAGCTCCCGCGCCACCTCTTCGATCAGCTTCGCGGACTCCTCGGGAGTGAGGGCCTGTGCCCGCAGAATGCCATATTTGCCTAACAGGTCTCCCAGGTCGGGTTGTTCGCTCACGAAGTAGCCGCCCCGGTGTCCTTCGAGGTAGGCGAGCTGGTGACGCTCCGTTGTCTCCAACAGGATCATGGGGCCGTTCAGTCCGGCATGTGTATGCCGACCGTGCGGCATGACCTGGACCTCGACATGGCGGAGTCGGCCGATGGCGAGCACGTGGTGCAGTTGCTCCTTGAGCGTCGTCGGGCCTCCCAACGGCCGTGTGAGCGTGCTCTGTTCGAGTACGTAGCTGACACTCGGCGAAGGCTTGCGCTCGAAGAGTTGCTGGCGCTCCAGTCGTGCTGTCACCCGCTTCTCGATCTCGTCGTCGTCCAGAGTCGGGTAGCGGTTGCAGGTGTAGACAGCTCGGGCGTACGCCTCGGTCTGGAGCGATCCCGGGATCAGATGGGTCTGGTACACGTGCAGCGCGGAGGCCTTCCTCTCCTCCGCCAAGTAGTCCTCGGTCCATGGCCGGAGTCCGCTGTCCCTGAACTCCTTCTCCGCCAACACCAGTAGTGCACCTTGTGCACCCAGGACCTGGTCCGCGGTCTCGACCAGCTTGCCCTTGGGCGGTCGCTCGCCACGCTCCACCATGGCTACCTGCGACTTGGAATACCCGACGTGACCGCCGAGCCCTTCCTGCGTCATCCCGGCCCGTTCGCGGTGGAACCGCAACAGCACACCGAAGGACTCCGACCCGCGTTCACTGGAGTGCACAACGACCTCCCCAAGTGCACAGAGGTGCACGGACCTTGCGTAACCCTGGTCACAGTATGTGACGGCCCGTAAGCATTTGCTCCATGAACCCGAAAACTTACCCCGGCACCGTCCACGCCTGGATCCCCGCCTCCGGACACGGCCTCCGTCACGCCGGAATCCACTTCGACGCCGTACGCATCGCGGGCGTACTCGCAGAGCAAGTGGCGTACGAACTCATGCAGTTCACGGACTTCCAGGCGGGCCCGATCGTCCGGGAGGCGACGGGGCACCGGTACATGTACTTCCTGTTGCCCCCGCAAACTGCCACGGGCTACCGCTGGCCTGCCGGGGTGCGCGCCCTGGGCCGGGACGCGCAGGGATGGGCGTACGTGGGGGTGCCCGCGTTGGGTGGGCTGACCTGGCCGTTGGAGTGGCGGTCGGAGCCGACGGACGAAGTGCCGTTCGTGGAGGCGGGGTTGCTGCATGAAGTGGTGGGCCGCTTGATCGGTGCTGTAGCGTGACCGCGACATCACACTCTGTGCTCACTCGTGCACGGAGCGGTCCCCGGAGGTGCTACCAACACCGCCCGAGGACCTTCACCACCAGTGGACGGGAACTCCACCAGAAATGCTTCGGCATGCTATCGCGCCGGTTCGGCGCTACACGAAGGCCTCGCACGACGTCGTACGGCACTCGCGGCTCAACAGTGACGCGAAGGTACTGCTGCTGTACGTACAGGGTCTCCCCGAGTCCGAGGCCACCGCCCCCAAGCCGCTCAGCGAACACGCGGCCAGGCTGGGCCTCAAGGGCCGGGCCTACCAGAAGGCCAAGCAACTCCTCGCCGACTGCGGTTACTTGCACGAGTGGCGCGAGCAGGGCGCGCGGGGCCGCTGGATCACGGAACAGCTCCTCACGAATGTCACCCTCACGCGTGACGAGGCGTCCCGGGCCCGAGAGGGGGAGGCGGATGCGGCCGAACCGAGTGAGCGTCCTCCGACGGTCGGCGGGCCGGGGGAGCGGACGGTCGGTGACTCTCCCCAGACAGAAGACTCGGGAGAGAAGAACCTTCCCCACCCACCACCCCAAGGCCGGGCCCCCGGAACCGATGCAGCGGCTGTCAGCGACGGACCCGAGCCCGGACCCGGAGCCGGCCCCGAACCCGAACCCGAACCCGGAACCGAGGAAGCACTCGGGTCCGCCCCCGCCGAACTCGTCGAGGCAGAAGGCGTGTTGCTGTCCCTCCGGCACGCGCACCCTCACCTGCTCCTCGGCGTACGCGAGGCCCGTAGCCTCGCCGACGCGGCGGCGGAGTGGCTGCGGCGGGGCGTCTCGGCGCCGGATCTCCGCCGTGCCCTGACGACCGGTCTTCCGGTGGACGGCATCCGCTCGGCGGTCGGGTTTCTGCGTCACCGGCTGATCCAGAAGCTTCCGGCGGCGAGGCGTCAGGTGACTCCCACCCCACCGCCCGAGCGGATCGAGGTCCCGGCCCGGCGGGGCCTGGTGACCTGCCCAGGCCCCGGCACCGAACACGTCTTCCGCCCCCGCAACGACGAAACCCACTGCCTCCGCTGCCGCACGGCCGCCGCCTTCGAGGCGACACTCCAACTCCAGCCGCTCTCGGAGCAGTGGCGGACGCGCGTACAGGAGTGTGCCGCCGGTGCGTAGCGCGTCCGGCGGCCGCACCGGGCCCGTGAGTTCGCGCACCGGGGGCCGAGGTCGAGGGCATGCTGAGAGCGAGGCGGCGACGCGCGACTGAAGGGGGGCGGTCTCGTGACGGTCGACGAGTCGTGGGAGAAGGTCGAGCGGTGGCTGGCGCGGTATGCGCCCGAGGACGAACTGCCGGAGCCGGCCGGGCGGGACGACATCGCGAGACTGTCGGATCAGGCCGGCATCCGCCTTCCGCCGGACATCGAACAGTCGCTGCTCCGGCACAACGGCTCGGGGCTCGTCACGGTCGTCCCGCCCGGCTTCGTTCTGTACGGCGTCGACGAGATCGCGCGCTCCTACACCGAGTGGCACGTCCTCAAGAGCGACGAGCCCGTGTACGCGCCCATCGGCAGCCTCGGCCCGTTGGAGATGACGGTCGACACGAGGACGGGACACATCGGGAGCTACGACCCCGTGCAGGGGTACGTCCGGGACGGCGGTCCGCTCGGGGTGTCGTTCTCGGCCCTGCTGGCATTCGTGGCGGACGCTCTGGACTCCGCCCCGCCGTGGATCGCGATGCTGCCGGGCGAGGAAGAGTGGGAGGCGACACACGAGGACGCCGATTTCCCCGGCACCCTCTCCTGGACGGACGAACCCCGCGAACCTGCCGACTGGGACATGGACAGTCTCAGCCGCCGGTTCGGGTTCACCGACGACGGCAACAGCTCCTGACGCACCGGCGAAGCTGTTCCGGCCGATCATTCCGGCAGGTCGCTGTCCCCGCCCAGGTTCGCTATCACCCGGCGAAGGACATCGAGCGTGGCCACGTACTCCTCCTCCGTGATCCCGGCGTGTGTCTGCTCGTGGGCTCGGAGGTTGCGTTCCTTGGCTCGGAGGCGGCCTGCTTCTCCCGCCTCGGTGAGGGTGAGGGTGAGGGTGGCGGTGCCTGCGGCGTCCTCCGTCAGCCAGCCGCGGCTCGCCAGGTCGTCGAAGACCTCGGTGAAGTCGATGCCCTGGTCGTCGTAGCGGGTGAGTTTGGCGGCGAGTTCGGCGCGGGTCCAGTGGGCCGGGGACGCGGCGATGTGGTTGAGGATCCACCAGTGGGGCTGGGTGAGCGACTCCGTCGCCAGCTCCCTGCGGATCCGGCCCACCACCTCACGGTGGGCGGCGCCCGTCCAGTAGCCGATGGGCTGGGCGGCGAGCTGCCGGCGGGGGTACGGGGTGAGCTGCTGGGGTGTGGTCATGAACCGACCGTAGGAGCTCAAGTTTGGTTGAGGTCAAGAGGGTCGAGGGCGAGGCGGGGCGTCAGTCCCGGGGGAACTCGTCCGTCTTGAGGGTGAGGCCGAGAACCGTGCCCGTCATGTCGACGTCCGCGCCGAAGCCGACGGAGGTTTCGATGACGTACTCCCCGTCCTTGGGCTGTGTGTAGAGGTGGCACTTGCCCTGGTACGGGTCGGCGATCAGGTAGACGGGGACCTCGGCGGCGGCGTAGGCGTCCTTTTTGGGGCCGTAGTCGTTCTGGGCCGTCCCCCTTGAGATGACCTCGGCGACGAACTGGACGTCCTTGCAGAGCCAGTACCCGTTCTCGGCCTTGGAAGCGTCCTCGGCCATCACCGTCACATCGCTTGCGAAGCCATTGAGATAGCCCGGGTAGTCGACACGGACGTCGGACTTCACGCGCTTCCGGGGATACTTGGTCCGGAGCTGCTCGTAGAGGTCCGCGATGATCTCCCAGTGAGTGTCCCGCTGCGGCGACATGAAGATGGCCCCCTCGACGATCTCAACCTTGTATCCCTCGGGGACGGGCATCCGCTCCAGGTGCTCGAACAGCATGTCGAGCGTGAGGCCCTTGCTCTCGTTGGCCATCTCGATCCTGTCTTCAAGGACGGTCATCGTGGCGCTCCTCCCCGGCCGCTCCTCGGACGAGTGCAGCCGCGCGGTACAACGATACGCACGGTGACCAGGGCACGCCGTGATTCGGTCAGGCGGTTTCGGCCTCGTACGGACCGCCCACGTCCCACGCCTGATGCATCGCCTCGGCGAAGGCGGCCGCCAGTTTGTGTTCGCCGGAGGCGTTGGGGTGGGTGCCGTCGTACGTGTCGTGGGTGATGTCGTACGAGGGCGGGACCGAGGCCAGGAGGAGGGGGGACCCGGGCTCGTCCAGGTCCGCGACCGTCTTCGCGAGGAGCTCGTTGAAGAGGGCGACCTCGCGGGCGAAGGGCGCGTCCGTCTCCGCCCTCGTGTTCGGGATCACCGGGAGGATGACCATCGCCACGCGGGGGTTCGCCGAGCGGGCCTCGGCGATGAAGGTGCGGGCGTTCTCCGCCGTCTGGGCCGCGTTCGTGTAGAAGCCCAGGTCGATCAGGCCGAGGGAGACGAGCAGGACGTCCGCGCGTGACCTGCGGACCGCGTCCGCGATCAGCGGGGTCAGGTGGTGCCAGCCCTCGCCCCACCCCGCCAGATGGGCGCGGGGGAAGTCCTGGTCGGCGTACTCGTACGAGTCGGCGGTCTCCGTGGCCTTGTCGTAGAGCGTCTCGCGAGGGCCGACGATCTTGAAGGGGCCGCCGTACGTCGCGCGCAGGTGCTGCCACATCCGGTAACGCCAAGTGTGTTCGCCGGCGCTTCCGATGGTCATGGAATCGCCGACGGGCATGAACCTGAGCATCCGCTCATCATGGACGATCCGCGGAACGGGCAGGGTGTGAGGCTGGACACGCCCGCTGAACCGGCGGCCGGGATGGCAGGCTTGGGGCATGCGTCGCTCGCTTGCGTTCCTTTTCGGGGCCCTCCTCGCCGGGGTGCTCGTCGCGCCCGCCGTTGCCGCCGACAGCGCCGGTTCGGAGGGGGCGGACGGGTTCACGATCGAGGACCCCCGGATCACCGAGTCCAGCGGGCTCGTCGCCTCCCGCGCCCACCCCGGTGTCTACTGGACCCACAACGACAGCGACGACGGGGCCTTCCTCTACGCCGTCGACAGCAAGACCGGCGAGACCGTCGCCACCGTCACCATGACGGGCGTCGGCCGGCCCCGGGACGTCGAGGCCATCTCCATGGGCCCGAACGGCCACCTCTACGTCGGCGACATCGGCGACAACCTCGGCGGCACCTGGGACCACGTCTGGATCTACGAACTGCCCGAGCCGAAGCAGCTCAAGAACCAGACCGTCCGCGCCACCCAGTACGACGTGAAGTACGCCGACGGGGCGCGCGACGCCGAGGCGCTGATGGTCCACCCGAAGACCGGGCGCGTCTACATCGTCTCGAAGAACGAGGACGGGGGCGGGCTGTACGAGGGACCCGCCAAGCTCACCCCCTCCGGCACCAACACCTTCGAGCGCATCGGCGCCATCGACCTCTGGGTCACCGACGGCGCCTTCTCCCCCGACGGCAAGCAGCTCGCCGTACGCGGCTACTTCGGCGGTATCGCGTACGACTGGAACGGCGGGAAAGTGAAGAAGGAGGGGCGGCTGAGCGTGCCGCTCCAGGGGCAGGGCGAGTCGATGGCGTACACCCCCGACGGATCCACGCTGTTGTACGGGAGTGAGGGCTCGGGCAGCTCGGTGGAGCCGGGGAACGTGCCGGGCGGGGGTGGCGGAGACGGGAAGTCGCCTTCCGGGGAAGGCAGTTCGGCCGATGAGGGTGGGGGTGGTGACGGGATGAACGCCGACATCAAGATGGGGGCGGTTGCGTTGGTGGTTGCCCTGGCCGTCATCTATGGCCTCAAGCGGTTGCTGCGGCGCGACTGAGTGCCTGCCTGGTGCGAAGCGCCGTTGATGCCTGCGGGTTCGCCGTGGCTGGTCGCGCAGTTCCCCGCGCCCCTGAAGGGCGCCCCCTAGCGGGCGCCTCTGCGCTCCACCAGTGTCTCCAAGCCGTCCAGGATCCGCTGGAGGCCGAAGTCGAAGTGGTCGAAGTCGGAGCCGAAGGCGTCCTCGGCGAGTGAGGCCATCACGGGGTAGCGGCCGCCGGTCATGACCTCCTCCAGGATCGGGGCCTGGGCGGCCCAGAACTCCGCGTCCGTCAGACCCGTCCTGCGCTCCGCCTCCTGCGTGTACAGCTGGGAGCGGGCGGCCCCGATGACGTACGCGTCGATCATGATGACCACCGAGACCAGCTCCGGGTCGCTCAGGCCCATGGGCTTGATGCGGGAGATCACCTTCTCCATGCCGTCGATGGCGCTGGGGCCGAGGACCGGGCGGGACTGGTTGACCTGCAGCAGCCAGGGGTGGCGCTGGTAGAGGGCGAGGCTTTCGCGGCCGAGCACCTCCAGGGCGGAGCGCCAGTTGTCGCCGAAGACGGCCGTGTCGTCGCCCGTGCTCTGGACGCGGTCCAGCATCAGGTCGAGCAGCTCGCCCTTGCCGGGGACGTACCGGTAGAGGGACATCGTGCCGGTGCCGAGCTCCGTGGAGAGCTTGCGCATCGAGACGGCCTCCAGCCCTTCCGTGTCCGCGATCCGGACCGCCGCTTCCACGATCCGGTCGAGCGTGAGGCCCGGCTTGGGCCCGCGGCTGCGGCGGGGGCCGGTGTCCCACAGCAGGTGGAGGGTGCGGACGATGTCTCCGCTCCCGCTGGTCTCCGTGCCGCCCGAGCCGCTTGTCATGGACCTCAGAATAATCCCTTGGACCAAAACTGGGTACGGTGTACTCTCAATGGGGTACGGCGTACTCAGTTTAGGGAACGGGTTCCAGGATCGGATTCCAGGAACGGGCTTCAGGAACGGGCTTCAGGAACGGGCTTCAGGAACGGGCTTCAATGGATGGGGGAGTGCTGTGAGCGGTTACGCGGTGAGGGCCGAGGGGCTCGAGAAGAGGTACGGGGAGAAGCGGGCGCTCGACAGCTTCGACCTGGCCGTGCGGGAGGGCACGGTGCACGGCCTGCTCGGGCCGAACGGCGCGGGCAAGACGACCGCCGTCCGCATCCTCTCCACGCTGGTGAAGTTGGACGGGGGAAGCGCCCGGGTGGCGGGCCTGGATGTCGCACGGCAGCCGCGGGAGGTACGGGCGCGGATCGGGCTCACCGGCCAGTACGCGGCGGTGGACGAGGTGCTCACCGGCCGGCAGAACCTGGAGATGTTCGGGCGGCTGTTCCACCTGGGCGGGCGCCGGGCGCGGCTGCGGGCGGGCGAGCTGCTGGAGCAGTTCGACCTGACCGAGGCGGCGGACAAGGGGGTCGGGAAGTACAGCGGCGGCATGCGGCGGCGCCTGGACCTCGCCGCGTCGATGATCCTCACCCCGCGCGTGCTGTTCCTGGACGAGCCGACGACCGGCCTCGACCCGCGCGGCCGGGGTGAAGTCTGGGACTCCGTACGGGCGTTGGTCAGCGGCGGCACCACCGTGCTGCTGACCACGCAGTATCTGGAGGAGGCGGACAAGCTCGCCTCGCACATCACTGTGATCGACCAGGGGCGCTCCATCGCCGACGACACCCCGGACGGGCTGAAGAGCACGGTGGGCGGCGACCGGATCGAGGTCGTCGTCGCCGAGCGGGCCGACATCGCGCGGGCGGTGAAGGTCGTCGCCCGTGTCTCGGACGGCGAACCGGAGTCGGACGAGACCGAGTTGAGGGTGCACGCGCCCGTGACCGACCGGGTCGCGGCGCTCACCGAGGTGGCCCGCACCCTCCAGGACGAGGGCGTCCGCGTGGAGGACATCGGCCTGCGCAGGCCGAGCCTCGACGATGTGTTCCTGCGCCTGACCGGTCACCGTACGGATGTCACCGAGGACGAGCCGAACGTGAAGAGCGTGAAGGGCACTCGGGGTGCCGAGGACACGAAGGAGGCCGTGGCATGAGCGGCACGCTCGAAGCGACAGGGACGCCGACCGGGGGGCCGACAGGGGGGCCGGCAGGGGCATCGGCCGGGACGTCGGCCGTCGACGAACACGGCCGTGCGTACTGGGCGTTGGCCGACTGCTGGAACGTCGTCCGGCGCGGGCTCACCCACTACCAGCGCCAACCGATCAACATCGCCTGGCAGTTGGGCTTCCCGATCCTGTCCGTGCTGCTGTACGGGTACGTCTTCGGCAGCGCGATGCAGGTGCCGGGCGGCGGTGACTACCGGGACTTCCTGATGCCGGGCATGTTCGTGATGACGATGGCCTTCGGGTTCATCAACACCGCGACGCTCGTCGTGTACGACTCCACCAATGGCGTCATCGACCGGTTCCGCTCCATGCCGATGGCGCCGTCCGCCGTCGTCGCGGGGCGCGGGGTCACCGATCTCATCGTCGCCTGCGCCGAGTTGACGATCCTGATGCTCACCGCGGTCGCCATGGGCTGGCGCCCCGACGGCGGCTTCGGATTCCTGGGGGCCTTCGCGCTGCTGCTGTGGCTGCGGTTCGCGCTGATCTGGCTCGGGGTGTGGCTCGGGCTGCTCGTGCCCAACCCGGAGGCCGCGGGCGGTCTGTTCGCGGTCGCGTTCCCGCTGACGATGATCTCCAGCATCTTCGTCGCCCCGCAGCTGATGCCGGACTGGCTCGGCCATGTGGCGGCCTGGAACCCGATCTCGTCGACGGCCGCGGCCACCCGCGAACTGTTCGGCACACCGGTGGGCAGCGGCGACTCGTGGGTCGAGCAGCACGCGCTGCTGATGGCGGGCGTATGGCCGCTGATCCTCACGCTGATCTTCGTGCCGCTGGCGGTACGGAGGTTCCAGAAGCTCAGCAAGTAGTAGTCAGTTGTCGTCAGTAGCAGCCAGTAGTAGCCAGTAGTAGCCAGTAGTAGTCGGTCGCGCTTGTGCGGCTGCGGGCGGCGTGCGGTGTTCGGGACCTCAAGTGTCCCGAATGCCGCACGACTTCTTGACGTGTCCACGCGGGATCCCTTCCATGGGGATGCGTGGTGTGGTGGGAGCGCTCCCACCCGTTCCGGGCCCGCGCCTCCCGAGAGGAAGCAGCGACATGTTCCGCAGCTTGCGAAGAGCGCTGTGTGCTGCCGCCGCGGCGCTCCTGTTACCGCTGGCCGGTGTGCAGACGGTCGCCCACGCCGACCCGGCGGCCGCAGTGGACCGGGCGGCCGGGGCGGCGGCCGCTCCCGGAGCCGGTTATTGGCACACCAGCGGCCGGCAGATCCTGGACGCGGCCGGTCAGCCCGTACGGATCGCCGGCATCAACTGGTTCGGCTTCGAGACCGCCAACTACACGCCCCACGGCCTCTGGGCGCGCGACTACAAGAGCATGATCGACCAGATGAAGTCGCTCGGCTACAACACCATCCGGCTGCCGTACAGCGACGACCTCTTCAAGAGCGGCACCGTACCCAACAGCATCGACTTCTCCGGCGGCAAGAACGCCGATCTCCAGGGCCTCGGCTCCCTCCAGATCATGGACAGGATCGTGGCGTACGCGGGTCAGGGCGGCCTCAAGGTCGTACTGGACCGGCATCGTCCGGACGCGGCGGGCCAGTCGGCGCTCTGGTACACCTCCGCGGTCCCGGAGTCGACGTGGATCGCCAACCTCAGGGCGCTGGCGACCCGTTACCGGGGCAACCCCACTGTGATCGGCATAGACCTCCACAACGAGCCGCACGATCCGGCCTGTTGGGGATGCGGCGACACGGCGAGGGACTGGCGCCTGGCCGCCCAGCGCGCCGGAAACGCGGTCCTGTCGGTCAACCCCGAGCTGCTGATATTCGTGGAGGGAGTGCAGACGTTCAACGGCGTGTCGGGCTGGTGGGGCGGCAACCTGATGGGTGTGGCCCAGTACCCGGTCCAGCTGGATGTCCCGAACCGGGTCGTCTACTCGGCCCACGACTACGCCACGAGCGTGGCCCAGCAGAGCTGGTTCAGCGACCCGACTTTCCCTGCCAACATGCCGGGCATCTGGGACAAGTACTGGGGCTACATCTTCAAGCAGAACATCGCGCCGGTGTGGGTGGGCGAGTTCGGTACGACGCTCCAGTCGACGATCGACCAGAAGTGGCTTGCCGCGCTGGTGAGTTACCTCCGGCCCACGAGCACGTACGGCGCCGACAGCATCTCCTGGACCTTCTGGTCCTGGAACCCCAACTCCGGTGACACGGGCGGGATCCTCAAGGACGACTGGACGACCGTGGACACGGTGAAGGACGGATACCTGGCGAGCGTGAAGGCGCCGGGCTTTCCGGGCGGCGGGGGTGACCCGGGCGGTCCCGGCGACCCGGGTGACCCGGGAGGGGGCACGGCGGCCTGCACCGCCGTCTACACCGTCAGCAGCGACTGGGGCGGAGGCTTCAACGCCGAGGTGAAGGTGACCAATTCGGGCACGACCGCGCTCAAGTCCTGGAAAACCACGTGGACTTGGCCCGGCGCCCAGAAGGTCACCAGCATGTGGAACGCCTCGTACACGCAGAGCGGTTCGACGGTGATCGCGTCGAACGCCGACCACAACGGAACGGTCGCGGTGGGCGGTTCGGCGAGCTTCGGGTTCGGGGGCGCACCGGGCGGGGGCGGGGCACCGGCGGTGAGCTGCACGGCGACGTGAACCGCACGGCCGTACGTACCGCATGAGAAAAGGGTGCCCGGTGGTTCGCCGGGCATCCTTTTCAGCGTGCGTTCGTCGTCGCCCGTGCGGAGTCGATGGTCCTGATGCTCACCGAGGTCCCCGTGGGGCGGCGGCCTGATCCGCCTGGGCCGGAATCAGCCTAGGCCCGATGAGTTTGGAGACCCTAACCTGAATAGTGACAAAATGGGATCAGGATTGAGTGATCGACGGCTCGGTTGTGACGTGCTCTGGCCGCTCCCGCCGTCACCCTGCGCGGCTTCCTGCCAATGCAATAGCGTGCGCCAGGAGGCAACGGCAGGAGATACGGGGGTATCTCGGACATGCATGGCTCGGGGAGTGCGGTCACCTGTCTGGTGGCGCGAGGGAGTCGAGGGTGGCCGATGGGGACCTTCCCGTGCTCATCTGGCGCAAAAGCAGCGCCTGCGACCCGGATGGTTGTGTCGAAGTCGCCTTCGGGGGAGGAGGGGTCCGAGTGCGCGATTCCAAGCGCCCAACTGAGCCCAACGTGGCTTTCTCCTCCGAGACTTGGAGTCACTTCCTGCGCAACTTATGCGGGCGATCTCCGGACCGGACGGTGAGATGAGCGATTTTCGGCCTTCGGTGTAGGGGATCGACGGGGCGGGAGGTGCATGTGGTTCGATTGGGGCTCTCGGCGACACGGCATCCAGAGCACCACCAGAGGCGCCAAGGAAGACTGGCTGGGGACGTGATGGGGGATTCCACCGGACCACCGCATGCGATGCGGAATGCGGAAACAGACGGGCCGAGGCCCTTATTGCCGCTCGCTGTCGTCATGGTCGTCATCTGTGTACTGGCCGGCGGCACAGCGACCACGGCAGGGGTACTTCTGTCCTTCACCGTCGCCGCCGAGGCTCGTCCCTGGGTCTGGGCAGCCGTCGGCGCCCTCACCGCGGGGGGTGCGGGGTTGCTTCTTGACCGCGGTACTACGGCTGCGGCTCGCCGGTTCCCGAACCTTGTGGCCCGGGCTCCCGCTGACCGGTACCGGCCGCCGGATCGATAGGGACCGGATCGGTGGGCGGCGGATTGGGGAGTGGCTCCGGACGCCGCGCTCGTATTCGAAGCCATGCCCAGAAACCGCCGGTCAGACCACTCAAACCGGCGATGCTCCATGCCAGTTGAAGGATGGAGGGGGCCGCGTTCGGGTCGACGGCTCGAGTGAGGGCGGAAAGCAGCATCGCCACCACCCACACGACGATGGTTGCCACCGGTAGTAGAAACACCAACCAGAGGCTTGTTCTGCGGAAGTTGATCTGTGCCGTGTCCACGTACAGGACGTCACGTATCAGGTCGCGCCAGGTCGGAGGGCGGCCCGTCAGCGGCGGCGGTCCTGGGAGAACGGAGGGGGGAACTTCGGCGTCATCCGTGTCCGGGGCGTCGCCGGGCTGTCGAGCCGGTCCTTGCTCGGGCACGGCGAATCGCTCGCTGAGCCGTACCCGTTGGTCCCGTATCCATGTGAAGAACCCCGTCACGGGTCTCTCCCGGTCTCTGCCCGACTGTTGCCAGTGGGGATGTCGCTTCCTACTAGGACGGGCTGTCCGGCAGGCCTGCCGAAGTATCGACGAGGCCGTTCGGGTATTGCGTGATGATCTCGTCGATGAAGGCGGTCATCCGGTCCCCGAAGAGGGCTCCGGCGCGGGAGTTCTGGAAATCGGTCAGGTAGTTGTCGACGACCGACTGGTCGTTCCGTGTGGTGAAAGCGCCGCTCGCCGTCTCCGTGAACAGCACGTCGTCGTCATCCGTGAAGGTCAGCGCGATCGATCCACTGCGCAGCACCGGATGGTCGCCGACGGTGAAAGGCACAACGCCCAAGGCGACATGGGGAAGTTCCGCCGCGGACTTCAGGTACTGGAGTTGGGTGCGCATCACGGCCGGTCCACCGACCCAGCGGCGCAGCGCGGCCTCGTCCACCAGGAAGTTCAGTTCCGGCTTCTCGTCTCCGCGCAGCAGTCGTTCCTGGCGTTCGCCGCGCAGGCCGACGATGGCTTCGAGGCGCTCGGGTGAGTTCCGCTTCTCCTGGAGGGCGCGGGTGTAGTCCTCTGTCTGAAGCAGTCCCGGAATGAAGGTCGGGTGGTAGGCGAACAACGAGTCCGCGGTGCCCTCGAACCCCAGATAGGTCGCGAACTGTGGATCCACGACGTCCCGGTACGGACTCCACCAGGGGGGCCTGCGGCTGCCTCGGGTGGAGTCCTCCAGCTCCTGGCGGATCGCCGCATCGTTTATGCCGTAGAGGTCGAGCAGAGCACGCAGGTCGGTCACCGAGACGCCGACCGACCCGCCCTCGATGCGGATGACCTTCGATGGGGACCAGGACAAGGCGTCGGCGACGTCCGGTTGGTTGAGGCCGGCCTTCTTTCGGAACGTGCGCAGCGCGAGGCGAACCTTGCGCCGTTCAAGTGCCGGGTCCTTCGGGGTGGCCATGGCCCTGCGCTCCTGCCTCTCCGGGGTCCTGCTCCGCGATGTGATACCAACGATTGCCGCTGTCAATCTGCCAGGTGGCAGATTGACCGTAGCAGACTGTTGACGGCTGTTTGTTGGCAGCACTCGTAACCTCGCCGATGGCTGCCTGGCTCAGCCTACCTCCGGGTGACAGGAAACGCGTAACCGCTCTTCCGGGGCTCGATGGTGACGGTGTGTCACATAGTGCGAAAAGGTGTCTCCCAGTGTTCGGCGGATGCGTCGGAACCTGCCGGGGATACGAAAAAGGCCTGGTCCACCAGCCGTTCGCGGCTGGTGGACCAGGCCTTGCCGAAAGAGTCGGCGGACCCTGACCGGCTACAGCTTCTCGATCACGTAGTCGATGCACTTCGTGAGGGACTCGATGTCCGCCGGGTCGATCGCGGGGAACATGGCGACACGGAGCTGGTTGCGGCCAAGCTTGCGGTAGGGCTCGGTGTCGACGATGCCGTTGGCGCGCAGGACCTTGGCGACGGCGGCCGCGTCCACGTCGTCGGTGAAGTCGATCGTGCCGATGACCTGGGAGCGCTTGGCCGGGTCGGTGACGAACGGGTTCGCGTACTTGACGTCCTCGGCCCAGCCGTAGAGCGTGCGCGAGGAGGTCGCCGTGCGGCGGACCGACCAGTCGAGGCCGCCCTGGCCGTTGATCCACTCCAGCTGGTCGTTCAGCAGGAAGAGGGTCGCGAGGGCCGGGGTGTTGTACGTCTGGTTCTTGCGGGAGTTGTCGATCGCCGTGGGCAGGCTGAAGAACTCCGGGACGTGGCGTCCGCTCGCGTGGACGCGCTCGGCGCGCTCGATGGCGGCCGGGGAGAAGATCCCGATCCACAGGCCGCCGTCCGCGGCGAAGGACTTCTGCGGGGCGAAGTAGTAGACGTCCGTCTCGGCGATGTCGACCGGCAGGCCGCCCGCGCCGCTCGTCGCGTCCACGAGGACGAGGGAGCCCTCGTCGGCGCCCGAGACGCGCTTGACCGGGGCCGCGACGCCGGTGGAGGTCTCGTTGTGCGTGAGCGCGTACACGTCCACGCCCGACTGGGCGACCGGCTCCGGGTGCGTGCCCGGCTCGGAGGTGATGACGTCCGGGTCGGCGAGCCAGGGGGCGAGCTTGGCGGCCTTCGCGAACTTCGAGCTGAACTCACCGAAGGTGAGGTGCTGCGACTTGTTCTCGATCAGGCCGTGCGTCGCGACGTCCCAGAACGCGGTGGAGCCGCCGTTGCCGAGGACGACCTCGTAGCCCTCGGGGAGCTGGAAGAGGTCGCGCACACCCTCGCGGACCTTCCCCACGAGGTTCTTCACCGGGGCCTGGCGGTGGGACGTGCCCATCAGGGACGTGCCGGTCGCGGCGAGCGCGGTGAGCGACTCCGTACGCACCTTGGAGGGGCCCGCGCCGAAACGGCCGTCGGCGGGCTTGAGGTCAGCGGGGATCTGGATATCAGCCACGACGGGAGCGTATCCGTTTCCGGAAACGTGGGTGAAACGTCGTCCGGCCGATGAGACGGCGAAGAGACAGCGGGGGGCGACCGCGGCGGCACGGTGTTCGCACGGCGTCCGCACTGCGTCCGCATGACTTTCCCCGCTGGGAGCCCTCTCGTGGAATTCCGTCCTCCGCGCCACACTCGGAGAGCCGGGCAAAGGGGAGGCCATGGACGTTCTGGGTGACGGACGGTACGCATTACTGGAGCATCTCGGCGACGGTGGCATGGGTGACGTCTGGCGGGCCGAGGACCGGCTGATGGGGAGGGCCGTCGCGGTCAAGCTGCTGCGGGTCGAGCACATGGGCAACGCGGAGATGCAGCGGAGGTTCCTGCGGGAGTGGCAGGTGACCGCTCGTCTGGAGCACGAGAACGTGGTGCGGGCGTACGACTGCGGCTGGGGGGAGAGCGGCGGACAGCACGTCATGTTCCTCGTCATGGAGGCACTCGACGGTACGTCCCTGCGCGGCCGCATGGCCCTGCCGGGCAACCGTCAACTGCCCGTGAAGACGGCGATCCGGTGGGGCGGCCAGATCTGCCGGGCACTTGAGGCCGCCCACGCGCACGGGCTGGTGCACCGCGACCTCAAGCCCGCCAACGTCCAGATCACCAGCGACGACAAGGCGGTACTTCTCGACTTCGGGATCGCCTGCTTTCAGGAGGACGAGGAAGGGCACACCCGGATCACTCCTGCCGGCTGGGTCGTGGGGACCGGGCCCTACATGTCCCCGGAGCAGAGTCGGGGCGAACCGGTGAGCGGTCGTTCGGACCTGTACTCGCTCGGGTGCCTGCTGTACGCGATGCTGACGGGCCGCCCACCGTTCACGGACGGTGATGTGCTGCAACAGCACCGGTACGCGCTGCCGTTGGATCCGCGAGCCCACCGTCGGGACATCCCGGACGATCTGAACGCCCTCGTCATGGATCTGCTGGAGAAGCGGCCCGAGGACCGTCCCGCCACCGCCGCCGAGGTACGGGGGCGGCTTGGCCGGGTGGACACACGGCGTGCGCAGCAACAGGAGTGGTCCAGCCACGAGTTCCGCTCGGAGGCGACCCCGTCGCCTCCCTCGGCCGACCATGCGGGCCGTGCGGGCCATGCGGGCCGCGACGACCGTGAGGAGGACCATGAGGAGCCGGCGCCTGAGCCCGGCCCGAGGGCCGCCTCACCGCGACGGCCCGTTCCCCGCCCCCTTCCCGCGCGGGGCTACGCCTCGGGACTCACGGAGTGGTTCGAGATGACAGGCGCCGGGCTGATCACGGGTCTCGGCACCTTCGCCCTGCTCCTCGGCGCCGGCGGCGTCGGCACAGGGGCCTCCCTCCTCTGGGGCAGCGGGGCCGCGGTCGTTCTCCTCCTTGTCGGCGTCATGGCCGAGTACCGGATCGCTGACGGTGTCGACATCGACGGCGCGTTGGGCTGCGTCGTACTTCTCGCATACGCGGTGCTCCTTGCCGGATGCGTCTGGCTCATGGCCGTGAGAGCCGACTTCCCCTGGTACTACGACCTGCTCATTGGTCTCGGTCTCAGCATGGGAGCCACCTTCCTCACGGTGGTCGCTTTCACGGCAGGTGACGAGACGGGTCTGAGCCAGGGCGCGGGCGTACTGGCGATGCTGGGCGCGACGCTGCTCGGCTTTCTCAGCTCCGTCCTCTTCGCGTCGCAGCTGCACTTCGCCTGGTGGTCGACCCTGATGTCGGGTCTGGGGGTGGCGACGGCCGGGCTTCTGCTGATCCTGGGCGTGTACGTGGCCGCAGCGTGAGCGAGCCGAGCCCGTTCGTGGCGGAAGCGGACGTCATACGGGTGGGCGTCACACGGGCAGGCCTCCGAGAGGCGGCGCAGGGGTGAAGCGCACAGGGAGGTTCGTCAGGCCTCGCAGCCACGGCGAGGGCCGGCGCGTCAACGAGTTGGCGGGGACGGTCAGGTCGATGTCCGGGAGGCGGTCCAGGACTACCTCTATGGCTGTGCGGGCGATGACCTCCGCTATTTCCTGGGCCGGGAACGGGCAGCGGTGTTCGCCGTGGCCGAAGGAGAAGTGTGCGCTGTTGCCGCCGGTCAGGGCGGAACTGTGGGTGCGGACCTGCGGGTCGTGGTTGGCGGCCTGGAGGCCGAGCAGCAGGAGGTCACCGGCGCGCACGGACCGCCCCGCGAGCCGTGTGTCGCGGGCGGCCCAGCGCCCGGCCACGTTCTGCGTGGGCGTGTCCTCCCACAGCACCTCGTTCATGGCCTCGGCGACACTGCGCCGCCCGCCAAAGAGCGAGGCCGCGAACCGCTCGTCCGTGAGCATCAGCCGCAGCGAGTTGCCGATCCAGTCGGCGGTCGGCTGGTGCCCCGCGGCCATCATGACCATCAGGTCCTGGGTGATCTCCTCGTGCGTGAAGCCGCCGCCCGAGCCCCCTCCCGCATGTCCCCCGTGTCCTCCGTGTGCCCGCGCGAGCATCCGGCTGACCACGTCGTCCGCGGGCCGCGCCGCCCGGTCCGCCACCAGGTGGGCCATCGCGGCGGCCACGTGCAACTGCCCGGCGATGGCGTCCTCGTGACCGTCGACCATGTCGTTCAGGGCGGCGACGAGCCCGGGGCCCTGTTCGTCGGCGAAGCCGTAGAGCGTGGCCAGGACGCGTACGGGGAGCAGGGCCGCGTAGTCCGCGACCAGGTCCGTCGCGCCCTTGGCGCACACCGCGTCGATGAGTTCGTCGGCGAACCGCTCGGCGAGGGTACGCAGTTCGAAGGCGTCGACGGCTTCGAGGGCGTCGCTGACCATCGCGGCCCGCTCGCGATGGCGTTCGCCGACGGTGTAGAGGATGGACGGCTGTCCGCGGCCGATCAGCGGCAGCAGCGGCCAGTCGTCGGGGACCCGGTCCCACTGGTTCCAGAGGCCGGAGTCGCGGCTGAACAGCACGGGATCCCCGGTGACTTGGTGCAGCTCACGGTATCCGAGCACGAGCCAGGCCGGGATGTCCCCGTCGAGCAGCACCGACGCCACGGCACCGTGCTCGCGCCTCAACTCCCGGTACAGCTCGGCGGGTTCGGCGAGGAACCGGGGCCCGTTGAGACGTACGGGGGCGGGGTCGGCGGGGTTCACCTGGCCAACTCCTGCGGGGGTGCGGAGACTTGGTCCTGCGGCGCACTGGGGGCGGCGCCCTCGGCCGCGTACGGACTCCTTGCGGCCCGTACCCTCTCGATGACCTGCGGGTCCTCGGCGAGGTACAGGCTCTTGATGTGTTCGACCAGCGTGATCAGGACGCGTTTGCCGGACTCGCGGGAGCGCGCGTCGCAGTCGACGAGCGGGATGTGCGGGGCGAGGTCGAGGGCGTCGCGGACCTGTTCGAGCGGGTGGGCGGGGCCGCCGAAGTCGTTGCGGGCCACGATGAACGGCGTACCGAGGCGTTCGAGCCGGTCGATGGCGTACCAGGAGTCGTCGATGCGCCGGGTGTCGACGAGGACGACCGCGCCGAGCGCGCCGGTGAAGAGCCGGTCCCAGAGGTACCAGAAGCGTTCCTGGCCGGGCGCGCCGAAGAGGTAGAGCACGGTGCGGGCGCTGAGCGTGATGCGGCCGAAGTCGAACGCGACGGTCGTCCGGGACTTGCCGGGCACCGCGCTGACGTCGTCGACCGCCTCGCCGGCCCGCGTGATCGTCTCCTCGGTGCTGAGGGGGCGGATCTCGCTCACCGAGTGGATCATCGTCGTCTTGCCGACGCCGAAACCGCCGACGACCACGATCTTCAGCCCGTTGTCGGCGGACGCCTGCAGGGGCGTACGAACCTCGGGCGCACGGTCCTCGGGCGTACGCGGGTCGGGCGTACGGTCCTTGGGCGTACGGGCGTCGGACGTCGTGCCGTCCCCGGACGTACCCGTGTCGGGTGTCCGGGCGGCGGCGGCCGGTTCAGAGGTTGCGGAGTCCAACGAGCACCTGCTCCAGGATGTCGGGATCGGGGCGGCCGGCGATTTCGGCCCTGCGCGGGTGGCGGGCGCTGACGCGGCCCTCGGCGAGGAGGTCGGAGAGCAGGATCTTCGTGATGCTGACCGGCAGCCGAAGCTCCGCGGCGACCTCCGCGACGGCGGTGGGCCGTTCGGCGAGGCGCAGGATCGCCGCGTGCTCCGACTGCATGCCGGGGACCGCGTCGCACTCGGCCACGACCAGGGTCACCAGGTCGAACGGGGTTCCGGGCATGGACCGGCTGCGCCCTTGCGTGACGGTGTAGAGCCGGTCGGGCGCGTCGTCCCTGCCCGGGCGGCTCATGACGTACGTGGCTGCGCGCTCAGTGACGTACGGGGCTGTGAACTCAGGTGTTCGCCGAGCTGCTCCACGAGCTCGGCCATGTTGTGCCCGACGAGCCCGGGGTCCGCCTCCTCGGCCGTGACCAGGGCCAGGTGCGCGCCCTCGCCCGCCTCCACGATGAACAGGACCCCGCCGTAGAACTCGGCCATCGCCGACCGTACGCCTCCGGTGCCGTCCCCGAACTCCATGGACGCCCCGTGGGACAGCGACTGGATACCGGCGGCGATCGCGGCGAGCTGGTCCGCCTGGTCGACGGAGAGTTCCGGCGTACGGCACAGCTTCAGGCCGTCCCGGGAGAGCACGAGCGCGTGCCGGGCGCCGGGGGTGCGCGCCAGCATGCCCTGCATGAGCCAGGTCAGCTTCTCCTCGGTGGAGGCGGAGGAGTAGGCGGTGGGGGAGGCGAATGCGGCGACGGCGGCCGTGGCCGTGCTGCCGATGGGGCCGGTGGGGCCGGTCATGAAGTGGGGTCGCTTTCAGGGTGGGAGGTGGCAGGGCTCGTACGGGCTTGTACGGGCTCCTCCGCCGACGTCCCTCGGACGGCCTGGCGGAAACTGCTGAAGCGGGCGGCGCGGGTGATCACGTCGTCGGGTGCGGAGCCGGGGGCCTCCGGGGAGTAGGGGTAGGGGGTGCCGGAGCGGTCGGCACCGTCTGAGCCGTTGAGGTCGTTGAAGTCGTCGGAGTCGTCATGGCTGTTGAGCGCGGCGGGGGGTCTGTTGCGGGAGCGCTGGGCCTCCACTTCGGCCTCCGCCTCGGCGAGGGTGCGGCCCCGGTGGCGCTTGGGGAGGCTGACGAGGGGGTCGGCGACCACGGGCTGGAGCGGGGAGCCGTGGGCCGGCACGGGCTCCGGGTCCAGGTCGGACAGGGCGTGCGCGGCCGCGTACGACTGCTGGGGGCGGGGCCAGGGCTGGGGCTGCGGCCAGGACTGCGACGCCGGGTCGGACGCCTCGGGCTCGTGGCCGTGAGGGGCGGCGTGGGCGGCGTGGGGGGCGTGCGCGGCATGGCGCCCATGGGTTCCATGTGCGCCATGGGTTCCGTGGGTTCCATGGGTCTCAGAGACCTCGTGGGCGGCCGGAATCGGGACCCAGGCCACGGCGGGGCCGGGTGCCGAGGCCGATGCCGGGGCCGGGTTCGCGGTCGGTACCTGGGGTGCGGCCGGTACGTGGCCCGGAGCCGATGCAGCGGCCGCAGTCGCAGTCGACGCCGAAGCCGGGTCCGAAGTCGACGTCGGGGCAGGCGTCGAGGACGAGGACGAGGCAGAGAACGAGGCCCAAGCCGACACCGGGGCAGCGCCAGTTGCCGAGGCCGGTGTCGGTGTCGGCGTCGGAGTCGCGGTGGATGCCCAAGTCGGCGTCGGAGCGGCCTCCGGAGCCGAGCCGGTCGTCGAAGTCGGCATAGAAGCCGACGTCGTCGCCGAAGCGGACGTAGTGGCCGAAGCCGAAGCGGACGTCGGCGTCGAAACCCAAGCCGATGCAGGCGTCGAGGTCGGAGCCTGCGTGGACGTCGGTGTCGGTGTCGGCGTCTGCGTGGGTGTCGGCGTAGGCGTCTGTGTCGCGGTCGAGGCCGGGCTCGCGAGGATGTCCTGGGGGATGAGCACCAGGACGCCCGTGCCGCCGCGCGCGGAGGGGCGGAAGGAGACCCTCAGGCCGTACTTACGGGAGAGGCGGCCGACGACCGCGAGGCCGAGCCGGGTGCCGCTGAGGCCGCCGAGTTCCGCCTCCTCGCCGGAGACCGCGCGTTCGGCGCGGCGCAGTTGCACCTCGCCCATCACCAGCCCGCTGTCCTCCACGGAGACGATGACTCCGGCCGGAACCTCCTCTACGTAGACGTGCACTTCGGCCGTCGGAGGAGAGAAGTTCGCGGCGTTGTCGAGGATCTCGGCGAGTGCGTGCATCACGCCCTCGGCGGCGTGCCCGGCCACGGCGGCCTCGCTCGACGAGTGCACACGTACGCGCTGGTAGCCGCTGATACGGCCCATCGCGCCGCGCAGGATCGACTCCATGACGATGGGCCGTGCCCAGCGGCGGCCGGAGCGCGCGCCCGCGAGGACGGCGACGGAGTCGGCGAGACGGCCCGCCTGGGCGGTGCGGTGGTCGAGGTGGAGGAGGTCGGTGAGGACGTCCTCGTCGGCGTGCCGTTCCTCCATGGCGCGCAGGTCGGCCAGCATGCTCGTGGCCAGGGCCTGCAGTCGGCCCGCGGTGTTGGCGGCCGCGGAGATGGCGGCGGCGCGTTCGGTCCTCGCCTGCCGCAGTTCGTCGGCCACGCGCGCGTGCTCGTTGCCGAGGCGGACGCGCTCCCGGTCGAGTTCGGCGGCCAGGCGGACCTTCTGGTGGGTGTTCTGCTCGGCGAGGCGGGCGCGTTCCCGGGTGTGGTCGTCCGTCAGACGCGCGTGTTCACGGGCCGACTCCTCGGTGAGGCGGGCGTGCTCCTGGAGCAGCCGGCCGGCCTCCTGGGACACCGCTTCGAGGCGGCGGACGAGTAATCGCGACGTCGCCATGGCGCGGCTCGCCAGGGCGACGGCCCCGCAGAGCAGGACGACGGCCGCGCTGCCGCCCCAGGCGAGGGGCACGCGCACCGACGCGGGGGCCAGGGCGACGGCGGCGCCGACGGCGAGCGCCGCGGGTACGGCGGCCAGGAGCGGGGCGAGCACGACGGCACGCAGGCGAGGCCGTTCCCCGCCGAGGTGCGCCGGAGACGGCCGATCTGGGGTGGGGCGCGCTTGCGGGGTGGGCGCGGTCATCAATCGTGTCCTCGGTCGTGTCCTGGGCGGGATGCGACACCTGGTGCTCAACTGGCGGTCACTATATGGGAGTTCGTGATCGGACCGGGCAGGATTCGTGCCCGCTTTCACAAGTCGTCCCCAATCCGGGGGCCGACCCTCCTTCGCCGGCCGGGGGTCACTGTCAGTGACGGGGTGCATTCTTGGAGGCATGACGGAAATGGATCTCGGGGAGCTGCGGTCGGAGCTGCGCAAAGCCGTGCGCGGAGAGGTCGCCTTCGGTGTGACGGCGAGGGCGCTGACCACCATGGACGCGTCCAACTACCGGCGGGTGCCGCTCGGCGTGGTCGCCCCGAGAGACGCCGACGACGTGGCGGCGGCGCTGTCCGTCTGCTCCCGTCTCCGCGTCCCGGTCGTCGCGCGCGGTGGTGGTACGTCGATCGCGGGACAGGCGACCGGCACGGGTGTGGTGCTGGACTTCACCCGCCACATGAACCGGATCGTGTCCCTGGACGCGCAGGAGCGCACGGCCGTGGTCCAGCCGGGGGTCGTTCTGGACCGCCTCCAGGAGGCGGCCGCGCCGCACGGCCTGCGCTTCGGGCCCGACCCGTCGACCCACAGCCGGTGCACGCTCGGCGGGATGATCGGCAACAACTCGTGCGGGTCGCACTCGGTGGCCTGGGGCACGACGGCCGACAGCGTGCGCGAGCTGTCCGTGGTGACGGCGAGGGGCGAGTTCCTGTCACCGGGCCGCTCCTGGGCAGGCGCTCCGGAAGGGCTGCGGGCCCTGGTGGAGGGCGAGTTGGGGCGGCTGCGCACCGGCTTCCCGGACCTGCCCCGCCGTATCTCGGGGTATGCGCTTGACGCGCTGCTCCCCGAGAAGGGCGCTGACGTCGCTCGCTCCTTCTGCGGCTCCGAGGGCACCCTGGGCGTGCTGACGGAGGCGGTCGTCGCGCTGGTCGAGGCCCCACGCGCGCGTGCGCTGGCGGTGCTGGCGTACGCGGACGAGAGCGCGGCGGCCGAGGCGGCGGCGGGCCTGCTGCCGTACCGGCCGCTGACGGTGGAGGGCATGGCGGCCGATCTCGTACGGGCGGACGCGGGCCTTCCCAAGGGCGGCGCCTGGCTGTTCGTCGAAACAGGCGGCGGGATGGCGGCGGAGGCACGCGCGCGTGCGGACACGATCGTGCGCGCCGCGGACGTCGTCGACTCCCTCGTGGTCACCGACCTGGCCGGTCAGCGGGCCCTGTGGCGGGTCCGCGAGGACGCGAGCGGCACGGCGACCCGGATGCCGGACGGCACCGAGGCCTGGCCCGGCTGGGAGGACTGCGCGGTGCCCCCGGCCCGACTCGGCCCGTACCTGCGGGACTTCAGAGGGCTGCTGACCTCCCACGGACTGCGCGGCACGCCGTACGGGCACTTCGGGGACGGCTGCATCCACGTACGTATCGACTTCGACCTGCTCTCCCGCGAGGGCATCGGCCGCTTCCGCCGCTTCTCGGAGGAGCTGGCGGAGCTGGTGGTCGCCCACGGCGGCTCGCTCTCCGGAGAGCACGGCGACGGACAGGCCCGGGCCGAACTGCTCCCGAAGATGTACGGGGAGGAGATGGTCGCCCTCTTCGGGCGCGCGAAGTCGGTGTGGGACCCGGACGACCTCCTCAACCCGGGAATGCTGGTCCGGCCCGCCGCCCTGGACGAGAACCTGAGATTCGCCGTGCTCCCGCGCGAGCCGGTGGACGTGGCCTTCGGCTACCCGCACGACGGCGGGGACTTCTCGGCGGCGGTCCGCAGATGCGTGGGCGTCGCCAAGTGCCGCACGGAGACGGCCGGTCCGGGCTCCGGTGTCATGTGCCCCTCCTTCCGCGCGACCGGCGAGGAGGAGCACTCCACGCGCGGGCGTGCCCGGCTGCTGCACGAGATGCTCGCGGGCGAGGTCGTCACCGACGGCTGGGCGTCCACGGAGGTCCGGGACGCGCTGGACCTGTGCCTGTCCTGCAAGGGCTGCCGCTCGGACTGCCCGGTCGGCGTCGACATGGCCACGTACAAGGCGGAGTTCCTGCACCACCACTACGCGGGCCGCCGCCGACCGGCCGCGCACTACGCGATGGGCTGGCTGCCCCTCTGGCTCGGGACGGTGTCCCGCCTGCGCCTGGCCGGCCCGGTCAACTTCCTCGCTTCGGTACGCCCGTTGGCGGCCGTCGCCAAGCGGCTGGGCGGGATCGCGCCCGAGCGGGAGATTCCACGGGTGGCGCGGGAGACGTTCACCCGGTGGTGGGGCCGCAGGGCCAGGGCGCGGTCACGGCAGGGGACGCGCGAGGGCGGCGTCGTCGAGTACGAAGAACATCCCGAGGGCCTGCCCAAGACGGTCGTCCTGTGGCCGGACACCTTCACGGAGCACCTGTCCCCGTCCGTCGGAAAGGCGGCGGCACGGGTCCTGGAGGCGGCGGGACTGAGAGTGCTGCCGTGGCCACCGAGGGAACGGCGACTGCTGCGGGTGCCGGCCGTGGGCGGGTGGCTTCGGCGGGGGCCGGCGATGGGGTTGCGGCCGCTAGCGGGCCGGGGGTCCGGAGGTGGGGTGGCGGTCGGCTCGGATCCGTCGACTGTCCCGGATCCACCGACTGTCTTGGGTCCGTCGGTCGTCCCGAACTCGTCGGTCGCCTCGGATCCGTCGGCAGTGCTGAATCTGCCGACTGCCTCGGATCCGTCGGCTGTCTCGAACCCGTCGGCCGCCCTGGATCCGTCGGCTGTCTCGGACCCGTCGGCCGCCCTGGATCGGGCAGCCGTCTCGGGTCCGTCGGCCGCCCCGAACCCGCCCGCCGTACCGCGGGTGGCTCCCCGCGGCCGGGTCTGCTGCGGGCTGACCTATGTCTCGACGGGGCAGCTGGACCGCGCCCGCAAGGTGATGCGCCGGACTCTCGACCTGCTGTATCCGCTCGGGGACCCGGCCTTCCCCGGGGAAGACCCGCCCATCGTCGTCCTCGAACCCAGCTGTGCCGCCGCCCTGCGTACGGACCTGCCCGAGCTGCTGCCCGACGATCCGCGCGCCCAGCGCGTGGCGTCGGCGGTCGTGACCTTCGCGGAGGCGCTCGAACGCCATGCCCCGCACTGGACGCCACCCCGCCTCGACCGCCCTGTCGTCGGCCAGACCCACTGCCACCAGCACGCGATCCTCGGCGACGCCCCGGACCGCCGCCTGCGCACGGCAGCGGGCCTGACCGGCGAACTCTCCGGCGGTTGCTGCGGCCTGGCGGGCAACTTCGGCTTCGAGAAGGGCCATTACGAAGTGTCGGTGGCCTGCGCGGAGGAACAACTGCTGCCGGCGGTCCGGGCGGCGGGGGAGGAACCGGTGGTCCTGGCGGACGGCTTCTCGTGCCGCACCCAACTCGAACAGTTGGAACAGCTCGGAGGCCGGAAGGGCAGACACCTGGCCGAGGTGCTGGCGGAGGGTTTGGACGGCCCCGAGATCTAGCGATACCGAGGCGGGGTGACGATCAAGCGTGCGGCGCGCCGCCGTCAGTGGTGCCCTCCGCGATGAGGGCGGTCGTCGTGTCTTCCAAAGGGGCCCGGGCCGCCTCTGTGGCTGGGGGCGCCACCGGGGCCGTGACCCGGAGCCTGAGGCAGCGGCTGAGGATGATGCCAACTGCCGCGCAGGCGCAGGTCATCCACCAGGTGGAGTGCCAGCCGCCCGTGCGGGTGGCCAGCCATGCGGCGAGGGCAGGACCGATGAAACTGCCGGCGTTGAAGAGCTGCTGGATCAGGCCCATGGTGGCGGGAGCGGAGCCGCCTGCCGGAGTCAGTTCACCGATCATGCGCAGCAAGGTGGCCGGTATCGCGCCGCCGGTCAGCGAGAAGGCCACGACGCACAGGAACTGCCAGGCGGTGCCCGCGGGGAGGGCATGCCAGTCGACTGCGAAGGCCAGCAGGGATGTGGTGGCCATGAGGGTGAAGGCGGGGACGAGGAGGGCGCGGGCGGGCAGGCCGCGTTTCATCAGTGCCGCGGTGGTGATCGACCCGACGGCGTTCGCCGCGCCGACGACCGCGCTCAGGACGCCCGGCCAGCTGCCCGCCATCCCGCCGTCGCGGTAGATGGTGGGCAGGAACCCGACCACGGCCATCCACGGCAGGGTGTAGCAGGCGAAGACGAGGCCGGCCGTCCAGGGAGCGGGGGCCCGGACGGTACGGCCGATGCGGGCGAGGGCGGCCGCCACGCTGCGGGCACCGCCTGCGTCGTCGCCGGGAACGCCGGCCCGGACGTCGCGGGGAACGTCGGCCAGGGCGTCGGGAGGAACGCGGCCCTGGGCGTCACGCGGAACGCCGACCGAGACGTCGCGGGGAACGCGGCCCGGCACGCCACGGGGAACGTAAGTCGACACGCCACGGGGAACGTAAGTCGGCTCGTCGCGCGGAACGCGGGTCAGAACCCACGGCAGCGGTGCCAGTGCGAGTACGGCCAGCGCCCACCACCACACCCGCCACGGCACCACCTGCAGCACGAGCGCGCCGGTGATGAGCCCGGCGAATGTGGAGATGCCCTGGTAGGCGCCCCAGAAGCCCATGGCCGTGGTGAAGCGGCCAGGTGGGGTGCCGCGGCGGATCAGCCCCGGGCCGGTCACCGCCACCAGGATGAAACCGGCACCCTCGACCGCCCGGGAGGCCAGCAGGGAGGCGGCCGACCAGGCGAAGCCGCCGCCTGCCGATCCGAGGAACAGCAGGACCAGTCCCCCGCTCAGACAGCGGCGCTCGCCGATCAGTTCGGCCAGGAGCGAGATGGCCAGTCCGCCGAGCATCCCGGCCAACTGGATGATCCCCAGCAGGGTCCCGGCCTGGACCAGGGTCAGCGACAGGTCGTGCCGTAGGAACGGGAGCGCGGGCGGCAGCTTCCACACCTGCAGCCCGGCGGCGACCCCGGCGGTCACTATGACGATCCAGCTGCTGCTGCTGCTGGTGCTGCTGGTGCTGCTGCCGCCACTGCCCGTGCCGGTGGGGTGCTTCTTCAAGGCCATGGCAGCGGTCCTTCGTCAGAGCGGGGGGCGGAACGCCTCACCACCTTGACCACAACCCATGTCATCCGCGCAATACAGGCAGGCCCTGCTGCGACAGATGCTCAAGAGCATCGAACTCTGGTGGCAAAATGCGCACCATGACTCTGATGGACCCCTTGGACGCCCGTATCGTTCTGGCCCTGGACGAGGACCCGGACGCCACGATCCTCGCCCTGGCCCAGACCCTGGGCGTGGCCCGGAACACCGTTCACGCCCGGCTGCGGAGGATGGCCGCCGAGGACGCGCTCAAGCCCTTCAGCCGGCGCGTCGATCCGGCGGCCCTCGGATACGGCCTGGTGGCGTTCATGTCGCTGACGATGAGCCAGGCCGAGCCCGAGGGCGTCCATGAGGGACTGCTTGCTCTACCCGAAGTCGTCGAGGTCCACTACACGACCGGCGACGCCGACCTCCTCGCGCACGTCGTCGCCAAGGACACCACCGACCTGCACCGCATCACCAAAGCGATCCTCGCCATCGACGGAGTCGACCGGACCAGTACCGCCATCTCGCTGGCCGAGGTCATCCCCTACCGCCCCCGGTCCCTCCTGCGCCGCCTGGCCGACGGATGAAAAGGGTTGGACCGGATGCCGCTCGGGCCAGTAGCTTCCAGGCGACCGTGACACCGCCCGAGGAGGTGAGACCCATGAACGCTGTATCGACGTGGGTGCTCCCCCTTCCCGTCACGGCCGGCGATTGACGTAGGTGTCGCCGGGAGCGCCTTACCAACAAGGCACTCCCGAAAGGCAACACCAATGAACCCTCCACAGTTCACCGCCGAGCCGTCGGCGACGGACGCGGAACCGGTCACGTTCGACGTGATCATTGCCGGATGCGGGCCGACCGGCGCGATGCTGGCCGCCGAACTGCGGCTGCACGATGTGCGGGTACTCGTTCTGGAGAAGGAAACCGAACCCGTGCCGTTCGCCCGCATCGTCGGTCTGCACATTCGCAGTCTTGAGCTGATGGCAATGCGCGGACTGCTGGATCGCATTCTCGAACACGGAAGAAAGCGTCCGGCCGCCGGATTCTTCGCCGCCATCAACAAACCCGCGCCCGAGGGCCTGGATTCCGCGCACGCCTATCTGCTGGGCATCCCGCAGCCGGTCATCGTTCGCCTGCTCGAAGAGCACGCGATCGAGCTGGGTGCGCAGGTCCGGCGCGGTTGTGCGGTGGCCGGTCTCGATCAGGACGACGAGGGCGTGACCGTCGAGCTTGCTGACGGCGAGCAGGTGCGTGCGCGCTATCTCGTCGGCTGCGACGGCGGGCGCAGTACGGTACGCAAACTGCTCGGCGTCGGTTTCCCCGGCGAGCCCTCGCGGACCGAGACGCTGATGGGCGAGATGGAAGTGGGGGTGCCGCCGGAGGAGATCGCCGCGAAGGTGACCGAAATCGGCGAGACCAACAAGCGATTCTGGCTGAGGCCCTTCGGCGAAGGGGCGTACAGCGTCGTGGTTCCCGCTGCGGGAGTGGGCGATCGCGCGGAACCGCCCACCCTCAAGGATTTCAGAGAACAGCTGCGGGCCATCGCCGGAACCGATTTCGGCGTGCACTCCCCGCGCTGGCTGTCCCGCTTCGGGGATGCCACCCGGCTGGCCGAGCGTTATCGGGTCGGGCGGGTGCTGCTGGCCGGCGACGCGGCACACATCCATCCACCCGTCGGCGGACAGGGTCTCAACCTGGGCGTTCAGGACGCGTTCAACCTCGGCTGGAAACTGGCCGCGCAGGTCCGCGGCTGGGCGCCGGAAACACTGCTGGACACCTACCAGTCCGAACGTCATCCGGTCGCCGAGGACGTGCTGGACAACACCCGCGCCCAGATGGAACTGCACTCCACCGAACCGGGCCCGCAGGCCGTGCGCAGGCTGCTCACCGAACTGATGGACTTCGACGAGGTGAACCGCCATCTGATCGAGAAGATCACCGCGATCGGCATCCGCTACGACTTCGGCGAAGGCCCCGACCTGCTCGGCCGCCGCCTGCGCGACATCGAGGTCAAACAGGGCCGCCTCTACGGTCTGCTGCACCGCGGCCGCGGCCTGCTGCTGGACCGCACCGAACGCCTGACGGTCGGCGGCTGGTCGGACCGGGTCGATCACCTCGCGGATCCCACCGCGGCACTGGACGTTCCGTGCCTCCTGCTGCGCCCCGACGGCCACGTCGCCTGGATCGGCGACGACCAGCAGGACCTGGACGCCCATCTCGCTCGCTGGTTCGGCAAGCCCGCCAACTGATTCCGGTGCCGGGCCACCCAGGACATTTCACCGCGACGTAAGCTGCGAAACTGTTGTACAGGCCTGACCGAGTCCATTACCCTGGACCGGAAAGTCCACTACGATGCACTGCAACGTACAACAGCTCTCGACCCGAACTTCCTGGACGGCCCCGTGAACATCCCCAGCGCTGACCGGTCCCCGTCGGTCACCGACCCCACGGCCGCCGTCGCCGGGCCGGCCCCCGTATCGGACCCGGGGGCCGGCTCGACGGGCGGCTCTGTGGAAAGCCCGAGCGGCGGTCCGACAGGCGGCCCGCGAGGGATCCGGGCCCTCGGCCCCGTGGGACTCGTGCTCGCCGGAGGCATCTCCGTCCAGTTCGGCGGCGCCCTCGCCGTGACGCTCATGCCGCGCACCGGAGCGCTCGGCGTCGTCACGCTCCGCCTCGTGGTCGCCGCGATCGTGATGCTCGTGGTCTGCCGCCCCAAACTGCGCGGGCACTCGCGCACCGACTGGGGGACCGTCGTCGTCTTCGGCATCACGATGGCCGCGATGAACGGCCTCTTCTACCAGTCGGTCGCCCGCATCCCGCTCGGCCCCGCCGTCACGCTGGAAGTGCTCGGCCCCCTCGTGCTCTCGGTGGTGGCCTCCCGCCGCGCCCTCAACTTCGTCTGGGCCGGCCTCGCCCTCGGCGGCGTCTTCCTCCTCGGCGGCGGAGGCTTCGACAGTCTCGACCCGGTCGGCGTCGCGTTCGCCCTGTCGGCCGGCGCGATGTGGGCCGCGTACATCGTCTTCAGCGCCCGTACGGGCCGACGCTTCCCGCAGGCCGACGGGCTGGCGCTCGCCATGGTGGTCGCGGCCGTGCTGTTCCTGCCGCTCGGCCTCGTCGAGTCGGGCTCGAAGCTGCTGAACCCGACCACGATCGCGCTGGGCTCCGCCGTCGCCGTCCTCTCCTCCGTGCTCCCCTACACCCTCGAACTCCTCGCCCTGCGCCGCATGCCCGCCTCCACCTTCGCCGTCCTCATGAGCCTCGAACCGGCCGTCGCCTCCATCGCCGGCTTCCTCGTCCTGAGCCAGACCCTCTCCATGACAGAGGCCCTGGCGATCACCCTCGTCATCGCGGCGAGCATGGGCGCGGTACGGACCCAGGTGGGCCGGGGCAGGGCCAAGGGGCTGGACTCCTAGCCGCGCCGCCCCGCCGACGAGAGACCTGCCCGGGCCGCCGCCCGACGGGCTTGCCCCCGACGGGCAGGCCCCGGCCGATGGGCTTTTCCCCGACCGGCGGGCCCCGGGTTCTCTCCGGCCGATGGGCGGGCCCCGGCTGACGGGCTTCTCCCCGGCCGGCGGGCTTCCCCCTGGCCGGCGGGCTTCTCCCCGGCCGACGGGGGTTCTCTCCGGCCGATGGGCTTGTCCCCGATGGGCAGGCCCCGGCTGACGGGCTTCTCCCCCTGCCGGCGGGCTGATCCCCAGCCGACGGGTTCTCTCCGGCCGATGGGCTTCTCCCCGACTGGCGGGCGCCAGTCGGCAGGCTTCTCCCCAGCCAACGGGGGTTCCCTCCAGCCGATGCGCTTCTCCCCGGCTCCGGCTCCGGCTCCGGCCCTGGCCCTGGCTCCGGCTCCGGCCCTGGCCCTGGCTCCGGCTCCGGCCCTGGCCCTGGCTCCGGCCCTGGCCCCGGCCTCTGCCCCGACCCCCGGCTTCCGCCCCGACCCCGACCCCAAACCCGCCCTCCGCCATCCCAGTTTCAATAATCCAAGCACGCTTGATTGTTTCTCTGGTCGCTGCCATGCTCCTGGGCACACCGCGCCGCACACCGCCGTGCCAGAGGGGAGCGCATCGTGACCGATCCGACGCCCGTGTTCGACGATCTGCGCGACGAGAGCGAGGAACTCGACCGGCTGGTGGGGGAGTTGAGCGAGGACGCCTGGGCGCTCGCGACCCCGGCGGCCGGCTGGACCGTCGCCCATCAGATCGCGCATCTCACCTGGACCGACCGGTCGGCGCTGCTCGCGGCGACCGACCTGGCGGCCTTCGGGGCGGAGGTGGAGAAGGCGCTCGCCGCGCCGGACCGGTTCGTCGACGAGGGGGCCGAGGAAGGCGCCGGGCTGCCGCCGGCACGGCTGCTCGCCGAGTGGCGGGCGGGGCGCGAGGCCCTGCACAAGGTGCTGTGTTCGGCGCCCAGAGGAGTGCGCTTCCCCTGGTACGGGCCGCCCATGTCGGCCGCCTCCATGGCGACGGCCCGCCTTATGGAGACCTGGGCCCACGGCCAGGACATCGCCGACGCGTTGCATGTGATGAGGCCACCCACCGACCGGCTGCGGCATGTGGCCCGCATCGGCGTGCGGGCCCGGGACTTCGCCTTCGGGGTACGGGGGCTGAGCGCGCCGGAGGAGGAGTTCCGGGTCGAGCTGACGGCACCCTCCGGCGACGGCACGCTGTGGACGTACGGCCCCGAGGACGCGACCCAGCGCGTCACCGGCCCCGCCCTCGACTTCTGCCTGCTCGTCACCCGGCGGGCCCACCGCGCCGATCTCGCCGTACGCGCGCAAGGGCCCGACGCCGACCGCTGGCTCGACATCGCGCAGGCCTTCGCGGGCCCGCCCGGCACCGGCCGCGCACCGAAGGGAGCCACCGGATGACCGACTCAGGGGTCCGCTCCACGACAGGACCGACGCCCGCCCCCACAGCGCACCCCCTCCGCATCGGCAACGCCTCCGGCTTCTACGGCGACCGGTTCGACGCGATGCGCGAGATGCTCACCGGCGGCCCCCTGGACGTCCTGACCGGCGACTATCTCGCCGAACTGACCATGCTCATCCTCGGCCGCGACCGCCTCAAGAACCCGGCCGGCGGCTACGCGCGCACCTTCCTGCGGCAGTTGGAGGAGTGCCTCGGGCTCGCGCACGAGAAGGGCGTACGGATCGTTGCCAACGCCGGGGGCCTCAACCCGGCCGGACTCGCCGACGCCGTACGGGAGTTGGCCCAGCGGCTCGGCATCCCGGCGCGGGTCGCGCACGTCGAGGGCGACGACCTCACCGCACGCCACCCCAAGAGCCTCGCCGCGCACGCCTACCTGGGCGGCGAAGGCATCGCCACCTGCCTCCGCGAGGGCGCGGACATCGTCGTCACCGGCCGTGTCACCGACGCCGCCCTGGTCACGGGACCGGCCGCCGCCCACTTCGGCTGGGCACCGGACGCGTACGACCGGCTCGCGGGTGCCGTCGTCGCCGGGCACGTCCTGGAGTGCGGCACGCAGGCCACCGGCGGCAACTACGCCTTCTTCGCCGAGCACGACCCGGACCGCCTGCACCACCCGGGCTTCCCCGTCGCCGAACTCCACGAGGACGGCACGAGCGTCATCACCAAGCACGACGGCACCGGCGGCGTCGTCGACCTCGGCACGGTCACCGCCCAGCTCCTGTACGAGACGTCCGGCGCCCGGTACGCGGGCCCCGACGTCACCGCACGCCTCGACTCGGTCCGGCTCACCCAGGAGGGCCCCGACCGGGTACGGATCGACGGTGTGCGCGGTGAGGCCCCGCCGCCCACCCTCAAGGTCGGGCTCAACCGGCTCGGCGGCTTCCGCAACGAGGTCGTCTTCGTCCTGACCGGGCTCGACATCGAGAAGAAGGCCGCGCTCGTACGGGCCCAGCTGGAGACCGCGCTCATGGCGGCCAAGTCCCGCCCGGCCGACGTCCGTTGGGACCTCGCCCGCACCGACCACCCCGACGCCCCCACCGAGGAGACGGCCAGCGCCCTCCTGCGGCTCGTCGTGCGCGACCCCGACCAGGACACGGTGGGCCGGACCCTCAGCGGAGCCGCAGTCGAGCTGGCGCTCGGCAGCTACCCCGGATTCCATGTGTTGGCGCCACCGGGAAAGGGCGCGCCTTATGGGGTCTTCGAGGATGTGTACGTCCCCCATGGCGACGTGGACCATATGGCCGTCCTCCACGACGGGCACCGGATCCATGTGATGCCGCCCCAGGACACCCGCGTACTGGAGCCGCTGGAAGAACCCCCGCTGCCGGAGCCGCTGCCCGAACCCCCGTCCCCGGGACCGACCCGCCGCGCCCCCCTCGGCCTTGTCGCCGGAGCGCGCAGCGGCGACAAGGGCGGCAACGCGAACGTCGGCGTCTGGGTCCGCACGGACGACGCCTGGCGCTGGCTGGCACACACCCTCACCACCGACCGGTTCCGCGAACTCCTCCCGGAAACCGCCGACTTGACCGTCGTACGGCATGTCCTGCCGAACCTGCGCGCCCTCAACTTCGTAGTGGAGGGCGTTCTCGGCGAGGGCGTCGCCGCCCAGCACCGTTTCGACCCGCAGGCCAAGGCGCTCGGCGAATGGCTGCGTTCCCGCCACCTCGACATCCCGGAGGTACTGCTGTGACGGTCCTGGCGTCCGCGCTGGACACGGCCTCCCCGGACTACGCGGCCCACCGCGAGGCCATGCTCGCCAAGCTCACCGAGCTCGGCGTGGAGCACGCGAAGGCCCTCGCGGGCGGCGGCGAGAAGTACGTCGCCCGGCATCGCAAGCGCGGCAAACTGCTCGCCCGCGAGCGCATCGAGCTGCTCCTCGACCCCGACACACCGTTCCTGGAGCTGTCGCCGCTGGCCGCCTGGGGGAGCGACTACGCGGTCGGCGCCTCGCTCGTCACCGGCATCGGGGTCGTCGAGGGCGTGGAGTGCCTGATCACGGCGAACGACCCGACCGTGCGCGGCGGCGCCAGCAACCCCTGGAGCCTGAAGAAGGCCCTCAGGGCGAACGACATCGCGCTCGCGAACCGCCTGCCCTGCATCAGCCTCGTCGAGTCCGGCGGCGCCGACCTGCCCTCCCAGAAGGAGATCTTCATCCCCGGGGGCGCCATCTTCCGCGACATCACGCGGTTGTCGGCGGCCGGCATCCCGACCGTCGCGGTCGTCTTCGGCAACTCCACGGCCGGAGGCGCGTACATCCCCGGCATGTCCGACCACGTGATCATGGTCAAGGAGCGGGCGAAGGTCTTCCTCGGCGGTCCGCCGCTGGTCAAGATGGCCACCGGCGAGGAGAGCGACGACGAGTCGCTGGGCGGCGCCGAGATGCACGCGCGCGTGTCGGGCCTCGCCGACTACTTCGCCGTCGACGAACAGGACGCTCTGCGGCAGGCGCGGCGCGTCGTCGCCCGCCTCAACCACCGCAAGGCGTACGGCGATCCGGGCCCGGCCGCCCCGCCCAAGTACGACGAGGACGAACTTCTCGGCATCGTCCCCGGGGATCTGCGCACCCCCTTCGACCCCCGCGAGGTCGTCGCACGCCTCGTCGACGCCTCCGACTTCGACGAGTTCAAGCCTCTCTACGGGACCAGCCTGACCACCGGCTGGGCGACCCTGCACGGCTATCCGATCGGCATCCTCGCCAATGCCCAAGGAGTCCTCTTCAGCGAGGAGTCCCAGAAGGCGGCCCAGTTCATCCAGCTGGCCAACCAGCGCGACATCCCCCTGCTCTTCCTGCACAACACCACCGGCTACATGGTCGGCAAGGAGTACGAGCAGGGCGGCATCATCAAGCACGGCGCGATGATGATCAACGCGGTGAGCAACAGCCGCGTGCCCCATCTCTCCGTGCTCATGGGCGCCTCGTACGGAGCCGGGCACTACGGCATGTGCGGGCGCGCCTACGACCCCCGTTTCCTCTTCGCCTGGCCCAGCGCCAAGTCCGCCGTCATGGGCCCCCAGCAGCTCGCGGGCGTCCTGTCGATCGTCGCCCGGCAGTCCGCCACCGCGAAGGGGCAGCCCTACGACGAGGACGCCGACGCAGCCCTGCGCGCCATGGTCGAGCAGCAGATCGAGTCCGAGTCCCTGCCGATGTTCCTGTCCGGGCGGCTGTACGACGACGGGGTCATCGATCCCCGCGACACCCGCACCGTCCTCGGCCTGTGTCTGTCCGCGATCCACACGGCTCCCTTCGAAGGCGCACGCGGCGGCTTCGGCGTCTTCCGGATGTGAGATGTGAGAGGTCCCATGATTTCGAGTGTGCTGGTCGCCAACCGGGGCGAGATCGCCTGCCGGGTCTTCCGGACCTGCCGTGAGTTGGACATCCGAACTATCGCCGTCTACTCGGACGCCGACGAGAACGCCCTCCACGCGCGCGTGGCCGACGCCGCGGTACGCCTGCCGGGATCGACACCCTCCGAGACGTATCTGCGCGGCGAGCTGATCGTGAAGGCCGCGCTGACGGCCGGCGCGGAGGCCGTGCACCCCGGGTACGGCTTCCTGTCCGAGAACGCCGACTTCGCGCGGGCCGTCCTCGACGCGGGCCTCGTCTGGATCGGCCCGCCGCCCGAGGCGATCGAGGCGATGGCCTCCAAGACCCGCGCCAAGGAGCTGATGGCGGCCGCCGGGGTGCCGCTGCTCGCGCCCCTGGACCCCGACACGGTGACCGAGGCCGATCTGCCGGTCCTGGTGAAGGCCGCGTCGGGCGGCGGCGGCCGCGGCATGCGGATCGTCCGCGAACTCGCCGACCTGCAAAGCGAGTTGAAGGCCGCGTCGGCCGAGGCCCGGAGCGCCTTCGGGGACGGCACGGTCTTCGTCGAGCCGTACGTCGAGAACGGACGCCATGTCGAGGTGCAGATCGTCGCCGACACCCACGGCACCGTGTGGGCGTACGGCACCCGCGACTGCTCCCTCCAGCGGCGCCACCAGAAGGTCATCGAGGAGGCCCCCGCGCCGGCCCTCGCCCCCGGTGTCGAGGAGCGCCTGCACTCCGCTGCGACGGCCGCCGCCCGCACGATCACCTACGCGGGCGCCGGCACCGTCGAGTTCCTGGTCTCCGGGGAAGACATCCACTTCCTGGAGATGAACACCCGCCTCCAGGTCGAACACCCCGTCACGGAGGCCGTGTTCGGCATCGACCTGGTCGCCCTGCAGCTGGGAGTCGCCGAGGGAGCGTCCCTGGACGGCGACCCGCCATCACCGTCCGGCCACGCGGTCGAGGCCCGCCTCTACGCCGAGGACCCCGCCCAGAACTGGGCCCCGCAGACCGGCACCCTGCACCGCCTCTCCGTACCCGGCATCCGCCTGGACACCGGCTACGAGGACGGCGACACGATCGGCGTCCACTACGACGCCATGCTCGCCAAGGCCGTCGCGTACGCCCCCACGCGCGCGGAGGCCATTCGCCGCCTCGCGGGCGCCCTGGAACGGGCCACGATCCACGGCCCGGTCACCAACCGCGACCTCCTCGTACGCTCCCTGCGCCACGAGGAGTTCACGACGGCCCGCATGGACACGGCCTTCTACGACCGCCACCTGGCCGACCTCACCACGGCCGCCCCGGACCCGTACGCCCCCCTGGCCGCCGCCCTCGCGGACGCCCACGGCCGCTCCCGTTTCGGCGGCTGGCGCAACCTGCCCTCCCAGCCCCAGACCAAGCGCTACGCCTCGGCGGACGGCGAACACGAGGTCCACTACCGCCACACCCGCGAGGGCCTGACGGCCGACGGCGTCCGCGTGCTGAGCGCCGCCGCGGATCTCGTCGTGCTCGAAATCGACGGCGTACGCCGCAAGTTCGACGTCACCCGTCACGGCGACCGCGTCTACGTGAACACCACCGCACTCACCGCCCTGCCCCGCTTCCCGGACCCCACCGCCCAACAGGCCCCCGGCTCCCTCCTGGCCCCCATGCCCGGCACGGTCGCCCGAATCGCCGACGGCCTGACGACCGGCTCCGCCGTAAAGGCCGGAGCCCCCCTCATCTGGCTGGAAGCAATGAAGATGGAACACAAGATCACAGCCCCAGCAACCGGCACGCTGACGGCCCTGCACGCGACTCCAGGGCAGCAGGTAGAGGTGGGCGCGCTGCTGGCGGTCGTCCAGCAGGAGGCACCCCGCTAGGCGGCGTCGCGACCGGCTGCTTTCAGGCACATCGCGACCGGCTGCTTTCAGGCGCATCGCGCCCGGCCGCTTTCAGGCGCATCGGGACCGGCTGCTTTTAGGGGCGCGGGGAACTGCGCGACCAGCCACAACGAACCCGCACCCTCCACACAACAGGACACCCCTCCCCCTGAGGAGCCCCATGACACCCGTCCTCGAAACAGACGAACACAAGGCCCTCCGAGCAGCCGTATCAGCCCTCGGCAACCGCTACGGCCGCGAATACCTCACCAAGGTCATCGCCGCGGGCGCCCACCCCGACGAACTCTGGTCAGAGGCAGCCAAGCTGGGCTACCTGGGCGTCAACCTGCCGGAGGCATACGGCGGCGGAGGCGGCGGAATCGCCGAACTCTCCATCGTCCTGGAGGAGTTGGGCACCGCAGGCTGCCCCCTCCTCATGATGGTCGTCTCCCCGGCCATCTGCGGCACAGTGATCGCCCGCTTCGGCACCGACAACCAAAAACAGGACTGGCTCCCGGCCCTGGCCGACGGAACCCGCACCATGGCCTTCGGCATCACCGAACCCGACGCCGGCTCCAACAGCCACCGCATCACCACGACGGCCCGCCGCGCACCCGACGGAACCGACTGGATCCTCACGGGCCGCAAGGTCTTCATCTCCGGCGTGGACATCGCGGACGCCACGCTCATCGTCGGCCGCGCGGAGGACGCCCGTACGGGCAAGCTCAAGCCCTGCCTGTTCATCGTCCCGCGCGACACCCCCGGCTTCGGGCGGCGGCAGATCGACATGGAACTGCACGGCGCGGAGAAGCAGTTCGAGCTGACCCTCGACGACGTACGCCTGCCCGCCGACGCACTCGTAGGCGACGAGGACGCGGGCCTGCTCCAGCTCTTCGCGGGCCTCAACCCCGAGCGCATCATGACCGCCGCCTTCGCGATCGGCATGGGCCGCTACGCCCTCTCCAGGGCCATCGCCTACGCCCGCGAACGCACCGTCTGGAGGGACCCGATCGGCGCCCACCAAGCGATCGCGCACCCTCTGGCGCAGGCCCACATCGAACTCGAACTCGCCCGCCTGATGATGCAGAAGGCGGCCTTCCTGTACGACTCCGGGGACGACGCGGGAGCCGGAGAGGCCGCCAACATGGCCAAGTACGCGGCCGCCGAAGCCTGTGTGAAAGCGGTCGACCAGTCCGTACACACCCTCGGCGGCAACGGCCTGACCGGCGAGTTCGGCCTCGCGTCCCTCATCACGGCATCCAGGGTGGCCCGGATCGCGCCCGTCAGCAGGGAGATGATCCTCAACTACGTCTCGCACCAGACCCTGGGCCTGCCGAAGTCCTACTAGCACTATCTCCCGTACAAGTTCCGGCTCCTGGACTGGAAAGGGCCCGCCATGGTGTTCCGCAGCGAGTACGAAGACGTCCCCGCCGTCGAAGAACCCATCCACGAGGCGGTGCTGGGCCGTGCCGCCTCCCGGGGCGACACGCCCGCGCTGATCGACGGTGTGGACGGGATGACCCTCACCTACGCCCAACTCGACACGTTCCACCGGCGGATCGCCGCCGAACTCGCCGACCTCGGGGTCGGCAAGGGAGACGTGCTGGCGCTGCACAGCCCCAACACCGTCGCCTTCCCGGTGGCGTTCTTCGCCGCCACGCGCGCGGGGGCATCGGTCACGACCGTGCACCCGCTCGCCACGCCCGAGGAGTTCGCCAAGCAGCTGCGGGACTGCAGGGCCGAGTGGATCGTCACCGTGTCACCGCTCCTCGACACGGCCCGTACGGCGGCCGAACTCGCGGGCGGCGTACGGGAGATCTTCGTCTGCGACCAGGCACCCGGGCACCGCTCGCTGCTCGACATGCTGGGCTCCACGGCCCCCGAGCCGGAGATCGACATCGACCCCGTGGAGGACGTGGCGGCCCTCCCGTACTCCTCCGGGACGACCGGTGTCCCCAAGGGGGTGATGCTCACCCACCGGAACATCGCCACCAACCTGGCGCAGCTGTCGCCCACCATGCCGATGGGCCCCGGCGACCGCATCCTCGCCGTCCTGCCGTTCTTCCACATCTACGGGCTCACCGCCCTCATGAACGCGCCGCTCAGGCAGGGCGCCACCGTCGTCGTCCTGCCGCGCTTCGACCTTGAGACGTTCCTCGCGGCCATCGAGAAACACCGCATCACCGGCCTGTACGTGGCCCCGCCGATCGTCCTCGCCCTCGCCAAGCACCCGGCCGTCGAGGGCTACGACCTGTCGTCCCTGGAGTACATCATCAGCGCGGCCGCGCCCCTGGACGCCGAGCTGGCGGAGGCCTGTTCACGCAGGCTGGGACTGCCGCCCGTCGGCCAGGCGTACGGCATGACGGAACTCTCGCCCGGTACACACGTCGTACCCAGGGACAGCGTGAACCCGCCGCCCGGAAGCGTCGGGAAACTCATCCCCGGCACCCAGATGCGCATCGTCTCCCTCGACGACCCCGGCAAGGACGTCGGCGTCGACGAGCGCGGCGAGATCGTCATCCGCGGACCGCAGGTCATGAAGGGCTACCTCGGCCGCCCCGAGGCAACCGCCGCGATGATCGACGAGGACGGCTGGCTGCACACCGGGGACGTCGGGCACGTCGACGCGGGCGGCTGGCTGTACGTCGTCGACCGCGTCAAGGAACTCATCAAGTACAAGGGCTTCCAGGTGGCCCCCGCCGAGCTGGAGGCCCTCCTGCTCACCCACCCCGGCATCGCCGACGCCGCCGTCATCGGGGTCTACGACAGCGACAACAACGAACGGCCGCACGCGTACGTGGTGCGCCAGCCGGCCGCCGACGACCTCACCGAGGACGACGTCATGGCGTACGTCGCCGAGCGCGTCGCCCCCTACAAGAAGATCAGGCAGGTCGTCTTCATCGAAGGCGTGCCCAGGGCGGCCTCCGGCAAGATCCTGCGACGGGAACTGAGGGAGCGCGCATGACGGTGGTACGGCGGGCGCACGAGCGCGGGATCACCACCCTCGCGCTCGACGCGCCCGAGCGGCGCAACGCCCTCTCCGCCCAGCTGGTGGCGGAGCTGGCCGACGCGCTCACGGAGTGCGGCAAGGACGGTGACGTACGCGCCGTCGTCCTCACCCACACCGGCAACACCTTCAGCGCGGGCGCGGACCTGCGTGATCCACCGGATCCCGACGTCCTGGTCGCCCTGTTGCGCCAGATCGTCGAACTGCCCAAACCCGTCGTCGCCCGCGTCACAGGACATGTGCGCGCGGGCGGCCTCGGACTGCTCGGCGCCTGCGACATCGCCGTCGCCTCCCGGGAGGCCACGTTCGCCTTCACGGAGGTACGCATCGGGGTCGCCCCCGCCGTGATCTCGCTGCCCCTGCTGCCGCGGCTCGACCCGCGCGCGGTGGCCCGCTACTACCTCACGGGGGAGAAGTTCGACGCCGCCGAAGCCGCCCGGATCGGCCTGGTCACGGCGGCGGGCGAGGACGCCGACGACGTACTCGCGCCCGTGCTCGACGGACTGCGCCGATCCTCCCCGCAGGGGCTCGCCGAGACGAAACGGCTGCTCACGGCTAAGGTGCTGGACACCTTCGACCGGGACGCGGCCGACCTCACCGCGCTCTCGGCCCGGCTGTTCTCCTCCGCGCAGGCCCGCGAGGGAATGACGGCCTTCCTCGAACGACGGGATCCCTCATGGGTGTGGTGAACGGCGGCGCGACGACCGGCGGCGTGGTGAACGGCGCGCCGCTGGTCGAGCGCGTACCCAAGCAGGACCGCAGCCGGGCCACCCGGCAGCGTCTCCTCGAAGCCGCGGTCGCCTGCCTCGCCGAACACGGCTGGGCCGGCTCCACGGTCTCCGTCGTCGCCGAACGCGCCGGCGTCTCCCGGGGCGCCGCCCAGCACCACTTCCCGACCCGCGAGGACCTCTTCACGGCAGCCGTCGAGTACGTCGCCGAAGAACGCTCCACCGCCCTGCGCGACCTGTTCCCCGACGGCCCCACGGACCGCCACGCGGTCGTCGCCGCCCTCGTCGACCTCTACACGGGCCCGCTCTTCCGCGCCGCCCTCCACCTCTGGGTGGCCGCCTCCAACGAGGAGCAACTGCGGCCCCGCGTAACGGAGTTGGAGGCCCGTGTCGGCCGCGAGACCCATCGCATAGCCGTGGAGCTCCTGAACGCCGACGAATCCCGCCCCGGCGCCCGGGAAACCGTCCAGGGCCTCCTCGACATGTCCCGGGGCCTCGGCCTGGCCAACCTCCTCACGGACGACAAGTCCCGCCGCGAACGAGTGGTCGCCCAGTGGTCGGAGATCCTCGACGGGGTGCTGGGCTGAGGGCCTTTCCGGGAGGGCCGAGGGGCGTTGTCAGTGGTGGCGCGTAGCGTTTGAGACCGGTGGCGGATCGGTGACTGCGGGGGCAGAGGCATGGGGGACCACTTCCAGACGGTCGTGGACGTCGACGCGACGGCTGACGAGGCGCGGGCGCTCGCGGCACGGGTCGTGGAGTGGCTGGTCGCGGAGGGGATCGTGCTCGGCGAGCGCACGGACTGCGTCCTGGGACAGCCGCTCGGACACCCGCCGGGGCCGAACTGGCAGCGGGCGGTGGAAGAGTCCCCTGACTGGGATCCATGGGACGGGCTCGCCGTGCACACGGAGCGGACGGTCTTCGACAGCGGCCAGGGCGGCCCGGAGTCCGTCACCTGCCCTCGCTGCGAGACGACGGCCCCACTGAGCGGCGAGACGTACGACGAGGACTACGAGCCTTCCGGGGAAGGTCCGGCGGGCGAGGCGGACCTGGACCCGGACTCGGGCGAGGGCGAGGGCGAGGCGGAGAACAGCGTCTGGCCCCGTTTCGCCGCCGCGATGGGGACCTGGCACGAGACCGGCGCGGCGACCGTCGACTGCCCCGCGTGCGCCCGTCCCGTCGCCCTCACGGACTGGATCTGGGAGGACGACCACTACGCGTTCGGTCACCTCGGCCTGGAGTTCTGGAACTGGCCGGAACTCAGGCCGGACTTCATCCAGGACATATCCCGCCTGCTGGACGGCCACCGCACGGTCCACGTCTGGGGCAAGCTCTGACCCGCACGGCGGTCCTCTGTCCTCACGGACTGAGCCGCTCCACCCGCCACGACCCGTCCTCCCGGGCCACATAGCGCAGGCGGTCGTGGAGGCGGTTCTCGCGGCCCTGCCAGAACTCGACCGACCGTGGGGCGACGCGGAAGCCGCCCCAGTTCGGCGGGACCGGCACCTGCTCGCCCTCGGGGTAGCGGGTGGCCAGTTCGGCGTACGCGGAGTCCAGTTCGGCGCGGGAGGAGATCACCGCGGACTGGGTGCTGGTCCAGGCGCCCAGCTGGGAGCCGTGCGGACGGGTGCGGAAGTACGCGGCCGTCTCGTCACGGCCCGTGCGCCGGGCCGTGCCGCTGACGATGACCTGCCGGGTCATGGCGTGCCACGGGAAGAGCAGGGAGAGGTGCGGGTTGGCGGCGAGGTCGCGCGCCTTGCGGGACTCGTAGTTGGTGAAGAAGACGAACCCCTGCTCGTCGTACTGCTTCATGAGGACCGTGCGGGAGCTGGGCCGCCCCTCGGCGTCCGCGGTGGAGACGACCATGGCGTTCGGCTCGTACAGCAGGCCGTCCCGCGCGGCCAGGGCGAACCAGCGCCCGAACTGCTCCATCGGGTGGTCGGCCAGGTCGGTCTCGTCGATTCCCTCGGCCCGGTAGTGCTTGCGCATCAACGCCGGGTCGAGGACGGGTTCACGGTCGGTCACGCGGTCATCCTGCCGTATTCCGAAAGGCGGCAGATGAGCTCGCGGCGGGCGTGGTCTTCATCACGCCATGGCACTCAGTGCCGCGTACTCTCCCCAAAGGTGACACCAAGGGATATCGTCCTGCTTCCGAAACGGTTGGGTGACCGCCATCCGGACGGGGCATCACCGGGGTGACGTACGGACCGCGAGTCCACGAGGCGACCGCGGAACCGGATGATCACCCCCATCACAGACATATGGTCACGAGCACCCTCGAACACCCCGCAAACCATCTGTCGCACACATCATGAGGAGCCGCCTGATGTCCGACTTCGTACCCGGGCTCGAAGGAGTCGTCGCTTTCGAGACGGAGATCGCCGAACCGGACAAGGAGGGCGGCGCCCTGCGGTACCGGGGCGTCGACATCGAGGATCTGGTCGGCCACGTCTCCTTCGGCAACGTCTGGGGGCTGCTCGTCGACGGAGCCTTCAACCCGGGCCTGCCGCCCGCCGAGCCGTTCCCGATCCCCGTCCACTCCGGTGACATCCGCGTGGACGTCCAGTCCGCGCTCGCCATGCTGGCGCCCGTGTGGGGCCTGCGGCCCCTCCTCGACATCGACGAGCAGCAGGCCCGCGCCGACCTCGCCCGCGCCGCCGTCATGGCCCTCTCGTACGTCGCCCAGTCCGCCCGCGGCCAGGGCCTGCCCATGGTCCCGCAGCGCGAGATCGACAAGGCCCGGTCCGTCGTCGAACGCTTCATGATCCGCTGGCGCGGCGAGCCCGACCCCAAGCACGTCGCGGCCGTCGACGCCTACTGGACGTCCGCCGCCGAGCACGGCATGAACGCGTCCACCTTCACGGCCCGCGTCATCGCCTCCACCGGCGCCGACGTGGCGGCGGCCCTCTCGGGAGCCGTCGGCGCCATGTCGGGACCGCTGCACGGCGGCGCCCCCTCCCGCGTCCTCGGCATGATCGAGGAGATCGAGCGCACCGGCGACGCCGACGCCTACGTCCGCCAGGCCCTCGATAAGGGCGAGCGGCTGATGGGCTTCGGCCACCGCGTGTACCGCGCCGAGGACCCCCGCGCACGCGTCCTGCGCCGCACCGCCCGCGAACTCGGCGCACCCCGCTTCGAGGTCGCCGAGGCCCTGGAGAAGGCGGCTCTGGCGGAGCTGCACGCCCGCCGCCCGGACCGCGTCCTCGCCACGAACGTCGAGTTCTGGGCCGCCATTGTCCTCGACTTCGCCGAGGTCCCGGCCCACATGTTCACCTCGATGTTCACCTGCGCCCGCACCGCCGGCTGGTCCGCGCACATCCTGGAACAGAAGCGCACGGGCCGGCTCGTACGGCCCTCCGCCCGCTATGTCGGGCCGGGCACCCGCAACCCGCGCGAGATCCAGGGCTACGAGGACATCGCCCACTGATTTCTCGTGTCTGCACAGCACATGTGCGCTCGGTCCATGTGCGCTCGGCCTATGTGCACACGGCCCATGTGGCGGCTCTCCATGGGGAGCCGCCACACCCGGCTCACGCGGGTCACGCCGGGACCAGCAGCTCCGCGTGATGACGGGCCGCGACCAGCGGATGAGCCCGCAGCTTGCCCTTCAGCTCGTTCCGTCCGTACTCCGCGAAGAGCGGGTTCGCCGGGTCGCTCGTCACCCCGGGCGCGGCGGAGGCGTACGGGAAGGGCAGCGGCTCGATCCGGGCGTCGAGCCGGGGGTTGTAGAAGAAGGGAACGGAGAACCGCTCGGTGGCACCGGCCGGGCTCACCACCCGGTGATTGGTGGCGACGAGATACCCGTCGGTGGCCACTTCGAGCAGCTCACCCAGGTTCACCACGAACGCCCCCGGGATCGGCGGCACGTCATGGAACAGCCCGTCCTCCCGCTGCACCTGCAACCCGCCCACCTGGTCCTGCAACAGCAGCGTCAGGAACCCGTAGTCCTTGTGCGCCCCGACCCCCTGACCGGCACCGTCCCCGGCGCTGCCCGGATACCGGACCAGCTTCAGATGGGGATGGGCCCGCTCGCCGAACACGGGCTCGTAGAAACCGGCGGGCGCGCCGATGGCGGTGAGCAGTTCGCGCAGCAGCCGCGCCGCGACGGAGCTGAGCCGGTCGATCCACGCCAGCGCGGCGGTACGCAGCTCCGGCAGCGCGGCGGGCCACTGGTTGGGCCCCTCCAGCCACCAGTACGCGGGCTCACCGGGGCCCGGTGTCCGGGCGGGCCGTTCCGCTCCTATGTCGAGCTGGTCGCGCCAGTCCCGGCTGCCGCCGGTGCGCTCGTCGCCGGTCCGCGTGTAGCCGCGGAAATGGGGCGAGTTGACGTTGTCGATCGCGAGCCGGTCCGCCTCCGGAAGCGCGAAGAAGCGGTGCATGGCGTCGAGCAGGGCGGCTGTCTCGCCTTCCCCCACCCCGTGCCCCACGAGCTGGAAGAACCCCACGTCGTGCGCGGCACTGTGCAACTGCGCGTGCAGCAGCGCACGCGCCTGCGGCCCGCGGTCGGCCGCGGAGAGATCGATGATCGGAAGCTGCTGGTAGGGCTGATACGGCTGATCCGCCGGGTTCGTCGCCACGTTCAGGTTCGTCGCCACGTTCGGGTTCGTCGCCAAGTTCAGGTTCGTCATGGTGTGCGTCCGCATGGGTTACGGGCCCGGGGCGGCCGCCGAGGGTGGGGCGGGGGCCACAGGTGCCAGGTGAAAGAGCCAAAGGGGGGCTGAGGTCAGGCAGAAAGCCGACAGCCCATGCTCGTGACGCGCACGTAGTCCACGTGTCGGCGTCGAACGAGCATCGGAAGCATGGCGCAAGCCTACTCCGGCTCGCCCAATACGCCAGTGCCGCACCTCACAAACCTGCGAAACGCAGACGACTCGTGACGCAGACGACTCGTGAGGCAGACAACCCTCGACGCAGACGACCCGCGAACTCTGGTTCCCTCCGAGGAGGGAGCCGGCCGGACTTACCGGCGAGCTCGCGGGTCGGGTGACTGCTTGAGATTGGGCCGGCTGCACGCTCGTCTCACGCGCTGGTCCGGCACCGCACTGAATGTGGTGACGGGCCGCTAGCCCGCAGCCACCTCGCTGGTCCGGGTTTCAGACATGTACCCGATCACCTCCTTTCGGCGTGCGACACACACTAGGAACCGGATCCGCATCCCTCAACTGGTTTTCGGGACAGTGACCAGACGGCGGGACATCCCCTGGCCGACCGCAGGTCCGCCGAGGCGGTCGGCCGGGCCGACCTCGAGCCAGAGGTCGTACATCGGGGCCTTGCCGGCCTCGTTCGAGGCCTCCAGGACGCGCGCGGTCTTCGGGTCGACGACGTAGCGCATCACCTCCCAGCGCGTCGCCTTCCCGCCGTCGGGAAAGACCGTCGTCGTCTTCGCCAGGTACCGGAGGGAGGTGCCCTGCCGCCCCTTGTGGTCCTTGGCACCGGGAGTGAGTGTCACCGCCGGACTGTCCGCCATGATCCGGAACAGCGCGGCGCGCAGCTCGGGGCGCGCGGGCGAGTCCCCCAGCAGCCGGGCGGCCTGGTAGAAGCGCATCGAGGCGTCCTTCGGGAAGAGAGCCGCGAGCCGTTTCTGGTCGGTGGGCAGCTTGTCGAGGGCGGACCAGTCGAGGTACTTGTCGCCCACGTGCCACTTGGTCCTGTCCCGCTGCGGATCCAGCTTGCCGGTTGCCTCGTGCTGCTCCCAGGTGCGGCCCGCGCGGTCGAAGTAGACGGTCGACTTCCACTTCGAGCCGGCCTTGTCCCCCTCCGTGCGCACCTTCCAGTACTTCGCCTCCGTCGCCGACGACTCCGCCGAGACCTCCGCCATCTCGTTCAGGAACGTGGCCGCCGCCGAAGCGGTGGTCGCCGGCTTGTCGCCCGCGTCCAGCACGGGATAGACGACCGCGCCCACCGTGATCGCGGCCACCGCCGAGGCGGCGATCAGCACCCGTCGGCGCCGCGAGCCGCGGCTCCTGCGCGCCGCGGTCCACGACGGGTCTCCGGGCCGGAGGACGACCAGGGGATCCTCCGGAGGCGAGAGGGAGGCCCTCGGGCCCTTTCGCCCCGCCACGGCGGTCGACAGCACTCCTTCGGGCGCCGAGGCCGACATCCGCTCGGTCTCGCGATCCGCGACGAGGGCCAGTATTTCGCGTACGGCCGCGATCCTGCCGGGTGACGGCGGGGCCACGGATCCGGCCCCGACCAGCTCGTCGGCGCCCGGGAAGTCGAGAAAGTCGTCGCGTTCCGTCGTATCGGTCACTTCGGGTCTCCGGTCAGGTCGAAGGGCGCGCCCGCGCGCATACGGTTGCGGGCGCGGTGCAGACGGGTGCGGGCCGTCGCGGCGGGGATGCCGACCACGGCCGCGGCCTCGCTCGGTGTCAGCTGCTCCCAGGCGACCAGGAGCAGCAGCTCGCGTTCGTCGGAGGGGAGCCTCGCGAGGAGCTCGCGCAGTCTGGGGGCCACGGCCTCCGCGACGAGCCGGTCGTCCACGGCCTCCCACGGGTCGTCGTCGGTGGACCGCGGGAGGTCCGGGCGCCTCGACGCGAGCCGCCGCCAGTGGGTGGAGAGCACGTTCCTGGCCACGCCGAACAGCCAGGCCCTTACGGAACCGCGGGCCGGGTCGAAACCGCGTCGCGCCGCGTACGCCTGGAGCCACAGCTCGGCGAGCAGATCGTCGGCGGCCCCGGGCGCGCGGCGCGCGAAATAGCCGTGCAGGGCAGCCGAATGCCGCTCCACCAGCGGCTCGAAGGAGGCAGGGTCGCGTGCCGTGCGGCCCAGCAGCTCCTCGTCGCCCAGGCCGGGTGTCATGGGATCTCCGTCTCCGGACCGCCGGTCGGCGGTCTCACCCCGTACTTGGCGAAAGCGGCCGACAGCGTTCGCACCGCCGACCTGGGTCCGATGGGGTCCACACAACGATTTCCTCAATCTTGTGGGAACCAGATGTGGGCTGCGTCACGTTCGAGTTGAATGATTCCTAGTGAGTGATTCGTAGTGAGTGAAGTGAGTGATCAGACGCGCGGGCACACCGCGCAGGACACGCCGACACGGCCTGCAGGGGGTGCCAGGTGAGTGCTTCGCGGCGTAGTGGGACCACGGACGAGCTCGGGCCGCAGGAGCCCGAGCGGGACGGGGCCGATCTGCTCGCCGCTCTGCTCGACGGGATGGACGCGGCGCTGTGCGCGTTCGACGCCGACGGAGTGGTGACGCACTGGAACCGGGAGGCGGAGCGGATCCTCGGCTGGACCGCGGCCGAGGCGGTCGGACGGCAGGGGTTCGCCGGCTGGGCCGTACGGCCCGCGGACGCCGAGGAGGTCGAGGGCCGGCTGCTCTCCGCGATGCAGGCACCCGGACGGCAGGTCCACGAGTTCGCGCTGCTCACCAAGGACGGCGGCCGGGTACTCGTACGGACCCAGTCCGCCGCCGTGCCAGGCCCTGACGGGAAGCCGGCCGGGGTGTACTGCGCCTTCAGCGAGGTGCACGCGCAGATCGATCTGGAGCGTTCGATCGCGCTGAGCGAGGCACTGTTCGACGACGCCTCCTGGGGTGTCGTGCTCGTCGACGCCGATCTGCGGCCCGCCGTCGTCAACGCGCACGCGGCGCGCGCGTTCGGCGCGGGGCGTACGGCCGTACTGGGGCGCCCTCTGGGTGAGCTGCTCGCGCAGGGCGTGGAGGAGCTGGAGAGCGCGCTCACGCACGTCCTCGCGGAGGGCGCTCCGCCCGCGCCCGCCGAGATGTGGGTGACCGTGCGGACCGCCGAGGGCGAACAGCGGCGGTGCTGGCGCAGCGGCTTCCTGCGGCTCGCCTCGCCGCTCGCGGAAGAACCGGTTCCGCTCGGGGTGGGCTGGCTCTTCCAGGATGTGACCGAGGCCAAGCAGACCGAGCAGGAGGCGGCGCTCCTGCGGTTCAGGACCAATCAGCTGCACCGGGCCGCGCGGGCCGCCGCCGAGTGCGAGGACCCGGCGGAGGCGGCGAGTATCCACCTGGACTTCGCGCTGGCCGGCTTCGCCGACCACGCGCTGATCGACCGGGTGGCCGGTGGTGCCGTGCCCGACGGCGAGGGTCCTGTCCGGCTCGTACGGGCCGCCGCCACGCCCTCCGGGGCACCGGGGCCGAGCCTTCCCGCGGGGCGGGCGGGGCTGCCCGTGCGGTACGCCGACGGGCATCCGGCGCTCCAGTGCGTGGAGCGGATCGGGTCCGTGCGTGCCAGTGCGGGGGCTGCGCGGGCGGGGGCCGGGGCGAGTGAGCCCGGGCGGGCGCGGGAGTGGGCCGTTGCCCGGCAGTGGCCGCCGGACTCCGTCCATGCCCTGTGTGCGGTGCTGCGCAGTCGGGGGCGGACGTTGGGTGTCGTCACGTTTCTGCGTGGGTCCAGTCGTACGCAGTTCGAGCGGCTCGATGCCACGTACGCGGAGGATGTCGCCGTCCGGATCGCGACGGCGCTGGACCTGGCGGAGACGCTGGACCGGAGGGGGTGAGCGGGTTTCCTCGCCCCCGCCGCCCCTACCCATTCCCGTCCCTGCCTCAGGGGCTCCGCCCCCGAACCCCCGTATCGCGCTACCGCGCTCGTCCTCAAACGCCGGACGGGCTGAGGGGGTGGGTGGGGGCTGATGGGGGTGGGTGGGTTGACCGTGGGTGGGTGGGAGATCGGCCTGGCGGCCTCGTCCTCAAACGCCGGACGGGCTGGTTGGTGCTGGGCGGGCTGGGGATTGCGGGGAGGGCACGTGGCCAGTTGGCTGGGCGGGCTGGAAAGGCGGCGTAGCCGGTCTTTAGGGGCGCGGGGAACTGCGCGATCAGCCACTGACGGCCCGCAGGTTCAGTACCGCCCCCTCCGGAGGATCAACGGCGGTAGAAGATCCGGTCCCCGTACTCCTCGAACACGCGGCCGTTCCACTCGTGGCCGCCGTCCACGTTGCCGGAGCGCAGGAGTGGGGGCTCGATGCCGCGGTCCGCGAGGGTGCCCGCCGCCGTGGCCATGACGGCCTGGAGGAGGGCGGAGGTCACGACCGTGGAGGCGGGCGCGAAGGGCGCCGGGACCGTGTCGAGCGTGAGCTCCGCGTCGCCGATCGCGATCTTCGAGTCGAGGACGACGTCGCAGTGGTCCTTCAGATACGTACCCGAGGTGTGCCGGGACTTCGTCTCGGTGGCGTACGCGACCGACGTGACCCCGATGACCTTGAGGCCCAGCGCACGGGCGTTCATCGCCATCTCCACGGGCAGGGCGTTGCGCCCGGAGAGGGAGACGATCACGAGTACGTCGCCGGCACGGGCCGGGCTGGAGTCGAGGACGGCGCTCGCCAGCCCGTCGACCCGCTCCAGCGCCGAGCCCAGCGTCGCTGGCATGACGTCCACCCCGACGGCACCCGGCACGGCGAGCAGGTTCATCAGCGCGAGGCCGCCCGCCCGGTACACGAGGTCCTGCGCGGCCAGCGACGAGTGCCCGGCGCCGAACGCGAAGAGCCGCCCGCCGTCGGCGACCGTGTCGGCGATCAGCGTCCCGGCCGCCTCGACGGCCCCGGCCTCCTCGTCCCGCACCCGCTGCAGCAGGCCGATCGCGGCGTCGAAGAACTGCCCGGCCAGCTTGCTGTCGCCCATGCGCGCAGCCCTCTCTCCCCGTCCACACCCGGTCGTGTCGCGGATCACGTTGCGGTCTGGACCAGTGCCGTGTCAATACGGCCGGCAGGGGCGACACTGGGTGCTGAGGGCCCCCGTTCCCGCCCGGCCGAGCTCATGGTCCGGCCGTTCGCGCCGGCACTCTTCACCACGCGGTTTCACCTGCGCGGCACGGTTGTCAGTGGGATGCGTCAGAATTGGTGCCAGGGCCAGCGCACACGCCGGTGAGCCACTCAGCCTCCGGCAGAGCTAATCGAGGGGCACGTATGTCCGGACTGATCGACACCACGGAGATGTATCTCCGCACCATCCTCGAGCTGGAGGAGGAAGGTGTGGTCCCCATGCGCGCCCGGATCGCCGAGCGGCTCGACCAGAGCGGGCCCACGGTCAGCCAGACCGTGGCACGCATGGAGCGAGACGGCCTGGTGTCCGTCGCCAGCGACCGGCACCTGGAGCTCACGGACGAGGGCCGCCGGCTCGCCACGCGCGTGATGCGCAAGCACCGCCTCGCCGAGTGTCTGCTCGTCGACGTGATCGGTCTGGAGTGGGAGCAGGTGCACGCCGAGGCCTGCCGCTGGGAGCACGTGATGAGCGAGGCCGTCGAGCGGCGCGTGCTCGAACTGCTGCGTCACCCCACCGAGTCGCCGTACGGGAACCCGATCCCGGGCCTGGAGGAGTTGGGCGAGAAGGACAGCGCGGACCCGTTCCTGGACGCGGGCATGGTGTCGCTGGCCGATCTCGACCCCGGTATCGACGGCAAGACGGTCGTCGTGCGTCGCATCGGTGAGCCGATCCAGACGGACGCGCAGCTGATGTACACGCTGCGGAGGGCGGGCGTGCAGCCCGGGTCCGTCGTCAGCGTGACGGAGTCCGCGGGCGGGGTACTGGTGGGCAGTGGCGGTGAGGCGGCGGAGCTGGAGTCGGATGTGGCGTCGCACGTGTTCGTCGCCAAGCGGTAGCGCTCCGCTTGGCTGCAGGTTCTTCGTCTGCGGGTCGGTGGGGGCTTGTCGCGCAGTTCCCCGCGCCCCTGAAGGGCGCTCCAGTGCGCCCCGCCGACTTCGCGAACCCGTCATCAACTCCCGTAACACACAACCCAGTTGTCCCACCTCGGTGTTCGCTCAGAAATGAAGATTCAGTGCGCGGAATCGCAGCGGCCGGACCGTTTGCGTGCGAGGCTGTCGCGAGAGGCATATGACCTGAGGGCTCTTGACCGTGGCGGCAGCGGCGCCGGTGCGCGGTCGGGGAGGGGGCGGGAGGATGTGCCGCGGACATGAGGAGGGCCCCGGCGCCCTGAGGCGCCGGGGCCTGTCCTCCCCTGTGCTGACCCGGAGCCCCGAGCTCCCAGGGTCATTCCCCACGGACCGTTTTCCCCGAGCGGCCCGCCTCCCGTTGAAGATCTCCCCTCGGCGGCGGCGGTCAATCCTTGAGCGAGGTCACTCGAAGGAGGGGTGTTGCCGCCAAGACCCCCATCTTCGAATGCGCATTCGATAGCGTATGGGTGACGGAACCACTACGGATTACGCAGGAAGAACCAGCAGGAGCACCGGTACGACCAGCGGTACGAGTGGGCCGGCCGGTTCGTGCGGGACGACCCGGCCGAGCGGATCAAGGGGGGTGCCAACGTATGGTGCGGCGCATCGACGTGAGCGGTGCGGGTGGCGTACGCCTCGCGGCCTGGGAGTTCGCCGACTCTCCCAAGATCGACCCTGCGAGGGGCGACCCCTCCGGGACCGGCACCCCGTCCGGTGAAGCCGGGACCGGGACCACGCCCGGGGAGATCGGGCGTGCACCCGGCGTGCTGTTACTGCACGGCCTCATGGGCCGTGCATCCCACTGGGCGCCCACCGCCCGCTGGCTCTCCGAGCGGCATCGTGCCGTCGCCCTCGATCAGCGGGGCCACGGCCAGAGCGACAAGCCGCCCCAGGCCTCCTACACCCGCGAGGCGTACGTCGAGGACGCCGAGGCCGCCCTCGAACAGCTCGGCCTCGGCCCGGCCGTCCTCATCGGTCACGCCATGGGCGCCCTGACCGCCTGGCAGCTCGCCGCCAAGCGACCGGACCTCGTGCGCGGCCTGGTCATCTGCGACATGCGGGCCTCGGCGCTGGGAGCCGCCTCGCAGCGCGAGTGGGAGAACTGGTTCAAGGCCTGGCCGGTCCCGTTCGCCACACTCGCCGACGTACGGAAGTGGTTCGGCGAGGACGACCCCTGGGTGGAGCGCCCGAACCCGTCACGCGGTGAGTTCTACGCCGAGGTGATGGCCGAGTCGCCGGACGGCTGGCGTCCCGTCTTCGAGCCCGAGCAGATGCTCAAGTCCCGCGAGACCTGGGTGTACGACGCGCACTGGGAGGAGTTGACGCAGGTCCGGTGCCCCGCGCTCGTGGTGCGTGGGCTCGACGGTGAGCTTGGCCGGGCCGAGTCCCAGGAGATGGTCCGGGTTCTGCCGAACGGGCAGTATGCGGAGGTGGCCGATGCGGGGCATCTTGTCCACTATGACCAGCCGGAGGCTTGGCGGGCGGCGGTTGAGCCGTTCCTGGACGAGGCGCTTCGCTAGGCGCGCCTGGGCAAGATGGAGCCGTTGTACCGCGGGTGGTATGTCGCCTGCCGCCCGCTGGGGGCTGGTCGCGCAGTTCCCCGCGCCCCTAAAAGCAAGAGACTGCGCAGTTCCCCGCGCCCCCAAGAACAAAAGACTGGGCAGGTCCCCGTGCCCCTGAAAGTAAAAGACTGCGCAGTTCCCCGCGCCCCTGGAAAAACAGGGCGCGGGCCCATGTCGGGCGGTCAGCCCTTGCTTACCGCCGTCAGGATTTCCGGTAGTTGTCGGGCTGTTCGTGGTGCGGCGAGGTGGAGGCCTGCCAGGGCGATCGCCGCGCCGTAGGCGGTGCCGATCGGGAGGATGAGCCAGGTCCAGTCCTCGCCGTTCGACGAGACGTTCAGCCAGATGGTGAGGGTGATGACGGGGGCGCACAGCAGGGCCGCCGCGATCATGCCGCCGAAGATCGAGAATCCGGCGAGGCTCGCCTGGCCGGGAGCCACGTTCTTGTAGCTCTCCTGCGGGATCGAGTACGGAAAGCGGGCGGAGGACCAGGCCCCGGTCGCCAGCATCGCGCCGAGCAGCGCGAACGACAGGCCGAACACCTCGGGCAGCGCGGCCCAGTCGCCGAGCAGCGCCGTCGTGAGGACGCACACGAGGGCCGCGTACGGAAGGGTGATCACCAGGAGCGCCAACGCCCGTGCCCGCAGCTCGACATACGCGTCCCTGGTCGACGAGATCGTCATCGCGACCATCCAGAACGCGGACGTGTCCTGCCCGAACTGGTTGTACATCTGGATGCCGAGCATGCCCGCCGCGAAGCACGCGAAGTAGATCGAGCCGGTGCCCTGCAGCGCGTTGAACACCGGCACGATCAGACCGATCGCGAGCGAGGTCACCCACGCGGCCTTGGTCTTCGGGTCCCGCCACACGTACCGCAGGCTGCGCTCCATGACCGTGCCCGTGCGCCCCGCGGGCAGCAGCCGGCCGAGCCCGGAGGAACGGCCCGCCTTGTCCCGGGAGGGCTCGGCGGCCTGCAGCGTCGAGCCGTCCGGCGAGGTCATCAGCCGGGTCAGACTCCGCTGCCAGAAGGCCAGCAGCACCGCAAGCGCCACCCCGCTCAGAGCGAGCTGGGCGAGGCCGACGGCGTACGAACCCTCGCTGACGGAGTCCACCGCGCCGAGCGCCGACGCGGGCGGCACCCAGCGCACCACGTCGGCCGCCGGGTCCAGCGTGGACATGCCCGACGAATTGAGCTTCTGCGCCCCGAAGTTGACGACCTGCGCGCCCACCGCGATCACCAGACCGCTCAGGACGGCCAGGTCGCGGCCCTTGCGGCTGGTCAGCAGCCGGGTGTTGGCGGTCGCAATGGTCCGCGCGAGGGCCACGCACACCAGGAGCGCGAGGACGACCGCGACGACCCCGGTGACGTACGCCGCCGCCCCGTGCGCCATCGCGATGACCGAACCGACGAGCAGGCACAGCGTGAACAGCGGGCCTATGCCGACCAGCGAGGCCACCAGCAACGCGCGTACGAGCGGCTGCGGGCGCAGTGGCAGCATCACCAGGCGGGTCGGGTCGAGGGTCTCGTCGCCGCCGGAGAAGAAGAGCGGCATCACGGCCCAGCCGAGCGCCAGTACGGCGGTGAGCAGCACCGTCACGGTCATCGCGTAGGTGTTGCCGCGCAGCGCGATCAGCCCGATGAGCTGGAGCGCGGCGAACAGCAGCACGATGACGAGCGACGCCACGTACACGGCCCGCCGCCCCGACGACTGCCGCAGCCCGTTGCGCAGCAGCGACAGCTTCAGTCGTACGACGACGGGGGTGAGGGAGGCGGTCGAGGTGGTGGCGGCCTTCGTGGCGGTCGCGGCGGTCATCGGGCGCCGCCGCCCAGCCAGTCGAGGTCGGAGCCGGTGTCGCGGGCGTTCGCCCCGACGAGTTCCAGGAAGGCATGCTGGAGGGAGGGCGCCTCGCCGCGCACCTCGGTGAGCGGGCCGTGGGCGCGGATGCGGCCCGCGGCCATCACGGCGACCCAGTCGCACAGCGACTCGACGAGCTCCATCACATGGGAGGAGAAGACGACGGTCGCGCCGGAGGCGGTGTAGCGCTCCAGGACACCGCGGATCGTCTGCGCGGAGACCGGGTCGACCCCCTCGAACGGCTCGTCCAGGAACAGCACTTCCGGGTTGTGCAGCAGAGCGGCCGCGAGCCCGATCTTCTTGCGCATGCCGGTCGAGTAGTCGACGACGAGTTTGTGCTGGGCGCCGGCGAGGTCGAGCACATCGAGCAGCTGGGTGACCCGCTTGTCGACCTCCACACCGGGCAGTCCGCGCAGCCGCCCCGTGTACGCGAGGAGTTCCCGCCCCGAGAGCCGCTCGAAGAGCCGCAGCCCCTCGGGCAGGACCCCGATCCGGGCCTTGACCTCCGTGGGGTCGCGCCACACATCGTGCCCGACGACCTCCACGGACCCCTGATCGGGCCGCAGCAGCCCGGTCACCATCGACAGCGTCGTGGTCTTCCCCGCCCCGTTGGGCCCGACCAGCCCGATGAACTGCCCCGCGGGCAACTCCAGATCGATCCCCGCAACGGCAACCTGCTCCCCGAACCGCTTCCAAAGCCCCCGCACCCGCACGGCCACCGCATCATCCACCCGCACTCCCTCCACCATGCAGGGCACGATACGGGTCGGGTCCGACAGGGGGTGCCCCTTCAGGGGCGCGGGGAACTGCGCGACCAGCCCACGACAACCCGCAGACGGCAGATCACACCAAACCCGAACGGCGCCTCACCGTCGAGCGTCCCGCCCGCAGGCGTAAGCCAAGGGCGAGATCAACTCCTCCGCATCCGGCAGCCACCGATTCGCAGGAGTAGGCCGACAGGCCCACTGCACAGCCCCCCGAGCCCCGAACCGCGTAGGCGGCGCAGCCACATACGTACCTTCGCCCAGCACATTCAGATCAAGAGAAGCAAGCGGCCACCCGAGCTTGCGCACAAGATCAGGCACCTTCACAGCGGCACCCGGCAACACGAAGAACTGCATCCGCCGATCCGGCGTACACGTCACCGGCCCGAGCGTCAGCTCCATCCGCCTCATCCGGGCGAGCGCGAGAAACCCCGAGGTCTCAGGGACGTCGATCGCGTCGAACGTCCGCCCCGTGGGCAGCAGGATCGACGCCGACGGCTGCTTCGCCCACAGCCGCCGCGCGACGGTCGCACTGCCCGTGGCCTGCGTCGCCCAGTCCTCACGCGCCGGATGCGCGCCGGGCACGGCGCACGAGGGCTCGCCGCACGAGCAGCGCTGCACCCCGTCGGCGGCTTCCAGCCAAGTGCCTGGGAACACGTCCCAATGGCGCTCTTCGGCATAGCGCACGGCGATGTCCTGCAGCGACTCGCCTCGCTGCTTCGGGATCTGGGCGGTCTCGGTGCCTGCGATCGTCTCTTCCACGCTGAACTCAACTCCCGCACCCACCAGGGGTTACGGCTCACACGCGCGCGGGGGAGGAGCACCGATTCCACACGTGGGGCGCATGGATGCATCTGTGGGGGCGCGCATGGGAGGCGGCAGCGGGGGGTGGGTAGCCACCGGAGGGGCGGGCAGCAGCCTTTACCCCGGCAATCCTCACATGTCTCGCATCTTCGGTATGTCCGCGGGGCATTGATCTTCGAGGCCGGATCTTTTCGCCCCGCAGGGGTGCGGGAGGTCCCGGTCACTGAGGACTCGTCAACTCGGTGCGTGGGCAGGCACCGCAGCCACAGGGGGTACGCCAATGGCCGCAAGGCCTCTCGTCGCGCGGCAGCCGAACGAACGACTGCAGGCGCTCATCCAGGAAGCGGGCTGTTCCAATGCCGGGCTGGCCCGCCGGGTCAACATGTGCGGCGCGGAGCACGGTCTCGATCTGCGTTACGACAAGACGTCCGTGGCGCGCTGGCTGCGAGGACAGCAGCCGCGCGGGCGGGCGCCCGCGATCATCGCCGAGGCGCTCGGCCGCAAGCTGGGCCGGACCGTCACGATCGACGAGATCGGCATGGCGAACGGCAAGAACCTCGCCTCCGGGGTGGGGCTGCAGTTCTCACCGACCGTCCTAGGGGCGATCGAGCAGGTCTGCGAGCTGTGGCGCAGCGACGTGGGGCGGCGGGACTTCCTGTCCGGCTCGTCCGTCGCGGCCTCAGCCCTCGTCGAGCCGAGCCGGGACTGGCTGATCTCCTCGCCGGACGCGCAGGTGTCGCGGGCGGCCGGGCCGCGGGTCGGGCAGTCCGACGTGGCGGCGGTGACCGCGATGACGCAGGCGCTGGTCGACCTCGACCACCAGTACGGCAGCGGGCATGTGCGCCCGGTCGTCGTGCACTACCTGAACAGTGTCGTCTCCGGGCTGCTGGCGGGCTCGTACCGGGAAGCGGTCGGGCGTGAACTCTTCGCGGCGGTCGCGCGGTTGACGGAGCTGGCCGGCTACATGGCGGTCGACACCGGACAGCCGGGGCTCGCGCAGCGGTACTACATCCAGGCGCTGCGGCTCGCACAGGCGGCGGGCGACCGCGGGTACGGCGGGTACGTGCTCGCCGCGTCCATGAGCCACCTGGCCGCGCAGCTCGGGAATCCGCGCGAGATCGCCCAGTTGGCGCGTGCGGCGCAGGAGGGGGCGCGCGGGCGGGTCACACCGCGCGCGGAGTCGATGTTCCACGCCGCGGAGGCACGGGGGCACGCGTTGATGGGCGACGCGCGCTCGGCACAGGCGGCGTCCGGGCGGGCCGTGGCGGCGCTGGAGCAGGCCGATCCGGATTCCGGCGACGACCCGCGGTGGATCGCGCACTTCGACGAGGCGTATCTGGCCGACGAGTTGGCGCATTGTCACCGTGACCTCGGGCAGTCGGAGGCGGCCGCGCGATGCGCCCAGGAGTCCCTCGCCGGGCACCCCGAGACGCGCGCGAGGCGCCGCGCCATCGGGTACGTACTGCTCGCCACCGCGCAGGTCCAGCAGCGCGAGGTCGAGCAGGCCTGCAACACGGGCCTGCGTGCCGTCGAACTGCTCGGCACGCTGCGGTCCAACCGCGGGGCGGAGTATCTGGACGACTTCCAACAGCGCCTGGATCCCTACCGGGACGAGCCGGTGGTACGGGAGTTCGGGGCGCGCATGGAGTTGCAGGCGGCGGCCTGATTCCGCCTGATCCGTCGGACAGGCCTGAGGTCTACGCGGGAGTGAACGCCGGGTGAATGGAGGGCTGTGAGACGAAAGGAGGCATAACCAGCGTCTTGGGGGGCGGATTCGTTACTGCCGCCCCCGGAGACGGCTGTCACGGCCTGTGCTGCGTGGCATCGGGTTGTGGGGACCCGGTAGCGTGAACCGACGATTCCGAAGGTCCCCCATTCGTAGGAGTCCCGGTGACGCACAACGGACAGGGCGACGAGCCCTCGGCGCGGCCCGCGCACGAAGGCATCGTGCTGCCGTCCGACGGCGGCGAACCCCTCCTGCCGGGCCAGACGGGCGACCGCGCCATCCCGGCGGGCGGTCAGGCCTGGGACCAGCCGTGGGGTCCGGGACCCGCTCCGGGGGCCTCTCCGGAGCCCGGACAGGGTTGGACGCCGACCGGCGAATGGGGTAATGCGGGCCAGGGCCAGGGTGCGCAGGCGCCCGGCTGGGGCACGCAGCACACGGACCAGGGCGGGGCCGCTCCGGCCCAGGACGCGCCCCCGCAGATCTCTAGCTGGACCGCCCAGGCCCAGGCTCCGGACGCGGGAGCACAGCCGCCGGGCTGGGGCACGACCGCTTCGGGACCGGAAGGCCAGGCGCAGGGCCAGGGAGGCCCGGGAGCCCCGGTTCCGGGCTGGGACGGCTCGGCTCACGGCTCCGGTGCCGGTGCGCAGGGCGGATACGGCGGCCAGCCGTCGCAGTACGCCGAGCCGACGGCCCAGTACGGGGCGCAGGGCACGGCGGGCGGCCCGTGGGGCGGCCCGCAGGCGCCGAACGGCGGCGGCCAGCTTCCGCCGCAGACCGCCGCAGCGGGCTCCGTGCCCCAGCAGCAGCCGGGCGGCGGGACACCTCTCCCGCACGAGGGCGCACCGACGAACGGGTACGGCGCCCCGCAGACTCCGGGCCCGTACGCACCCGAGAACGCACAGGCCCACATACAGGCCCAAGCACAGACACACGCACAGGGCCCCGCCGGGGCGCAGGCTCCGGGTGCTTACGGCTACCCGCAGGCCCACGGCGGCCAGGCGGCGCCCCAGCCTCCCGCGGGCCACGCGGCACCGCAGCAGGGCGGCTCCGCCGAGTCGAGGGGTGCTGGTGGCTACGGCTACCCGCAGGGTCCCGGTGGTCAGACTGCCGCACCGCTGCCGCCCGTTGGCGCCGGTGCCTTGCCGCCCGTTGCCGCCATGGACGAGGGTGCGACGCAGTTCCTGCCGCCGGTCCCCGCCGCGCCGGCCGTCGACGAGGGCGCCACGCAGCTCCTGCCCCCGGTGGGCCCCGGCGCGTTGCCGCCCGAGATGCCTCCCGCGGGGGCCGCCCCCGCGGCGATGTCCTCCGAGTCCACGCGGTACCTCGGCCGGGTCCGGCCGGACGGGCCGGGACCGGCGTCCGGAGGCAACGGCGCCGGACCCCTGCCTCCCGCCGTCGACCCCGACGCCCAGCCCACCCAGTTCATCGCGCCCGTACCGGCCCAGCCCGGCGCGGCGCAGTACGGACTGCGCCCGGGCGGGCCCGAGGACCGGCAGCAGCCGCCTGCCGAGTTCGACAACCTCTTCCGGGCCGACGCCGGAGGCTCCACGCAGCAGTTGCCCCGAGTCGACCAGCTGCGGGGGAGACAGGGCGCCCCGGCCGGCTTCGGCAGCCCGAACCGTCCCGGTACCCCCGGCGGCCCTGGCGCACCCGAGGGTCCCGCAGGCCGCGGCGCACGCCGAGGCGCGGGGGACGGTGACAACGGCCGTGGCGGCCGCACCCGTTCACGCGTGCCCGTGATCGCCGCGGTCGGCGTCGGCATCGCCGTACTCGGCATCGGCGCGGGCGCCCTCCTCAGCGGCGGCGGGGGCGACGACGGCGACGACAACAAGACGGTGGCGGCGACCGCGCCCGCCACGGACGACTCGGCCTCCGCCTCCGCCGACCCGGCCAAGGAGCAGGCCGTGGCCCTGGACAAGCTCCTGGCGGACAGCGGCGACAGCCGCGACTCGGTGGTCAAGGCCGTCGGCAACGTACGCAAGTGCGCCGCCCTCGGCCAGGCGGCCACCGATCTGCGCAACGCGGCCAAGCAGCGCGACGGACTGGTCACCAGCCTCGCGGACCTCTCCGTCGACAAGCTGCCGAACCACGCGCAGCTGACCGCCGCGCTCAACAGCGCCTGGAAGGCCTCCTCCGCGGCGGACACCCACTACGCGGCCTGGGCCGACCAGACCGCGGACAAGAAGGGCTGCCGCAAGGGCCAGGCCCGCAACACGGGCCAGACCGCGGCGGGCAACCGGGAGAGCGGCACCGCGACCACGCAGAAGGCCAAGGCCGCGAAGCTCTGGAACTCCATCGCCCAGACCTACGGACTGACGGAGCGCCAGCCCGGCCAGCTGTGACCGGCGGGGTCGGACTACGGCGGACCGGCGGGGTCGGACTACGGCCTTGGCGGGGGCCGGTACCTGGTCGGTACCGGCCTGCTTTACGACGCTTCCGTGTTCTCCAGCACCTTCGACACGTTCACGAACCCCTTGCGCGCCGATACCAGTTGACCCTTGCGGACCACCTGGAACGACACGTCCGAGTTGACCAGCCGGGGGAAGCCCGTCGCCGCGGTCAGATCGTCGAAGCTCCAGCTGAGCGTCGGCGTCAGCCCGCCCGTGTTGATCTTCAGGCCGTCGTCGAGCGTCCGCCGCAGCGTCCGCGAGGACACCTCGCCGTCGCCCAGCGACTCGACGGCCTTCTTCAGCACGGTGTAGGCGACCCAGGTCGTCTGCACCCCGGGGTCCGACTCGTCGATCCGGTTGTCGCCGAAGGCCTCCTCGCGGATGACCGCGCGCATCGGCTTCCACCGCTTGTCGCGCGACGCCGGGTACCAGCCGGTGACGTACGAGCCCTCGTACGCGTTGCCCGTCGCGTCGATCACCGACTGGTCGACGCTGCCCAGCACGGACGCCGTCCGTACCTTCGGGTAGTCCTCGCGGGCACGCCGGAACGAGTCCATGAAGGTGTCCGTGCGGTCCCCGAGCGCGGGCACCACACATCCCTCCTCCGTCGGATCCGCCGTGACCCGCCGCAGCGCCTGGTCCGCGTGGTTCGAGTACTCCGTGGCGTCCTCGGCGGCCCGCTGGTCGACGGCGGCCGAATGTCCCCCGGCGCTCAGACCGGAGTCGAGCAGCACGGGCAGTTCGTCGCCGGCGATCGTGTCGGGGCGTACGAGGGTGACGGGGCCGCAGTTCTTGGCGAGCTGCTGTCCGAGGCCGGCCAGGAGGGCGGGCTGGCCGCCGTTGACCGGGTAGGAGAGCGGGCTGGTGAACTCGTCGTCGGTGACGCCGTACCCGCCGAGATACGGGATGCCGGTCCCCTCCAGCGGGGAGAAGAAGGAGCGGGCGTGCTGGCTGTACGAGCCGACGACCGCGACGACGTTCTCGGCCACCGCGCGGCGGGCGCAGTTGGCGGCGCCCACCGTGTCGTTGTGGTCGTTGCAGGTGAGGACCTTGAGCTTGCGGCCGTTGATGCCACCCTTGGAGTTGACCCAGCGCGCGTACGCCAGGGCCATGGCGGGCATACCCGGCTTGTTGGTCGCCTTCGTTTCCTCGGGCGCCCACGTCATGACCTTGATCGGTTCGTCCCCGGAACCCCCCGTGGTACCGGGGACGACACCGCATCCGACGGCTATGGACGCACACGCCGCCAACGCGCCCGCGGAAAGCACTCTGGCCTTGGCGGGACGAAGGTGGGCGGGGAGGAGGGTGCGGGTGCGTCGCCTGCCGGTCATGGACACGCACGATTCCGTCACACCGCTACGGCCGGTGTGACCCATGGTCAACGCTTGGTGACGAGAAGGTGAACTCCGGGGTGCGGTGTGGGACGAATCGGCGAGAACGTACGATCGGTGACCGTGCAAGGTTCGGAGAACTCTTCCCGTCGCGGGCGTCGCTCATCCACCATGGGCGGCATGCCACTGAACGACATGCCGTGGTGGCGCTGGCGCAGCAATGTGCGCTCCGCGCTGCACATGCTTTCCGACACCGAGTTCCAGCGAGGGGTCTGGCTCGCGGGGGTCGACGGGTACGGGGATGTGACCGACGCCGTCTATCGCCTCGTCGAGGACACCTGGCTGGACAACTGGTCCGCCGAGAAATACGTGGGGACGATCTTCCGGGACTCGCAGGAGGCGGCGCTCGTCGATTCCGCGGTGCTTCGGGTGCTGCGGATCATGCATCAGGTGGGGCCTGATGCCGCTGTCTCCGTGTATCTCGAACATCAGGGGTGGCCTGAGGCTGTGCGGGCTGCTCGGGATGCGCACGTTCGGATGGCGGTGAGTGACGGGGAGGATCCCGATGTGCCGCCTCGGACGCTTGAGGTTCTGCGGATCATGACTCGGTCCGCCTGAGGGCTGGGATGGCTGAGGTCTGGCCTGGCTGAGGTCCGGTTGTGCGTGCCGCGCGGTGGGGGCTTGTCGCGCAGTTCCCCGCGCCCCTGATGGGGCCCAGCCCCAGTCCGGGTAGCGGGACGTGTGGTCTGGCTCGGCTCGACTTATGGGACCCTGGCGGGCATGAATGAGCCCGTGACCGAGCAGTACGTCCTTACGCTTTCCTGTCCTGACAAGCAGGGCATCGTGCACGCCGTGTCGAGTTATCTCTTCATGACCGGGTGCAACATCGAGGACAGTCAGCAGTTCGGTGACCATGACACGGGGCTGTTCTTCATGCGGGTCCACTTCTCGGCGGAGTCGCCGGTGACGGTGGAGAAGCTGCGGGCCAGCTTCGCGGCGATCGGTGACTCCTTCCATATGGAGTGGCAGATCCACCGGGCCGAGGACAAGATGCGGGTCGTGCTGATGGTCAGCAAGTTCGGGCATTGCCTGAACGATCTGCTGTTCCGGGCTCGGACCGGGGCGCTTCCTGTTGAGATCGCGGCTGTGGTGTCGAATCACACCGAGTTTGCTGAGCTTGTGGCTTCGTATGACGTGCCTTTCCATCACATTCCGGTCACCAAGGACAATAAGGCGCAGGCTGAGGCGCAGTTGTTGGAGTTGGTGCGGGAGCAGGGTGTCGAGCTGGTTGTGCTGGCGCGGTATATGCAGGTGCTCTCCGATGATCTGTGTAAGCAGTTGAGTGGGCGGATTATTAATATCCATCACTCGTTCCTGCCTAGCTTCAAGGGTGCGAAGCCGTATCACCAGGCGCACGTTCGTGGTGTGAAGCTGATTGGTGCCACCGCGCACTATGTGACTGCCGACCTTGATGAGGGGCCGATCATCGAGCAGGAGGTCGAGCGGGTGGGGCACCAGGTCACGCCTGAGCAGCTTGTCGCTGTGGGGCGGGATGTGGAGTGCCAGGCGCTCGCCCGTGCCGTGAAGTGGCATGCGGAGCGGCGGATTCTGTTGAACGGGCGGCGGACCGTCGTTTTCGACTGAGGTGTGTCGCACCCTGCGTTGTTGTGGGGGCGCGGGCCGTGCCGGTACGTCGAGTCCGCCGCGGCGGGGTGTACGGCCGTTGGCTTTCGAGGGAGACCGTGCCTGGAGGAGCCGTATGCGGCGGACTTTCGACGTACCGGCACGGCCCGCTCCCGTGTGTGGGGCGGGTGCGGGCCGGGGGTCTGCGCGCTACATGCGGCTCAGGGATGCTGCTGCGAACAGGACGTCTCTGATTGCCTCTCGGTCTCCGAGCTGGCCTGCTGCCGCTTCCTCCGGTGGTACGTGGCCTGCTGCCAGTTGGCAGAACTCGACGCCGTCCAGGGCTATGTGCGCCACCTCGTGGTCGGGGGAGGGCAGGGCGCCCGGGGAGTCCAGGGGGATGAGCCATTCGCCGCCGCCCAGGCCCTCGATCTCCAGGCGGAGGCTGCGGCCGGGGGCGCCGGCCGGGACCAGGTGGCGGGTCTGGCCGGGGGCGGCGAGGCCGGCCTGGCGGCGGGCGGCCAGGGCCGTGGGGAGCATGCGGGCGCCCAGGTCGATCATGGCGTGCAGGTGGCGGGGCGACGGCGGTTCGTAGGGGTAGTCGACCGCCTCGGCGATGTCTCCCGCGTGGACCCAGGTCTCGAAGGCGCGGTCCAGCATCGAGTCCCGCAGGGGGAGTTCGAAGGCGCCGTACGAGACCGGGAGGCGGCCGGAGCCGCCGCCCGCGAAGGCGACCGTGCGGACCAGGTTGTGGGCCTGCTCGCGCCAGGGCGTTCGTACGGAACGGGTGGGCGGGAAGTGTGAAGTGGTCCAGAAAGCCTCTGTGCGGGCCGCGGGGGTGGGGGTCTCCGCAGGGGCTTCCAGGGGGTCGTCCAGGCCCAGGGTCAGGGCTACCAGGCCGTCGACGGTGAGCAGATGGGCGATCACGCCTGCGACGGTGGTGCGGCGGCTGGTCTGTTCGTCGCCCTCGAACCAGCGCAGGCGTACGGGGGCGTGCCACTCGGCGTCGCCGATGTCCTGGAGGAGGGCGTCCAGGCGGGCCGTCTCCGCGTCGTACGGTGTTGCCCATTCGGGGACCGGGATGCGGGGCGGGCGGCGGTCCAGGCAGCTTTCCAGGACGCGGGTGCGGAGGGTGGGGTCCAGGTCGAGGCTCTCCGGTGGGTGCAGGAGGCCCACCGCGTCGCGCAGGCGCAGTGCCTCGTCCGCGCATGCGCCGCACGTGCCCAGATGGTCCTCCACCGCTGTCGTCTCCTCGGGGGAGCAGGCCGCCAGCGCCCACGCGCCCAGCAGGGCCTTGAGAACCCGGTGTTCGAGGAAGAGGGGGGTCGGTGTCGGCTCGGGGAGAGGGAGGCCCGTGTCCTCTACCGATGCGCGTGGCATGGGTATGCGTGGGGGTTGGGGTTCGTCGGGGGTGCGGGCCGTGTTGGGGGCAGGGGGGTTGGGGGGAGGGGGGTTGGGGTTTGATGGTCCGCCCGGGTTGTTGGACGGGGGTGGGGTGTTGTTTTGGGGGTTCGCTTGGCTGTTGTGGTCTTTCGGGTCCGGCTGGTCGCCGTAGCCGTCGTGTGCCTCGATGCCTCTCATCGGGCGCCTCCGGACCGGCCCGTGTCGTGGGCCGTGGACAGGAGCTGTAGGCCCAGGCGCAGGCGGCGGCGGGCCTCGTCCTCGGTGACTCCCAGGTCGGCGGCGGTCTGGCGGTAGTCGCGGCGCTGGAAGTAGGCGAGCTCCAGGGCCGCGCGCAGCGGGGCCGGCATCGACGTGACGATGTAGTCGGCGCGGGCCGCCACCGAGGCGCGGCGGACCTTGCGCTCCAGTTCCTCGGTGCTGCCCGAGCCGTCCTGGGCGAGTGCGGCGGTCTCCGTCGCGCGCAGGCGCTGGACTGCGAGGCGGTGGGTCAGTGTGGCGACCCAGGAGCGCAGGGGGCCCTGCTTGGGGTCGTACGCCTCGGGGTTCTCCCAGACGTGGGCGAAGACCTCGCGGGTGACGCCGTCGGCCGCCCGGTCGTCTCCGAGCACGCGATGGGCGAGGCCGTGCACGAGCGAAGCGAATCGGTCATAGAGCTCACCGAGTGCGGCCGCCTCCCCGCGTGCGAGCCGCTGTTGCATCTTGCGGTCCCAGCGGGGCGGCGTGTCCTTCTTGGTCATGCGGCCCCTCACCCCCGGTCGTGCGGTGCGCCTGTCCCTGTGTCCACCGGATTCTCCTCTCCGGCTTCCTCCCGAATGTAGTCGGCACCCCTGACAATGCACGCCCCTTTGTGGCAATGCGCGCCCCTCGCGGAGCTGCGGATGGTAGTGCTCCGATCACGCTGTGCGCGCGGCACCTCACGGTGTGCGTGTGTCTGCCGTGGCTTGGCCCGATCAGGATCGACCGTACTAGACCGTTCTCGACCGAAACAGCCCAACTGGGGCACGCTTCGATTCCGCATCCGGTGTTTCATGGAGTGAGGGTGGGGCAGCCGCGCACCAGGGAAATGACAGGACCACTTCCGGTTCCGGGTCCGACGTCGTCGGGCCGTCAGGGTCCAACAACGTCGAGCGAGGGGCAGTCGCGTGACGCTCAGGGTGACCGACGGCGAGCAGCACGGCTGGGCCGTGCTCCGGGTGTCGGGCGAGATGGATCTGGTGACGTCACCGGTGCTGCGGCAGCGCGTGCACGACGCCGTGGCCGAGGGGCGGCACAGTCTTGTCCTCGATCTCTCCGGGGTCCTGTTCTGCGACTCCAGTGGTGTGGGGGTGCTGATCGCGACCCGGCGGCTGCTCCGCTCCTGCCAGGGGCGCCTCCGCTTGATCCTTCCCGCGCAGGGCGCCGTGGACGGATCCCACGTCAACCGGGTGCTGGGCGCCCTGGGTGTGCGCCGGCTCTTCGACGTGTATCCCGATGTCGGCGCTGCGATCGATGATGAGCCGGATTCCCTCTCGGCGTGATTCGCGTCACGTTCCGGTCGCGCAGAGGGGAAGATCGTCCCGTGATTACGCGACACGGTTGTCGCGGAATTCCCCCGGTCTTGGCACAAGCGTCGTTTTCCCGCTCCCCGAGGGCCCCCGTCGTCGTACGCTCCCTGCCAGACGTACCCACGTGATGTAAGGCGGCCCGAAAAGACATGGTCAGCACCGAGTACGAGCGAAAGATCGCCGCCCGGTTCGCCACCTTCGATCAGGACGGCAACGGCTATATCGACCGCGAGGACTTCAACGCGGCGACCAAGGCGCTGCTCGCCGAGTTCGGCACGGCGGCCCGGTCCGACAAGGGCCAGGCCCTCTACATCGGCGCGGAGGCCTTCTGGCAGGGCATGGCCGGAATCGCGGACCGGGACGGCGACCAGCGGATCACCCGCGAGGAGTTCGTGGGCGGCGCCGTGAAGCGGCTGCGGGACAACCCCGACCGGTTCGCCGAGATCGCCCGCCCCTTCCTGGACGCGGCGCTCGCCATCGCGGACGGCGACGGGGACTCGGCGGCGACCGTCGACGAGATCGCGCGGGCCCTCAAGGCCCTCGGCGCGCCCGAGGCCGTCGCCACCGCCGCGGCCGGCGCGCTCGACGCGGACTCCGACGGCCGGGTCACCGAGCCGGAGATCGTGAGCGCCTTCGCCCGCTACTTCACGGTGCCCGAATAGCGCTCCCTGAGCTTGTACTTGAGCACCTTCCGCAGGGTCTCGTTGCGCGGAAGGGCGTCCACCAGCTCCAGCTGCTCCGGCAGTTTGTGCACGGACAGTCCTTCCGCGCGTAGGTAGTCGGCGATGGCGGAGAGCGTCAACTGCGGGGTCTTCTCCGGTTGTTCGATCACCGCGCATACGCGTTCGCCGCGTTCCGGGTCCGGCAGGCCGATCACCGCCACGTCTCCTACCGCCGGGTGGCGGTGCAGCAGGTCCTCTATCTCCTTCGCCGAGATGTTCTCTCCCTTGCGGATGATGACGTCCTTCAGGCGGCCCGTCAGGACGAGGTGGCCGGAGGGTGTGAGGTGTCCGAGGTCTCCTGTGATCAGGAAGCCGTCCTCGTCGAAGGTCTCTGTGGTCTGTGCGGGGTTCAGGTAGCCCGTGCAGACTGCCTCTCCTCGCAGTCTCACCTCCCCGTCCACGATCCGGATCTCCATGCCCTCCGGGGGCCTTCCCTCCGTTGTCGCGAGGTTTTCCTCCGAGTCGTCCGGCGAGCCCATCGTGATCATCGGGACCTCGGTCATGCCGTATCCATGGGTCAGTCGGACGCCCATCTCCCGTACGACGGCGTGGTGCACCTCCGGTGGCTTCGGTGCCCCGCCGCCCGCCAGGAGGCGCAGGGTGGGGATGAGTTTGGTGTCCGGCTGTTTGCGCTGCTCGGTCAGGAACATCGAGTAGAACGCCGTCGAGCCGCCCGCCACCGTCACGCCGTGCTTGCGGTAGCCCTCCAGGGCGTCCGGCAGCGCGAACTTCTCGAAGAGGACCGCCGGGAAGCCGTACAGCAGCAGCATGACCAGGTAGTCGGGGCCCCCTATGTGCGCGAAGGGGAACGCGATCGAGCCGATGTCGTCGGCCGACAGGTGCAGCGCGTGGGCGAGGCAGGAGCCGCCTGCGATCAGTGAACGGTCCGTGTGCAGTACGCCCTTGGGGTCGGACGTCGTTCCCGAGGTCCAGTAGATCCAGCGCACGTCCGTGCCCGTGGTGGGGGGCGGGGGTAGGACCGACGGGTTCCCCTCGGGGAGGGAGTCGTACGCCTCGAAGATGCCGCGTGCGCCGATGCGTTCGGCCATCGCCGTGTGGTCGAAGCCTCGCCACTCGCCCGGTACGGCGAAATGGGCGGCCCCCGACTCCCTTACGGCGAAGGCGACTTCGCGGTCCCGGTAGAAGGGGATCACCGGGGACTGGACCGCCCCCAGCCTGGCCAGGGCCATCGCCAGTACGACCGTCTCGATGCGGGTCGGCAGCTGCCAGGCGACCACCGTGCCGGGGCGTACGCCCAGGTCATGGAGGCCTGCCGCGGTCCGCTCCGCGCCCGAGCGCAGCTCCTCGAAGGTGAGCGTGCGGTCGTCCTGGAGGAGGACGGGGCGGTCGGGGGTGAGCGCGGCGCGACGCTCGACGAGTTCCCAGAAGGTGCGGGAGGAGCCCAGTGCGTGTGCGGTGTCCGTCGTCATGGCCCGTACTCCTCACAGCTGACGGGTAGTCAGATTGGCTGGAGAGCGTAGGGCTCGGTGCCTTGTCGGTCCAGGGGTGCGGGGCTAGCCTTCTAGGGGAGCAACAACTGACGGTCCGTCAGATAATTGAGATTGGCCTAGGCGGAGGGGACTCATGACCGAACTGCCCCGCATCATCAGCGTCGACGACCATGTGATCGAGCCCGCGAACCTCTTCGAGACCTGGCTGCCGAAGAAGTACCAGGACCGCGGCCCCAAGCCGCTCACGGCCGGGATCGGCGAACTCGCCTATGTGGCGGGCAAGTACCGGATCACGATGGACCCGGACGGGCCGCCGACCGACTGGTGGATCTACGAGGACCTCAAGTTCCCGTACAAGCGCAACATCGCCGCCGTCGGCTTCGACCGCGACGAGATGACCCTTGAGGGCATCACGCGTGCGGAGATGCGGCCGGGGTGCTGGGATCCCGCCGAGCGGCTCAAGGACATGGACGCCAACCATGTCGAGGGCTCGCTGTGCTTCCCGACCTTCCCGCGGTTCTGCGGGCAGACCTTCGCCGAGGCGCACGACAAGGAGGTCGCGCTGGCCTGCGTGCGCGCGTACAACGACTTCATGGTCGAGGAGTGGTGCGGGGACAGTGGGGGGCGGCTGATTCCGTTGTGCATCATTCCGCTCTGGGACATCGACCTTGCCGTTGCCGAGATCCGGCACAACGCCGCCCGGGGCGTGCGGGCCGTGACCTTCTCCGAGATCCCGACCCACCTCGGGCTGCCGTCCATCCACTCCGGCTACTGGGACCCGTTCTTCGCGGTTTGCCAGGAGACCGGCACGGTCGTCAACATGCATATCGGCAGCAGCTCCCAGATGCCCGCCGCGTCCCCGGACGCCCCGCCCGCCGTCCAGGCCTCGCTCAGCTTCAACAACGCCATGGCCTCGATGATGGACTTCCTGTTCAGCGGGGTGCTGGTGAAGTTCCCGCAGCTCAAACTCGCCTACTCCGAAGGGCAGATGGGCTGGATCCCGTACGCCCTGGAGCGGGCCGACGACGTGTGGGAGGAGCACCGGGCCTGGGGCGGGGTCAGGGACCTGATCCCCGAGCCGCCCTCCACCTACTACTACCGGCAGATCTTCTGCTGCTTCTTCCGCGACAAGCACGGCATCGCGTCGCTGGACGTGGTGGGGCGGGACAACGCGACCTTCGAGACCGACTATCCGCACGTCGACTCGACCTTCCCGCACACCAAGGAGGTCGCCCTCGACCATGTGAAGGGCCTCGACGACGAGACGATCTACAAGCTGATGCGCGGCAACGCCATCCGCATGCTCGGCCTGGACCTCGACAAGTAATGGACCTCTCCTACACGCCCGAGGAGGAGGAGTTCCGGGCGCGGCTGGGGGAGTGGCTCGCGAAGGTCCTCCCCGGGCTGCCCCCGAAGCCCTCGCCGGACGACTGGCCCGGCAGGCGCGCGTACGACCTCGGCTGGCAGCGCATGCTGTACGACGCCGGGTACGCGGGGCTCCACTGGCCCGTCGACGCCGGGGGCCGCGGGGCCACGCCCACGCAGCACCTGATCTTCCTGGAGGAGACGGAGAAGGCGGGCGCGCCCTACGTAGGGGCCAATTTCGTCGGGCTGCTGCACGCCGGGCCCACCATCGCGGCCGAGGGGAGTGCCGAGCAGCGGGCGCGCTGGCTGCCGCCCGTGCTGCGCGGCGAGGAGGTGTGGTGCCAGGGGTTCAGCGAGCCGGACGCCGGCTCGGACCTCGCGGCACTGCGCACGCGCGCGCGGCGCGACGGCGACGACTACGTGGTGAGCGGCTCCAAGATCTGGACCTCCCACGCGGAAGTCGCCGACTGGTGCGAGCTGTTGGTGCGCACGGACGCGAAGGCGCCCAAGCATCGAGGGATTTCGTGGCTCGCGATGCCGATGGACGCGCCGGGAATCACGGTACGTCCACTGCGTACGCTCGCGGGTTCGACCGAGTTCGCCGAGGTGTTCCTCGACGATGTGCGGGTGCCCGTCGCCAACCGGGTCGGCGAGGAGAACGACGGCTGGCGCGTGACCATGGTGACGCTGTCCTTCGAGCGCGGGACGGCCTTCGTGGGCGAGGTGGTGGCCTGCCGGCGCGTCCTGGGCGAACTCGCGCGCGAGGCGCGGAGGAACGGCCGCTGGGACGACGTGGTGCTGCGTCGAAGGCTCGGTCGTCTGAACGCGGAGTTCCGTGCGCTGTGGCGGCTCACGCAGTGGAACGTGAGCGAGTCGGAGAGGTCGGGCGGAGTGCCGGGCGTCGGGGGTTCGGTTTTCAAACTGAGGTACTCGCGCGCGCGGCAGGATCTGTACGACGCGGCCGCGGACGTGCTCGGTCCCGAGGCGCTCGATCTCGACAGCCGGTGGACGCTGGACCGGCTGTCCTCCCTCTCGTACACCATCGCGGCCGGCACTTCGCAGATCCAGCGGAACATCGTGGCCGAACGGATCCTGGGCCTCCCGAAGGGGCGATGACCGTATGGATTTCCAACTCACTGATGATCAACGGGCGTTGCGGGCGGGGGTACGCGAACTGCTCGCCCGGCGCTTCGGGCGGGAGCAGTTGCGGGCCGCCGTGGACGCCCCGGGGCTCGACCGTGCGCTCTGGCGGGAGTTGGGCGAGGCGGGCTTCTTCGCGCTGCGGCTGCCGGAGGCGGAGGGCGGGGTCGGACTGGGACTCCCCGAGGCGGTCCTCGCCTTCGAGGAGGCCGGCCGGGCGCTGCTGCCCGGACCGCTCGTGGCCACGCACCTCGCGGCCGGCGAGGTGCCCGGAGCGGCCACCGGCGAAAGCGTGGTCGCGGCCGTCGACGGCACGCTCGTCGAATGGCTGGACGAGGCCGACGTCGTACGCGGAGACGTGACCGGAGCCGTCGCGATGCGCTCGGCGGACCCGCTCACTCCGCTGCACCGGGTGCCCCGCCCCGCGCCGCCCGACCAGGTGGCCGCGCTGCTGACCGCCGCCGAGCAGTTGGGCTCCGCTGCCCGCACCTGCGAACTGGCCGTGCAACACGCCCGGACCCGTGAGCAGTTCGGGCAGCCGATCGGGGCCTTCCAGGCGGTGAAACACCTGTGCTCCGAGATGCTGGTGCGCGTGGAGGTGGCGCGTGGTGCGGTCTACGCGGCCGCTGTCACGGCCGATCCGCTCGATATCGCGGCGGCCGGACTGCTGGCCGACGAGGCCGCCGAGCGCGGCGCCCGCGACTGTCTCCAGGTGCACGGCGGCATGGGCTTCACATGGGAGTCCGACGTGCACCTTCACCTCAAACGTGCCTGGCTGCGGGCCCGTCGCGGGCAGAGTGCGGCCGAGGCCGAGGAAGCGCTCGCGGAGGATCTGGCGGCGGCCGCACCAGGGCCCCGGACATGAACTGTGCACGATCATTGCCGTCGATCGTGGCATGACGGAACGGGCCCGAACGGACGGATGTCACTGAACGTGGCATACCGGAATTACCGAGCGTTGATATCGGGTTGTGTCCTATGCGTGACTCGTCACGGCCTGGAGTCGGAGCCGTGCTCCGGTACCTTGTGTGGGATGCGAGTGGTTCTGAGGCCGGGCCATCACGGTGTTGCCCCTGAGGCAGCTCCGGATCCGGCGATGCGTACCGCTCGCGAGGCAGGAAGCAGGACCGTTCCTGCCTGTTCGACTCCCCGTGACGAGCGTCGCACAGTATGCCGCACGCGTACTCCTTCGCGCTGGAATATGCCCGAAGCGCTTGTTGGGGTGACTGTACGTCAACCATGCTGTCTCCTAAGGGAATCACGTTCCGTGAACCCTTTTCTGACCACGATCGTGGCCCTTGCGAGGCGCGAGGCGATGTGTCCGCCGGTTCGGATGGTGTGAGCGGTGCAGGTGCTTCAAGTGCAGCTGGAGATCCGGCCCGACCCCGCAGAGGTGGGGCGGGCCCGGAGGTGGGCCCGTTCGCGGCTCGCGGGGTCCGGGATAGAGGCCGATGAGCCGCTTGCCGAGACCCTGATCCTGCTCGTCTCCGAGCTGGTCACCAACGCGGTGGTGCACACCGGCCGTCCGGCCGTGCTGCGCCTGTCGCTGCCGAGTCTCGCGACGGGCCCCACGGCCGGAGAGCGTGCCGTGGCGGAAGCTGTGGCGACCGTCCGCCTGGAGGTGCTCGACGCCAGCGCCCGGCCGCCCCGCCCCCGGTGCGCGGACGGCGACGAGACCAACGGCCGCGGCCTGGCACTCGTCGACGGCCTCGCCGACCGCTGGGGCTGGAGCAGCGAGGGCGCGGGCAAGCGCATCTGGTGCGAGGTGGACCGCTGTTCGGCGACAGCGGCGTCCACGGTGACGTGCGACTCGGCTCCGGCCGTGTACGGGGACCTGGCGTTCGAGGTGGTCTGAGCGGGGCGTTGTCCCTTCGGGGGCGAGCGGGTCATTTACCCGCGTGGTCGGCTTCTGTGCTCGATCAGCCGCGCCCCTTAGGGGCGCGGGGAACTGCGCGATCAGCCACCCGTGACCCGCACATGGCACCCGGACCCCCAGGCGGAGCACAGAAGCACGGGGCCCGCGCCCCATCCGTCCCGTGCTGCCCGATGCGCCGTACCGTGCTTCCGCCCGTCGCGGTACAAAGAGGGGCGTAAGCCGTGAATCCCCGAACAGGTGTTGACGATTCGTGTCCGTTTGATCACGCTTGTGGTCAGCGATTCGCCGTGAGGGGACGGCGAGGGTTCCGGTGACGGGAGCCCTTGGCGAGCGTGGGTCGCGATCGGCGTCGGCTCCTCCAGGGTCGGGAGCAGGGCGGGTACGCCGGAGCCGGATGGCGGCGCGCGGTGTCGTGCCAGGGGTGAGGTGGGGTCCCTCGCCCGGGCGCGGCCGACTGTGGGGGAGGCGCGCCGCCAGCCGACCCTCAACAGGCAGGGCCGGCGGGGTGCCTCACAGGATCGCGACGGGTGCCACGGGTGTTCCAGTGGCGCCGACGAACGGTTCGGGCATCGCCGACAGCAGGAACGTATGCCGGCGAAGTTCTCCACAGGCTGTGGACAACTCTTCGAGATTCCAGTTCTGACCTTGGAGCATGCCCATTTCGACCAGGTCGAGGGCGTGCACGGGAAGCCACAAGTCCTCTATTTCGGGCGGAAATATCTCAAAGGTGAGGGTGTCGTTCGCGACGGCGGCCACATCGCGTGCGTGGAACCACTCCGGGGTGCGGACGGACAGGCCGGGCGACGGGAACGCGTACGCGTGCTTGTCGCCGGCCAGATAGAGCTGGATCTGACCGGTGCGTACGAGAACGATGTCGCCCGCGCGGACCTTCGTCCCGGCCAGTTCCTCGGCCGCTTCCAGGTCTTCCGGGGTCACCGCGTGGCCGCCGTCGAGGCGGTCCTTGCCGAGTGCGCGGGCCACGTCCAGGAGGATGCCGCGCGAGACGATGTGGCGGGGCTTGTCGATGCCGCTGAACTCGGCGCCGCCGTGGGCCGTGACGGTGGTCGCGGGGCGGCCGTTGTAGATCTTCCCCGAGTGTGAGACATGGGTCAGGGCGTCCCAGTGGGTGGCCGCCTGGAGGCCCATGGTCACGGCGTCGTCGCTGCACGCGACCGTGCCGGGTCCGAACAGCTCCTGGTTGATCTGCACCATCGCGTGCAGCGGGTTGACCCGGCCCGGGATCATGCCGGTCTGCACGCCGTCCTCCCGGAGCGGGAGCGCGAGCGGGACGCGGCGGCCCGTGCGCACGGTCGTGGCGGCCTCGCGCACGACCTCGTCGGTGATCAGGTTCAGCGTGCCGATCTCGTCGTCGGCGCCCCAACGCCCCCAGTTGTTCACGCGCTTGGCGATCTCGTGGAACTCGGCCGGCATCGACATGAGTGCTCCCCGGGGCTTGTCTCCAGGTATCTGACGGGTCGTAGAATCTGAGTCGAATCTAACGGACCGTCAGAAACTGCGGGAAGGGGCCGGGGCGTGGGGAACTTCTTGGCAGGCAAGGTCGTCGCCGTGACCGGGGCGGGACGGGGCATCGGGCGCGCGGTGGCGCTGGCCGCCGCGGCCGAGGGCGCACGGGTCGTCGTCAACGACTACGGGGTGTCCATCGAGGGCGCCGAGCCGACCAGCGAGATAGCCGAGGCCGTCGTCAAGGAGATCGAGGCGGCCGGCGGGGACGCGATCGCCGTCGCCGACGACATCTCGACGATGACGGGCGGACAACGTGTCGTCGACACGGCACTGGAGACGTACGGGCGGATCGACGGAGTCGTGTGCGTGGCCGGGATCCTCCGCGAGCGGATGCTCTTCAACATGTCCGAGGAGGAGTGGGATCCGGTCATCGCCACGCATCTGAAGGGCACGTTCACCGTCTTCCGGGCCGCCTCCGCCATCATGCGGCGGCAGGGTTCCGGGACGCTCATCGGGTTCACCAGCGGCAACCACCAGGGGTCCGTCTCCCAGGCCAACTACAGCGCCGCGAAGGGCGGGATCATCTCGCTCGTGCGGAGCGCCGCGCTGGGGCTCCACAAGTACGGGGTCACCGCGAACGCGGTCGCGCCCGTCGCGCGTACGCGCATGTCCGCGAACGTGCCGATGGAGTTGAAGGAGATCGGCGAGCCCGAGGACGTTGCCGCGCTCGTGGTGTACCTGCTGTCCGAGCGGGCTCGGGAGGAGCGGATCACCGGGCAGGTCTACACGATCGCCGGGCCGAAGATCGCGGTGTGGGCGCAGCCGAGGGAACTCCGTTCGGGGTATGCGGAGGGGGCGGCGTGGACGCCGGAGCGGATCGCGGACTTTCTGCCGGGGACGGTGGGGGTGGATCCGATGCCGTTGCTTGAGCAGGTGGAGGAGATGGCTCGCGCGGCTCGCTCCGCGAAGAAGGCGCCGTAGGGGCTGGGGTGGTCGGCGGGTGCGGGTTGGCTGTGGCTGGTCGCGCAGTTCCCCGCGCCCCTTGAGGGGCGGTGGGAGGGCACCTTGGAATTCGGGTTCACGTTGGAGGACGCGGCGTTTCGGGCCGAAGCGCGTGCCTGGCTGGCCGAGCACGTAGCCGGAACCGGAACCGGAGCCGGGGAACGCGGAGCGTGGGAACGGACGCTCGGTGAAGCCGGGTGGATTGGGCTCGGGTGGGGGGAGGGTGGGTATGGGAATCGGCCGGCCGGGCTCGGTCGGCAGGTTGTGTGGGCCGAGGAGTACGCGCGGTCGGCGGCCCCTCCGCGCTCTGGGCACATCGGGGAGAACCTTCTTGCCCCCACCCTCATCGCTCATGGCAGCGAGGAGCAGAAGTCCCGGTTTCTGCCCGCGATCGCGTCCGGTGACGAGCTCTGGTGTCAGGGGTACAGCGAGCCGGGGGCCGGGTCGGACCTCGCGGGCATTCGTACAGAGGCCGTGCGGAACGGTGACGCGGGCGTGTACCGGGTCACCGGGCAGAAGATCTGGACCTCGCTCGCCCACGAGGCGGACTGGTGTTTCGTGCTGGCGCGTACGGAGGCGGGGTCGCGGCGGCATCGCGGGCTGAGTTTTCTGCTCGTACCGATGGACCAGCCGGGGCGGATTGAGGTGCGGCCGATTCGTCAGATGACGGGGACGAGCGAGTTCAACGAGGTCTTCTTCGACGGGGCGCACGCGCGCGTGGAGCACGTCGTCGGGGGCGAGGGCAACGGGTGGCAGGTCGCGATGAGTCTGCTCGGCTTCGAGCGGGGCGTCTCCACGCTCGCCCAGCAGATCGGCTTCGCCCAGGAGTTGGGGCGGGTCGTGGAGGCGGCCGTCTCGACGGGCGCGGTGGACGATCCCGTCGTACGGGACTGTCTCGTGCGCCAGTGGGCCGAGTTGCGTGTCATGCGGTGGAACGCGCTGCGGACGCTGGGGAGTTCGGCGGACCAGGTCCAGGTCCAGGGCGCGCCCAGTGTGGCCAAGCTGCTGTGGGGGCGGTGGCATCAGCGGCTCGGGGAGCTGGCGGTGCGGGTGCGGGGCGCGGGGGCGGCGGTGGGGCCCGCGGACTGGTCGGCCTCGGCGCCTTATGAACTGGACGCGCTGCAGCACCTGTTCCTGTTCAGCCGGGCCGACACGATCTACGGCGGTTCGGACGAGGTTCAGCGCACGATCATCGCCGAGCGGGTGCTCGGCCTTCCCAGGGAACCGAAGGGTTGAGGTGGGCGCCATGCGGGGTGTGATCTTCGATGGGAAGCAGACCCAGGTGGTCGACGACCTGGAGATACGGGAGCCGGGGCCCGGTGAGGTGCTGGTGGCGATCTCCGCGGCGGGGCTGTGCCACAGCGATCTCTCCGTGGTGGACGGGACCATACCCTTCCCCGTACCCGTGGTCCTCGGCCATGAGGGTGCGGGGGTCGTGGAGGCGGTGGGTGCGGGCGTCACCCATGTCCGGCCCGGAGACCATGTCTCCCTGTCCACACTCGCGAACTGCGGTACGTGCGCGGAGTGCGACCGGGGGCGGCCCACCATGTGCCGCAAGGCCATCGGGATGCCGCAGCGGCCGTTCACCCGGGCCGGGCAGCCGTTGTACCAGTTCGCGTCCAACTCCGCCTTCGCGGAACGGACGTTGGTGAAGGCCGTGCAGGCCGTACGGATCCCCGAGGACATTCCGATGACCTCCGCCGCCCTCATCGGGTGCGGGGTGCTGACGGGGGTCGGGGCCGTGCTCAACCGGGCGCGGGTGGATCGCGGGGACAGCGTCGTCGTCATCGGTACCGGTGGGATCGGGCTCAATGTGATTCAGGGGGCGCGGATCGCCGGGGCGCTGACCGTGGTGGCGGTGGACTCGAATCCGGCGAAGGAGGGGGTGGCCCGGCGGTTCGGGGCGACGCACTTCCTGTCTTCGACGGAGGGGGTGCGGGAGATTCTTCCCACGGGCGCCGATCATGCCTTCGAGTGTGTGGGGCGGGTGGAGCTGGTCCGGCAGGCCGTTGACCTTCTCGATCGGCATGGGCAGGCGGTTCTGCTCGGGGTTCCGGCGGCTACGGCCGAGGCGTCCTTTCTTGTCTCGTCGATGTATTTGGACAAGTCGATTCTTGGGTGTCGGTATGGGTCTTCTCGGCCTCAGCGGGATATTGCGCTGTATGCGCAGCTGTATCTGGAGGGGCGGTTGTTGCTGGACGAGTTGGTGACGGAGACGTATCCGGTGGAGGACTTCGAGAAGGCTGCGGCCGATGCGGGGGCCGGGCGGGTGGCCCGCGCCGTTCTTACGTTCTGAGCCACGCGCGGGGATCCCCGGAGGAATTTCGCCCCCGCCGCCCCTACCCATTCCCGTCACTTCCTCAGGGGCTCCGCCCCCGAACCCCCGTATCGCGCTGAACGCGCTCGTCCTCAAACGCCGGACGGGCTGAGACGAACGTGCGGGTCCGGCTGTGGCTGGTCGCGCAGTTCCCCGCGCCCCTTGGGTATCTCGGCCCTTGGGTAGTTCAGCCTCTCCGGCGTTTGAGGAGCGGGGGTTCGGGGGCAGCGCCCCCGAGTAGGGACGGGAATGGGTAGGGGCGGCGGGGGCGAAGGAAGTCGGTCGGTCAGCGGAATGTTCGGCGATAAGTCGTGGGGGTTACGCCCAGGGTTGATTGGAGGTGTTGGCGCATTGATTGGGGGGTGCCGAAGCCTGCGGCGTGGGCGATTTGGTCGATGGAGAGGTCGGTGGATTCCAGGAGGTGGCGGGCTCGTTCGACGCGTTGCTGGGTGAGCCACTGGCCGGCGCTGATGCCTGCCTCCTCGCGGAAGCGGCGGGTGAAGGTGCGCACCGACATGGACTCCTGCTCGGCCATGTCACGCAACTGGATCGGCTCGTGCAGACGCGCCAGCGCCCAGGCACGGGCAGCGGTCGTGGATGCCAACTGGGGCTCGGGAACAGGGCGTTGGATGTACTGCGCCTGCCCGCCGTCCCGGTGCGGCGGCACGACCGTACGGCGGGCCACCTCGTTGGCGACCGCCGTCCCGTGATCGCGGCGCACGATGTGGATGCACAGGTCGATCCCGGCCGCGACGCCGGCGGACGTCAGCACGTCACCGTCGTCGATGAACAGCACGTCCGCGTCCACCCGCACCTTCGGGAAGATCCGCTGGAAGTGCTCGGCGGACGCCCAGTGCGTGGTCGCCGGGCGGCCGTCGAGATATCCGGCGGCGGCGAGCACGTACCCGCCCGTGCAGATGGAGACGAGCCGCGTGCCCGGCCGGATCAGCGCCAGGGCCGCCGCCAGTTCGTCCGTGAGGACGCCCTCGTCGTGCACCGGGCCGAGTTCGTACGAGGCCGGAACGACGACGGTGTCGGCGGTGGCGAGGGCCTCCGGGCCGTTCTCCACGAGGATCGAGAAGTCCGCCTCCGCCTCGACCCGGCCCGGCGGCCGGATCGAGCAGGTCACCACCTCGTACAGGTGGCGGCCCTCGGAGTCCTTGGCACGGCCGAAGATCCGCTGCGGGATCCCCAGCTCGAAGGGGAGGAGCCCGTCCAGGGCGAGGACGACAACACGATGGGGCTGGAACGGAGCCATGGCCCGATTCTATCTAATGCTGTCCTTCCGGCCACTCGTTAGAAGAGTTCGCAGGCCGGAAGCTCTATGACGTGACACAGACAACCGATGCCGCAGACGCAGACGCAGACGCAGTCGCGGACGGATCCGCAGCCGAACAGGAGTCCGTGGTCGGTCAGCGCCACCGGCGTCGAATACACCGGGCCTGGTTCGTCGCCGCCGTGACGTTCGTGACGATCATCGGGGCCGCGGCATTCCGTTCGCTGCCGGGGCTGCTGATCGACCCGCTGCACCAGGAGTTCCACTGGTCGCGCGGCACGATCGGGCTCGCGGTCTCCGTCAACCTCGCGCTGTACGGGCTGACAGCACCCTTCGCCGCGGCGCTGATGGACCGGTTCGGCATCCGCCGGGTGGTCGCCGCCGCCCTGATCGTGATCGCGGTCGGCTCCGGCGCGACGGTGTGGATGACGACCGCGTGGCAGCTGCTGCTGTGCTGGGGCCTGCTGGTCGGGCTCGGCTCCGGCTCGATGGCCCTTGCCTTCGCCGCCACCGTCACGAACCGCTGGTTCACCGAGAAGCGCGGCCTGGTCACGGGCATCCTCACCGCCGCCTCCGCCTCCGGCCAGCTGATCTTCCTGCCGGTGCTGTCCTGGATCGTCTCGGAGCACGACTGGCGTCCGGCGGCCGTCACCGTCGCCCTGGCGGCCCTCGCGGTCGTCCCCTTCGTATGGCTGCTGCTGCGCGACCACCCGGCGGACGTGGGCCTGAAGCCGTACGGGGCAACGGAGTTCGTCGAGAAGCCGCCGCCCGTGCCCGGCGCGGCACGACGCACCGTGAAGGTCCTCTTCTCGGCCGCGCGCACCGGCCCGTTCTGGCTGCTCGCCGGCACCTTCGCGATCTGCGGGGCCTCGACCAACGGCCTGATCCAGACACACTTCGTGCCCGCCGCCCACGACCACGGTATGCCGATCACGGCGGCCGCGTCGCTCCTCGCGGTCATCGGCGTCTTCGACGTCGTCGGCACGATCGCCTCGGGCTGGTTCACGGACCGCTTCGACCCGCGCCGCCTACTCGCCGTCTACTACGCCCTGCGAGGCATCTCCCTCCTCTTCCTCCCCCTTCTGCTGGCCCCCTCGGTCCACCCGCCGATGATCTTTTTCATCATCTTCTACGGCCTCGACTGGGTCGCCACGGTCCCGCCCACCATCGCCCTGTGCCGCGAGCACTACGGCGACGACAGCGCCATTGTCTTCGGCTGGGTCCTCGCCTCCCACCAGGTCGGCGCCGCCCTCGTAGCCTTCCTCGGCGGCGTGGCCCGCGACACCTTCGGCTCGTACGACGTCATGTGGTACGCCTCGGGCGCGCTGTGCGCCGCGGCGGCGCTGATGGCGTTGGTGATCCGGAGGCGCCCGCCGGCGGCGAGCCCGGCTCTCGCCTGACTACGTACGCGTACGAGGCGGGCGAGAGCCCTCAATCCGTGAGGCGGCCGAACCGGCCGCGGTGGAACAGCAGGGGCGAGCCGTCGCCGTCCGCCGTGCCCAGGGCGTCCACCCTGCCGACCACGATCAGGTGGTCGCCGCCCGTGTGAACGGCGTGGATCGTGCAGTCGATCCAGGCGGGGGCGCCGACGAGGCGCGGCGAGCCGGAGACCGGAGCCGGGTCATGTGCAACTCCGGCGAACTTGTCGGCGCCGCTCACCGCGAAGCCGCGGCACAGGTCGCCCTGGTGGGCGCCCAGGATGTTGACGCAGAAGACGCCCGCGCGGGCGATACGCGGCCAGGTCGTCGACGTACGCGCGACCATGAACGCGATCAGCGGCGGGTCGAGGGACAGGGCGGAGAACGACTGACAGGCGAAGCCGGCCGGCCCCGCGGGGTCGTCTTCGGCGCCGCCCGCAGGTGCGGTCACGACGGTCACGCCCGTGGCGAAGTTGCCCAGTACGCGGCGGAATTCGGCCGGGTCGATCGGTGCGCGTTCGTCGTCGCCGACCGCGCGCAGGTCCGGGCGTGGGAGCGGTTCGACCCGGCCCGTGGTGTTCGGGGCTCCGGCCGACCTGAGATAGCGGACGGCCGCGGCCGCCATTCCTGCGTGTCCCATCACATTGTCCATTGAAGCTGACGGGGTGTCAGATTGGAAGGGCTTCTCACGAGCGCGCTCGGCCCCGGCGGGGCTCAGCGGCCGTGGAACTCCGGTCCCCTGCGCTCCATGAACGACGCCACCCCTTCCCCCGCGTCCGCCGTCGTCATGTTGATCTCCTGTGCGGTGGCCTCGGCGGTGAGGGCGGTCGAGCGGTCGGTGTCCAGGGACGCGTTCACCAACTGCTTGGTCAGGGCGATCGAGCGGGTGGGTCCGGCGGCGAGGCGTTCGGCCCAGGTGCGGGCCGCCTTCTCCAACTCCTCATCCGGTACGACTCGGTTGACCAGCCCCAGACGTTCCGCGTCCGCGGCGGTCAGGGCGTCGCCGAAGAACATCAGCTCCTTTGCCCGCTGGGGGCCTATCAGGCGGGGGAGGAGGTAGGCGCCGGCGCCGTCCGGGACTAGGCCGCGGCGTACGAACACCTCTATGAACCTTGCCGATTCTGCGGCTATGACCAGGTCGCAGGCGTAGGCGAGGTGGGCGCCTATGCCGGCCGCGGTGCCGTTCACCGCCGCGATCACCGGTTTCTCGCAGTCCAGGATCGCGGTGATCAGGCGTTGGGCTCCCTGCCTGATGACTCGGGCCACGTCTCCGGCCACTCGGTCCGTTCGTGGGCCGCCGCCGCGGAGGTCTGCGCCCGCGCAGAATCCACGGCCTGTGGCCGTGAGGACGATCGCCCGTACGTCCGGGTCCGCGGAGGCTTCCTCGAACAGCCGGATCAGGTGGTCGCGTTGGTCGGGGGTGAGGGCGTTCATGGCTTCTGGGCGGTTGAGGGTGATCCATGAGACGTGGTTGGTGGTGGTGTGGAGTATCAAGGGGTGTCCGATCCGGTTGTGGGTGAGTGCGGGTTGCGTGTGGCTGGTCGCGCAGTTCCCCGCGCCCCTAAAAGCCAAAAGATTGCGCCGTTCCCCGCGCCCCTAAAAGCCAAAAGACTGCGCAGTTCCCCGCGCCCCTGAAAGGCGAAAAGATTGCGCCGTTCCCCGCGCCCCTGATCAGCGTGCCTGAGGCCGGGTGCGTACGTGCGGGTGCGTCGTGGCTTAGCGCGCAGTTCCCCGCGCCCCTAAAAAAGCAGGGGCGTAGGCCCCTCTCTCCAGTGGCCCCACTCAGCGGCGGTCGCCCTCCGGCCGCAGGGGGCGTGTTGGGGTTTCCGATCGCAGCACGACCTCCTGTGGGTGAGTTGATGGTTCGGGATGACACAGCTGCGATCGGATGCCCCGGCGCGGGCCCGACTCGGCGGCGGGCGGCTGGCGCGGCTTTTAGGGGCGCGGGGAACTGCGCGATCAGCCCCCACCCACCCGCAGACGACACACCACCGCAAGCCACCCCTCAGCGGCATACCGCCAGCGCGTCCAACGCCACCGCCCCCTGCCCCCGAGGCAGCACCATCAGCGGGTTGATGTCCAGCTCGGACAGCTCCCCGTCCAGTTCGAGCGCCATGCGCTGGACGCGGAGGACGACCTCGACGAGCGCGTCGAGGTCCGCCGGAGGGCGCCCGCGGACACCGTCCAGAAGCGCCCGCCCGCGGAGCTCAGAAAGCATCGACCGCGCCTGATCCTCCCCGAACGGCGGCACCCCCACAGCCGTATCCCGCAGCACCTCCACGAGCACCCCGCCCAACCCCACCGTCACCGTAGGCCCGAACAGCGCGTCCTGCGTGACCCCCACGACCATCTCGACACCGGGCTCGACCATCTGGCACACGAGCACCCCGTCGAGCGGCACATCCTCGTACCGCGCGATGTCCGTCAGGTCGCGATACGCGTCCCGGACCTGACTCGCCGAGGTCAACCCGATCTTCACCAGCCCGAGTTCGGTCTTGTGGGCGAGCTGCGCACCGGACGCCTTCATCACCACGGGATAGCCGACGAGCCCGGCCGCCCGCACGGACGCCGCGGCACTCGTCACCAACTGCTCCCGCGGCACGCGTATCCCGTACGCCCGAAGCAACTGCTTCGCCGCGTGCTCGCTCAACTGCTGCCCCGGCCGCATCAGCGCCTGCGCCTTGCGGAACGAGGGCGACGACGTACGCGGCGCCTCGTCGAACGGCGAGCGGTAGAACGAGGAGAACCGCGCGTGCTCCAGATGGGCCCGTACCGCAGTGATGCAGTTCGCGAACGTACGGAAGGTGGCCACGCGGGACGACCCGAGCAGCGTCTCCCGGTACGCGGCCTCCGTGCCGACCGGCGAACCCCACACCACACACACCAGCTTGTCCGTCTCCTCCGCCGCCTCCACCAGATCCCGCGCCAGCTTGTCGCTCATCGGCGGGAACGGGCCCGTGATCGGACAGATCAGCACCCCCACCGCCGGGTCCGCCAGAATCGCGTCGATGATCTTCCGGCCGCGCCAGTCGCCCACCGGATGCCCGCCGTTGTCGACGGGGTTGGACACGTCCAGGTACTCGGGGATCCACTCGTGCAGCTCGGCCTGCTTGCCGGGCGACAACCTGGGGAGCGACAGCCCCGCCTCCGACGCCAGGTCCGAGAAGTGCGCACCGGTGCCGCCCGAGATGGAGTAGACGACCACACCGTCGGCGGACGGGGGACGGGCACGCGCCAACAACGCGGCCGTGTCCTGGAGTTCGTCGAGCCCGTCGACCCGGATCACCCCGTACTGCCGCATCGCCGCGTCCACCACCGCGTCGGCGCCGGTCAGTTTGCCGGTGTGCGAGGCGGCCGTACGGGCGCCGGTCTCGGTGCGGCCGACCTTCACCGCAACCACCGGCACTCCACGCCGCGCCGCCCGGTCCGCGGCGAGCAGGAAGGACCGCCCGTCCTTCAGCCCCTCGACGTAGCAGGCGATGGCCCCGACCTCGGGCTGCTCGGCGAAGTAGGAGATGAAGTCGGCGCTCTCCAGATCGGCCTCGTTGCCGGTGGGGGCCCAGTGCGAGAGCCGTACGCCCAGCTCCTGCATGGTGAAGACGGGACGCCCCTGGTGTCCTGACTGGGTGATCAGCGCGATCGCGGGGCCGTCCAGATCATCGCGGAACCTCTCAAAGGCATTGAGGTTGGTGTTCGGCCCGAGCAGCCGCAGCCCGGAGCGTTCCACGGCGGCGGCCAGCCGGGCCTGCGCGGCGGCTCCGTCCGCACCCGTCTCGGCGAACCCGGAGGCGAACGCGACCGCGAACTTCACCTTGGTCTCGGCGAGTTCCTCGATCACGGGCAGCGGGTCGGACACCAACAGCACGGCCAGATCGACCTGTTCGGGCAGATCCCCGACGGCGGCGACGCACGGAATGCCGAAGACCGACTCACGCGTCGGATGCACCGGATACAGCCGCGCGCCGACCCGCTCGGCCCAGGTGAGCAGTTGACGCGTGATGCCGGTGTTGGGCCGCCCCTCGGCGTCCGAGGCGCCCACGACGGCCACGCACTCGGGGCGGAAGAAGCGGTCCAGATCGGGTACGCCGGCGTACAGCGGCCGGCCGCTGACGTCGAGGTCGTCGGTGGCGGCGGGCCTGCCGTGCACGGCAGGGGCCGGTTGCTCGCCGCAGGCGATGACGCGGGCCCGGCGGGAGTCGGTGGTGAGGGTGCCGTGGGTTGATCCAAGCATCGGTCCGCCCGCTCCTGTGTGGCTGCCATTAACTGACGCAGTGTCAGATTACTTAACTGACGCCATGTCAGGAACTGGTCTGCACGCAAAGAACTTGTGGCGAGCACAGGGTTTGTACCCGGCGGGGCCTGCCCGGGAACGCGCCCGGTCCGGCACATCCGGTCCGGTGTATCCGGTCCTGGACGGGGCGCACAGGTTCCGCACAGTCCGGGCGCAACCTTCAACCACCCACGCTGGTCTAGATGTTGCACATGTCGAAGGAGACACCGACCAAGTCCCTTGACCGAGTCCTTGACCGAGTCCCTTGGGGGAGACATGAGACCCGACTCCGTCCGGCGCACCCTGCGCCTCGGAGCCTGTGCCGGTGCGATGGCCGGCCTGCTGACAGTGGGCCTGGCCCTGCCCGCAGCCGCCGACGAACCGGAGACCGACCAGCTGTGGATCAACTCACCGTACGAGCAGAGCCTGCCGCTCGGCACGGACGGCGGTGAGCCACCGAACCGGACGCTCGACCTGGGCCTGTACCACGACAACAGCAACTTCACCGTGACCGACGGCAGGCTCACCGTGGACATCTCGGGGCTCGCCGGGGTCGCTGAAGTGACCTGGCCGGACAACTGCACGCCGAGCGGTACGACCGCCGTGTGCGTCGTACCGGACGTGCCCGTCGTCGGGGAGGGCGACAACCACCAGATCCATCTGCAGGTCCGGGCGGCCGACGGCGCCGCGGGCGGTGCGCAGGGGCGGATCACGTACGAGGCGACCGCGACCGGCGGTCCTGACGGCACCCTCGTGGCGCCGCAGGACAGCTTCGACACGACGCTCACGGTGGCGTCGGGCCCCGACCTCTCGATCCGTGACGAGCCGCCTATCGGCGAGACCGAGCCGGGGACGACCGAGACGATCCCGTTCGCGCTGTCCAACAAGGGCAACGAGGCGTCGAACGGCTTCACGCTGACGATGTACGCGTCCTACGGGCTCGACTTCGTGTCGACGTACCCCGAGTGCGAGTACACCGACGTCGTTCCGGTCGCGCACGCAACCTGCACGTTCGACGAAGTCCTCGCGCCCGGTGAGTCGTTCGAGCTGCCCGAGCCGCTGAAGGTGGCGATCGCGGAGCACGCGTTCAACGAGCGGCTGGACCTGAGCGTCGAGCCCGGTGGCGGTGCCACCGACCTCTGGAACGACGACAACTACGTGGCGCTGCAGATCGGGGCCGCCAACACGGCGGACTTCGCGGTGCGCGGTGCCGCGGTCTCCGGCGCCGTCGGCGAAACGGTGACGGCCTCGATCGCCTTCCGGAACAACGGGCCGGCCTGGGTCGGCAACCTCGGTTCCGGTGACCCGGTGGCCAGTGTCGACCTGCGCGTTCCGCAGGGCACGACGGTGACCGGAGTGCCGTCCGGTTGCTTCCCGCGGACGCTGGACGGTGGTTACTACCCGGGGTCCACGGGGGCCCCGCGTTATGTGTGCAACCTGCCGTACTGGGTTTCGGAGAGTGCGGAGCGTACGTATTCGTTCAGGCTGCGGGTGGACTCTGTGGTGGCCGGGGCGAGTGGGGCGGTGACGGTTCGCCCGGAGCGGGGTGATGGTTTTCCGTTCGATCCGGATGGTGCTAACAACTCGGCAAGCCTGGTTGTGAACTAGGCGCTCCGCGGGGGCGGGGAGGGGTTGTTCTTTGGCTGCGGGCCGGTGGGGGCCGGTCGCGCAGTTCCCCGCGCCCCTAAAAGCGAAGGGATTGCGCAGTTCCCCGCGCCCCTTGAAGGGGGGCCTGAGGCCGGTTTGTAAGCGCGGGTGCATCGTGGCTGAGCGCGCAGTTCCCCGCGCCCCTAAAAGCGAAGGGATTGCGCAGTTCCCCGCGCCCCTAAAAGCGAAAGGGTTGCGCCGTTCCCCGCGCCCCCGAAAAAACCAAAAGACTGCGCGGTTCCCCGCGCCCCTAAAAGGGGCGCGGGTCAGTGTGTGATGCGGGATGGGAGCCTTTGGTCCCTATCCCGGGTGATCGTCTTGGCGATTTTTTCGGCGTCTATGGAGAGTTCTCGGAGCATGCCGCTGATGGGGTTGGTGAAGCCGGTGAAGTAGAGGCCGGGGGCGTTCTTCGGGGTGCGGGGGCCGTGGACGACCGGGCGGCCCCGGGTGTCCAGGACGTCGAGGTGGCCGACCACGCCCTCCAGGGAGCGTCGGTAGCCGGTCGCGGCGATTACGGCGTCCGGGGCGATCCGGTCGCCGTTCGCGAGGACGACCTTGCCGTCCTCGAAGCCGTCGACCGCGGAGACGACCTCGACGCGCCCCTTGCGGACGGCATCGATGAGGCCGACGTCCTGCACGGGGATGGCCCCCTCGTTCACACGGGAGTACAGCCCGGTGTCGGGCCGCGGCAGCCCCTGCGCCGACAGGTCGGGCACGCTGACCTTGGCCAGCGGTCCGGCCATCCGGTCCACCAGGCCGACCGGCAGCCGCCGGCAGAGGATCCCGGTGAACTGGGCCGCCCAGCCGGCCGTCGACCGGCGCACGATGTGCGGCGCGGTCCGCACCGAGAGCCGTACGCGCGAGGCGCCGCCCTCGACGAGGTCGACGGCGATCTCGGCACCGGTGTTGCCGACCCCGACGACGAGGACGTCACGTCCGGCGTAGGGGGCGGGGTTGCGGTACTCGCCCGCGTGCAGGAGTTCGCCCTTGTACGCGTCCCGCCCCGGCCAGTCCGGCACATGCGGTGTGTGGTTGTAGCCGGTGGCGACGACGACCGCGCTGCCGGTCAGCTCGCGCCCGCCGGTGGCGTGCAGCAGCCAGCCGGTGCCGTCGGCGGAGCGCTCCACGCGGGAGACCTCGACGCCCGTGACGATCTCCAGCTGGTGGTACTCGGCGTACTTCTCCAGGTACCGCACCACGTTGTCGCGCGACACCCACCGCCCGAACGAGCGCGGCATCGGCAGCCCCGGCAGCCCGGACAGCCGTCGCGTGGTGTGCAGATGGAGCCGGTCGTAGTGCCGTCGCCAGGACGCCCCGACGCGCTCGGACTTCTCGAGCACGACGGCGCGTACGCCCTGCGCGCGCAGCGCGTGCGCCACCGCGAGACCGCCCGGGCCGCCACCGATGACGTACACGGGGCGGTCGGCGAGGGGTTGTGCCGCGGGGTCCGCGGACGCTGTGGAGTCGGCCATGTGCCAGAGCGTATTCATCTAGTCACTTGATGGGTCTCGGTCAAGCCCGGAATTGGTTGCGGATTGATCACGGCTGTAGGAGGGGTGTGTGGGACTCGTGGCGTAGGCGCCACGGAACGTGCGAGGTTGGGGAGGCGCGCTCAGGGGGGCGCGCGACGCTATGCGCCCTTGCGTGGCCTGCCTCGTCTTGGTGCGGGAGGGCGCCAGGAGCTCACTTCCTTGGCCGACAGGCCCAACCGGGTGAGGTGCTTCTCGTAGGTACGCCGAAGAGCTTCGTCGTCCGATGGCGTGGTGGGCGCGAATTCGCGGGCGGGGGCGGCGGCCCACGGGAGGACCTCGGCGAACGCCGTGAGCAACGGCAGGGCGGACTCCGGGCGATGCGCGTGCGCGTGGGAGTCGGCTTCGAGCAGGTCGCAGATCACGAGTGCTCGCTCGTGGGCATTCCAGCCCGCCCAGCCGATCGGCGTTGTGGGTGACAAGGGCGAGACGGACGCCCCGAACGAGATGAAACGCTCGTTGGGGACGTCGAACTTGCCGCGCCGCTTCCAGTACGACGGCCTGAAGAAGTCACCGGGCGTGAAGCGCGGCGGGATCGGGTGGCGTACGTCGGAGTCGGTGAGCCCTTTTCTGTCGTCCTGGCGCTGGGCCTCCCACAGTTCCTCCCACTGCTGTCGTTTGCGCAGGCCCGATGTCTTGTACCGGAGGGGTGCTGCTTGAGGCACGTGCTCGTCGGCGAGGAGTTCCAGAAGGACCTCGGCTGTGCCTGCCCCGGGGGCGTAGAGCGCCGCCAGTTCGGTGAAGCCCTTGTCCTTTTCCAGGAGTTCGGCCAGTTCCCGAACCGTCCGGGCGACGGGGTGTCGTCCCCGAGGGGAGGTCTCACACCACAGCCGGGACGACTCGCAGTGGTCGAGCAGGCGTTCGTGCAGGATGTCGAGGACCACGGCGTCCCAGGGTGGAGTGGACCAGCGGCGCTTGTACTCGGGCTGCTCCAGCAACGCCAGGGAGGTGTTCTCCTGGATGGCGTTCACGCGGCGTTCCACCAGGTCTCGGTATGCCCGGGGCCAGTGCTCGGGGATGTCGGTCACAGGTGCCGTCGCGTGGCGGTCGAACCACGCCGTCCGGGCCTCGCCTGCCTCGACTCTCCTGGCCAGCACGATTTCGAAGGCCCGCTCGCCGAGAGCGGCCTCGGGCACGTCCTCCGACGGGGCAGCGGTCAGGTGTTCGCTGTCGGAGATCAGGCCGTAGAGGGTGTACGTCTTCCAGTCGAGTTCCTCCTGGATCGCGATCATTCGTGACCTGAGTGAGAGCCACCGGCGCTTGGCCGAGGCGAGGAGCTGATCGGTGATCCGGGTGTTCGTGTCTGCGAGCTCCCACAGGACGTGGCTGGACTCGGCCGCCAGGCGATCCAGTTCCCTCGCCTCAACGACAGGGAACGCGGTGGGAAGCGGCAGGTCGAGGAGCCGGGTGGAGGTGAACTCGTAGATTTTCTCCCAGGCCTCACCGCCTCGGAGCTGATCGATACGGGGCTGTCCCTTGCTCTGGCTCATCTGCTTGAGCCAGAAACACACGGCCGAACTGTTGAGGGCACCGAGGAGTTCGAGGTGGGAGTCCTGCGTGTCGCTCGGCGGCAGCTTGATCACCGGCGCCGAGTTGAGCGGGACGACGGGATCCCGGAGAAGGCTGAAGTGAGGGTGTGTGGCCACCCAGGGAAAGACGATGGACCACGGATGCATGTCCCAACCGGACGTGATCTGGTGCCAGTCGTACCACGGTGACTCCTTCTTCGCGCCCCGTTTCCGACGCATCTCCCGCAGTACCGTCCGGTACGGCCACAGGCGCCGGTGGTGTCCGGGCAGCTGCCGCAGATCGACCGGTTCCCGGATGTCCTCGGCACGGGGGAAGAACGCCTTGAGCTCCGGGTGTGCCGACCAGTCCCGCACCTCGGAACCGGTCAGCACCGGGACAGTGGCGGATTCCTCGGTTCCGAGGCGTCGGAGGGAGTGGGCGGTGGCGCAGAAAAGGTCATCGGATCCGGTGTTGGCGGCGTATCCGATGCGGACGACGCGTTCACCGAGCAGTTCTCCCGACTCCATGCGGCGCAGCACGGCTCGGGCTGCCGACGGCGTAAGACTCCAGGGGAAGACGTGCAGCTGCTCGCGGTCCTGAAGATAGGACTCCGCCCACTCACTCATGGCCCCGGCCTGGAACGCCAGGTCCCGCAGCGACCGCCAGACATGCCCCTCGCCAGGCACCATCGGTACCGAGGGTTCGCCCCGACGGCCCACGACCACGTGAACGGGCACGCTGGAATCAGGTACACGGTTCCGCCCCACAAGGACGGCGGTCGGCGTGCCGTGTCCCGGGATGTACGCCCCGGACGTGTCGATGACGTGTGAGATCTGCACCCTCGGCAGGACGCGTTCGATGAGGTTCCGGCCGAATTCGCGCTTCATGAAGGAGTTGGACGCCAGAAGGCCGACATGGCCCGCCGTCTCGCCCGGCAGTGCGAGGCCGAAGGCGAGTTCGGTGAACGGGACGGAGAGGGTGTAGGGCCCGCTGCAGCTCTCGTACAGGTCCCGGTAGGCCGTGAACGTCGCCTTGTCCTTGACGGTGATGTACGGCGGGTTGGTCGTCACCGCGTGGTAGGAGGCAGGGCGGAGGAGCCCATGACGATCGGCGTATTCGTCGACGTCGGTCGTCCCACCGGGTTTCCTCGGCGCCGGCCCGGTGTGTATGCCGGGACGGCCGTGCAGGAGAGAGTCACCCGTCGCGACTATCAGCGGCAGGTCCGGAACGTTGTCGAGTCGCCGCTCTCCGGTGCTGTCCATCGCGGCCAGCAGCAGGCGGAAGCGTGTCACGCTCACGGCGCACGGGTCGATGTCGCAGCCGTGCAGGGACCGCAGAGCTCTCGCCGCCCGCTGCCACGGGCTCATCTCCGGTCTGGTCTCGGACCACCGCCGGAACAGCCGCTCGTACGCGTCGAGCAGGAACGCGCCCGACCCGCAGGCCGGGTCGATGATCCGGAAGCCGGCCAGCCCTGCCGCGTCGGAGGCGTGTTCGGCCATGGCCGGATCGAGCGTGAGGTCGTGGATCAGGCTGACGACGAAGGAGGGGGTGGGGACTTGGGCGTACGCCTTGCGCGCACGCTCGTCGATCGCCGAGTGCAGATCCGCCAGGAACTCGGTGGAACGTGCGGTGTCGGTGAAGTCGTGTACGAGGGTGCCGTCCGGAGTCCGGCGGCGCCAGAAGGAGAGCAGCGCCTCGCACGCATCGTGGCTGGGCCGCATCCGCCACAGGGGATGACTGGTCCTGTCGAACACCAATGCCATGGTGGGGTGTGCGCGGAGCCGGTCGACGGCGTGGGCGATCAGGTCGCCGGCCGACGCGTGGGGACGGGCTGCGTAGAAGGCTTCGTCCGCGCTGTCCGCCGAAACAGTGGCGAAGGACAGGTCGAGCAGCCTGTTGTCCTCGCAGAACCGGATCATCGCGGTCGCGAGCACCCATGCGGTCGCGGTCCGGCAAACCTGGGCGTCCAGCCATCCCTGCCAGGTCTCGGACGTGAGGCCGTGGTCCCTCGCCGTCTCGTACTCGGCGCGCAGTTCCTCGGCGGCCGAGAAGGCGGGGACCCGCGCGTGCAGATCCTGCTCGATGCCGTCGGCCAGTCGTCGCAGGTCCTCGGCCAGGACATTGTTGGCGGACATGCGCCCCTCCCGGTCGGCAAACCAGCACGGTCGATTCACCAATGGTGATTCGACCCGAGGTTATCACCGCGAGAGTGTCGTAAAAGCTTGAGAGTGTTGAAGCTCTCCCCTACGCTCCTTCTCGATGATGGACGGTTGGTCTTCGAGGGAGGGAGTGACTCATGGGGGGCGATGGTGGTGGGCTCAGGGGGGTGTGGGTGGCGATCATCATGCTTGGTGCCGTTGTCGTCGGCGGTGCGGCCGCCGGCGTGTTCTGGGTGCTGGGTCAGGGGGCGGCGCGCGCGCTCGCGGCGGGAGGAACGGCTTTCCTGGGAGCGGCGACTCTTGGGCTTGCGATCGTGACTGTCTTGTCCTGATGGCTCACCTCCTCCCTAGGGGTACACTCCTTAGGGGTTCATTCCTAAGGAGTTGAAGTGCAGCATCAGGCAATGCCCGGCAAGCCGTCGCGCGTCTACGATCGCGGCGCCGAATGGGACGGGCTCACCGCGTTTGTGGGCCGCCCCCTGCCGCACGCCATGCTCGGCATCGTCAGCGGTAGGCGGCGCATGGGTAAGACCTATCTCCTGCGGGCTCTCGTCGAGCAGTGTGGAGGCTTCTACTTCGGCGCCACGGCGGGAACCGAGGCGGAGTCCCTTCGTCAGTTCAGTGCCGCCCTGGCCGAACACGTGGGTTCCCCGGTGGCTTTCTCCTTCGCCACCTGGGACGACGCGGTCTCCTATCTCTTCGGGCAGGCCGCCCGCGGAAAGAGCGGCGCCTCGGCGGGGTCGGCGCCGGACGCCCCGTTCCTCGTGGTCATCGACGAGTTCCCGTACCTGGCCAAGGTCGCTCCGGAGCTCCCGTCGCTCATCCAGCGCGAGATCGACCGCTTCCAGGTGGAGGAGAGCCGCATGAGGCTGCTCCTGTGTGGTTCGGCGATGTCCGTCATGGGTGGTCTCTTGGCCAGTACCGCGCCCCTGCGAGGCCGGGCGCAGCTGGAACTCGTCGTGCGGCCCTTCGGGTATCGGGCGGCCATGGACTTCTGGAGCGTTACCGACCCGGCGCTCGCCGCCCGGCTGCATGCTGTTGTCGGAGGTACCCCCGCATACCGTCGCCAGTTCCTGGCGGACGATGTTCCCGAGAGCCTCCGCGACTTCGACGACTGGATCTGTCGCACGGTTCTCTCTCCGTTCAGCCCTCTTTTCCGTGAAGCGCGGTACTTGCTTGCCGAGGAAGCAGACATCCGCGACACGGCGCTGTACCACTCGGTCCTGGCCGCCGTGGCGCAGGGCAATACGACGCGCGGCGGCATCGCGGGTTACATCGGCCGCAAATCGGTCGACATCTCGCATCCGCTCAACGTCTTGGAGGACAGCCACCTACTGATGCGGGAGCTGGATGTCTTTCGTGCCGGGAAGTCGCAGTACCGCATCACCGAACCGCTGATCAACTTCTATGAGGCAGTCATGCGTCCCTCCTGGGCGCGACTGGAAAGCGGTCAGGCCACGGAGGTGTGGGGGCAGGCGGCGGAGCGTTTTGCCGCGCAGGTGGCCGGGCCTCACTTCGAGGCGATGTGCCGTGAGTATGTGCTCGGACCTGGGCGGTCCCTGCTGAGTACGTCTCTCGGCGAAGTGGGCGGCGGTGTAGTGACCGACCCCAAGGAGCGTCGGCAGATTCAGATCGACGTGGCGGTGGTCGAACCGGGGTCGGGGGGGAGCAGGCCGTCGGTTGCTCTGCTCGGCGAGGTGAAATGGGGGACCGTCATGGGGGTCGGTCATCTTGAGCGGCTCGGCCGGGCCAGGGAACTGCTCGCCGGTCGGGGGATGGACACCACGCGCTGCGGGCTGGCGTGCTTCAGCGCCGCAGGCTTCACCGACGCGCTGCGCGTCGAAGCCGCGCGAGGTGGCGTACTGCTTGTCGGCCTCGACGAGCTGTACGGGCGGGCGATGCCCACCGGAGTGCTGTTCTAGATCCTGCCGGCGGATCAGTGGCGTACGGCTCTTGCGCGTACGTCGTCCGTACGCTGAACTGACGTACCGTCAGATCCCGTTCGGCGGCAGGGGAGTTCATGGACACGATCTGGCTCACCGGGGCGGAATGGGTCGCCGTGCTCCGTATCGGCCTCGGGCTGTGGTGGCTGGAGAGCTGGCGGCACAAGGACAAGAAGGGCTGGTTCGAGCGTGGGACCGGGATCGCGTGGGCGTCGGACGTCGCGGCCAAGCACCGGTGGAACACCGTGCGCAGCGGCTTCGAGGTCGTGGTCGCGCCGCGGCCGCGCACGATGGCGTACGTCGTCGTGTACGCGGAACTCGCCCTCGGGCTCGGCCTGGTCGTGGGCTTCCTGACCCCGATCGCCCTGGTCGGCGGGCTGCTCCTCAACCTCCTCTACCTCGTGCTGATGATCCACGACTGGGCCGAGCAGGGGCAGAACGCGATGATGGCGCTGATCTCCCTGGTCGCCCTCTTCGCGATGTCCTGGCAGACGTGGTCGCTGGACAGCGCGGTGGGCCTCTTCTGATGGGGGTGCCGGCGTGAGCGGGGCGCGGTTCGATCTGCCTGAGGTCGACGGGTTCACTCGGCCGTACTGGGACGCGGCCGCCGAGGGGCGGCTGCTGCTGCGCCGGTGCGGGGCGTGCGGGCGCGCCCACCACTACCCCCGCGAGTTCTGCCCGCGCTGCTGGAGCGAGGACGTCACCTGGGAACGGGCGAGCGGCCGCGCCACGCTCTACACCTGGTCCGTCGTCCACCGCAACGACCTGCCGCCCTTCGGCTCCCGCACGCCGTACGTCGCCGCCGTCGTCGATCTCGCGGAGGGGCCGCGGATGATGACCGAGGTGGTGGGGTGCGGGGAGGAGTCACTGCGGGTGGGGATGGCGCTGGAGGTGGCCTTCCGGGCGGAGGAGGCGGAGGGAGCGGCGGGAGCGGAGGGTGCGGAGGGTGCGGTCGGGGTTGTGGTTCCTGTGTTCCGGCCCGCTTCCGCCTAGTACGGGCGACCGTTGTTGAATGGACAGATGACCGACTTGTACGAGTCCCACGGTGCCCTTCCCTTTCCCGAACTCCATGGTCACGGTCTGCGGCTGCGGCCGTGGGACGCGGAGGCCGACTCGGATGTCGAGGCCTGGCTGCGGGGGTGTTCCGACCCCGAGTTCAAGCGGTGGAACACCCCGCTGAGGGCGATCGAGGACCTGGCCGGTGCGCGGGAGTCGCTGCGGGCCCGGGCCAAGGCTGCGGCGGAAGGTGTCGGGGCGTCCTTCCGTGTCACCGACGCGGAGAGCGGCGTGACGCTCGGGCACATCGGGGTCAACGACATCGACCACGTCATACGCGTCGCGCGGGTCGGCTACTGGGTGCTGCCGGAGGCGCGGGGGCGGCAGGTCGCGACGCGTTCGCTGGCGCTGGCCGGGCGGTGGGGGTTCGAGGGGCTCGGGCTGCATCGGCTGGAGCTGGGGCATGCGGTTGGGCACGATGCGTCGTGCCGGGTTGCCGGGCGGTGTGGGTTTCTGTCCGAGGGGACGTTGCGGGGGGCGATGTTCGAGGCGGGGCGGCAGGATGCGTTTCGGGATGTGCATCTGCATGCGCGGCTCGCCACGGATTCTTTTGTTCTGTGACGCCCCGGGCAGGGGGCTTGGGTCGTGAGCGCGGCTGCAGGTGCGTTTTGGCTGAGCGCGCAGTTCCCCGCGCCCCTAAAAGCGGGGCTGCGCCCCTGGCTTTTGTCTTTTAAGGGGCGCGGGGAACTGCGCGATCAGCCCCCACCCACCCGCAGCCGCAGGACGTACCCCGCCGGGGCTACGGCCACAGGAGTTCGCTGTGCCAAGTGGAGTCGGCTCGGCGGTAGGCGAGGCGGACGTGGCGGCGGTGGGGGTCGCCCTGGAAGAACTCGACCTCGTCAGGGGCGAGGACGTACACCGTCCATGAGGGCGCGGCGGCGTCCGGCTCGCGCTGGGCCCGCAGCCAGGCGGCCGCCGACGCCCGCTCCAACTCCTCGGAGGAGCCGAGGACTTCGCTCTGGCGGCCCACCAGCGCGGAGGCGAGCGCGCCGGTCGAGCGGGCGTGCAGGTCGGCGTGGGCGACCTCGGGCGGGGCGACGGTCACCCGGCCGCGCACCCGGATCTGCCGGCCCTGCACGGGCCAGTAGAAGCCGAGCGCCGCGTACGGCCGGGCCGCCAGCTGCCGTCCCTTGCGGCTGCCCGCGTGCGACGCGAAGTGCCAGCCCTCCTCGTCGGCGCCGTGCAGCATCACGATCCGCACGTCGGGCCTGCCCTCCTCGTCCGCCGTGGCCAGGGACATCGTGTGCGGTTCGGTCTGCCCGGCCGCCACCGCCTCCGCGAACCACTGCTCGAACAGCGGCAACGGTTCCGCCGGGGCGGTGTCGGGGGTGAAGCGGGGCAGTTCGGTGTCCCAGACCCGCTGGGCCCTCAGCAGCCGTACGAACTCGGAGGGGGGCGGGGACGAGGAGGACTCGGTGCTCATGGGGCGATTGTCGCGCCTGCCTCCGGCTCAGACCGCCCCGAGGTCCGACGAGAGCCAGTGTTCGGGGCGCATCCGGACGACCACCTGGGTGCCGTGCTCCTTCCAGGAGAAGTCGACGTACCCGTCGACCTTGTCGGCCGGGAGGTAGCGGGCCGAGATCTCGTGGAGCTGCTCGCGGGTGGCGGGGGTCGTGTCGAGGACCGGGCCCTCGACGGACACGTACCGGATGGTGGGTTCGACCCGGTCGACCATGAGGGAGAACCGGCCCGCCGCACTGAGTAGTTGGTTCTTGCGGGAGTCCGTCTGGATCAGGATCCATACGGTGCCGTCGGGCTCGTACTGGTACCAGATCGGCACCGTGAGCGGGGCGCGGCCCGCCCCGGCGTCGACCGCGAACGCGGCGATGTGCGGCTCTTTCAGGAACGTTTCTCGCTCTTCACGGGTCAGGGCCATGCGGGTCCTCCGGATTGCGGTCGGTGGTGCTTCCCTTTGCTGTTTCAGCGTGTTCTGTCCAGTTTCGTATTCCGGTTCCGCGATCCGGATATGCCCTGCCGCGCGGAGGCGTTCGGGGCCGCACGGCGGGCGTACCCCCCTTCCATGGTGGAGCCAGCACCACCATGGGTTCGGGTGTGGGCTGTCTCGTCGGTGCGGGCGGGCGACGGCATTGTTGAACCCAGTTGATCGCAGGGGTTCAAGGCCCCGCCGCCCGGAAGGAAATCCCCATGAAGCCGCAGCTCGCGCAGCAGGCGAAGACGGTGGGCGAAGCTGCTCCGGGGCCGTTCGCCTCCTTCGTCCGGTTCGTGGTGTGCGGCGGCGGGATCGGGGTCCTCTCCAGCGGTGCGGTGGCCCTGCTGGCCGGGACGATGCCCTGGGTGGTGGCGAACGCGGTCATCACCGTCGTCTCGACCGTCCTCTGCACCGAGCTGCACGCGCTCTTCACCTTCGGGACCGGTAAGCGGGCCGGCTGGCGCCGGCACTGGCAGTCCGCCGGGTCGGCCGCGGCGGCGTACGCGGTGACCTCCCTCGCGATGCTGATCCTGCACCTCGTGCAGTCGTCGCCCGGGATGCTCACGGAGCAGGTCGTCTACCTCAGCGCCTCCGGGCTCGCCGGCATAGGCCGCTTCCTGGTGCTGCGGCTGTTCGTCTTCGCGGGCGGCCGGGATCGGTCCTTCGGCCGCGAGGTTGCCGTGGTCCGGCACCGAGTGGTCCCCGTACCGACACGCCTGCCGAACCGTGTCCTCACCCCCGCGGCGTTCGCGGTCGGATCATGAGCTTCGGATCGCGGATCGGATCGCCGGTCGCGGGTTTCGCCGATTAGTTTCTTCCTCCCTCGCCGTCTACCCGACGACACAGAGTTGACCGACCAGCCCCCACCGGGCCGCAGGTCGGACTAGGACGGTGATCGCCCAAGTACCACCGTTGCCGACGAGCAGAACCAGCCGCCCGTTCCCGAGGCCACGGCCAGTTCGGGGAGGTGGCCGTCCGGGCGGTGGATCTGGCGGGTGCCTGCCTCGCCGCGGAGTTGGTGGACGGCCTCCACGAGGAGGAACAGGCCCCGCATGCCGGGGTGCTGGGCCGAGAGGCCGCCTCCGTCGGTGTTGACCGGGAAGTCGCCGCCGACGACCTTCAGGCGGTCCTTCGCCACGAACTCACCCCCCTCGCCCTTCGCGCAGAAGCCGAGGTCCTCCAGCGTCACCAGGGTCATGTAGGTGAAGGCGTCGTAGATCTCGGCGAAGTCGATGTCCTGCGGAGCAACCCCCGCCCGCTGGAAGGCCGTTCGGCCGCTCACCGCCGCCGGTGACACCGTGAAGTCGGGCCACTCCGACATCGTCGTGTGGGAGACGTGCTCCCCGGTGCCGAGGACCCAGACGGGAGCCGTACGGCAGTCCTGGACGTATTCCTCGGCCGCGAGCAGGACCGCCGCCCCGCCGTCGGAGCGTATGCAGCAGTGCAGCTTGGTGAAGGGGTCCGCGATCATCGGGCCCGAGAGGACGTCGTCGACCGTGATCGGGTCCCGGAACATCGCGTCGGGATTCAGTGCCGCGTTGGCCCGCGCCTGCACCGCCACCGACGCCAACTGCTCCAGCGTTGTGCCGTATTCGTGCATGTGGCGGCGCGCGGCCATCGCGTACTTGGCGATCAGCGTGTGGCCGTACGGGACTTCGAACTGCAGGGGGCCACGGGCGCCGAAGGAGAGGTTGCCCGTGCGGCGGCCCGCCTTGATGTCCGCGCGGGCCGTGGACCCGTACACCAGGAGGACCGCGTTGGCGTGCCCGGCGGCGATCGCGTCCGCCGCGTGGGCCGCCATGACCTCCCAGGTGGAGCCGCCGACGGAGGTGGAGTCGACCCAGGTGGGCCGCAGGCCCAGATACTCGGCCACCTCGACCGGTGCCAGCGTGCCGAGGCCCGCCGAGGCGAAGCCGTCGATCACCGTGCGGTCCAGGCCCGAGTCGGCCAGGGCCCGGCGGGCTGCCTGGGCATGGAGCGCGTACGGCGTCGCCTCGTCCACGCGGCCGCAGTCGGAGAGGGACACGCCGACGACCGCCACCTTCCGCCCACACCGTGTCATGAATCTGACGGTACATCAGATCCGGTGCCCTCGGCAGGCGGTGTACGAGTCGTCGCGCCTCTGTGCATCTGGCCGCCACCGCTCTAACATGACGCGCCGTCAGATGCGAAGGAGTGTGCTGCCCATGGACGCCACCTTCACCGCGGAGCAGGACGAGATCCGCCGCACCCTCCGTGAGCTCCTGCTCAAACGCTGTGGTCCGGAGGAGGTCAGGACCGCCGTGCGGACCGAGGGCGGGTACGACTCCGCGCTCTGGGAGACCCTCGCGCAGCAACTCGGGCTGCCCGGGCTCGCGTTTCCCGAGGCGTACGGAGGGGTCGGCTGCTCCGTCACCGAACTCGCCCTCGCCAGTGAGGAGTTGGGACGGACGCTCGCACCCTCGCCGCTTCTCGCCACGGCCGTGCTGAGCGCGCCCCTGCTGCTGGCCCTCGGGACCGAGGACCAGCGGGCCGCGCTGCTGCCCCGGATCGCCTCCGGCGAACTCACCGCCGCGCTCGCGGTGTCGGGCGCGAGCCTGACCACCGCCCTCGGGCTTACCGGCGACAACCGCGGTGACTGGGCGGGCGGCGGCCGCGCGGGAGGCGTACAGGCGCGGCGGACCGACGGCGGGTGGCGGCTGTACGGGCAGGCCGACCAGGTGCTCGACGGGCACAGCGCGGGCCTGCTGCTCGTGCCCGCGCACGCCGGAGGCTTCGCCCGCTCACGGACTCTGCTCTTTCTTGTACGGGACCCTCTCGTACGGGATTCTCTCGTGCAGGGCTCTCTCCTGCAGGGCTCTCTCCTGCAGGGCTCTCTCGTCCAGGACGGTTCCGGGAGTGCGGGGGCCACCCGCGTACGGCTGACCTCCCTCGACGAGACGCGGTCGCAGGCGCGGGTCCAACTCCGGGACGTGGAAGCCGAGTTGCTCGGTGGGGAGGACGAGTCCGCCGATGTGGCCGCGGCGCTCGCCTCGGTCGGTGACTCGGCCGCCGCCGTCCTCGCCGCGGAGGCAGTGGGTGCCGCCGACCGCGTACTGGAGCGGACCGTCGAATACGTCAAGCAGCGCGAGCAGTTCGGGCGTGCGATCGGGTCCTTCCAGGCCGTGAAGCACCGGCTCGCCGACCTCTACGTACAAGTGCAGGCGGCGCGCTCGGCGGCGTACTACGCGGCCTGGGCGACGGCCGCCGGGGAGGAACGCGTGGGCGGGCTCGCGCTGGCCCAGGCGCTGGAGGCGCAGCGGATCACCTCGTCCGAGGCCGTGCAGCTGCACGGCGGCATCGGGTTCACCTGGGAGCACGAGGCGCATCTGTACTTCAAGCGGGCGGCCGGCGACGAGCTGCTCTTCGGGCCGGTGCACCGGCTGCGGGAGCACGCGGCGGACGCGGCCCGGCTGTTCGGCGGCGGGGAGGTGGCGGTCTGATGGGCGCCGGAGTAGGAGTTCGGATCGTGCAGAGGGTGTCCTCGACACCCGCCTTCGCGAAGGTCGCGCCCCATCTCATCCCCGCGATGGACCGTGCCGTACACCGGCTCACCCGCGGAAAGGTGCTGCTCAGCGCCCAGATGCTGCCCGGCGTCATCCTCACCGCGCGCGGCGCGAAGAGCGGACTGCCCAGGCGTACGCCGCTGGCCTGCATGCCGGAGGGAGGGAAGGGGAGGGAGGGCGCGAGCTGGATTCTGATCGGGTCCAACTTCGGGCGTACGGACCATCCGGCCTGGACCGCCAACCTTCTCGCCCATCCCGACGCGGAGGTGAGCTGGAAGGGCAGGGACATCCCGGTCACCGCGCATCTTCTGCGGGGCGAGGAGCGGGATACGGTCTGGAAGGCGCTGCTGGAGTTCTGGCCGCCGTACGCGACCTACCAGGCGCGGGTCGAGCGGGAGATCCGGCTGTTCCGGATCGTCCGGCGGGAGGCACCCGGGAGTTCCGGGGGTTCCGGGGGTTCCGGGGGTTTCGGGAGTTCGGGGAGCGCGACAGGCGGCAGCCCACCTGAGTGAACTGCCGCCTGTGTGACAGGACTTGTGCCTGGAAGACCCGGCGTCCGGCGCGGGGTGCGGCGGACTACTTGGTCGGCTTCTTGCCGGTCACACCCAGATGCACCAACAGGGCGAGGTTCGGCTTCAGTTCGGCCTGCTTCACGCCCCAGGACTGGAAGCCCTTCTGGTGCGAGGCCACCGCCGCGAGCATCGCGACGAGGGAACCCGCCATCGCGGCCGGGCTGACGTCCTTGTCGACCTTGCCCTTCGCCTGAAGCTCCTTGACCGTGTCCGTGAGGGAGTTGTTCACGGAGTTCAGGATCTTCATACGGATCTTGTAGAAACGTTTGTCGCCCTCGGCGGCGCCCAGGTCGACCACGCGGAGGATGGCGTCGTTTTTGCGCCAGAACTCCAGGAAGCCGTCCACGAGTTCCTGCGCGGTCTGCCAGCCGGCCTTGCCGACCCAGGAGCGCCCTTCGAGGAGTTCCGTCAACCCGGCGCCCTCCGCCGCCATTTGCTCTGCAATCTCCAGGACGGCGCCCTCGACGTCCGGGAAGTACTGATAGAAGGTCGCCGGTGAAGTGCCCGCCTTCCGCGCGACGTCGATGACTTTGACGTCGCGGTAGGGCGAGGAGCTGAGCATCTCGCTGAGGCAGTCGAGCAGCTTCTGCCGCGTCGCCTGCCCGCGCCGACCGGCCACACGGCCGTCGACGGTACGCACTTGTCCTGTCATGACGTCAGCTTACCGAGGGGTGATCGGAGCGCTATTCGGCCGACTGCAAATGGGGTGCGCGGGCCTTCGGAGCGCGTGCGGAGGAGGGGGGAACCGCTCGCTCTGCGGGATGCGTGAAAGGCCGTTAGCTTGGCCGCATGGCTGGATCTGAAGGCTCTGCCGCTTTCGCCGAGGGCGTCCCCTGCTGGATCGACGCCCAGCTTCCGGACGTCGAGGCGGGCAAGCGCTTCTACGGCGAGCTCTTCGGGTGGACCTTCGAGCCCTTCGACAAGACGGCGGAGGCGGCGACCGGGCCCGCCCCGGGGTCCCTGGAGCCCCCGGCCCCCGCGGCGTACGCGGGCCCGGGCCCGTACGCCGGCTCCGTACGGGCGCACCTCGACGGCGAGCCCGTGGCCGCCCTCGTACCGAAGCGGGACGGGCGGATGCCCACCGTGTGGACGGTGTACTTCGCCACCCCGGACGCCGACGACCTGGCCGGCCGGATCCGGGAGGCGGGCGGCCAGGTGATCACGACTCCGGTGCCGGTGGGCCCGTACGCCACGATGGCGCTCGCCGCCGACCCCGAGGGCGCGGTCTTCGGGCTCTGGGAGGGCGCCACGCACCCCGGCTTCGGCAAGCGGCACGGGCAGGGCTCCTTCAGCTGGGTCGAGCTGTACGCGCGCGACACGGCCGTCGCCGACTCCTTCTACACCCGTCTCTTCCACGACGCCCTCTTCGGCCCCGGCACCACCCGCGACTTCGGCCGGGTCCTCGTCACCGAGGCCTTCCCGGCCGAGATGCCGCCCCACTTCCTCGTCCACTTCGGGGTGGACGACTGCGAGGCCCGGCTCGGGACGGTGGTACGGCTCGGTGGACGGGTCCAGGCGCCGCCCTTCGACACCTCGTACGGGCGCGTGGCGGTCGTCACGGACAACCAGGGGGCGTCCTTTGCCCTGCTGCAAACTTGAAATTCGCGGTGCTTCAGTACTGAAGGGCGTACGAACGGCGTGCGCAAAGCTGCGAAAGGCGACGAAAAACACCGGGCGGCGTTGAAAAGCAAGGCGAGCACGAGTCTTTTGTCCCGAGACGCGCAGAGACATCCCGATTCGGGCCCGGGTTCGCAACCGGAGCCGCGGCCAGGAAGAATCGGGGTGCGTGCCGCCGGAGAGGCTCGGTGGTGAGACGCTGCGCAGTGGCTGAAGCTGCGGCTGGAGCGGTGGCTGGAAGCGCGGCCGCGTACGGGGAGGTGGCAGGCAAGTGGTGGATCAGCTGACACAGCACGATCCGCGGCGGATCGGGCCGTTCGAGGTGCTGGGACGGCTGGGAGCCGGCGGCATGGGGCTGGTCTATCTCGCGCGCTCGGCCTCGGGCCGGCGGGTGGCGATCAAGACGGTCAGGACGGAGCTCGCCGAGGACCAGCTGTTCCGGGTCCGCTTCTCGCGCGAGGTGGAGGCGGCCCGCGCCGTCTCCGGCTTCTACACGGCCGCCGTGGTCGACGCCGACGCGCGCGCCGCCGTGCCCTGGCTGGCCACCGCCTATGTGCCCGCGCCCTCCCTCGAAGAGATAGTGACCGAGTGCGGGCCGCTGCCGGCCCAGGCGGTCCGCTGGCTCGCGGCGGGCGTCGCGGAGGCCCTGCAGTCCATCCATGGGGCAGGGCTTGTCCACCGCGACCTGAAACCGTCGAACGTCCTTGTCGTGGAGGACGGGCCGCGCGTCATCGACTTCGGAATCGCCTCCGGGGTGTCGAACACACGTCTGACGATGACCAATGTGGCCGTCGGTACCCCCGCCTACATGTCGCCCGAGCAGGCGAAGGACTCCCGCAGCGTGACCGGCGCGAGTGACGTGTTCTCGCTCGGCTCGATGCTCGTCTTCGCCGCCACCGGCCATGCGCCCTTCCACGGCGCGAACCCCGTCGAGACCGTCTTCATGCTCCTGCGCGAGGGCCCCGACCTCGAAGGCCTCCCCGACGAGCTGCGCCCGCTCATCGAGTCCTGCATGCAGATGGAGGCGACGGGCCGCCCCAACCCGGCCGACCTCCAGGCCCAGCTCGCACCCCACCTCTTCGGCTCCGGCTCCGACGACAGCGGGACGGCGTCCGCGTGGCTGCCCGAACGGGCCGTGGGCCTCATCGAGCAGCGCCGCGGGGGCCGGCCGGCGGCCAAGCTGTCCTCCGGCCGCAGCGGTGGCCGTGGCGCCCCCGTGGTGCCGCCTCCGCCGCCCCACGACCCGCCTCCCGTTCCTGTCGGCGCCGGCACGGGGCGGCACGGCGGTGCGCCCGACACCGGGCCCGTACGCCTTGCCGGCGCCCAGGTGCCCATCGGGCCGGGGCCGCGGGTCGCCGACGCCCGTGCTGCCGCCGTGAAGGCACCTCCTCCCGAAGCCGGGCTCGCCGCTTCCTGGTCGCGGGCGCGGCCCGGTGTGAACGGGGCCGACCCTGTCGTGCCCGGCGTCGGCATCGGCGCCGGGCCTGTCCCGGTGCCCGCGCCTGCGGCGGCGCCCGGTGCCGACTCCGGGTCCTGGCGGCCTTGGCGGTTCCGTATGTCGAACGACGTGTGGGGCACGCCCGCCGTTGCCGGCGACCTTGTTTATGTCACGTCCTTCGAGGTGCATGCCCTGGACGTGGCCACCGGGCGGCGGCGCTTCAAGACCCGGGACGTCGCCTGGTCCATGGCGGTCGCCGGGGGGCGTGTGCACGCCTCCGACGGGCCTACCCTTTTCGCCCTCGACGCGCGCGAGGGCACCGATCTGTGGCGGCTGCCGACCGACGCGTGGGTGTACTCCCTCAAGGCCGACCGCGGCACGGTCGTCACCGGTACGCGTGGCGGTGGCGTACAGGCCTGGGAGGCTGCCAACGGGCAGAAGCTGTGGGAGATCACCGGCGCTCAGACCGACTTCGAGTCGCCCGAGGCCGGGCCTGCCGTCCATGACGGCACGGTTTATGTCTGGAAGGACGCGCGGCTGCGGGCTCTGGAGGCGCGTACTGGTGAGGAGCGGTGGTCGTATCCCATTGGGGACGCGGCGTCGTGTGGTGGGGTGCCTGTCCGTATCACGCAGGCTGATGACGGGTATGTGTACGTGTCCGCCGGGACGCGGGTGCTTGCCATTGATGTCGCCGGTGGGCATGTGCGGTGGCATTTCGAGGCGCCGGCGGTCTTTCTTAGCCCGCCGACCTTTGCGCCTGGGCCCGCCGTCACGGGTGGCGGGATCTATCTCGCCGACTATCTCGGCACGGTGTACGCGCTCGACGCGACGGATGGGCGCGATCGGTGGCGTATCGCCACGGAGGCGCGGTCCTCGCTGGATCCCGTGCTTGTCTCCGCGGGGCATGTGCATGTGGGGTCCGGGAAGGGGCTCTACACGCTTGACGCCGTCACCGGTACGCCGAAGTGGCGCTTTCAGGCGGGGGGTGACGTGGTGGGTGCGCCTGCCGTTGCCGACGGGCGGATTCACTTCGGGTCTACCGATCATCTGCTGTACACGCTGAAGGCCGACGATGGGCGGCTGCGGTGGAAGCTGGCCACGGGTGGGGAGATCACTGGGGCGCCCGTTGTTAAGGACGGGGTGGTGTACGCGTGCAGCAAGGATCGGTGCGTGTACGCGCTGGACGCGGAGAAGGGGACGGGGACTGCCCGTTCCTGAGGGGTTTGTCGTCTGCGGGTGGGTGGGGGCTGATCGCGCAGTTCCCCGCGCCCCTAAAAGCCCCGCCAGTCGCCCGCCGTCGAGTCGGGCCCGCGCCGGGGCATCCGATCGCAGCTGTGTCATCCCGTACTGATTGGTTGCCCATCAGAGTTCGTGCTGCGATCGGAAACCCCGACACGCCCCCTCCGGCAGAAGGGCGACTACCGCCGAGTGGGGAGGGCGGGCCACGCCCCGTCAGGGGCGCGGGGAACTGCGCGCTAAGCCACGACGCACCCGCACGTACGCACCCGGCCTCAGCCACGCCATTCAGGGGCGCGGGGAACGGCGCAGTCTTTTGGCTTTTAGGGGCGCGAGGAACTGCGCGACAAGCCACGACGCACCCGCACGTACGCACCCGGCCTCAGGCACGCTGATCAGGGGCGCGGGGAACGGCGCAATCTTTTAGCTTTTAGGGGCGCGGGGAACTGCGCGACCAGCCCCCACTGGGCCGCAGGTTTCCACAAGGCGGACGCGCTCAGCGGTATTCCACGGGCGGACCATCAAGCGTCGGTACCGCCGGATCCGGCGGAGGTACGTACACGGGCTCCGCCCGCACCCCACGGCCGCGTAGGACCACGGAAGCCAGGAGCAGCAGAAGACCACCGCCAAAGGCGAGACCCGTGCCGGGGCCAAGGCCGTTGGACGGGGTGCCGGAGATTACGAGGCTGCCGGCGGCCTGGCCCACCCGGATCAGCCAGAGAACGGTGAAGCCGAGGACGATCACGCCGGCCAGAGCCACCAGCAGTCGCGACCGAAGCAGCAGCCCGGCCAGCGTGATCAGCGCGGCGCCCGCGAAGGGCAGGAAGAGCGAGGCGAAGAGCTCCGCGGGGACGTTCGTGACGCCGCCGGAGGAGAAGAGGTCCCCGAGGCGGTAGTGCCTGCCGTGACGGCCGTCGTACCAGGCACGGAAGGGGCTCCATACGGCGGCCGTCGCTCCGGCGAGAGCAAGGACGGACCCGAGCAAGGTGCGGACCATGCGCGGACCTCCGTTCCCGGGCTCTCGATGCCGACGCTACGCCGGGTCCCCGACCTCCGCCACGCGACGGCCACGCTCAGTGACGACTTGGGGCGGGTGGCGGCTCGGCTGAGGGTCAGCGGGTCCGGTACTCACCACGGCGGCCGGTGAACAGTCCCGCCTGTGCCTCGTTCGGGAGGTTGCCCATTGATACGAGATGTGGGGCGTGCGCCAGCGCGGCCGTCCGGGTCGCCTCCTTTGCCGCCCACAGCGCCCGGACCGTTCCCTGCACGGCCTCTGTCGGGTAGGACGCGATGATGTCCGCGCACCGCACTGCGGCGGCCAGTGCCTCACCGGGTGCGGTGAGCTCGCTGACCAGTCCGACCTCGTACGCCCGCCGTGCGGAGACCCGCTCGGCCGTTCCCATCAGCGCCATCCGGGCGACCTCCCCGAACGGCATCCGCTGTGCCAGGAGGATGGACTCGTAGGCGCTGACCATGCCGTATGTGGTGTGCGGATCGAAGAACGTGGCCGTTTCGTCGGCGATCACGAAATCCGCCTCGCCGATGAGGTAGAAGGCGCCGCCGCAGGCCATGCCGTTCACGGCGATGATGACCGGTTTCCACAGGTCGCACGCCTTCGGGCCGATGGTGATCAGCGGATCGTCCACCATGTAGGGGGAGTTGGGCTGCGGGACATCGGCGCCACGGTCGAGCCCCGTGCAGAAGGCCCGTCCGCCCGCGCCCGTGAGCACGATCGCCCGCACCGCGTCGTCGAATCTGAACTCCCGCCAGGCAGTGGTCAATGCGGCCGCTGTGTCCAGATCGATGGCGTTGAGTTTCTCCGGGCGGTCGAGGGTGACGACCGCGACGCCGGTGTCCTTGTCACTGGAGACGTGAAGGGTCATGGCCGCTCCAGTACCCAGCGAGGCAGCCCGGCACCGCTTCCGCCGTCCTCGCCGCCCGCGAAGACCACCTGCACCTTCGCCCCGATCCGGATCCGCTCCTGGGCAACGGAGTTGAGCGCCGCGTCCGGCCCGCTGACGAGGTTCCCCACGAGCCGTATGCGCGGCGCGTCCGCCAGTTCGACGACGATCACGTTGTACGGGGCCTGCGCCGCGTAGTCGGGCAGCAGCGGCGGATGCGGGACGACGTACGACCAGACGCGCCCCTTGCCGCTCATCCTGCGCCACTCGGTGTCGAAGGAGTGGCAGTGCGGGCAGCAGGGGCGGGGCGGGAAGCGGAGTTCGCCGCAGTCGGGCTCGGCGCAGGCCTGGACGCGCAGTTCGCCCCGGGCGGCGTACTCCCAGAAGGGGGCGCCGTCGTCATCCACGACAGGTGTCAGCATGTCGGCTCCTCGGTTCGGCGGAAGCTCGGTCGATCAGTAATTCATGAGCACGGTCAGGTTCTTAGGAGGAGGGCTGACGTCGGTACGCCCTCGCCCGCTGTGACCAGGCAGGTGGCCGCGCCCGGTACCTGCGCGGTGCTCGTGCCCCTCAGTTGCTTCACGCCCTCGTTGATGAGGTTGAAGCCGTGGACGTACGCCTCCGAGAGGCCGCCGCCGCTCGTGTTCAGCGGTAGACGTCCGCCGATCTCCAGGGCGCCGCCCTCCGTGAACGCGCCGCCCTCGCCCCGGTCGCAGAAGCCGTAGCCCTCCAGGGAGAGAGGGATGAGAGGGGTGAAGGCGTCGTAGATCTGGGCGACGTCCACGTCCTCCGGGGTGAAGTCCGCGTGTTTCCAGAGGTGGCGCGCGGCTGTCCAGGCGGGGCCCGTCAGCGGGTCGTCGTTCCAGTAGTTGACCATCCCGTGGTGCTGGGCGGGCAGGCCCTGGGCGGCGGAGTGGACGTACACGGGTCGGCGGCGGCAGTCGCGCGCACGTTCGGCGGAGACCACCACGCAGGCCAACGCGCCGTCTGTTTCAAGGCAGTTGTCGAAGAGGCAGAGGGGCTCGCTGATCCACCGCGAGGTCATATACATGTCCCGGGTCAGCGGGCGTTCGTACATCATCGCCGCCGGGTTCTGGTTGGCCCGGTTGCGGCAGGCGAGGGCGACGTTGAAGAGGTGGTCGCGGGTCGCCCCGTACTCGTGCAGATAGCGGCGGGTGAGCATGGCTATCTCGTCGGCCGGGCGGAGGAGGCCGAAAGGGCGGGTCCACTGGGCGGGGGTGGGGAGTTGGACGGCCGTGTTCTTCCACGGGCGCGGGCCGCTGCCGCGTTTGCGTGAGCGCCAGGCGACTCCGACCGTCGCCTGGCCGGTGGCCACCGCGGCGGCCAGATGCGCGACGGTGGCGCACGAACCGCCGCCCCCGTAACCGACCTTGCTGAAGAAGGTGAGGTCGCCGAAGCCGACGGCCTTCGCCACCTCCACCTCGTCGGTCTCCTCCATCGTGTAGGAGGCGAGCGCGTCCACCTCGGCGGGGGAGATCCCGGCGTCGTCGAGAGCGGCGAGGATCGCCCGGCAGGCCAACGCCTTCTCGCTCTCGGGGAGTTGCTTGGCGAAGGGAGTCTGCCCGATCCCTACGACGGCCGTGGCGTCCTTGAGTCCTGCCCCTGTCATGGGCGCACCTCCACCGTGGTCCACGAATGCTGACAGGGCGTCAGGCTACAGCTAATCTGACGGGTAGTCAGCTAGTGGGAGTCGACCATGGGGAGGCTCGTTGTGCGCGGTGACATGGAGTGGGGCACCATTCCGGGGCTGGTGCGGGGGGCGGCCGAGCGGTACGCCGACGTGGAGGCGGTCGTCGAGGGCCGTACGCGTGTCTCGTACGCGGAGTTGGGCGTCCGGGTGGAACGTGCGGCGGCCGCCTGCGTCGCGAACGGCGTCAACCCCGGTGACCGCGTGGCCATCTGGGCGCCCAACACCCTGGACTGGATCGTCTCCTCGCTGGGCGCGGTGTCCGTCGGCGCGGTCCTCGTGCCGCTCAACACCCGCTTCAAGGGCACGGAGGCTGCGTACATCCTCTCCCGGAGCCGGGCCAAGCTGCTGTTCGTGACCGGGACGTTCCTGGGGACTTCGTATGTGGCTTCCCTGCGGAGGGCGGCCGGGGAGGGTCCGGATTCCGCGGGTCGAGGGGCGGGTTCCGGCGATCGGGGGTTGGGTTCCGGGGGGCGGGGGGTGGGTTTCGTGGGGCCGCTCGCCGGGCTTTCGGATCTTGAGCAGGTGGTGGTTCTCTCGGACGATGCCCCCGCCGACTTCCGTACCTGGAAGGACTTCCTGGCGAGCGGGGACGGCGTGGACGCTGCGGAGGTACGGGCGAGGGCTTTGGCGGTCGAGTCGTCCTTCGCCTCGGACATCGTCTATACCTCGGGTACCACGGGGCGCCCCAAGGGCGCAGTGATCACCCACGCGCAGACACTGCGGGCGTACGAGGTGTGGAGCGATCTCGCGGGCCTCCGCGAGGGCGACCGCTATCTGATCGTGAACCCCTTCTTCCACACCTTCGGCTACAAGGCCGGTGTCATCGCCTGTCTGATGCGGGGCGCGACGATGATCCCGCAGCCGGTGTTCAACGTGGACACGGTCCTCGCGAACGTGGCCTCGGAGCGGATCTCCGTGCTGCCGGGACCGCCCACCCTCCTTCAGTCGCTTCTGGACCACCCGGGCCGTGACGCGTACGACCTCTCGCCCCTGCGTCTGGTGGTGACGGGCGCCGCGGTGGTGCCGTTGCGCCTGGTGGAGCGGTTGCGGGAGGAACTCGGGGTGGGGACCGTTCTGACCGCCTACGGACTTTCCGAGGCCAGCGGGATCGTCTCGATGTGCCGACGCGGGGACGAGCCCGGCGTGATCGCGTCCACGTCCGGCCGGGCGATCCCGGGCACGGAGGTGCGGGTGGTGGACGCGGCGGGCGTCTCCGTCGCTCCCGGCGCACAGGGCGAGGTCCTGGTCCGCGGGTTCAACGTCATGGGCGGTTATTACGAGGACGACCGGGCCACCTCCGAGGTCCTCACCCCCGACGGCTGGCTCCGCACGGGTGACGTCGGCGTCCTGGACCCGGCCGGCAACCTCCGTATCACCGACCGCATCAAGGACATGTTCATCGTCGGCGGCTTCAACGCCTACCCGGCGGAGATAGAGCAACTCCTCGGCCTGCACCCGGACGTGGCCGACGTGGCGGTCATCGGCGTACCGGACGCGCGGCTCGGCGAGGTCGGCAGGGCGTACGTCGTGCGCCGGCCGGGAGCCGTGACGACCGCGGACGATCTCGTCGCCTGGGCCCGACGGGAGATGGCGAACTACAAGGTGCCCAGGACGGTGGAGTTCGTGGGTGAACTGCCGCGCAATGCCAGCGGGAAGGTCGTCAAGGGCGAGCTGCGGGCGCGCTGAGGGGCGCTGGGGGGCGCTGGGGGGGCTGGGGGGGCTGGTTCGGAAGCGGGAGTACGGGCAGACGCGCGGCCGGATTACCCCGGCCGCGCGTCTGCCCGTACTTCCGGGCCGTCCATGTGGCGCTTATTCGCGGGCGGACAGCGCATGCGCGGGGGCCGTGCGCAGTGCCTGGCGGGTGGGGAGTTCGACCGTGATGAAGGCCGTGCAGATCACGGTCAGTGCGACGGCGGGGAGCAGCCACACCGGGCCCGCGGGCCACGGCCGGTCCAGGAAGCCGATGCCGAGCAGCGCGAGGGGGATCGCGGACAGCAGCAGGCCGGTGGTGAGTGCGGCGGCTCCGATGACCGCGGCCTCGCGGCGCATCATCGCGAGGATCTGGCGCGGCGTGGTGCCGTTGAGGCGGAGCGTGGCGATCTCGCCCTGCCGCTGTGCGGTGGTGGCGACGAGCTTGTTGGCGATGCTGAGGAGGAGGTAGCCGAGGAGTACGACGATGAGGGCCAGGTTGATCCAGACTTCCGGCGGCGCGTCGGTCAGGCTGTCGCCCGATCCGGTGTCGGTGGGCGCGAGGGCCAGGCCTGGGCGGGACGCGACGAGGGCGGTGAGGGCCTGCTGTGCGGCGGCGGAGCCGTCGGTGCGGACGAGGATGCTCTGGTCGAGGCCCGTGGTCGTGTGGCCCGCGACGAGGTCGTGGGAGAGGGCGAGCGGGCCGAAGCCGAGGGCGCGGTCGTAGACGGCGACGACCTTGGGGCTGACCCGGGTGCCGTCCCCGAGGACGAGGGTGATGCGGCTGCCGAGTCCCGAGCCGGGGGAGCGGGCGACCTCGGTGCTGACGGCGACCGTGTCGCCCTTGAGGCGGGCCAGGCTGCCGTCCCGTACGCCGAGGTCGAGGACGCCCGACGCGGCCGGGGTCAGGATCATCGCCGAGCCGGATTCGACGACCGGGTCACCGAACTGCTTGTACTCCCGGATCACGGTGGTGTCGCTGACCGGGGCCGCCGCCTCGACACCCGAGGTTTTGGTGACGGCGGCGAGGGTGCCGGCGGGCAGGCCGCCGAGGCCCGGCGCGGTCAGCCGCTGCTGGGCGATGGTGCCGGTACGGGTGTCCTGCGCGGTGGCGCTCATGACCGTCGTCTGGGCCAGCGTGTAGGTCAGGACGAACACGACCGCCATGGCCAGGGCACTGACGACCCCGGAGAGCCGCAGCGCGTATCCGCGGATGTTGGACACCGCGAGCCAGGTCGGCGCCGAGACCCCGGGCCGCAGCCGCCGGCCCGCCGCGTCGCCGATGCCCCGGACCAGGGCGGGTCCCGCCAGGGCCAGGCCGATCGCCCCGATGATCCCGGCCATGGAGGTGGCCGTCGCGCCGAGGACGGTACGGCTCAGCAGGGGTGCGGCCGACAGCGTGGTGGCGGCGACGATCAGCAGCAGGCCGAAGCGGGCCCGCGTCTTCGACGGCGTGCGGGGTTCGCTGCGGGACTCGGCGACCGCCTCCGTGGCCGGCATGCGCGAGGTGCGCCACGCGGCGCTGCGGGCCGACACCTGCACGGCGAGACCGAGGAGCAGGACGGTGGCGAGCGCGGGCAGCGGACTGAACGTGAGCGGCAGGACCTCCGGGATCACCTCGCGGTCGACGAGCATCCGCCGGAACTGCCCGGCCAGGAGGTAGCCGAGACCCACTCCGGGCACGACCGCCGCGGCGGCGATGATCGAGGCCTGTCCGGCCGCAAGTCGCCTGATCTGTTTGGGAGTTGCGCCGACTGCCCGCATCAGGGCCAGGTCGCGGCGCTGGCCGCCGATCGATACCGCGAGCGCGCTCGCCATCACGAAACCGATGATCAGCATGATGATTCCGCCGAGCGAACTGGCCAGCAGGATCAGCAGCGAGCGGGCGGCGCCCGCGCCGGGGGAGGCGATGTCACCGCGCTCGGAGCCGGTGGAGACGATCAGGTTGGCGGCGCCCGCGCCGGGGGCGGTGGTATTCGTCTTCCTGCTGGTGTCTTTGATCTTTTCGCGGGCCGCTGCGGCCACCGAGGCCTCGGCGCCTGGCTCGGTGTGCAGGGCGATCAGGTCCACGGTTCCGGCGCGTTCTCCGTCTGCGCGGCCGGACAGTCGTACGGCCGTCGGGTCGGCGAAGAGGATTCCGGCGTCCGGTGCGTCGACCAGCGCCGTGACGCGGTAGGCGGTCGGGGCGCGGCCGGCCGCGACGACCTGGACGTTGTCGCCCACCCGGACTCCCGCGGTGGCGGCCGTCGCGCTGTCGAGGGCGACCTCGCCGGTGCCGGCCGGAGCGGATCCGTCGACCTTCGCGTCCACGAGGAGCTTCGTCGAGGACCAGCCGTGTCCGGCCGTCCGCGGGTCCTCGGTCGGTACGACCCGGCCGTCGGCGTCGACGAGGGCGGCGGGGAAGCCGATGTCGCCCACCGCCGCGGTGACGCCGGGCAGTTGGGCCAGCTCGTCGACCAGTCCGGCCGGGACCTTGCCGCGCTCCGGGAGCGCGATCGGCAGGTCGGGGCCCGAACTGAAGCTCTGTTCGGTGGAGACCACGACCTCCGCGCCCGCCAGTCGCCCGGCCGGCAGCTGGGAGCGGAACCCGGACTCGGCCAGCACCCCGGTGCCGGTGATCAGGGCCGCTCCGCCGAGGACCGCGCACGCCACCGCCAGGAGGGCGGTGATCCGGTGTCCGGCCATCCGGACCGCGAGATGCAGCATGGTTCTAGACCTCTCCGAGCTTGACGAGACGGTCGGCCAGTTCGGGGGCGGTGGGCTGGTACAGGCGCTCGACCACCCGGCCGTCGGCCATCACCACCGCGTGGTGCGCCTGGGCGGCGGCGGCCGGGTCGTGGGTGACCATCACCACCGTCTGGCGCAGTTCGTCGACGAGTTCGCGCAGCAGGCCGAGCACCTCGTGGGCGCTGCGCAGATCCAGTGCTCCGGTCGGCTCGTCGGCGAACACGACGGCCGGCTTGGCCACCAACGCCCGTACGATCGCGGCCCGTTGCTGCTGGCCGCCGGAGAGCTCGGCGGGCCGGTGCGAGAGCCGGTCGGCGAGACCGACCCGCTCGACCAGCGCCCGCAGCCACTCCCGGTCGGGGGCCCGCCCCGCCAGGCGCAGCGGCAGCGTGATGTTGTCGGCGACGCTGAGGGCGGGGACCAGGTTGTAGGACTGGAACACGAACCCGATGTGCTCGCGGCGCAGTTCGGTGCGGCGGGTCTCGTTCAGCCCGGCGATCTCCTGGCCGCCGATACGGATGCTTCCCGAGGTGGGCGAGTCGAGACCGGCGGCGCAGTGCATCAGCGTGCTCTTGCCGGACCCCGAGGGCCCCATCACGGCGAGGAACGTGCCGTTCTCCACGGCGAGCGACACGTCGTCGAGGGCGTGGACGCCTCCCGCGTACGTCTTGCTGACGTTCGCCAGCGCGATGGCGGGAGCGGTCCGTGTCGGTGTCGGGTGGCCGGCTCCCGCGTGGACGCCGCTCATCGCCGGCCCCGCAGGTGGCGGGTGACGAGCGCGGTCACGCACAGCGCGGTGACGACGCCGCAGGCCAGGTGGATCGTGGTGGAGGCGGTGCCGTAGGAGGCCACCATGTTGCCGACGGTGCTGATGACCAGCACCAGCCACAGCGTCGTACGCACGATGTCGGCCCGCTGCACGCCGGGCCCCGTCTCGTCCGGGTTCTCGATGCCGCCGGTGAGGCGGTAGGGGTCCGTGGTCGTCATGGCTGTTGTCTCCGAACTCGTCGTGTTCCGGGGGCCCTTGGGCGGGTCCCCCCGGCGTGCTTCGAAGCTACGGATCAGCACCCTGCGCGGCCGAGCCCGCCAGCAGCCCGAGTGGGGGTACAGCAGGCTGTACCTCTACGCTCCTCATCGACAGCGAACCGGCCGCCCGCACAGGGCTGTTCACGAGGGAGAGGGGTGGGGCGGATGTCGACCTCGACCCGGCACGGTGAGCCGGTCGACGCGGGCCGGCCCGGGATCACGGCAAGCGCGATCCGGACCGCCGAGGCCGCCGGCGGCGCGCTCGGGCAGCTCATCGGCGGGCTCGGGACCGCGATGCTCGCGCTGGCCGTGCTGGTCTGGCTGGCCGTCGCCGCCCTGACGTCCGTCGTGGGCGTCGGGCTGCTCATGGCCCCCGCCGTGCTGCGCGCCCTGCACTCCCTCGCCGACCGCGAACGCCACCGGCTCGCCCGGTGGGGTCCCGAGATCATCGGGCCCGACCCGGCGCCGACCCGGCTGCGGCTCGCCCTCGTCGACCCGACCACCCGGCGGGAGCTGCGCTGGCTGGCCCGGCACGGCACGCTCGGGCTGCTGCTCGGCCTGATCGCGCTGCTGCTGCCGCTGATGGCCGTACGCGACGCGCTGTTCCCGCTGTACTGGCGCTTCATGCCGGAAGGCGCGACCAGTACGTCCGTGGGCCTCGGCCATGCCCAGGGCTGGCCCGACGCCCTGGCCGTGACCCTGCTGGGGCTCGGCTGGATCGCCATCATCCTGGGCCTCACCCCCGCCATGGCACGGCTCCAGGCGCGGCCGGGACGCACCTTCCTCGCGGCCGGACCCGACACCGACCTCTCCCTGCGCGTCGCGGAACTCACCGCCACCCGGGCCGCCGCCCTGGACGCCCACGCCACCGAACTGCGGCGCATCGAGCGCTCGTTGCACGACGGCACCCAGAACCGGCTCGTCACCGTCACCGTGCTGCTCGGCGCCGCCCGCCGCATGGTGGCCCGCGATCCGGCGGGCGCCGACGAACTCCTCGAACGGGCCCAGAGCGCCGCCGAGCAGGCCCTCGCCGAACTGCGCTCGGTCGCCCGGGGCATCCTGCCGCCCGTACTGGCCGACCGCGGGCTCGAAGGCGCGCTCACCGGACTCGCCGCGAGCTGCCCGGTGCCCTGCCGGATCGACGTCGAGGCACCCGAGCGGTGCGCCGCGTCCGTGGAGGCCAGCGCCTACTTCGTGGTCGCCGAGACGCTCACCAACATCGCCAAGCACAGCGGGGCGAAGAGCGCCACCGTCACGGTCCGCAGCCGTGGCGGCCGGCTGCGACTCGACATCACCGACGACGGCCGCGGCGGCGCCGACGAGGCGGGCGGCTCCGGGCTCACCGGCATCCGCCGCCGCATCGCGGCCCACGACGGCACCCTCGACCTGGCCAGCCCGCCCGGCGGCCCGACAACTCTCAAGGTGGACATGCCATGCGGATTGTGATCGCCGAGGACGACCCGCTGCTGCGGGAGGGACTCGCGCTGCTGCTGCGCGCCGAGGGGCTCGACGTGGTGGCCACCGCCGGTACCGCCGACGGCATCCTCGACGCCATCGACACCCACAAGCCCGACGTCGCCATCCTCGACGTACGGATGCCGCCGACGCACACCGACGAGGGGATCGTCGCGGCCGTCGAGGCCCGGCGGCGACGGCCCGATCTGGCGGTCCTCGTCCTGTCGGCGTACGTCGAGCAGTCCTTCGCCACGGATCTGCTCGCCGGCGGGGTCACCGGGCTCGGCTACATGCTCAAGGAACGGGTGGGCCGCGTCGAGGAGTTCCTCGACGCGCTCAACCGGGTGGCCGCCGGGGGCACGGCCATCGACCCGGAGGTCGTCGCGCAGCTCTTCACCCGCAGCCGCCAGGACACCCGCCTGGAGCGGCTCAGCCCGCGGGAGCGCGACGTGCTCGGGCTCATGGCCGAGGGCCTGGGAAACGGCGCCATCGCCGAACGGCTCGTCGTCACGGACGGCGCCGTCCACAAGCACATCCGCAGCATCTTCGCCAAGCTCGACCTGTCGCCCGCCGACCAGGTGGACCGGCGGGTCGCGGCGGTCCTGCGCTACCTCGACGACGCGCGCCGACGCACCTGACGTACTGTCACCGGCCCCTGATCCCGGCGGTGTTGGCCGAGGTCAGGACGGGTCAGGTAGAGCAGGCGCTACCGGCGCAGTGGGGTGGGCACCCGCTCCGAACGGCCAGGCTGCCGGATCGTGACGCGGGGCCGGAATTCCTAGGTTGGTGATCACACCGCAACGGCGGTACGACGACCGACCCGCAAGGAGCCCGCCCCACATGAAGACGAAGCTCACCTCCCGCATTGTGGCCACGACGCTGGTGACCGCCCTTGCCGGTATCGGACTGACCCTGCCCGCGGCGGGCGCGACGGGGCAGGCGGCGAAGCCGGCGCCCGACAGGACGCACGGCAAGACGCTCAACAAGGGGCACGGCAAGGCGCACGACAAGGCGCTTCAGGCGGACGTGGACGCGATCCTGAAGACCGGGACCGTGGGTGTCGTGGCCCAGTCGACGGGTCCGCGGGGCTCCCGGTACGCCACCGCCGGCGTGGCCGACAAGGCCACCGGCGCGGCCGCCCGCTCCGGCGACCGGTTCCGGATGGCCAGCGCCAGCAAGACGTTCGTCGCCACGGTCGTACTCCAACTCGTCGGCGAGGGGCGGCTGTCGCTGGACGACACCGTGGAGCACTGGCTGCCGGGAGTGGTGTCCGGCAACGGCAACGACGGCAGCAGGATCACCGTACGGCAGCTGCTCCAGCACACCAGCGGGCTGTTCAACTACACCGCGGACCTCCCGGTGCTGGCCAGCGTGGACGACTACCAGGCGGGCCGCTACACCACGTGGGCCCCGGAGCAGCTGGTCGGCATCGCTATGGGCCACGCCCCGGACTTCGAGCCCGGTGCCAAGTGGGCGTACTCCAACACCAATTACATCCTCGCCGGAATGATCATCCAGAAGGTCACCGGGCACAGCTGGGAGCAGCAGGTCACCAAGCGCATCATCCGCCCGCTGGGCCTGCGCGACACATCCGCCCCGACGACGGACTCCCGGATCCCCGGCCGCCACCTGCACGGCTACTCCGACTTCGGGAAGACCGGGCCGACGATCGACACCACCGCGTTCAACCCGTCCGCGGCCGGCGCGGCCGGCGCCATGATCGGTACGACGGCCGACCTGACCCGCTTCTACCAGGCGCTCCTGGGCGGCAAGTTGCTGCGCCCGGCGCAGCTCGCGGAGATGAAGACGACCGTACGGGCCGCCGACCTGGACCCCGTGTGGCCCGGCGCGAGCTACGGCCTGGGCCTGCTGAAGGTCCCGCTGACCTGCGGCGGCTCCTACTACAGCCACGCGGGCGACTTCCCCGGCTACACCACCCGCAACGGCGTCAGCCCCGACGGCCGCCGGGCCGTGGTCCTGCACGCGACCGGCGACGGCGCCTCCGACCTGTCCACCGAGCAGGCCCAGAACAACCTGATCGACGGCGAACTCTGCGCCTGAGACCGGGTTGCCCCGGCCGCGACAGCCCTCCCTCCGGGGTTGTCGCGGCCTTGAGCCGGTTCAAGGCGATGGGGGCCGAGCCCGCCCAGGTCGGCCCCCATCGGGTCTTCTACGGTGCCGAGCCGGCCGGTGAGGTCACGGAGGCGGGCGAGTCCGGTGCGGGTGCAGGCATGGAGTTGTCGGCCAGGGCCGGGCTCGCGGAGGCCGCGGCCGCGGTGAGTATCAGGGCGATCGTGGTGAGGATCTTCTTGGCTCGGGTCATGCCTGCTCCTGTGGGAGAGGGGACTTCCGGACATCAAGGGACGCCGGCGACAAGCGGGACGTTCGTTCGACGGCATCGAACGGTTCGGGCCGCCTGTTGGCCCGTACCCGTGCTCATGCCCGGACAGACCACGGCCGCGGTGGCTCCCCCTCCGCGCCACCGCGGCCGGTCCCCGTCGGGATGAAGGTCTCTACTTGCTGCCGTCGAGGTCCAGCGCCGGCGGGGAGGGCATGCCGTTGTCCATGGTCCGGATGTCGGCCGGCTCACTGGGCATACCGTTGTCGAGCGTGGTGACCTCGGGGTCCTTGACCGGCGGCGCGGGCATCCCGTTGTCCTGGGTGGTGGCGTCCGAGCCCTTGGCGGGCGGCGTGGGCATCCCGTTGTCGAGCGGTGTCACGACCGGGTCCTTGGCGGGCGGCGTCGGCATGCCGTTGTCCTGCGTGGTGAGGTCCGTTTCCTTCTTCGTCTCGCTCATGGGCCTGAATCCCTCCGTTGTGGTGACGAGTAAGGAACGCCCGCCCAGAAACTCCCCCGAGGGTCTCTGGACGGGCGTTCGGAGCCGCACATTAGCCGTTGGGCTCCTGGTCAGACCGTCTGCCCCCCGACGCGACGGTGTGACACGTACGAGAGTGCCGGGCGGAGATAAACGAATGCTGAACGTCCGCTACTGCCCTGTCACTGGCACGCCTTTCACGCTGCGGTGGCGGGCGTGAGCAGTGCGCGTACCTCCTCGGCCTGCGCGGCACCGCCGTGCTGTTCGTAGAGGTTGAGCGCCTCGCGCCAGCAGGCCCTGGCCCGGTCGACCTGGCCCAGCATGGTGAGGGCCCGGCCCAGCAGCGTCAGCACCGTGCCCTGCATGCGGTCGCCGCCGATGCAGCCGAGCGCGAGGGCCTGCTCGGCGTGCTGGGCCGCCTGCGCGGGGCGGCGGGCGGCCAGGTGCACCTCGGCGATGCGGAAGTTGGTCGTCCCCTCCCAGAGCCGCTGCCGGTGGCTCCCGAAGACGGACAGGGCGTCGGAGAACTGGCTGAGGGCCTCGGTGTGACGGCCGGCTCTCGTCAGGGCGATGCCCAGGGTGAAGTGACCGTTGGCGAGGCGCAGGGTCTGGCCGATCTCCAGGTACGCCGAGAGGGCGCGCTGCGCGATCTCCACCGCCATGGCGATGTTCCCCATGCCCAGGTGCGCTCGCGACAGGTTGCACAGGCTGAGCGCTTCGAGGGGCCGGTTGCCGATCGTGGCGTACCCCTCGATCGCGCGCTCGAAGAACGGCTTGCCGTCCGTGTACTGCTCCTGGTGCATGAGGGTGAGCCCGCGGTCGTTGGCTGCCCAGCTCATGGCCATGGCGTCCTCGGCGGAGGCGGCGAGTTCCATGGCGAGTTGCGCCTGCTCGGCAGCCTGCTGGATGCGGCCGGAGACCAGCAGGACGTTCGTGAACGTCGTCCGCGCTCTGCCCTCCGCGTGTGCGTCCCCCGCGGTCCGGGTGGCCTCGCACATCGCCCGCGCGGTCGTCTCGTACTGGTGGGAGTTGGCTCCGGACTCGGTGAGGTCCTTGGCGGCCCACAGCAGGTCCACCGCCCGCCGCATCCTGTCCGTGCCCACGGACTGCCGTACGCAGGCCAGGAGCGGCGAGGCCTCGTTGTAGAGCCAGTCGAGGGCGGAGCTGCCGTCGGTGAACCGCAGCCCCGGGTACTCCGTCGTCTCCAGGTGGTCGATCAGCCGGTCGCCGGGCCGCTCGATCGCGTAGACCCCGGCGGCCGTGGCCAGGTAGAAGTCGAGCATCCGCGACATCGCGGCCGTCCGCTCGCCCGGCGGCTGTTCGTCCCGCTCCGCGCACGCACGAGCGTAGAGGCGTACCAGGTCGTGGTAGCGGTAGCGGCCGGGGGCGGCCGATTCCAGGAGTGAGGTGTCGACGAGGGATTCGAGGAGGTCCTCGGTGTCCTCGACGGGGAGATCGAGCATTGCCGCGGCGGCGGCCAGGGAGATGTCCGGGCCGTCGGCCAGTCCGAGCAGCCGGAACGCGCGGGCCTGGGCCGGTTCCAGCTGCCCGTACCCGAGCTCGAAGGTGGCCTTCACGGCCAGGTCGCCGGCCTGGAGTTCGTCCAGCCGGCGTCGTTCGTCGGCGAGCTTCGCCGCGAGGACCGAGACCGTCCAGGTGCGCCGGGCCGCCAGACGGGAGGCGGCGATCCTGATCGCAAGGGGCAGGAATCCGCAGGCCGCGACCACGTCGAGCGCCGATTCGCGCTCCGAGGCCACTCGTTCCTCGCCCACGATCCTCGTGAAGAGCTGGAGGGCCTCCTCCGGCGACATGACGTCCAGGTCGATGAGATGGGCCCCGGCGAGGTCGACCATCCGTACCCGCGATGTCACCAGCGCCGCGCACCCTTCCATGCCGGGCAGCAGGGGGCGTACCTGGGCCGCGTCCCGTGCGTTGTCCAGCAGCACCAGGATCCGGCGGCCGTCCAGGGTCGAGCGGTACAGGGCGGCCCGCTCCTCAAGGGAGTCCGGTATCGCCGCGTCGGCGGTGCCCAGGGCGCGCAGGAAGGCGCCAAGGACCGTCTCGGGTGCGACCGCCCGCGGGCCCGCTCCCTGCAGGTCCACGTACAGCTGTCCGTCCGGGAAGGCGCTCCGGGCCCGGTGTGCGACATGGACGGCCAGCGTCGTCTTGCCCACGCCGCCGATGCCGGCCAGCGCCGACACCGCCATCACCTGGCCCTCGGCCGCCGACGCCGCCGCCAGCACCTCGCTCAGCTCGGTCACGAAGGACGACCGGCCGGTGAAGTCCGAGACAGTGGCGGGGAGTTGGGCCGGGCGCACCGGTGCGGCCGCGGTCTCGGGGGCCAGCGGGGCGGAGGGTTCCGCGAGCCTCGGGTCCGCCTGAAGAATGCGCTGTTGCAGTTCCTGCAGACCGGGCCGCGGGTCCACGCCCAGCTCGTCGGCCAGCAGCCGGCGGGTGTCCGCGTAGGCGGCCAGGGCCTCCGCCTGCCGGCCCGAGCGGTACAGCGCCAGCATCAGCAGCTCGCGCAGCCGTTCCCGCAGGGGGTGGGCCGCGGTGAGCGCCGTGAGTTCGGAGATCGCTTCCGCGTGGCAGCCCTGCTCCAGGTCCATGTCCAGCCGGGACTCGACGAGTTGGAGCCGCCACTCTTCCAGGCGGGCGCGCTGGGTCTCCGCGTACGGACCCGGCACGCTCGCCAGGACCTCTCCGTCCCACAGGCTCAGCGCCTTGTTCAGCAGGGCGCGCGCATGGCACAGGTCGCCCGTCGTCTTCGCCTTCTCCGCGTCGGCCGCCAGCTCCTGGGCCAGCGCGAGGTCCAGCGAAGCACCCACGCCGGACTCGTCGGTGAGCCGGACGGCGTATCCGCCCGACTCACTCACCAAAACCCCCGGCGAAAGAACCTTCCGCAACCGCGAGGCATACGTACGAACCGCCGCCAGTGCCTGGGAAGGCGGTTCCTCGCCCCACAGTGCGTCGATCAGTTCGCCCGCCGTGGCCGTGCGGCCCTCGCGGAGCAGCAGGGCCGCCAGCAGGGCACGTTGTTGAGGGGACCCGGTGGGCAGGGAATCCGCCCCACGCCAGGCGCGCACCGGGCCGAGCACGCTGAAGCGGAGCGCCGCCGAATCATCGGGACGCCACTGCTCCGGTACTCGCGGTACACCGTCCATCGCTGCCCCCTGCCGAAACGTCATGACAACCAGGCCAGTTTGCCTTGTTCATGGCGGATGCGTCAGCCGTGGGAGATACCGATCACAGGCCGCCGTGCCGAGTGGCGCAAGCCCTCACAGGGCCCACACCCCCTCCTCGCAACCCCGTGACGAGGTTCCCGCATTCCAGAGAGCCGCCGCACGACAGCTGACGGCCCGTCAGATCGGCGCTACCGTAAAACACATGGAGACCTTCCCGAAGATCATCTCGGTGGACGACCACACGGTGGAGCCCCCCAACGTCTGGCGGGACCGGCTCCCGTCGAGGTACCGGGACCGGGGCCCGCGCATCGTTCGCGCCCCGCTCAAGGAAATGACCTTCCTGGGCGGCAAGTTCGCCCCGGTCATGGGCAGCCCCGGGGACGACGGCCCGATCGGCGACTGGTGGGTCTACGAGGACCTGCACCGCCCCCTCACCCGTCTCGACACCGCCGTCGGCTACGACAGGGACGAGATCAAACTCGAAGTCATCACGTACGAGCAGATGCGCCCGGGCTCGTACGACGTCCCGCAGCGCCTCGCCGACATGGACGTCAACCACGTCCAGTCCGCCCTCTGTTTCCCCACCTTCCCCCGCTTCTGCGGCCAGACGTTCACCGAGGCCAAGGATCGGGAACTGGGGCTCCTCTCGGTGCGCGCCTACAACGACTGGATGGTGGAGGAGTGGTGCGGGCCCGATGCGGCGGGCCGGCTGATACCGCTCACCCTCATACCTCTGTGGGACGCGGAACTCGCCGCGCAGGAGGTGCGGCGCAACGCCTCCCGTGGAGTACGGGCCGTCGCCTTCTCCGAGATACCTCCGCACCTCGGACTGCCCTCCGTTCATACGGACGAGTGGGATCCGTTCCTCGCCGCCTGCGACGAGACCGGGACCGTCATCGCCATGCACATCGGGTCGAGCAGCCGGATGCCCTCCACCTCCGCCGACGCCCCGCCGGCCGTCGGCTCCACCATCACCTTCGCCAACTGCTGCTTCTCGATGGTGGACTGGCTGATGAGCGGCAAGTTCGAGCGCTTCCCGAACCTCAGGGTCATGTACGCGGAGGGCCAGATCGGCTGGATTCCGTACATCCTCGAACGCGCGGACGTCGTGTGGGAGGAGAACCGTGGGTGGGGCGGCGTCGCCGACAAGGTCCACCGGCCGCCGTCCGAACTCTTCACCGAGCACGTGTACGGGTGCTTCTTCGACGACGCCTTCGGGCTGAAGAACCTCGACGCGATCGGCGTGGGGAACGTGCTCTACGAGACCGACTACCCCCACTCCGACTCCACTTGGCCCAAGTCGCGCGAGGTCGGCGAGGCGCAGATGGGCCACCTGGACGCGGACGTCGTCGACCGGATCGTACGGCGCAACGCGATCGAGCTCCTAGGACTGACCGAGGACGGGCTGTGGGCCGGACCGGGCGGTGCCAGTTGAGCGCCCCTCTCGGCAACACGTCCTTCACCTACGGGATCCAGCTCCCCGTCCAGTCCCAGAGCACCATCTACGCGGAGGCGTGGGAGGCGGACGCGGGTCCCGCCGACCTCGTCGAGATCGCCCGCACGGCCGACCGCTCCGGCTTCGACTACGTCGCGAGCTGCGACCACGTCGCCATACCCCGCCGCCTCGCCTCCGCGATGAGCACGGTCTGGTACGACCCGGTCGCCACGCTCGCCTTCCTGGCCGGAGTCACCGAGCGCGTAAGGCTGTTGAGCCATGTCGCGGTGGTCGGGCTGCGGCACCCGCTGCTCACCGCCAAGCAGTACGCGACCCTCGACCGCCTGAGCGGCGGGCGCCTGATCCTCGGGGTCGGCGCCGGACACGTACAGGAGGAGTTCGAGGTCCTCGGGGTGGACTTCGAGCGGCGCGGGGCCGTGCTCGACGAGTGCGTCGATGCCTTGCGGGCCGCCCTCGGGCCCGATGAATTCCCCACCCACCACGGGAAGTTGTACGACTTCGAGGGGCTCGGGCAGCGGCCCCGGCCCGTGCAGGAACGGGTGCCCGTCTGGGTCGGCGGGTCCTCGCCGGCCGCCGTCCGGCGGGCCGCGGTCAGGGGCGACGGGTGGCTGCCGCAGGGGGACCCGCGGGAGCGGCTGCCCGAGCAGATCGCCCGGGTCCGACGGCTGAGAGAGGAGGCGGGGGTCGCCGAACCCCTCGTCGTCGGGGCGATCACCGAGCCGTTGTACGTGGGGGAGCCGGGGTGGAGCGTGGGGCGCCGCACTCTCAGCGGGGCTCCCGAGTCGCTCGCCGAGTCGCTGCGCGCGTACCGGGCGATGGGGGTGCACCAGATCCAGGTGCGGTTCCGCAGCCGGAGCCGTACCGAACTCACCGACCAGATGGCCGCGTTCGGTGCGGAGGTCGCCCCTCTGTTGTAGGCGCCGCCGCAGTCACACAGGACACAGCTGTCTGACAGCCAGACAGTTCATTCTTGAAACTTCGAACAAAGCCCGCCCGTGCCGCGTATGTAAGGACGTCATGGCTACGGCGGAAGGACACGCGAAGTGCGATCCCCCCGGCACGTCCGAACCTCCCTGCACAGCGACCAGCAAGGCTCCGAGCGCGTCGGCACCACCGTTCCAGAATGCGTCACCGTGCCATTCGGTACCACTGATCCGGTCAGCGCCACCGCTCCGGTGGTCCCCTCCCGCAAGCTGACCGTCGCGCTCGCCTGCGCCGACGCCGACTGGCCGTACGAGCACTGGCCGGCCCCGGACGATCCGTACGTGGGCCGGGCGCTGCCCGTGTCCCCGCCCTACCGCGCGCTCCGGGAAAGCCCGTTGGAGGGCGCGGTGGATGTCGTCGTACTCCGCTGCCAGGATCCGTCGGTCGCCTTCGCGGAACTGTTGAAGGCCATGGGCGCGATGAGCGCCCCGGTGGTCGTCGTCAGCCCTCGGCGGGACTGCGGGACGGTGGTCGAGGTGTTCCGGGGCGGCGCGGGCTATCTGGTCGACGGCGACCACTGCGTCAACATGCTGTCCTCGGCGGTCATGGCCGCCGCGGTCGGCCACGCCTACCTCTCGCCCACCGCGTGCACCGCCCTGCGGGAGGCCGCCGCGCGGATGCCGCGCGGCGGGGAGGCGACGGAGCGAATGCGCTCCCTGCTCTCGCCCCGGGAGCGGGAGATCATGGAACTGCTCGCGACCGGCCTGGGCGCACAGGAGATCGGCGCGAGATTAGGGCTGAGCGAGAAGACCGTCCGCAACAACCTCAGCAACATCTACGCCAAGCTGGACGCCCGGGGGAGCACGGAAGCCGTCCTGAAGTGGCTGGGGGCGGATCTCCCGATTCGCGTGTGAGAACGAGCCGTTCGTGTGTGGGAACGGCTCGGGTTCGCTGGTTCGTGTGGGGGAGCGGGCCCCCGTGTATCCGTACCGAGGGCCCGCTCCCGCTTTCACCTGTCCGTCGGCGCCGCTATGACAGCGTGACCTCCGACAGCGGAACTTCGACGTCGGTGACGTTTGTTCCGCCTTCACCGAATCCGGGTTCGGTGCGAATGCTGTTCCCGCTGTTGATGATTCCGTTGGCCTCCGGTGTGCCGCACTGCACATTGCGCAGCCAGAGGCGGCCGTCGGGCGTGTCGTTGGCCAACAGCTGCGGATAGAACACGTGCACGGTGGCGGCTCCCTCGCTGGGGGAGAAGAACACCGTCTGGCCATCCTGGGGCTCTTTGTAGGTGGCCCTCAGGAATCCGCTCACATCGGTGCGCTTGTGGGACCACATGAAGAAGGCGATGTGGTCGGCTTTCACGGTGTCGCTTCTGGTGAAGGAGAACGAGGAGGTGGTGTCGTCGCGCTTGATTTTGATTTCCGTGGTGCTGAACTTGACGCCGATCTCGAAGAAGGAGTTCCCGAGCTTCGTGCTGCCGTCCACGTCGAATCCCTCCCCGGTCTGGATGACCCGGGTCACGGCCGCGGTTCCGCTGAACGTCTTCGTCGCGGCGGAGGTGATTCCGCAGTTGTCGGTCACGCTGGTGACCCGCTCGTTGGGGCCGAGACTGTTGGCCTTGGCCTGGACGTCGACGAACTCGCAGTTCTCCAACTTGTCCGAGTCCGCGGCGCAGTCCGCGGCCACCTCGTCGGGGGTGGCGGCGCCCGCGCTGTACATCAGCGGGACGGCCAGCCCCAGGGCGGCGACCGGCGCCAGGAAGAGAAGGACGCGCTTCTTCTTGCTCCGGTGGCTTCCGCCGCGGCCGGTGCGTGTCATGGTGTTTCTCCTGTACAGGGAGGAGGGGGAGGGATTTCGGGCGGGGTTTCGGGAGGGGTTTCGCGAGGGGGGCGAGGTCCAGGTCCCGGCTCAGCAGTCGGTGAGTACGGCCTTGGAGACACCGTCCGCGAGTCCGGGCGCGCCCGCGGCTCCCGGCCGGACGGCCGGGCCCTCGACGACGTCCGGTGCCACGAAGTTCTGCTCGGGTGAGGGGTTCACGGCGAAGCTGCCCGGATTCGCGTCGATACGCACCCGCCATTCGCCGGTCATGCGCTGCATCTTCGGCGTGAACGTCACGTGCAGGACTTTGCCGACGGGTACTTCGCGCTGTTCCGACTCCGTGGCGGTGACCGTCCTGATGGTCAGGTCCGTCGTGCTCTTGTGCTTGACCCAGGATCCGCTCAGGATTCCGAAGAGGCCGCCGCCGCCACCCTGTTCCGTCTCGGTGTAGGTGCCCTCGCCCTGACCGATCGCCTGCGAGAACTCGGTGGTCACCTTGGACGGTTCGGTGGCGTTCGGCTCGCAGTTCGGAAAGTCGACCGTGACTTTCTCCGTGGGCCCGTCGAAGGTCTCGAACTTCGTCTCGACGAAATCGCAGTTGTCGGCCGCGAAACCGTCGGCGAAGGCGCCCCCGAAGTCTTCCACCGACCGCTGTTCACCGTTGAGAACCGCAGACCTTTCACACATCTGAATGATCTGCTCGGGCGTCTTCTCGTCGGCGGCGTTGGCCGACGGAAGCATCACGGTGGCGACAGCCGCACCGGTCACGAGTGAAGCTCCGATCGCCACGTAACGGACCTTCTTGTTCCTGAAGCGCCTCTTGGCCATGCCCAGCTCTCCTTGAGGGTTCCTTTGCCTTTTGATTGAGGATTATTGGGGTCCCGCGAGAGGCGCCGACAGAGTCAAATGTCCCTACTCGTCGGTCACTTGGCATCGCAGATGCAAGCATCCGTTCACGGTCTGACGCATCGTCAGGTCCAGCGGTACGCTGACCTCGGCCAATGCACCGCGAAGGGAGTCCACATGGGCAAGCTCGACGGACGTGTCGTCCTCGTCACAGGCGCCGCACGCGGCCAGGGGGAGCAGGAGGCCCGGCTGTTCAGGGAAGAAGGGGCCGACGTCGTGGTCGCCGACGTCCTCGACGGCCAGGGTGAGACCCTCGCCAAGGAGATCGGCGCGCTCTACGTCCACCTCGACGTGAGCCGGGAGGAGGACTGGACGTCCGCCCTGGCCGCCGCGAAGGATGCGTACGGGAAGGTCGACGGGCTCGTCAACAACGCGGGCATCCTGCGCTTCAACTCCCTGGTCGACACGCCCCTCGACGAGTTCATGCAGGTCGTGCAGGTGAACCAGGTCGGTGTCTTCCTCGGCATCAAGACCCTGGCCCCCGAGATCGAGGCGGCCGGCGGCGGGACCATCGTCAACACCGCCTCATACACCGGGGTCACCGGCATGGCGTACGTCGGCGCGTACAGCGCGACCAAGCACGCGATAGTCGGCCTCACGCGGGTGGCCGCGCTGGAACTGGCGCCCAAGGGCATCCGCGTCAACGCCGTCTGTCCGGGCGCCATCGACACCGCGATGAGCAACCCGGCCCTGCTCGACCCGGCGGCGGACGCCGAGGCCTCCTCGGCCGGTGTCGAACGGTTCTACCGCAAGCTCGTGCCGATGGGCCGGATCGGGAAACCCGAGGAGGTGGCCCGGCTCGCCCTCTTCCTCTCCTCGGAGGACTCCTCGTACATCACCGGACAGCCGTTCGTGATCGACGGCGGCTGGCTGGCGGGCGTGAGCGTCATGTGACGGCCCATCAGGTATTGACGCCTCGCGGGCGCGGTGCAACAGTCGGCGGCAGATGGATCTGACGGTGCGTCAGGTTCGGCAGGGTGACGGACAGGGGACGGTGAACCTCCTTGGAATTCGGGCTCTTTGTACAGGGATACGTGGGCAAGCGGGCCGAGACCGATCCGCTCGCGGAGCACAAGGCGCTGATGGAGGAGACCGAGTACGTCATCCAGGCGGACAAGTCCGGCTTCAAGTACGCGTGGGCGTCCGAGCACCACTTCCTGGAGGAGTACTCCCACCTCTCCGCCAACGACGTCTTCCTCGGCTATCTCGCGCACGCGACCGAGCGGATCCACCTCGGGTCGGGCATCTTCAACCCGCTCGCCCAGGTCAACCACCCCGTGAAGGTCGCCGAGAAGGTCGCCATGCTCGACCATCTCACAGAGAACCGCTTCGAGTTCGGCAGCGGACGCGGGGCCGGCTCGCACGAGATCCTCGGCTTCCTCCCCGGCATCACCGACATGAACTACACGAAAGAGATCTGGGAAGAGACCATCGCCGAGTTCCCGAAGATGTGGCTCCAGGACGAGTACGTCGGGTTCAAGGGCAAGCACTGGCAGCTCCCTCCGCGCAAGGTCCTGCCCAAGCCGTACGGGAAGTCCCACCCCGCCATGTGGTACGCCGCCGGGTCGCCGCCCTCCTACTCCATGGCCGCCCGCAAGGGGCTCGGAGTCCTCGGCTTCAGCGTGCAGAAGGTCTCCGACATGGAGTGGGTCCTTGAGCAGTACAAGACGGCCGTCGTGGAGGCGGAGCCGATCGGGGACTTCGTCAACGACAACGTGATGGTGACGACGACCGCGATCTGCGCGCCCACGCACGACGAGGCGATACGGATCGCCGTGGGCGGCGGGCTGCACTATCTGCCGTCGCTGGTGTTCCGGTACCACGACACGTTCCCTCGGCCCGAGGGGTTCCCCGTGTGGCCGGAGACGCTGCCCGAGTACAACGAGGAGTTCATCGAACTGCTCATCTCCGAGGAGCTGTTGATCTGCGGGGATCCGGACGAGGTGCTCACGCAGTGCAAGCGGTGGGAGGCGGCCGGGGCCGATCAGTTGTCTTTCGGGCTGCCGGTGGGGGTGCCCAAGGAGGAGACGCTTCAGACGATCAGGCTGATCGGGGAGCACGTGATTCCGAAGATCGATACGGATCCTGTCCATCGGACTACTCGGTTCCGCGGGGCGGTCTGAGGGTCGTCGGAGGGTGCGGGTTCGTTGTGGCTGGTCGCGCAGTTCCCCGCGCCCCTGGGTGAGTGTGCCCCGCCGTAAGTCGGAAGGTTCAGGGAGAGAAGGGTTTCGTCGTGCTTGACCATCTGATCAAAGGCGCGACCGTCGTGGATGGGTCGGGTGCGCCCTCCTATACCGCTGACGTGGGGATACGGGACGGGCGGATCGCCGTCATCGGTGACGTCACCGAACCGGCTCGTACGACGGAGGATGCTTCCGGGCTCGTACTCGCGCCGGGGTTCGTGGATCCCCATACCCACTACGACGCGCAGCTGTTCTGGGACCCGTATGCGACGCCCTCTCTCAACCACGGGGTGACGACGGTGGCCGGGGGCAACTGCGGATTCACGCTCGCGCCCTTGAATCCGGCGCGGCCCGAGGACGCCGACTACACGCGGCGGATGATGTCCAAGGTCGAGGGGATGTCGCTGGTCGCGCTGGAGGAGGGGGCGCCGTGGAGCTGGCATTCCTTCGGGGAGTATCTGGATGCCCTGGAGGGGCGGATCGCGGTCAACGCGGGCTTCATGGTGGGGCATTGTGCGCTCAGGCGGTATGTGATGGGGCCGGACGCCGTCGGCGGGCAGCCCTCGCCCGAGCAGCTGGAGCAGATGCTGGCGCTCTTCCACGAGGCGATGGAGGCCGGTGCCTGGGGACTGTCCACGACACAGTCCTCCACCCACTCCGACGGGGACGGGAAGCCCGTCGCCTCGCGGCACGCCAAGCCCGCCGAACTGCTCGCGCTCTCCCAGGCGGTGGGCGATCACGAGGGCACGCAGATCGAGGCCATCGTGGCGGGCTGTCTCGACCAGTTCAGCGACGACGAGATCGATCTGTTCGTGGAGATGAGCGCGGCGGCGGGCCGTCCGCTGAACTGGAACGTCCTGACGATCGACGCGGCCGTCCCCGAGCGCGTCCCGCGTCAGCTGGCGGCAAGTGAGCGGGCCCGTAAGGCCGGTGGGCGGATCGTGGCGCTCACGATGCCGATCCTCACGCCGATGAACATGTCGCTGGGGACCTTCTGCGCGCTGAACCTGATACCCGGGTGGGGCGAGGTGCTCGGACTCCCCGTGCCCGAGCGGATCGCGAAACTCCGTGACCCCGTGGTCCGTTCCGAGATGCTGCGGCGGGCCGACTCCAAGGAGGCGGGGGTCTTCAGGCGCCTCGCCGACTTCGGGCGGTACGTCATCGGGGACACCTACAGCGCGGAGAACGAGGGGCTCACCGGACGCGTCGTACGGGACATCGCGGCCGAGCGCGGCCAGGAACCCTTCGAGTGCATCATCGAGATCTGCGCCAACGACGGTATGCGTACGGTCCTTTGGCCCATGCCGACCGACAACGACCCCGACTCGTGGTCGCTGCGCCAGGAGACGTGGCGGCACGAGGACGTCATGCTCGGCGGCTCGGACGCGGGCGCCCATCTGGACCGGATGTGCGGGGCGCCGTACACGACCCGGTTCATCGGGGACTGTCTGCGGGGCCGGAAGCTGACGACTCTCGAACAGGCCGTGAAGATGCTCACGGACGACCCGGCCCAGCTCTTCGGACTGCGTGAGCGCGGACGGATAGCGGAGGGCTTCCATGCGGACCTCGTGCTCTTCGACCCGGACCGCATCGACGCCGGCAAGGCCACCCTGGTGCACGACCTGCCGGGAGACAGCCCGCGCCTCGACTCGAAGGCGATCGGCATAACGGCCGTGTGGGTCAACGGGGTTGAAGCGATACGGGGTGATGTGGTGTCGGGCGCCGTACCGGGCAAGGTGCTGCGGTCCGGCCGGGACACGCGAACGGTGAGCACGAAGTGACGTGACGGCGACGACGGTGGCGGCGGGTGTGGGGGGCCAAGTGACGGACGGGCAGCGGCTGTTCATCGGCGGCTCGTGGGTGGAGCCGGACGGCGGCCACTACGAGGTGATCGACCCGGCGACCGAGGATGTCGTCGGGGCGGCTCCGGAGGCCTCGCGGGATCAGGTGCACGCGGCGGCAGCCGCGGCCCGCGAGGCCTTCCGGTCATGGTCGCGTACGGCACCCGAGGAGCGGGCCGCGGTCCTGCATCGGGCGGCCTCAGAGATCCGGCGCAACCTCGTCCCGTACGCCGAACTGGCCCAGGCCGAGACCGGGGCGACGACCGGCACCGCGCGCGGGATGCAGGTGGGGGTCGGGGCGGCCCGATTCCAGCGGTACGCGCGCGTGGAGCCCGTCGAGGAGCCGCTGCCCCCGCAGATCAACGAGGCGGGGCCGTTCGGCAGGGCGGCGGTGATGGGCGCCCTGGCGGTACGCCAACCAGTCGGCGTGGTCACCTGCATCACCTCGTACAACAACCCCTGGGCGAACCCGGCCGGCAAGATCGCCCCGGCGCTCGCGATGGGCAACACGGTCGTCGTGAAACCCGCTCCGCAGGACCCGCTGTCCGTGTACCGGATGGCTGAAGCCCTGGAGGCGGCGGGTGTGCCGCCGGGGGTCGTGAACGTCGTCAGCGGCTCGCGCGCGGAGGTCGGCGAGGCTGCCGTCGACTCGGACGACGTCGACATGGTGAGCTTCACCGGTTCGACCGCCGTCGGGCGGCGTATCGCCGAGGTGTGCGGTCGCGGTATGAAACGGCAGTTGATGGAACTGGGCGGGAAGGGCGCGGCGGTCGTCTTCGAGGACGCGGACCTGGAGTCGGCGGTCCGCGGCATCGGAACCACGTTCTCCTTCTACAGCGGCCAGATCTGCACGGCCCCGACGAGGGTGCTGGCGCAGCGGACGGTGTACGACCGATTGGTGTCCCAACTGGCTGCCTACATCGACTATTTGAAGGTGGGAGACCCGCGGGCGGAGGGCACGGTCGTCGGGCCGGTGATCTCCGCCGCCCACCGGGACCGGATCGAGTCGTACGTCGAACTGGGCCGCAAGGAGGGGGCGCGGGTGGTCGCGGGCGGTGAACGGCCGCCGTCCGAGCGGGGTTTCTACGTCGCCCCGACCCTCCTCGCCGACTGCACGCCCGACATGCGGGTGGTCCGCGAGGAGATCTTCGGCCCGGTCGTCGTGGTCCTCCCCTTCGACGACGAGGATGAGGCCGTCGAGCTCGCCAACGACAGCGACTACGGCCTCATCGACTACGTCTGGTCCGGCGACGTCGCCCGCGCCTTCCGCGTGGCCCGACAGCTGCGGGCCGGCGGCGTCGGCGTCAACACGGTCGGGCGCAACATGGAGGCTCCGTTCGGCGGCTTCAAACAGAGCGGGGTGGGCCGCGACGTCGGCTCGTACGCCCTGCACGCGTACTCGGAGATGCAGTCACTGGTGTGGCCGGGCTGAGGATTCCCTCGCCCCCGCCGCCCCTACCCGTCCCGTCCCCTGGGGCTCCGCCCCAGACCCCGTCCGTAGCGATTTCGGGTGCGGGCCCGGTGGGGGCTGGTCGCGCAGTTCCCCGCGCCCCTAGGTACCTAGGGGCGCGGG
>NZ_JBHXSU010000023.1:0-24444 GCF_042715345.1 Streptomyces sp. NPDC058697
CCGCGCTCGTCCTCAAACGCCGGACGGGCTGGTAGTCAGCCCCTCCGGCGTTTGAGGAGCGGGGGTTCGGGGGCTGGCCCCCGAGTAGTGACGGGAATGGGTAGGGGCGGCGGGGGCGAAAAAGGACTGGGTCGGCTGCCCGCGGAGTGGATGTCACGAATCGTGAGCCATGTGTCGGAAGGGTCTCGGGGCATACGTCGTCGCCCACTACCCTGGAGGGGTGACTATTCGCCTGTACGACACCAGCGCCCGGCAGATCCGTGACTTCACCCCGATCACGCCGGGTTGTGTCTCGATCTACCTCTGTGGCGCCACCGTGCAGGCGGCCCCGCACATCGGGCACATCAGGTCCGGCCTCAACTTCGACATCATGCGCCGCTGGTTCGAGCACCGCGGCTACGACGTGACGTTCATCCGGAACGTGACCGACATCGACGACAAGATCATCAGGAAGGCCGCCGAGCAGAACAGGCCCTGGTGGTCGATCGGTTACGAGAACGAGCGCGCGTTCAACGACGGCTACACGGCCCTGGGCTGCCTCCCGCCGACGTACGAGCCGCGCGCGACCGGCCACATCACCGAGATGGTCGAGATGATGCGCACGCTCATCGAGCGCGGGCACGCGTACGAGGCCGAGGGCAACGTGTACTTCGACGTGCGCTCCCTGCCCGGCTACCTGTCGCTGTCCAACCAGGACCTGGACGAGCTCCGCCAGCCCGCCGAGGACGGCGAGACCGGCAAGCGGGACCCCCGGGACTTCGCGATGTGGAAGGCCGTCAAGCCCGGCGAGCCGAGCTGGGAGACGCCCTGGGGCCGGGGACGGCCCGGCTGGCACCTGGAGTGCAGCGCCATGGCCCACAAGTACCTGGGCCCCGTCTTCGACATCCACGGCGGCGGCATCGACCTGATCTTCCCGCACCACGAGAACGAGATCGCCCAGGCCAGGGGCTTCGGCGACGAGTTCGCGCACTACTGGGTGCACAACTCGTGGGTCACCATGAGCGGCGAGAAGATGTCCAAGTCGCTCGGCAACTCCGTACTCGTGAGCGAGATGGTCAAGGCGTGGCGGCCCATCGTCCTGCGCTATTACCTCGGCACCCCGCACTACCGCTCCACCATCGAGTACAGCGAGGAAGCACTGCGCGAGGCCGAGTCCGCGTTCGCGCGGATCGAGGGCTTCGTGCAGCGGGTGGTGGAGAAGGCCGGAGCCGTCGAGCCCGCGGCCGAGGTCCCGCCGGCCTTCGCCGAGGCGATGGACGACGACCTGGGCGTCCCGCAGGCCCTCGCCGTCGTGCACACCACGGTCCGCCAGGGCAACAGCGCGCTGGCCGCCGACGACAAGGAAGCCGCGGTCGCACGGCTGGCCGAGGTCCGCGCCATGCTCGGCGTCCTCGGACTCGACCCGCTCGACCCGCACTGGGCGGGCGAGAGCGACCGCGGCGAGGACCTGCACGGAGTCGTCGACACGCTCGTACGGCTGGTGCTGCAGCAGCGCGAGTCCGCCCGTACCCGCAAGGACTGGGCCACCGCCGACGCCATCCGTGACCAGCTCAACCAGTCCGGGCTCGTGATCGAGGACGGCCCCCAGGGGCCGCGCTGGACACTCGGCCCGCGCTAACCGTTTCCTTGATCGATTGTGCCGCTCGGGTCTCCGGGCGGCACACTCGTAGACGCACGACATTTCACAGACACGTACACCACAGGCGTACGCGTGTACGCCTTCACACAGACAGGTAGGTCATGGCCGCTAACAACCGCCGCATGTCCGGCAAGAAGGGCGCGCAGGTCGGCAGTGGCGGCCAGCGACGCCGGGGCCTGGAAGGCAAGGGTCCGACCCCGCCCGCCGAAGCGCGCAAGGGGCACAAGAAGAACCGCATCGCCGGCGCCGTCGCCAAGGCCAACGCGAAGCAGACCGTGCGCCGCCCGTCGCCGCGCGGCGGCCGGGGCGGCAAGGGCACGTCCGAGATGGTCGTCGGGCGCAACTCCGTCGTCGAGGCGCTGCGCGAGGGCGTCCCGGCGTCGATGCTCTACGTCCAGCAGTTCATCGACAACGACGAGCGGGTGCGCGAGGCGCTCCAGCTCGCCGCGGACCGCGGCGGCATCCACCTCATGGAGGCCCCCCGCCCCGAGCTCGACCGCATGACCAACGGCCTCAACCACCAGGGGCTCGTCCTCCAGGTCCCGCCGTACGAGTACGCGCACCCGGAGGACCTCGCGGCCGCCGCGTACGACGAGGGCAAGGACCCGCTGATCGTCGCGCTCGACGGCGTGACCGACCCGCGCAACCTCGGTGCCGTCGTCCGGTCCGTCTCCGCGTTCGGCGGCCACGGGGTCGTCGTGCCCGAGCGCCGTGCGGCCGGGATGACCGCCGGTGCGTGGAAGACGTCCGCGGGCGCCGCGGCGCGTACGCCGGTCGCCCGTGCGTCGAATCTGACCCGGGCCCTTGAGTCCTACAAGAAGGCCGGTCTCATCGTGGTCGGTCTTGCCGCGGACGGGGAGGCCGAGGTCGGTGACCTGGAGGCCCTCGGGGGGCCCGTCGTCATCGTCGTCGGCAGCGAGGGCAAGGGGCTTTCCCGACTCGTCGGTGAGACCTGTGACTTCAGGGTGCGGATTCCTATGCCTGGCGGCACGGAGTCCTTGAACGCGGGTGTGGCTGCGGGAGTTGTGTTGTACGAGGCGGCTCGGCGCCGGGCCTGAACATCTGTGGCTGCCGCCCGGTTGAGTTGATCCGCGGGTGCGTGGGGGCTGGGCGCGCAGTTCCCCGCGCCCCTACGGGGCGCGGCTGTTTGATCTTGACGGGGTCCGGACAGATCGGGGCGGTCAAAGCAGTGTCCTAAACACACGTCACTCGGTTAGATGAGTGTGGACACCAGAACACCCCGCACACCCACGGGGGACCGCTCGTTGGGATTCGACGACGCTCCCGCGCTGAGCATGGTGAAGGTGCCGAGCGATCCGGCGCAGGTCATCGTCAATCATGCGAGCTTCCGCGTGCAGCTGAAAGCCGCCCCGCGGGCCCAGTCCCCGCGCGCCGGGCGGCACTTGAGCTCGGGCGAGGACACCGCGCGCATCCCCGTCGTCGGAACCACCGCAGGCACCCGCCGCCGCGCGCCCGTCGTCTGGAGCGGGAAGTCCGCCCCCGACGACACCGGCGCCACCCGGCTGTTGCAGGCGGTGCGGAGCACGAGTCTGCGGCACGGCGCCGAGGCGCCGGCCGGCGACGGCGGTGCGACCCAGGTCATCCCGCGCGTCGGCGAGGGCGGACCCCCCGGGTTCGACGTCGACGCCACCGTCGAGACACCGACCGTCCGCGGCCCCGAGACCCGCCTCCTGCCCCAGATGCGCAGCGCGGGCAGCGCGTACGAGGAGATCGACGAACGCCCGTACGCGGAGGGCGAGTTCGAGGACGACTCCTACGACGCCGACGAGTACGGGGACGAGGACGACGGCGCGCTCAAGCGGCACGGCGCCGCCCCCGTCCGGCACGGGTACTACCCCGGCCGCCGGATGAACCTCGGCGTCGTCCTGCTCCCGCTGCGCGTCTTCCTCGGCTTCATCTCCATCTACGCCGGCATGGGCAAGCTCTGCGACCCCGTCTACTTCGACGGCGGCAAGCGCGGCTCCATGGTCAAGTGGCTCAACTCCCTGCACCCCTGGGAACTCGCCGAGCCACTGCGCCAGTTCGCCCTCGAACACCCCGTCGGTGCCGGACTCCTCATCGCCTTCTTCCAGGTCATCGTCGGCGTCCTCACCGTGCTCGGCCTGTGGCAGCGGGTCGCCGCGGTCGTCGGCGCCCTGCTCTCGGCGGCGCTGCTCCTCACCGTCAGCTGGAAGTCCGTCCCCGCCTACGACGCGCCGGACATCATCTACCTCGCCGCCTGGTCCCCGCTGATCATCGCGGGCGCCCCCGTCTACTCCATCGACGGCCGCCTCGCTGGCGAGGCCTGGCGCACGCTCGGGCCGCGCACCGACATCTGGGAACTGCGCAGCCGCGTCCTGCGCAGGGGCGCGCTCGTCACGACCATCGTCGTCGGACTCACCCTGCTCATCGGCTCGTTGCTCGGCGGCGCCGTCCGTGACGCCGACCGCGTGGTCGTCCCCGGCCCCGGCGAGGCCCCGCGCAACGAACTGCCCGGCTCCCCACTCCCGGAGGAGCCCGGCAAGCGCCAGCACAAGGAGAGCCCCTCGGCGGCCAACTCGCCCACCCAGGGCGCCACTTCCGCGAGTCCTTCGGGCGCCGCGACCACCCCGGGCGCGGCCCGCGAGACCGCGGGCGCCGGCGCCGGGCAGCCCAGCCAGACCCAGGGCTCCGGGCAGGCCCCGCCCCAGCAGTCGGCCGCGCCGCAGGCTCCCAGCACCAGCGCCGGTCCGTCCTCCTCGGGCGGCACCACCGGCGGTACGGGCTCGGGCGGCGGCTCGGGCAGTGGCGGCGGCTCCGGCTCGGGCTCCGGCGGGAGCACGGGCGGCGGCAGCGGTGGCGGTGGCGGTGGCGGCTCAGGCTCCGGCGGTGGCTCCGGGCTCGTGGGCGGCCTGCTGGGCTGACACCACCGCCCGCCGACAGGGCGGCACGGCCCAAGCCGGTACGGCGGACCAGGACCGTACAGCCGGTACGGCGGCGCAGGAACCGTACGACGATGGGGCCCGCACCTCTCAGGTGCCGGGCCCCATCGTCGTCGTACATGCCACTTCTGTGGACCGGGACAAGTGCCTCAACGTCCCAGCGCCGCCAGCTCCTTTGCGGCCTCGGTGAGGTCCTTCGCGGTGTCGATGGCGCGCCAGTAGGCGCCCTGCGGGATCGGATAGCCGGCCAGGCGGCGTTCGCGGGCCAGGCGGGGGAACGTGGACCGCTCGTGGTCGCCGAGGTCGGGCAACAGGGCGGCGAACTCGGGGGAGAAGACGTACACACCCGCGTTGATGCCGTACGCGGTCGGCGGGGACTCGATGAAGTCCGTGATGTGGCCGAAGTCGTCGGTCTCGACGGCGCCCCACGGGATGCGGGGGCGGGCCAGCGCGAGGGTGGCCACCGCGTCGCGCTCGGTGTGGAAGTCCGCCATCTCACGCAGCGAGAAACGGGTCCAGATGTCGCCGTTCGTCGCGTACCAGGGGCGGTCCGGGTGGGGCAGGTGCTTGGCGGCGAACTTGAGGCCGCCGCCGCGGCCCAGGGGCTCCGTCTCGACCACGGTGGTCACGGAGACGGGCAGTTCGGCCGAGTCCAGCCACTGCTGGAGCACCTCGGCGAGATGGCCGCACGAGACGACGACGTCGGTGACGCCCTCCTCGGCGAGCCAGGCCAGCTGGTGGCCGATGATCGGGGTCCCGGTGCCGGGAATCTCGACCATCGGCTTGGGACGGTCGTCGGTGTAGGGACGCAGCCGGGAGCCCTGGCCGCCGGCCAGGACGACGGCTTGAACGGGGCGCGACGCGGCGTTCGGATCGGTCATGACCCGAACTGTACGTCGCGCTCCGCGGGCTTGACGGGTAGGGCTCGTGCTGGCTGCGCGGGTGGGGATCTGCGGGTCGGTGGGGGCTGGGCGCGCAGTTCCCCGCGCCCCTTGCGGGGCCCTCCTGGCGGCTCAGGTGTGCTGGGCTGCCACGCCCGTGGCGAAGGATGTGTCGCAGACCGGGCGGGCGAACGACTGGGCTCGGGTCGGGCCGTAGGCGCGGACGGCGGCGCGGCCCAGGGCGCGGGCGATGGACGCGCAGTGCTGGGCGAGCGACGGACGGCCGTTCACCGCCTCCTGGAGGTGGGTGAGGGCCACGCCCGGGTTCTTCTCCTGGAGTTCGAGGAGGAGTTTGTCGCGCAGCACGTCCTGTGGGGCGCGGGACGGGGCGCGTCGGGAGACGTCCTCGGCGGATGCGGCGAGCACCGATGTCGAGGAGCTGTTTCCCGACCAGTTGACTCGGGTGACCGCGAGCGTCCCGGAGAGCACCAGGACGACGGGCAGAACGAGGGCGAGAGTACGGCCGATCCGGCGGGCCGGACCGCGGCCGTGCCGTGTCGGTCGGCCGGCGGGACCACGGCCGTGTCGCGTCGAGTGGTTAGTGGAGTGCTTCACGCGAGTGAGGGTAGCGCGGGGTGATGATTTGGCGACATTTAGTAATCAATTCGGGGGACGGGTAAACCGTCGTTTTCGAGTTTGATGTTGACGTACGGGGATCGAAATGCCCGTTCTGCCGGGGTATTTGTCGACAACGAAGAAGGCCCCGCAGCAGCCTGCGGGGCCTTCTTCGTCAACTTGGGTGAAATCTCCGGGACCGGCCGGGTCGGACCCGGCCGGCTCGACCGACCCGGTCAGTCGGAGAGACGCTCGCCCGTGGACGTCGAGAACACGTGGGTCTCGCCCGGACGCGGCACGACGTGCAGGGTGGCGCCCTTCTCCGGGACCGCGCGGCCGCTGACGCGGACGACCAGGTCCTTGAGCTCGTCGTCGACCTTGGCGCTGCCGTAGACGTAGCCGTCGGCGCCGAGTTCCTCGACGACGTTCACGGTGACGGCGAGGCCGGCCGGGGCGTCCTCGGTGTCCTTCGACAGGGAGGCGGCCGCGGCGCCGTTGTGCTCGACGATGTCGAAGTGCTCCGGACGGACACCGACGGTGACGGTGGTGTCACCCTTGTCGGCGGCGGTCTTGAGGGCCTCGCGGTTGACGGGCACCACGCTGTTGCCGAACTTCACGCCGCCGTCGGTGATCGGGACCTCGACGAGGTTCATCGCCGGGGAGCCGATGAAGCCGGCGACGAAGAGGTTGCTCGGGCGGTCGTACATGTTGCGCGGCGAGTCGACCTGCTGGAGCAGACCGTCCTTCAGGACGGCCACCCGGTCGCCCATGGTCATGGCCTCGACCTGGTCGTGGGTGACGTACACCGTGGTGATGCCGAGGCGGCGCTGCAGCGACGCGATCTGCGTACGGGTCGAAACGCGGAGCTTGGCGTCGAGGTTCGACAGCGGCTCGTCCATGAGGAAGACCTGGGGCTCACGCACGATGGCGCGACCCATGGCGACGCGCTGGCGCTGACCACCGGAGAGGGCCTTCGGCTTGCGGGCCAGGTAGTCGGTGAGGTCCAGGATCTTCGCCGCGTCCTCGACCTTCTGGCGGATCTCGGCCTTGTTGACGCCGGCGATCTTGAGCGCGAAGCCCATGTTGTCGGCGACCGTCATGTGCGGGTACAGCGCGTAGTTCTGGAACACCATGGCGATGTCCCGGTCCTTGGGCGGCAGGTGCGTGACGTCGCGGTCACCGATGTGGATCGAGCCGGCGTTGACGTCCTCGAGACCCGCGAGCATCCGCAGGGAGGTGGACTTTCCGCAGCCGGAGGGACCGACGAGGACGAGGAACTCGCCATCCGCGACGTCGAGCTCGAGCTGGTCGACGGCGGGCTTGTCGCCACCCGGGTAAATGCGGGTCGCCTTGTTGAACGAGACAGTGGCCATGGGTCGTAGGCCCCCTTCACCGGCAGGAACGTGCCGGACGATCCGTTGTAAAGGTGGTGTGACCGCTACGGAACGGTCCGTAGTGGTGTAGTCCACATGAGCGGACTGGTTCAGGACGCTACCTCGCGTTCACACGTTCTGTCAGTACTCCGCGAGCGATGAAGTTCGAGGAAATTTTCGACAGGGGCCCGCTGTGACGTGGGTACACTGCACGGGCGTGCATGCGTGCACGCACCCGGCCCGCCCGTGCGCGGGCCCCGCCTCCTTAGCTCAGATGGCCAGAGCAACGCACTTGTAATGCGTAGGTCGTCGGTTCGAATCCGACAGGGGGCTCCAGTGGTGGAGACGGGTCCGCGGTGGGTCAGATGATGCCCGCTCGGATTGCGTATGAGACCGCGTGGGCGCGGTTTCTCAGTTGTAGGCGCTTCATTACGCCGTAGAGGATGTATTTGACGGTGCGTTCCGAGTAGGAGAGCTTCGTCGCTATTTCGGCGAGTTCCTTGCCCTCGGCCACCAGGCGGAGCACGTCCACCTCGCGGGGGCTGATGCCGGAGGCGGTGAGGCCTCGGGGGGCGAGGAGTTCGCGCTGGGCCCAGCGGACCTGTTCCATCAGGGTGCCCTGGAGGGTGGGCGGGAGGCTTCCGCCGCCGTCCGCGATGGTGTGCAGGGTTCTGATGAAGGCCGCCTGGCTGAAGGAGTCGCGCCACAGGACGGCGCGGACTCCGCGGTCGACCGCGGCCGAGACGTCGGCGTGCCACTCCTTGCCCACCACCAGGGCGAACCGTGCGTCCGGCCTGTCGGACAGGCTGCGCAGCAGGTCGAGGGTGGAGGTGTCGGCGACGTCCACGATGACCACGATGACGTCCGCCTCGCGGATCCTGTCCGGTGGGACCTCGCGGATGCGGCGGTCGTTGTGGAGATAGCTGAGCAGTCCGGCGCGGACGATGGCGTCGGGTGCGTGGATCGCCACGCGCACGGTGTCTGTGAGTACCTGCTGAGGCATTCGCCCCCCATTCGGGAACCCAAGTGGTCCATGCCGTTCAGGAGTTGATGGTGGCACGCGTGGTTGCCCCGATCCGCTCCCGGAGGCCCCTCGTCCGTTAAGGAGGGGGAAATCTGGCACGAGTGGGACGGGCGGGATGGAGTGGCGTGGGTGGGGTCAGTGGTGGGTCGGCGTCAGCTGGGTGCCCGTGAGTACTGCCGTGACCACCTCTGTGCGGGAGCGCATTCCGGTGCGTGCGAACAGCCGGGACAGGCGGTTGGCGACCGCGTCCTCGCTGAGCCGCAGTACGCCCGCGATCTGGCGGTTGGTGAGTCCCTCGGCGAGCAGGGTGGCCAGCAGGTGTTCGTTCTCCGCCGTGGCCTGTCTGCGGCCGGGTACGGTCAGGCCGGCCTCGCGCATCGCGGTCCTGGTGTGGAAGCGCCACAGCGTGGCACCCATCTCGCCGAACCGTTCGTACGCCTCGTGCAGCAGGGTCGCCGGGGCCGCGTTCGCGCGTACGGCGGCCAGGAGCGTGACCGCCGTTTCGAACGGCTGGCTGCGGGAGCGGGCCAGGCCGACCGCCTCGTGGAGGTGCTTGAGCCCCTCCGGGGAGTCCGGGCCCAGGATCTTTCCCGATGTCAGCAGGTGCAGGAGTCGCGTCCGGCCGCTGTTCATCTGCTCTGCCGTTTGTTCGAGGCGTGTCAGGCAGGCCGTCGCCCGGTCCTTGTGTCCCGCTTCCGCCTGCACCTCGGCGAGTGAGGCCAGCAGTTCGTCGATGCCGTAGAAGGTTCCGCGTTCGTCTGCTGCGTGGAGGCCGCGCAGGAGTACCTCCTCTGCCCGGTCCAGCTCGCCCAGGGTCCGCAGTACCTCGGCCTCGGCGTGGTCCAGGATGTGTTCCAGCGGCCCGTCCATCTTCCCGCGCACGCTGCTGATCAGGCGGTCGGCGCTGGTGGTGCGGCCCTGGGCGAGGAGGATGGCCGCCGTGCGGGCGGGGAGCAGATGGTGTCCGGGGACCACGTTCAGGACCCCGCCGTCGACCAGGAGCCGACGTGCCAGCGCGAGTGCCTCGTCCCACCGTCCGTTGAGGTGGTGCCACAGGAACCGGTTGGTCTGGGGGAGGAGTTCGACGTCCATCCTCCGGGTGGACAGCAGGTTCGCCGCCGCTTGCAGGTCGCCGATGCCGAGCAGTACGTCGAACGTGGCGATGTTGTGCGCGAACGCCTTGTTCGGTGACATGTCCGGTTCCTCCGGCAGGGCCAGTGCGCGGGCGAAGCGGTCCGGGTGGCCCAGTACGTACTCCGCGACCCTGCGGAACAGTTCCAGCAGCGCGCGGCTGCTCGGGGTGGCCTGCCATACGCGTTCGGTCTGCAGCATGAGGGCCAGTGCCTCCTGCCACTTCTCCAGCTGCCACAGTGCCTGGACGCGGCCGGAGACGGTGGCCATGGCGGACAGGGGCAGTCCCTCCCACCAGAGTGCGGTGCCCATGCGGGCCAGGGTCGGCCAGTCCTGTTCGGCGGCCGCCGACGCCACCAGCAGGGTGGCGGCCTCGTGGACCGTCCGTGAGTCGAGGCCCTCGGCAGGGCCGCACACGAGCCATTCGGCCGCCGTCCGGGCCGTGCGGTAGTCGCCGCAGCCGAAGGCGGCCTGGCCGGACCGCAGTATGGCGAGGTCGCGGTCGTACTGCTCCTCGATGAGGCGGACGGCTCCCATGTGCCATCGCAGCATTCCGCGGCGTTCGAGGTCGGGATACAGCGAGCGGGCGGCGGCTGTCAGTTCCGTCACCGCGCGGTCGCGGTCGACCAGGAAGCCGGCGTCGGCGATCCGGTCGGGGAGGTAGGTCTGCGCGTCGGCCTCCTCCAGAAGCGCGGGCGGGGGCGGATTCTGCGGGGCGGCTCCGGTGTCGGTCAACTTCTCGGCCGGGCTCCCGGTGCCCCCGCCCGCCCACAGCGCCTCCACCGCTGCCGCGGACAGGTGGCTGCGCTTCACCGGGCCCAGGCGTTCCCGGACGGTGTGGGCCAGGAGCGGTAGGCGGAATGTCCAGCCGCGTGGTGTGGAGTCGGTGTTCCGGCTGGGCAGTTCGTCGAGGATGCCCTCGTCGGCCAGGGTGCGGATGCCGTCGGTGACGGACTCGGCGGGCAGCCCGGTCGACGACGCGACCAGGGCCTCGGCCGGCCGGCCGAGCGGCCACAGGATGCTCAGCGCCGTGGCGACCGTCCCGCAGGGTTCCTCCAGCGCACGCAGTGCCACGACGTACCGGTCGTGGTCCGGCAGCAGTGGTACCGGCGCACCGGTGCCGAGGAAGGCGTGGCCGTCGGCCGTGCGTATCGCTTCCTGTGCCGTCCATTCGACGAGGAGGGTGTCCAGTGCGCCGGGGACACCGCGGCTCAGTTCGTGCAGGCGCCGCATCAGGTCGGCGTCGGGCGCCGACCGCAGGCGCTGCGCCACCATGGCTGTGGCGTCGTCCGGGGTGAGACGCGGCAGGGTGATCGTGTGTGCCGCCCGGTTGCGGGCGAGGCTGTCCACGGCCCGGCTGCGGCCGGGGGACGGCGCCGTGTGCTGGGCCGCCGTGAGCATCAGCCGGATGCCGGGCGGGACCCGGTCGAAGTCGGCCTCGTCGAGCAGGGCGAGGGATTCGGCGTCGGCATGGTGGGCGTCGTCGACGAGTACGACCGCGGGGGCCGGCCGTGCCAGAGCGGCGGCGAGTGCCTCGGCCATGGCTGTCCGGTCGCCGAGCTTCATCGCGGAGAGCGCCTCCGTGGCCGGCTTCTGTGCCGGCCTGCGTTTCGTCGTGGCGGACCAGTGTTCCTCCAGGGCCATGACCAGCCGCAGCGCCAGCAGTTGAGGGCGTTCGCCGTCACCGGGGACGCAGGCGACGGGCAGGACCGCGATCCCCGCCGCGCGCAGTCGCTCGGCGGTGGCGTGCGCGAACGCGGTGCGTCCGATGCCCCGTTCGCCGCGCACGAGCGTCAGGCGGGGCCCGGCCGGATCGCGGAGGCCGCGGTCGGTCTCGTCCGACTCGGCTGTCCGGCCGAACAGGTCCTCGCCCGGGCCGTGGAACCGTGCGGCCGTGCCGCCGAAGACCAACTCGGTGTCTGTCCGAGCAGCCACTTTCTCCACCGCAACCTTCGAGGAATCACGTATCGGGCGGGCGGCGCCCGCCTCGGACCGACCCGACGGACGGGCCCCGGTCCAGCGCCTGCAATCATGGCAAACCCGGTACAAGAAGTTGGCCTGTTCGGTCATTTGGACGACTCCAATTCTCATGAAGCAGTTCTGCATGGAGAAAACGGGAAAACAGGGAGTCGTCGTGCAGCAGCACCCTTCACCTCTCGTCGGCCGGCACGGCGAAGTCGAGGACGTGGCCGAGGCGTTACGCACCACCGGACGCACCACCGGTGCAGCGGCTCGGATCCTGCTCGTCACCGGTGGCGCCGGAACCGGCAAGACCGCCGTGCTGGAACAGGCGCGGCAGACGGTGGTCCAGGAGGGCGGCAGGGTTCTGCGGTGCGGCTGGGAATCCGGCGGGGACCCGGCGGACGGTACCGCCGCTCTCACGGACGCCGTCTGCGGCGTACTCGCCAAGGTCCATGACGGCCGGCTCCCGGCGCGGATCGCCGCGGTGCGCCGGGTGCAGGCGCGGGCCACCGGGCCCGGCGGTGAGGTGGCTCTGCTGTCCACCCTGGGCGAGGTGCTGGCCGACGCGGCCCGTGAGGTCCCCTTCGCCCTGATCCTCGACAACACCGAGCGGATGCCGGCCCGTACGGTCTCCGCGCTCGGGCTGCTGCTGCGTACGTTCCGCCCGGCGGGTGTGCCGGTGGTGATGGCCGGCCGGCCGATGACGCCGGGGCACGCCACCGCCGCGCAACTGCCCGCGGCGGCCGACCGGGTGCTCGAACTGCCGCCGCTGTCGTCGGCCGATGCCGGCGCGCTGATCGTGCGGCGGCTGGGCCGTCCCGTCGAGCCCGACCTGGTGACGGCGGTGCTGGCCTCGCTGGGCCCGCTGGCGGGCAGCCCGGCCGCCGTGCTGTCGGTGCTCGCCTCGCTGGAGGAGCGCGGCGGACTGCTCGAACTCGACGGCCAGGTGTGCCTGACCGTGCCCGAGGGCGGGCTGCGGCTCAGTGCGGACGCCGCGGAACTGGGCCGGCTCTGCTGGCCGGACGCGTCACCGGATCCCGGCACGGTCGCGGCGGCGGCCGTACTCGCCGGTCTGGTCGAGCGGGCCGAGGTACGGCTTGAGGACCTGCACCGCGTGAAGTCGCCGGACGGGCCGCTCGAAGCCGTCGGCCGTACGGTGGACAGGCTGGTCGCGGACCGGGTGGTGACGGTCGGTCAGGACGGCCGGATCGCGTTCGCCGTTCCCGCTCTCGCGGCGGCGCTGCGGACGCTGCCCGCCCGCGCTGAGGTGCGGTCGCTGCACGCCACGCTCACCCGGCTGGTGACGGACCGGCTGGGCGCCACCGCGGCGGGGACCCGGCGGCCGCGGCTGGCCGGGCATGTGGCGGCGGCCGGCGCGATGCTGGACGACAGCCTTGCGGTACCGCTGCTGCTGGCCGCGGCCGGCAGCAGTGTCCGGTTCAACCAGGACTGGGCGGTTCGCAGTTACCACTCGGTGTTGCGGCATCTGCCGCCGCACGACCCCAGAACACCCGGCGTGCTGCACGAGTCCGCCGGTCTGAGCCTGCGGCACTCCGACCACATCGGCGTACTGGCGCTCGCCGAACCGCTGCTCGCCCGCCTCGACGTACCGCACGGCGACGACCGGGAGGAACGGGAGGAGCAGCGGGACCGGGCGGGCGCGGAGGGCCGGGGGGACCAGGGGGACCGGGACGGTCTGGAGTGGGTCACCCGGGCATGCGCCCTGTCGGCACTGCACGAGCACCGGTCCCCGTACGACGACGGCGCCGACCCCCGATACCGTGCGGCGCTCCAACGGGTGCCCTCCGCCGAGGTGTTGGCGATGCTCGGCGGACGGTACGGGATCGGCCCGAGCACGCCGACGGCCTTCCGGCCGGGGCCGGCCCCGCAGGAGTCCGGCTCCGGCACAGGCTCCGGCTCCGGGCCCGTTCCGTCGTCCGCCGAGGTGCGGCTGCTGGCCGCAGCCGTGGGTGGCGGCGACGAGTTCGAGCGGGCCCGGCGGAGTGTGCCGGGGGACGCCCTCGACGAGGCGGCCCTGGACCGGCTGCGGAACGCCGCCGCGTACGGGGATCTCGTGGGTGCGCTTGAGGCCGTACTCGGTGAGCGGTACGTCGTGGCGGGGGAGAGCACGGCCGTCCGGTACCACTCCATGGTGCGCGACTACCTGACGGGGGACTGGGACAGTGCCCTGTCGTGCGCCCGCCGGATCGAGACGCGGGGCCGGTCGGGCGGCACGGCCGGTGTCGGACAGCCGGCCCGGGCGCTGGCGGCCGAGATCCAGCTCATGCGCGGGGAGTTGGGCCGCGCCCGCGAGTGGCTGGACCTGATCCCGGACTCGGTCGCCCATCCGCTGGTGGCCCGGGCCCGGCTGGGCGTCCGGTACTGGTCGGGGCAGGCGGACAGGGCCTCGGCGGGCAGGGCCTCGGCGGACGAGGCCCTGGAAGCGGCACGGCACGACGTACGGCGGGCCCGCGAGAGCGGGCTGCTCGCGGGCCTCGACAGGGTGCTGCTGCGGATGCTGTCGATCACGGTGCGGGGTGACAGCCCGGAGGCGACGCGGCGGACGTTGGAGGAGTTGGAGGCGCTGTACGAGGAGGCCGCCTCGCCCATGACGTACGAGACGGTGCTCCTCGCCCGCGGGATGGTGCACGGCGACGCGGACAGCGCGCTCGCCGCGTACCGGCTGGTGCGGCGGCGGGTCGACCTGCCGTTGAGTGTGGACTGCTGTCAGTGCTTGACGGACGTCGCCGACGACCCCCGGCCGTGGCTGGACGAGGCGACACGGAGCGGGCACGCGCTGGGTATGGGGCGGCCCGTCCGCAGCCTCCTCGGCGCGGCGGCGCGGCGGCGGAACGTGTCGATCCCCAGGCGCCGTGCGGCCCGGGCGGAGCTGAGCGATCGCGAGGTGCGGCTGATCGCCATGGTGAGCGACGGGTCCACCAACCGGCAGATCGCCGCCCGGCTGGCGTGCAGCGAGAAGACCGTGGAGCAGCGGCTTTCGCGGCTGTTCCAGCGGACGGGCTGCCGCTCCCGGGTGGAGCTGGCCGCGGCCTGGCTGGACGGCAGCCTGGCGCGACAGGGTCTGGTGCCGGGGGAGTAGGTACTGGGCCCTAGGTTCCATGGGTGTTCTCGAAGTCCGGCCTCGGTTCCTCGGGCTCGGGCGGCCGGCCGCCCAGGAACATGGTGTCGAACGCCCCCGCCCCGTGATAGCTGAGCTGGATCGTCGGGCTCTCCTCCCAGGGGCGGCGTGCCCAGTCGACTCTGGGGTCCCGTCGGCCGTTGGGCCGGGCCGTTGGGTGCCGGGGCGTTGTCGGCCGGGCGGTCTCGAAGGCCGCCCATGTCTCGAAGGCGTGGGCCGGTGTGTTGTCCCCAGGCTCTCCGACGGTGGACATGGTGGACACACCGGCCGCGGGCGGGAGTTGGGACGGGTGCGGGTCCGTACCCGGGCCCGGGTACGGAGCGTAAGTCGGGTACGGGGGCCTTCCGGCACCGTGGCCGTCCTGTCGGCGCTGCTCGTCCTGCCAGCGCCGCTCGTGCGGCCCGCGGAGGTCGTCCTCCCCCGGTACGGGCTTTCCGCCGCTGTCGCTCGTCACCACCACCGTGACGCCGACGATGATCAGCAGCAGCCCGGGGACGGTCGCGACCGCGACGCCCTGGTCCATCAGTGACCACGCCATGAGCGCGGCCACCGGGGTCTCCAGCAGGAGGAGGACGCTCATCGTCGTCGCCGACGTCCTGCCGAGGACGAAGTTCAGCGCGCCGAGCCCCAGCAACTGCGGGAGGATGAGCAGCCCGAGCAGTGACAGCTGGGTGGTCCTGTCGAAACCGGTCAGCTGGATGTCGAACAGCCAGCAGGCGGCGAGGAGTTCGAGACCGCAGACCAGCGAGGTGACCGTCGAGTACAGGGGCGTGCTCACGTCCGCCCGCGACTTCTCGCTCAGCGCGGCGTACCCGGCCTGGGCGACGGCTCCGGCGAGGGCGAGCAGGTCCCCCAGCAGTGCCGTACGGCTGCCGGACTGGATGTCCACACCGGCGGCCGCGGCCGCTCCGATCACGGCGAGTGTCAGACCCGCCCATGTCCTGCGGGATGCCCGTACGCCCTGGCCCGCGGCGATGAGGGCCTGCCAGACGGGCTGGGTGGCGACGAGAGCGGTGGACATGGCGACCGAGGTCAGCTGCGTACTCGTCATGAAGGCCGCGAAATGGAGGGCGAGTGCCGTGGCCGCGAGGAAGCCGAAGACCATGGGCCGCCACTGCTCGCGGCGCAGCAGCCCGCGTTCGCCGCGTACGACGCGCACCACCTCGCGGCGGCGCAGTATCAGGAGGAACGGCCCGAGGGTGGCGAAGCCCAGGGCGTTGCGCCAGAACGCCATGGCGAGCGGCGACGCGGTGGCGGCGGCGGTGAGCGGGGCGGTGGCGGATATGGAAACCACGGCGACCGCCATCGCGGCTATGGACAGCGGATCGATTCTGGTTTTCACTCGCGGAACTGACTCCGATTCGAGCATGGGGGAGGGCGGATCCGACGCTGCTTGTCATGGGGGAAGCCATCGGTCCGCCTCTTGGCGGTACGGACTGTAGGGGACGGCCGGCGTGGCGCCCGCCCGGTGCAAAAGCCGCTCAACGCCCGCGTCACGGGCGGCGGAAGCGGCTGCCTGGGGTGGTGATCCGGCCGGCGCGATGCCGGTCCGCCGAGAGCCCGTAGGACCGGCCCCGGCGGTGTTTGCGCTGTTCAGGGGCTCGGTGCGCGTAGATGGACGGCCGGGTTGCCCATTCGCCGCCGGTGAGAGGAGCAGCCGTCGCCTAAGCGGGAATTCGGCGACGGACCCGACCGAGCCGCGCGCTCGACACGATCTGAATTCGGCCCGTCTGTGCAGTGCGCAGCGCACTGGCGGGCAATGACATTCCGCGCGCGGTCGTGTGCCGTCGTGTGCCGTCGTGCTCGGCGGCGACGGTCATCTCCGTAGGCGGTTGACCGCCGAGGCCGCCGCTTTGAGTGATGCCCAGGTCGCGTTGGCGTCGATGCCGACGCCCCACCGCACCCGGCCGTCGATGGCGCACTCGATGTACGAGGCGGCCCGGGCGCCGGCGCCTTCGCTCAGGGTGTGTTCGCTGTAGTCCAGCACGCGGGCGTCGACGCCGATGCGGGTCAGGGCGTCGACGAAGGCGGAGATCGGGCCGTTGCCGCTGCCGGTCAGGACCGTGTCGACGCCGTCCACGCAGGCCTCGACGGTGAGCGTGTCTCCGCCGTCGGCGGCGATCGAGGCCTGGGCCGAGCGCAGCACGATACGGCCCCAGGAGTTCTCCGAAGCGGGCAGGTACTCGTCCTGGAAGACGGACCAGATCTGGGCCGGGGCGATCTCGCCGCCCTCGGCGTCGGTCTTCGCCTGGATGATCTTCGAGAACTCGATCTGCATCCGGCGCGGCAGGTCCAGGCTGTGGTCGTTCTTCAGGACGTACGCGATACCGCCCTTGCCGGACTGCGAGTTGACCCGGATCACGGCCTCGTACGACCGCCCGACGTCCTTCGGGTCGATCGGCAGATACGGAACCGCCCACTCCAGGTCGTCCACGGTGACGCCCTTCGCCGCCGCGTCGGCCTCCATGGCGTCGAGGCCCTTCTTGATGGCGTCCTGGTGGGAGCCGGAGAAGGACGTGTAGACCAGGTCGCCCACGTACGGGTGGCGCGGGTGGACCTCCATCTGGTTGCAGTACTCGGCCGTGCGCCGCACCTCGTCGATGTCCGAGAAGTCGATCTGCGGATCCACCCCCTGCGAGAACAGGTTCATGCCCAGGGTGACCAGGTCGACGTTGCCGGTCCGCTCGCCCTGCCCGAACAGACAGCCCTCGATACGGTCCGCCCCGGCCATCAGCGCCAGCTCCGCCGCCGCGACAGCCGTACCCCGGTCGTTGTGCGGGTGGGCGGAGAGGCAGATGTGCTGGCGGCGGGACAGGTTGCGGCTCATCCACTCGAAGCGGTCCGCGTGCGTCGACGGGGTCGAACGCTCCACCGTGGCAGGCAGGTTGAGGATGATCTCCCGGCCCGTGCCCGGCTGCCAGACGTCCATGACCGCCTCGCAGACCTCAAGGGCGAAGTCCAGCTCGGTGTCCGTGAAGATCTCCGGGCTGTACTGGTAGCCCAGGGCCGTCTCGGGGCCGAGCAGCTTCTCCGCGTACTCCATCACCAGCCGGGTGCCGTCCACCGCGATCCCCTTGACCTGCTTGCGGCTGCCTCGGAAGACGACCCGGCGGAAGACCGGGGCGGTGGCGTTGTAGAGGTGGACGGTGGCGCGCCTGGCGCCCTTCAGCGACTCGACGGTGCACTCGATCAGGTCCTCGCGGGCCTGGGTCAGTACGGAGATGGTGACGTCGTCCGGGATGGCGCCCGGCTCCTCGATGATCGAGCGCACGAACGCGAAGTCGGTCTCGCCGGAGGCGGGGAAGCCGACCTCGATCTCCTTGTAGCCCAGCCTCACCAGCAGGTCGAACATCGTGCGCTTGCGGTCCGGTGGCATGGGGCTGATCAGTGCCTGGTTGCCGTCCCGCAGATCGGTCGAAAGCCAGCGCGGGGCCTTGGTGACACGGGCGCCGGGCCAGGTGCGGTCCGCGAGGTCGACGGCCTCGTACGGCCTGTACTTGTGGACCGGCATCGCGGTCGGACGCTGTCGGACGTTCGCGGCGGTCAGGGGCGTGGGACGGCGGACGGAGGGATCGGACATCGCGTAGGGCTCCTGGTGTCGGACCGGCGCCCGACCGGAATGCCGGCCGCGCGGCGCGGTCGCCGGATGTCGCGGTACCGCGCGCGACCCGTCGGCCAATCCTGAAGAGGTGCCGCTGCCGCGGGAGACGCCGCGGGCCCTTCGTTGCCTCCCGGTACAGGGCCCGGTGCCTGCGTGTGCCGGAAGTTGAGCTGACGGGCAGGATCAACTGTCCCCGTGGGCAAGGTCCGTGCACCGGATCCATTGCTGCCCGCGCCCGTTCCTAGGCTGTCAGTGCAGCCCTGCTGCGGTCATGCGGTGATGGCTGCGTCCACGGCGTGCGACGTGCGGAATTTCGCCGTGCGGGACCCCCTGCCGACCCCTCAAGAGGCGCCGTGAAGTCGAACTCCCCATGGTGACGTGGAACTTGACGGAAGGACCGACGTGTTGACAACGGACAGTGCGCCGGGTGCGCGTGCCGAATGGCACGCTTCTCGTACGGCGAACCTCTGTGTCCGCGGCGCGCGCTATGTCACCGGATCGGACATCGTCCGTGTCTCGCGCGCTCTCGCCCTGGAGCCGTGGCATCTGACGCAGACCGCGCCCGCCGCCGCCGACGACCCGACCGGGATCGTCACGCACGGCGGCCGGCGCCGGGTGAATCTGAGGCTGGCCAACGGCCCGTACGGCTGTGTCTTCCTCCTGCGCACGGCCGGCGGGCTCGGCCACTGCGGGCTGGGAGAACTCGCGCCCCTCTCCTGCCGGGCCTTTCCCGCGCAGTTGGGGGAGGGCGCTGCCGCTGCGGCTGCCGCTGCCGCGAAGAAGTCGCCCGGCGGATCAGGGCAGTTGACCGAGGCGGACCTCGACGACGAACTGCTGGCGGACGCGAAGCGCGGGTGGACCGCGGACCGGGACCACTGGTTCGAGGTCGTCGAACGGTGGAACGCGCTGCCCGACGAGTCCGGGGGCGGGGGCGGGTCAGGATCCGGGTCGAGCGCTGGGTCCGGGGCCGACGACGAGTCCGGTATCCGCGATTTCCAGCGCTATCTGCTGGAGACCCACGCCGCTCGCGAGGCCGGGACGGCATGGCCCGGGGAGGCGGACCGGTGAACGGGAGCGGAGTCAATGTGGCCGGCTGCGCGGGCTGTACGGGTGACTGCTGCCGGAGGTACAAGGTCGGCGTGACCGCCGCGGACGTCCGCAGGGTCGCGGCCGGGACCGCGCTGCACCCCGAGGAGTTCGTGACCCTCCTGGAGGACGAATCGGGCTTCCGGCTGCGTCCCGACGGGCCCACCTTCGACCTGTATCTCGTCCGCAGACCGGAAAGCGGTGGCTGTGTGTTCCTGATGGAGATCGCCTCGGGGAAGGCCCGGTGCGGTGTGTACGCCCATCGCCCGCTGGTGTGCAGCAACTTCCCGACGACTCTCGAACGGGGTGCCGTGGCGATCCGTCAGGAAACCGTCTGCGGACCGGACTCCTGGAACCTCGCCGCGATGGAACTGACCACGTACCGGCGCGATCTGGAGCGCAACCGGACCGCCTGGGCCGAACACCGGCGCCTGGTCCGGACGTGGAACGCGGCCGTCGACGCCGACCAGCGGGAGAGAACCGCCCGCGAGCTGTACGACGTCCTCCTCGGGCCGACCGTGCCGACCGGACCGACCGGGACGGGCTGATGAGGCCGCAGCGGAACGACGGGGACGCGTACGAATACGGGTACGAGCACCCGTACGGGTATGGGCACGGGCACGAGCACGTCGAGGCGGAGGCTCCCCCTGCGCCGATCGACAAGCTCCTCGTCGCGTCCGTCGCCAGGCGCTTCTACCTCGAGAACCAGTCGAAGGTGGACATCGCCAAGGAGTTCGACATCAGCCGGTTCAAGGTCGCCCGGCTCCTCGACGCCGCCGTCGCCCACAACATCGTGCGGATCGACATCACCGTCCCGGCCGAGATCGACGCCCCGCTCTCGCAGGCCCTGGCCCGGCGCTTCGGACTGCGGCACGCCGTCGTCGTGAGCCTGACCCGCAGCGAGGGAGGCACGCAGGCTCCGGGGGACACGCGTCAGGCCGACCGCTGGCTCGGCACGGCGGCGGCGCAGCTCATCTCGGAGATCGCCGAGGAGGGCGACGTACTCGGCCTGGACGGAAGCCGTGCCGTGGAGGCGCTCAGCGAGGCGGTCACCCGGCTGCCCTCCTGCGAGGTCGTCCAGTTGACCGGCGTACACGGGCCCGACCTGGCCAACGACCCCGCGGTCACCGCCGTCCGCCGCACCGCCGCGGCCGGCGGTGGCCAGGCCCTGCCCCTCTACGCGCCCTTCGTCCTGCCGGACGCCTCGACGGCCTCGATCCTGCGGAGCCAGCCGACCATCGCCGAGACGCTCGACCGGTTCGGCCGGGTCACCAAGGCCGTCGTCGGCATCGGCGCGTGGGAGGCCGCGCTCTCGCCGCTGTACGACGTCCTGACCGAGCGGGAGCGTGAGACGTACGACTCGCTCGGAGCGTGCGCCGAGATGTCCGGCCATGTCTTCGACGCGACCGGCAACGTGATCCCCACCGAGCTGAACGCCCGGACGATCTCCGTGAGCGCCGCCCAACTCCGGGGTGTGCCCGAGCTGATCGCCGTCTCGGGCGGCCCGCGGAGCGCCGGGGCCGTCCGCGCCGTCCTCAACAGCGGACTCCTCACCGGTGTCGTCACGGACGCGACGACCGCACGCCGTCTCCTCTGGCGCGACGGCCCGGACGACTCGCCGCGGACGAGGGACGCGTGCGGGGACGCGCACGGGGACGCCTCCAGAAGTGCGCACGGAGACGCTTCCAGAGACGCGCACAGAGACGCGCACAGAGGCGCGTACGTGGTGGAAACGGCCACGTGAGCTCGACGTGCGGCACATCCCGGTTCCTGTTCCCCGCACCGCTTCGGGGGCTCGCGTGACCGACCAGCCACCGATCCACCGAGTGAGGACAGCGATGACCCAGCAGGGTGCCGTGGACGACGGGCTGCCGCCTGTGCCGGACGAGATCCGTGAGGCGGGCAGGCTCGCCCCGGACCACTGGCTGGGAGTGGTCGATCCGATGTGGTCCGGGGAAGGACAGCCCCCCGACTGGGCGTTGGTCGGCCGGTGGCGGTCGGGCCTGGACGGCGAGGTCGAGGAGTGGCAGGAGAACCCGGACTACCGGCCGTCCCCCAGCGCCCACGGCTGGCCCGGACCTGAGGACGAGGTGGACAGGGCCGTCCAGCTCGCCGCCACCGGCTACGGGCCCGGCGAGGCGGTGACCGAGGCGCTGCTCGGCCGTGAGGTGGCCGTACTGACCGGACCGGGCGGCGGCCCGTTGAGCGCCGTGACCCCGGACGGAACCCCGGTCGTCCCGCTCTTCACCTCACCGGTGTTCCTGCACACCGTCGGACGTCTCGCCTTCGAACTGGTCAAGGTCGACGACCTGGTGGGGCGGGTTCCCGAGGGGCACGCGCTGTATCTCAACCCCTCCGGACCGGTCAGCATGACCCTGGAGCTCGACGTCCTGCGCGACGCGGTCCGCACCGGGCGGGCCTACGCCGGCGGCCCGGAGACCGGGGAGGGGGCCGGCCCGCCGCCCGTGGCCGGGGCCGGGGAGGAGAGCGGATCGGTTGTGGCCGCGGACGAGAGTGCGTCGGCGGTGGCCGCGGTTGGGAACGGGGCGACGGTGGCCTCGGCCGGGAACGGATCGGCGACCGTGGTGGACGGCCGATGGGCGCGGGGGACGGACGCGTGAGCCGTTGGTCGTCGCGACTCTCCCGCCGGAGCGGCAGGCCGCCCGGTCCGGCGCGTGGCGCACGGAATCCGGCCGGGGACCCGCCGGGCGGCGCCGGCGCCGGATCCCGGGGGGCCGCCGGAGCCCTGCCGGTCGAGGACATCGACGGAGTGCTGCTGGTGCGCTCTGTCGAGGACGACTCCTTCCCGATGGACACCCTGGCCGAAGTGGCCCGCGCGGTCGCCGTGGACGAGGACATCGTCACGGTGATGGTCGGCTCCGGGGGCGGGCCGGACGCCGACCACTGGTCCCGGCTGGGTGCTCTCCTGGACTCCCTTCGCGCGAAGGGCACGAGCCGGGTCCGGCTCGTCATGTCCGGTGCCGGCGACGACCGGCCGGGCCGGCCCTGCGTGGCCCGCAGGATCGCCGACGCCTGGGAGCTGGAGGTGATTGCGCCCGACGGGGCGGTCCTGATCACCCCGGGGGGCGCGCTCTTCGTCCACGAGGGTTCCCGGCCCGGGTGCGGATGGTGGCTCTTCGCGCCCGGTGAGGCACCCCGGAAGCTGGGCCCGCGCGCCCCCGCACCGGTGTGGCAGGAGGCCCTCGGCCGGGTGCCCGCGCGTACGACGGGTGGTTGCGTCGTGGACCAGATACCGGCGGGCGTGCTGATGCGTCCTGCCGAGGCACCCGGACCTGCCCCCGACGACCTGTGCTTCGCGGTGCCCGTCGACTTCGAGCGCCCGACCGTGCTGGTCGGTGCCCTCCGGGCGGAGGACGTCGCGGCCGACGAGGTGGCCGCCGTCCTCGCGTCGCTGCCGGTCGCCCACCGGTCCCGCGTCCGGCTCGCCCCGGGCGGCCGCCGTGACCTGCTGCGGCTCGGCCACTCGGTCGCGGGCCTGCTCGGCGGTGAGGTGGAAGTACTCACGGGCCTGCCGCTGCTCGCCGACCACGCGCCGCCCGGAGCGGCTCCGCGGCCGACCCTGGTGGGCACCGACGGGCGGCCGAGCTGGGAGCCGTTCGTATCGTCCGTGGTCTGCCGGCCCGCCGACGCGCAGGGGAGGGTTCCCGCTCCCCGGCCGGTGGCGAGCCATCCGCCCGACTGGCTCTCCGCCGGTACGGAACCGGGGACCGTACGGCTGACCGACCGCTGGCAGGCCACGGTGACGCGGGCCGGACTCGCCCTGTGGGAACGGGACGCTCCCCGCCCTCCGCTCGCCGGGCCGGACGTGGATCCGGACACCTGTGCCGTCGAACTGGGCGTACCGGGACAGCCGTTGGACGAGTCGGTGCTGCCCGCGCTGTCCCGGCTCCTCGTCGGCCTCGGCTCCGCGACCCGCGCGAAGACCACGCTGCTGGTGCGCGGCAGGCTCACCACCGGGGAGGGCGAACTGCGCAGACTGGCCGCCGAGCACGGGGTACTTGGCATTCGTTACGTCACGGCCGGCGCCCCAGGGCGCCCGGGGGCGCCGGTACGCCGGACCCTTCCCGGGGCGCTCGCGCCTGCGGGTGCCGTCGCGGCGCCGCACCCCACCGGCACGGCCGCGGCGGCCGGTCCGCCGACCGCCGTGCCACGGCGGCCCGTTCGGGAGGCGGCCGGGGAGCCCAGGCCCGCCCCGGGACGGGCGGCACCTCCCGTACGTACGCCGCCCGGTCGCCGTACCGCCGCGGAGGCGCCGACTCCGACAGTCCGTACGAGCACGGGGGTGCCGGCTGTCAGCACGGGCGGGGGTACGGAGCCGGAGGGGGAGTTCGCCACCGGTGAGGCGGCGGTCGCCGGGGCGGAGACGCGCCTGGCCGGTGGGGCGCCGGGCCGGGGAAGCGACGTATCGGCTCCGGAGCGGGGAGGCCACGTACCGGCTCCGCCTCGTCCGGAACTCGAACCGAAACCGGGATCGGAGCCGAAGCCGGGGCCAGACCCGGCCCCGGAACTGAGACCGGAACCCGAGCGGGAATTGACGCGGGAGCGGGAGCCGAACCCGGAGCGGGGGGCCGAGCCGGAGACCGAGCCCGACTCGAACCCGGGTCCGAACCAGAGCCCAGACCGGAACCCGGACTTGGACCTGAACCTGGACCCGGACCCGGACCCGGACCCGGACCCGGACCCGGACCTGGGCCTGGGCCTGGGCCCGGACCCGGACCTGGGCCTGGGCCCGGACCCGAACCTGAACCCAGGCCGGAACCTGGAGCCGGACGCGAACCTGGACTTGGAGCCGAACGCGGAGCGGGGGACCGAGCCCGACCCGAACCCGGACGCGAACCGGAACCCGGACGCGAACCGGAACCCAGACCGGAATCTGGACCCGGAGCCGGAGCCGGAGCCGGAGCCGAACCGGAACTCGGACCCGAACCGGAACTCGGACCCGAACCGGAACTCGGAACCGAAACCGGACCCGGACCTGGACCCGGCTCCGGACCCGAACCGGAACTCGAACTCGAACCCGAACCCGGCTCCCAACCCGAACCTGGGTCCGT
>NZ_JBHXSU010000023.1:24538-149517 GCF_042715345.1 Streptomyces sp. NPDC058697
GTCCGAGGCCCGTCCCGGACCCGAGGCCCGTCCCGGACCCGAGGCCCGTCCCGGACCCGAGGCCCGTCCCGGACCCGAGGCCCGTCCCGGACCCGAGGCCCGTCCCGGACCCGAGGCCTGTCCCGGACCCGGGGCCAGAACCGGACCCGGGGCGCTCGTTGGTGTCCGTTGCCCGGGGTGGGGCTCTTCCCGTTGTGCCGGGGCATGCCAGTGGTGTGGCCGAACGGGCGGCGTTTCGGGATCTTGCCTCGGGGGCGTGGGAGCGGCACGCGGCGGCCGTCTCGCGGGTGCTCACTCGGATGCCCGCGCTGCGCGGGCAGGAGCTGGAGGCGGCGAGGGTCGATCTCATCGCCGCGCACGCGTATCTCACCACCGAGGAAGGCCCGTTGCACCACCGCGAGCTGATGCGGGACCTGCGCGCGGGGGACGGGCGGCTGCTGCCCTACGCCGGGTGTCTCGCGTCCGCGTTGCGGCGGCTGCCCTCCTACCGCGGTGTCGCCCTGCGCGGCGGGGACGCCTCAGGAGCGGAGCCCGCGGTCGGCTCCCTTCTCCAGGACCCGGGGCCGGTCAGCGCGCTGGCCCGGCCCTCGGCGCCGCCCGCCGGGACCTCGGTGCGCTACGCGATCTGGTCCGTCACCGGCCGCAAGGTGAGGCAGCTGCTCGATCAGCAGGCCGGATCGCCGGAGGCGTCCGAGGAGATCGTCTTCGTGCCCGGAACCAGTTTCCGGGTGCTGGGCGTACGGACCGGCCCCGCCGGTCCTCCCGTGGTGCTGCTCCGGGAGCTGCCCGGGAACGCCGTCCTCTACATGGACGGCGCGGACGAGCTGAACCAGCGGGACCTCATCGCGCGCACCCATCTCGAAGAGACGCTCGCCAAGGGCCTCCGCGCGGGCGAGGGCCGGAGCTGGCCGGAGCGCTGCACCGGGCCCGTCGGCCAGGGCGTGTAGGCGGGGGCCGCATCACCGATCACGGACAAGTCCACACCACGTACAGGTCCACATCACGTACAGGTCCACATCACGTACAGGTCCAACAGGTCCAAAGGAGCATGATGGCAAATCGTCAGAACCGATCCTCCCCTGACGGATCGTCCGTTCGCAGGGCGGTCGCGCTGGGGCCCGTGGGAGCGGACCCGGGTTCGAGCCTGGCGCCCGCCGCGCCGCCGTCCGGAGGCGCGGCGCGGGGTGAGAGCGAGGAGGCGGCGGGATCCCGTCCGGACACCTCGTCGGGTACGGGGTCGGGCACCGCGAGCGGTACGACCTCTGAAGCGGGCGCGGTGGCAGGCGCGGCGACAAGCGGGGCGGCCTCGCGGCAGCAGGCGGAGCCGGAAACGGAGGGACGCGGGCGCCTGCGTGTGCGCGGGCGCGGCCAGGCCGCCTCGTCGGCGGTCCCGGACACCGCTGCCGCCGCCGGTGCCGGCACCGCTGCCAGTGCCAGTGTCGGCGCCAGTGCCGGTGTCGCTGCCGCCGCCGCGGCCGGTGGGGGCCGGGCCTCCGGCGAGGGAGCCGCGCGCGGGGAGGACGAACCGCCCTCCGGGAACCCGAAGAAGCCGCTGCTGGCGGCCGCCGGTATCGCGGGCGCGGTGCTTCTCGTGGTGCCGCTGCTGATCTGGGCCACGGACGACTCCGGGCAGAAGAAGGACAAGACGTCGGTGGCCGCCGATTCGGACACCGTCCTCGACGGTGAGTCCCTGGGCGCTCCGCAGGGCGAGTACGCACCGGCCGAACCCTCGGCCGGTCCGAGCGGGAAGCCCTCCAAGTCGGCCGAGGCGAAGGGGAAGACGAAGGGGAAGGCGAAGACCAACGGGGAGGCACAGGCCCCCGTCGGAGCGGACATGCCCGACTACAAGGCCGCCGTCCCGCCGGGGGATCCGAAGAAGCCGGCCAAGGAGAAGTCGAGCACGGGGACCAACACCAACTCCGGGTCGACACAGCGCCAGGCGGCCGGGCCCCCGGCGGGCACCGCGGCGTACTCGGTCCTGCAGCTGGCCGACCGGAACCCCGGCCGGCATGTCTGCTACCGGGCCTATGTGCAGGACATCGGCTGGCAGAGCGTGCGGTGCGACGGCGCCACGGCGGGCACGGAGGGGCAGGGCCGGCCGATCAAGGCCCTCAACATCGCCGTGTCCGGCATGACCAGCGCCAACGGCACGGCCGCCACCCCGTTCATCCAGGGGACCGGTTGGGCGGGTACGAACTGGAAGGGCGCGGCCAACGGCGTGAACCTGACCATCGGAACGGCCTCGAACTCGGCGCCGAACATGGCGGGGTTCGGCGTCAGCGTCGATTCGGCCAAGAGCCAGATCTGCCAGAACGCGCATGTCAAGGACGGGGGTTGGCTGGGCGTGCAGTGCGACACCCCCGCCTCCAAGAACAACTACATATTCGGCGGCACCCTGGACAAGGCGCGCTGGCTCGAAGCCGTGCGGTTCACCGTGTGAGGCCGGCCGCCTGAGCCACGGGAACGCCCGCCGGACGGGTTTTCCGCCGGACCTGTCTTCCGGCGGGCGTTCTCCTTCCATGGGCTCACGTTCAATGTGCTCATGGCGCTCACGGCGCTCACCGCGCTCACAGGGCAGCCTGGTGCCGTGCCGAACGGTTCCCGGGCGGCAGATCCTCGGGGAGCAGCGTCGTGAGGTCGGCGAGGCTGGGCGACGGGAGTCCGCCCAGCCGCCGGGCCTGGCTGGTCATCATGGTCTCCAGCAGCTGGCGGGCGAGCCGGGCGTTGCCGAAGGAGCGGTCCCGGGGGATCGCGTCCACGTGGGTTCGCAGCGCCGCGAGGGTGTCGGTGCCGCACTCGTAGCCGGACGTGGCGGCATGCCGGGAGACGATGGTGACCAGTTCGTCCGTGCTGTAGTCCTCGAACTGCACGTACTTGGAGAACCGGGAGGACAGGCCGGGGTTGGAGTCGAGGAAGCGCTCCATCTCCTCGGTGTATCCGGCGACGATGACCACGACCTCGTCGCGGTGGTCCTCCATCAGTTTGAGGAGCGTGTCGACGGCTTCGCGTCCGAAGTCGTTGGAGGATCCCTCGGGGGTGAGGGTGTAGGCCTCGTCGATGAACAGCACGCCGCCGAGCGCGCTGGTGAAGACCTCCTTGGTGCGCTGGGCGGTGTGCCCGATGTACTGGCCCACGAGGTCGGCCCGGGCCACTTCGACCAGGGTGGCGCGGGGCAGCACGCCCAGCGAGTGCAGGAGTCTCGCGTACAGCCGGGCCACCGTGGTCTTTCCGGTGCCGGGTGGTCCGGTGAAGACCAGATGGTTGCTGATCCGGGGCGAGGGGAGCCCCGCCGCGACCCGCTGCCGGGCGTTGGAGAGCAGGTTGACCAGGTCGGAGACCTCTCGCTTCACGGCCGCGAGCCCGACCATGGCCGTGAGTTCGTCCATGGGGTCGGCCGCGTCGTCCGCCTTCTGAGGTGTTCCGTCGACGGCCGCCGCCTCCTCGTCCCCGACGTCCTGCGGCATCAGCAGGGTCAGGTCGCTCTCGGCCGGGTCCTCCATGGACGCCAGCCGGAAGGCCTGCCGGTCCACCATCTCCTCGAAGACCCCGCGGGCCGCCCGGCCGTTGCCGAAGGAGGCGTCGCGTGTCATCCCCTCGAAGCGCACGGCCAGCGCCTCCCGGGTCAGCGGCCCGAGCTCGAACTGGTGCTGGGCGCACATGCTCTCGGTGATGGTGACCAGCTCGTCCACCGCGTAGTTGCCGAACTCGATGGTGCGGGTGAAGCGGGAGGCGAGGCCCGGGTTGGCGGACAGGAACGACTCCATCTGCTCGGAGTAGCCGGCCGCCACCACGACCACGTCGTCGCGGTGGTCCTCCATCAGTTTGAGGAGGGTGTCGACGGCTTCGCGTCCGAAGTCGTTGGAGGAGCCCTCGGGGGTGAGGGTGTAGGCCTCGTCGATGAACAGCACGCCTCCCAGCGCGCTGTTGAAGGCCTCGGTGGTCTTGATGGCCGTACCGCCGATGATCTGGGCCACCAGGTCGGCCCGGGCGACCTCGACCAGATGCCCGGAGCGCAGCACGCCCAGGTCCGCCAGGATGCTTCCGTACAGCCGGGCCACCGTGGTCTTTCCGGTGCCGGGCGGCCCGGCGAAGATCAGGTGCCTGCTCATCGAGGGGACCGGCATGCCGAGCCGGCGGCGGCGTTCCGCCAGCTGGTTGAGGTTGACCAGGGTGTTCACCTGGTGCTTGACGTTCTCCAGGCCGGTGAGCGCCTCCAACGCGGCCAGCGGGCCTTCCGGCTCGGGTTCCTTCCCGGCGGAGTGGCCGGGTACGCCGCTGTCGGCGCCGCCCTCGGCACTCTCGCCCCAGCTGTCCGCCATGCCGTTGTCCGCGCTGGTCAGGAAGTCGACCGAGAGCCGGTCGCCGGCGCGGCTCTGGCGCAGTCCGGCCCCCCGGTTGTCGCGCACCACGCACCGGGTGACGGCGACGGGTTCCGCGCTGTCGATCCGTACGCCGTCGCCCGTGCTGCCGGTGATCTCGCAGCCGGTGAGCGAGGCCCGGCCGCCGCGTACGACCTGGACGCCGTGGGTCTTGGAGCCGTTGATCCGGACCCGGTCCAGGGTGACCTCGGCGCCGTCCTGGACGCTCACGCCCGCGTCGGCGCTGTCGTGGATCTCGCAGTCCCGCAGGGTGCCCCGGCCGTTCTCGCCGACGAGGACGCCCGAGCGGGCGGCGGAGCGCAGCACGGTGTCGGTGACCATGGGGTCGGCGTCGTCGTCGATGCTCAGCGCGCAGCCGCCCGCGGACTCGATCTCGCAGTGCTCCACGCGCCCGCGGCCGTCGTCGCTGAACTCGATGCCGTGGCCGCCCGCCCCGACGACCTTGACGCGGCGCAGCAGGGGGTTCGCGGAGGAGCGGACGGAGATGCCGACGCCGGCCGCGTCCAGTACGTCCAGGCGGTCGAACTCGGCCGTGGAGTCGTCCGCGAGCAGCACCGCCCCCGTGATGTCGGCGCAGTCGGTCACCACCGTGTCCCGGAGCATCGGGGAACTGCCCTCGACGACGCGGACGGCGGGCTGGGCCGAGGTGTGGAACTCGCAGCCCTCCAGGGTTCCGCGCGAGCGGTCGAGGACGAGCAGTCCGCTGTGCTTGGTGCGCCGGGTGACGCAGCGGCGCAGCAGCGGGTCGGCCCCACCGGAGACGACGACGGCGCTCTGGGCGATGGACTCGAACGTGGTGTCCTCGATCTCCGGGCGGGACACGCTGGTCACGAGCAGGCCCACCGAGGTGTGGTGGACGGTGGTGCGCACGACCCGGGTGGAGCTGTGGCCCTCCAGGGCGATGGCGGGCTTGTCGGTGCCGGAGATGTCGCAGCCGTCGATGGTTCCCCTGGCCTCGCCGCCGGCCAGGATTCCGTTGGCCCGGGCGCCGCGTATCCGGCAGTCGCGTACGAGGGGTCCGGCCGTCTCGCCGATGACGACGGCGGAGGTGCCGAAGTTCTCGAACTCGCAGTCCTCGACGACGCTTTCGGACTCGGAGGAGTCGACGATCCCGGCGCCGCCGGGGTTGCTGATCCGGCAGCCGCGGGCGGCCAGCGAGCCCTTGCCGCGGACCAGCAGGGCCGTCCATCCCGAGCCGGTGACCGAGCATCCGTCGAGGGCTGCCTGGCCGGCCGGTACGTCCACGACCGCCAGCTCCTTGTCGCGGCCGCGCAGGGTCAGGCCGCTGAGCATGACCGCGTCGGCCATGAGGCTCACCGCGGTGCCGGAGCGCGGGCAGAGCTCCACGGACCCGGGCTCGCCCTCGGCGACGATCGTCACCCGGTTCCTGATGACGAGGTTCTCGGCGTAGCGCCCGGGCCGGACCCGGATCACCGCCCCGGTGCGTGCCTGGGCCAGCGCCTCGCCGATCGTCGGGAAGCTGTCCGTCCGCTCCGGGCAGACCGTGAGTATTTGCCGTGCCACGCGCCTCGAACCTCCTTGTGTTCCTGGGTCGTTGGCCCTGCCCTGTGCGTGCGGCCCTGTGCGTGTGCCCTGCGTGTGCGAAACGAGTATGTCATGCGCATTTCAGGGGTATGCTGCGATACATCATGAAATACAGGTATGCATGCCTCGTGCTCGCGACCGCCGTGATCCTGCCGGTCACCTGCGCGCCCGCCCTCGCCGCGGGAGCGGACGATCCGGGCACGGGTGACCCGGGTACGACGCTGCTGCCTCCGCTGCCGCTGCGCCTCGGCGAGGACAACCCGTGCACCGGTGCCTCTCAGGAGACCGCCACCGGGGCCGCGTGGTCCCAGGGGACGCTCGGGCTGGCCCGGGCCCAGCGGATCTCCCGGGGTGCCGGGGTGACCGTCGCGGTGGTCGACACCGGGGTCTCGCCCGACGTGCCCAGCCTGTCCGGGCGGGTGACGGCCCTCGACGGGGCCGGCGAGGACTGTGTGGGACACGGCACGTTCGCCGCCGGACTCATCGGCGCCGCGCCCGAGAAGGGCAGCGGGATCGCCGGGGTCGCCCCCGAGGCGGAGATCGTCGCCCTGCGGGGGACCGACGACCGTGGTGTGCCCTCGGCGCAGCGCGTCGCTCTCGGCATCCGCACCGCGGCGGACGAGGGTGCGCAGGTCATCTATGTCGGCCACACCCTGCGTACGGGGAAGGCGGAGCTCGCCTCCGCCGTCGCGTACGCCGTGGAGCGGGACGCACTCGTGGTCGCCCCGGCCGCGCCAGACGCCGTGCCGCGGGAGGAACTCGGGCCCAATAACGAGATGCCGGTGGGGCCGTACTGGCCCGCCGCCGCGCCGGGGGTGCTGGCCGTCGTGGACTTCGGGCCCAGCGGGCTCCGGCAGAAGAACGGTCCGCCCGCGTACGAGCCGGATCTGTCGGCGCCCGGCAGTTCCATGGTCAGTGTCGGGCCGAAGGGGGCCGGTCACTACATCGGGTCCGGTGCGTCGCTGGCCGCGGCCGGGGCCGCGGGGGCGGCCGCGCTCGTACGGGGGTATCGGCCCGAGTTGAGTGCGGCGGAGGTGTCTCGGCAGTTGCTCGGGACGGCGTATCCGTCGGACACGCCTCGGCTCGATCCGTATGCGGCGCTGTCTCTTACTTCTGCTTCGGGTGGGGGGGAGGTGCGGGAGCGGTTGGAGGGTGTTCCTGCGCGTCTTCCGGGGCCGGGTGATTCCGGGCCTCGGAATCGGGCTTTGGCTGTTGCGGGGGTGGGGCTTGGGGTGGTGCTGTTGGTTGGTGCGTTGGCGGCGGTGCTTCCGCGGGGGCGGGCCAGGAGCTGGCTGCCGCCGGGCCGCTGAGCGCTTGGCTGTAGGCACGGTGATGAAGCTGCGGGTCGGTGGGGGCTTGTCGCGCAGTTCCCCGCGCCCCCCTGCGGGGCTTGGGTCGGGTTCGTAGCTGCGGGTGCGTTGTGGCTTGTCGCGCAGTTCCCCGCGCCCCTTAGGGGGCACGACATCGCAGCCCCCGACAAACAACATCTGTGACATCAGTGGTCCTCCTCCAGTCGTGCCGTTTGGATCTGGAGGGTCTTGCGGCGGGCTATTCGGACTGCTCGGCCGGGGATCAGGTCTCGGCCCTTTACGCTGCCGAAGAGGTAGCCCTCGCTTGGGGGGCAGGACATCAGGAGGCCTGGGGTGTTGATCTCCTGGAGTCTGCGGAGGAGGGACTCGTTGAGGCCGCGGCCGGCGCCTGCGGAGGAGCGGGCGACGATCATGTGCAGGCCTACCTCATGGCCGAGGGCGAGGTGGTCGAGCAGGGGGGCGAACGGCTGTGCCATGGAGTTGCTGCCGACCATGTCGTAGTCGTCGACCAGGACGAACAGCCGCGGGCCCTGCCACCAGTCGCAGAGCCGCATGCGGGAGGGGGCGATGTCCTCGCCGGGTACTCGCTGCTTGACCGCACGGGCCGCCCCGTCCACCAGTTCGCGGAGCATGTCCAGGGAGACCGCGTTGCCGAGCCGGTAGGCCTCGGGGACGCTCTCCACCAGCTCGCGCCGGTAGTCCACCGTCATGATGCGCGCCTCGGCGGGGGTGTACCGCTCGGTGATGCCCCGGGCGATCAGCTTCAGCAGGTTGGTCTTGCCGCACTCGGTGTCGCCCACCACGATCATGTGCGGGTTCTCGGTGAAGTCGTGCCAGACCGGGGCGAGTTCGTTCTCGTCCAGGCCGAGGGCGATCCGCAGTCCGATGTCGCCCTCGGGCGCGGGCAGTTCGGCGACGGGCAGGCTGGTCGGCAGCATCCGTACGCGGGGCGCGGCCGGGCCGGTCCAGTTCTCGCTGATCGCGGCGACGAGACCGGCGACTCCGTCGGCGAGGTCGTCGGCGTCCTCGACCCCGTCGACGCGCGGCAGCGCCGAGAGGTAGTGCAGCTTGTCGGGCGTCAGGCCCCGGCCGGGGCTGCGGGGGATCGTCGCCGCCTTGCGGGAGTCGATCTGGGAGTCCATCGAGTCGCCCATCCGCAGTTCCAGCCGGGTGCCGGTCTGGTCGCGTACGGCGGACGAGAGTTCCACCCAGCGGGCCGTGGCGATCATCAGGTGGACGCCGTAGTTGAGGCCGCGGGCGGCGAGGGCGTTGAAGGTGGGAATGTGCCGGTCGAAGTCCTGCCGCACGGTGGACCAGCCGTCGATGACCAGGAAGACGTCGCCGTGCGGTTCGTCGGCGAACTCGCCCGCCGCACGCCGTTTGCGGTACGTGGGCATGGAGTCGATGCCGTGTTCGAGGAAGAACCGCTCGCGTTTGCTGAGGATCGTGTTGACCTCGGCGATCACCCGGCCGACCCGCTCGGTGTCCACGCGGGCCGCCACCCCGCTCACATGGGGCAGTTCGTCGAGGGCGGCGAGTGTGCCGCCGCCGAAGTCCAGGCAGTAGAACTGCACTTCGCGCGGGGTGTGGGTGAGCGCGAGCGCGGTGATGAGGGTCCGCAGCAGCGTGCTCTTGCCGCTCTGCGGGCCGCCGGCGACGGCCACATGGCCCCCGGCTCCCGAGAGGTCCACCGTCAGCAGGTCGCGGAGCTGGTCGAACGGCCGGTCCACGATGCCCACCGGCACGGTGAGCCGGCCCCGCAGCGGCCAGTCCGCCGTGGTGAGCCCGTACCGCGGATCGGGGGTCAGCGGGGGCAGGATCTGGTCCAGGGTGGCCGGCATGCCCAGCGGCGGCAGCCAGACCTGGTGCGCGGGCGGGCCCGAGTGGCGCAGCCGGTCGAGCGCCACCGACAGCAGTGTCTCGCCGCTCTCCTCGTCGGCGCCCTCCGCCTCCGGTTCCTCCTCGCCGCTCTCGCCCGTCAGGTCCGGGTCGGCGGGCGCGCGCGGCACCACCCACTCCGCCGTCCACGGCACCACCTGCCGTGCCACCTGAGCCTGGACGACGGCCCGGCGCCGCTCGTACGGGCCCGACACGTACGCGGCACGGAAGCGGGTCAGCGCGTCGACACCGCTCTTGAGGAAACCGGCGCCCGGCTGGGCGGGCAGTTCGTAGGCGTCCGGCACACCCAGCACACCGCGGCTCTCCATCGCGGAGAACGTACGCAGACCGATCCGGTACGAGAGGTGGCTCTCCAGCTGGTGCATGCGGCCCTCGTCCAGGCGCTGCGAGGCGAGCAGCAGATGGACGCCGAGCGATCGCCCGAGCCGCCCGATCATGACGAACAGCTCCATGAAGTCGCGGTGCGCGGACAGCAGTTCGCTGAACTCGTCGACCACGACGAACAGGCTGGGCAGCGGCTGCAACGGCACCCCGGAGGCCCGCGCCTTCTCGTACTCAAGGGCGGAGGTGTAGTTGCCGGCGGCGCGCAACAGCTCCTGGCGGCGGATCAGTTCGCCGTGCAGGGCGTCCTGCATGCGGGCGACCAGGGACACCTCGTCGGCGAGGTTGGTGATGACCGCGGAGGTGTGCGGCAGTTCGTCGAGGCCGAGGAAGGTCGCGCCGCCCTTGAAGTCGACGAGGATGAAGTTCAGGGTCTCGGAGGAGTTGGTCAGCGCGAGGCTCAGAACCAGCGTGCGCAGGAGTTCGCTCTTGCCGGAGCCGGTGGCGCCGATGAGCATGCCGTGCGGGCCCGTGCCGCCCTGCGCGGACTCCTTGATGTCCAGCTCCACGGGCCTGCCCTCACCGCTGACCGCGATGGGCACCCGGAGCCGGGCGCTGCCGGTGTACCGCTCCCACAGGGTGGCCGGCTCGTGCCGGTGCAGGTCGGGGATGTTCAACAGGGCGGTCAGCTCGACGTCGTTGGAGAACGGCTTGGAGTCGTCGCCGCCCAGGCTCATCCGGTAGGGCGCGAGCAGCCGGGCGAGTGCCAGGGCTCCCACCGGGCCCAGCCGGTCGGGCCTGCCGAGGACCGTCGACTGCTCCTTGCGGTCGCGGTCGGTGCGGACCAGCGCGACGCTGTCCTCGTCCACCTCCAGACGCAGGGTGGTGCGGCCCGGCTTCCAGGCCAGGGCTCCCGAGAGGTCGAGCACCACCGCGTTGCGGAACCCGTGCCCGTCGAAGCGGTGGCCCGCGGGCACGGTGCAGCCGTCGATCACGATGACCGTGTACGGCTCCTCGCGCCCCGGTGCCGCGTCGGGGTCGGCGCCCGGCCGCTCGTGGAACTCGGCGCCGAGCAGGTTCTCCAGCTCGTTGAAGGCGGAGGTGATCATCCGGACCGGTCCCGCGCCGTCCTCCTCGTGCCGGTGGAGGCTGTGCGGGAGCCACTTGGCCCACTCCCACTCGGCCCGCCGCTCGTCCGAGACACACAGCGCGATCCACAGGTCGTCGGGGGAGTGGAAGACCGCCAACTGGGCGAGCAGACCGCGCACCAGGCCGCGTATCCGCTCCTCGTCGCCGCGCAGGAGCACCTTCGACCAGGCCCGCAGATAGATCGCGATGGGCTGGTCCCGTACGGTCGAATAGGCCCGGGTGAAGCTGCGCAGGGCGTGCGCGGACAGCGGTTCGAGGTCCTCGACGGGCTTGGTCGACAACGGGGTCAGCTTCATCGCGATGCGCTGGTCGCCGACGCCCATCCGGACCTCCGCGAAGTCCTCGTCGGACGTCCGGCGTTCCCACAGCCGGGTGGTGCGCACGAAGGACGACAGCGCGTCGGGCTCGGGGTGCCGCCAGGCGAGAGCGCGCTGCTGGTCGACGATGGTGGCCCGCACCTTGCGCCGCGTCTGGCGCAGATAGCGCAGGTAGTCGCGCCGTTCGCCCTTCATCCGCTGCTTGCGTTCGGCGTTGCGCTTCATGACCTGGCCGACCATCATCGCGGCCGAGGCGATCACCATCATGCCGAGCGCGACATAGATGAATCCACCGCTGGCCTTGGCCATACCGGGCCGCATGAACATCAGCATCATCGAAACGGACATCAGCGCCATCGGCAAGTACGTCCATACCGCGGAACTGTCCGGCACGACCTCGGGAAGTGTCGGCGGTTCCTGAAGACTGAGGTCTCCCGACGGCAGTTCCGGACCTTTGCGGCGTGCCGGCCTGCGGAACAGGATCACGCTCAACGAATGGCCTCCTCGATGATGTCGGAATAACTTCCGTGGCAACAGTGCGGCGTAATCCGGTGTTTACCGGAATCGGCAACCGCAGTCGGTTTCCGGTAAGGGGGTGCGGAAGTCGGCGATGCGAAAGCGGGATACGTTGTAGCTTCAGGGAGTTGCGAAAAGGACCGGCCGCCGACAAACTCGTCCGGCACGTACCGCGCCCGACTTACTGCCGCCCAGAAAGCGTGAACCCGAAGCCCATGACTGAAATTCATGCGGCAAGCCTGTGCCGCGTCACCGTGCGTGCTCCGGCCAGGACCGTCGACCTGGCTGTGCCCTCCGATGTCTCCGTCGCCGATCTGCTGCCCACAGTCATCGGGTACGGAGGTGACGACCTGGAGGAATCAGGTCTGGAGCACGGCGGTTGGGTGCTGCAACGTCTCGGCGGCCCACCGCTCGACCCCGAGAGTACCTTGGACTCCCTCGGCCTGCGCGACGGCGAGGCGCTTTTCCTGAGCCCCCGCAACGAGGCGCTGCCCGAGGTGCACCTCGACGACCTGGTGGACGGGATCTCCACCACCATGCGGAGCCGGCCGCACAGTTGGAGCGCGGAGGCCGCCCGGCGGCTGCTGCACGGCATGGCCGTCGCCACTCTCAGCTTGGGTATCGTGCTGCTTGCCCTGCCCGGAACGCCCGGCTGGCTGCGGGCGGTCGTGGCCGCGGCGGCCGGACTGCTGCTGCTCGCCGGGGCGGGCTCCGCGACCCGTGCCGTCGGGGACTCCGGCGCCGGTTCGATGCTCGGCCTCATGGCGGCCCCCTACTTCGCGACGGCGGGATGGCTGCTGCCCGGCGGGGAGTTGGGCGGGGCCGAGGGCGACGCGGTGCTGGGCGCACGGCTGTTGGCGGCCTCCGCCGCGGGCGGCGGCGCCGCGGTGCTCGCGCTGGCCGCGGTCGGCATGTACCCGGCGCTGTTCCTCGGCACGGCCTCCGTCGCCGTGGCCGGGGCCCTCGGCGCCGCCCTGATCATCCTGGGCCTGACGCCCGAGCAGTCGGCCGGCGTTGTCGCCGTCGTGGTGGTGCTGTTCGGCGGCTTCGTACCCTCGCTGTCGTTCCGGCTCTCGGGCATGCGGATGCCGCCGCTGCCCACCAACGTCCAGCAGTTGCAGGAGGGCATCGATCCGTATCCGGCCTCGGACGTCGAGGCCCGCGCGACGCTGGCGGACGGCTGGATGACCGCCTTCTACCTCGCCATCGGCCTGATCTGTCTGCCCTGTCTGACGGCGCTGGTGACCGATCCCGACCTGCCCGGAGTGCTCACCGTGGTGGCCCTGTCGCTGCTGTTGCTGCTGCACAGCAGGGGCCTGGGCAACGTCCTGCAGCGGGTCGCGCTGACCACGGCAGGGGCCTGGGGCACGGCACTGCTGCTGCTCGAAGCGGCGGACGGCCTCGGCCCGCAGGACCGGCTCGCCCTGACGGCCGGTCTGCTGGCACTGACGGCCGTGATCACGATCGCCTCGTGGACCGTGCCCGGGCGGCGTCTGGTGCCGTACTGGGGACGCGCCGCCGAGCTGCTGCACTCGCTCGCCGCCATCAGCATGCTGCCGCTGACCCTCTGGTCCATGGGCGTCTACGGCATGCTCCGCGGCATCAACGGCTGACCCGGGAGAACCGCACCGATGCACAGCAAACGCGACCAGGTACAGGCGCATCTCTTCGTCATGGGGAGACTGGCCTCGGCCATGCTGCGGGCCGAGCCCGACGACCCGGAGAGCCCCCTGGGCAGAACCAACCGCGGCGCCGCGATAGGCGTGATCATCGCCGTGCTGGTGTGCGCAGGGGCCTTCGTCTTCGGGCTCATCAGACCGGGCGGCAACGACTCCTGGCGTACGTCGCAGGACCTCATCGTCGACAAGCAGACGGGCGCCCGCTACCTGTATCTCGACGGACGGCTGCGCCCCGTACGCAACTACGCGTCGGCCCAGTTGATGGCCGGCGGCGCCCTCGGTGTGACGACGGTGGGGACCTCCTCGCTGGCCGGCACCCCGCACGGGGCGCCCGTCGGCATCCCGGACGGCCCCGAGGCGCTGCCGGCCACCGGTGACCTGGACAGCAAGCCGTGGCTGGTGTGTTCCGGCGTCCTGCCGAGGACGACGGGCGTCGTCACGGCCACCACGACGCTGGCCCTCGGCGCCGACGAGGCTCAGGACGTGCCGGGCGGACGGCAGTTGGGGAAGGGCGAGGGACTGCTGGTCGCCGGGCCCGACGGCACCACGTACCTGCTGTGGCAGGGCAGCCGGCTGCGCCTGGACGAGCGCGCGAACGCCGTCGAGGCCCTGGGATACGGGGACATCACCCCCCGGCCCGTCGCGTCCGCGTTCCTCGACAGCTTCCCCCAGGGACCCGACCTGGCCCCGGCCGACGTACCGGGCAGAGGCGACGACGGGCCCGCGCTCGCGGGCCGCGGCACGAGGATCGGACAGCTCTTCCGGGTCGACGTGCCGGGCTCCGCACCCCGCTACCACCTGCTCAGGAAGGAGGGGCTGGTCCCGCTCACGGCCACCGGCGCGGCCCTCCTGCTGGGCGATCCGGGGACCCGCGAGAAGGCGTACGGGGGATCCGCAGCGACCGTGGCGACCCTCGGGGCCGATGTGCTGACCGAGCATCTCGCCCCGCGGTCCGAGGACGGCGCGGCCAACTCGGCGCGGCTGCCCGCGAAGCCGCCGGAGGGGGTCGAGGTCGCGGCCGGCTCCGTCGCGTGCGCGGGCGTCGACTCCGCGGCGGGGGCCGTACGGGTGGGCGCGTCCGTGCTGCCGGAGAGCGCCCTGCCACAAGCCGTGCAGCCACCGGGCCCGGAGATCGTGCCGGGCTGTCTGAAGGTCGACGCCATCGCGGTACGAGCCGGAAAGGGCGCGCTGGTCAGGGTGTTGGGCGCGGGCGGCAGCGCGCTGGGCGACACCACGTACCTGGTGACGGACGAGGGCGTGAAGTACCGGCTGCTGTCCCAGGAGGGGCTCAAGGCGCTGGGATACGAAGGGGTCGAGGAGCGCACGATGCCCTCGCCGATGCTGGCCATGCTGCCCAGCGGCCCGGACCTCACTCCCGAGGCGGCCTCCTCGGGCGAGGCACGCGTGACGCTGCGCTGTCCGAAGGTCTAGCGGGCCCGAGAGGGAAGCAGTCGGGCGGTGGATCTTCCGGAAAGGAAATTTCTGGATCCGCCGCGGTCACCTGGTGTTAAGTCCGCGTGTCCGGCGGAGACGGGAGAACGGGGAGTAACGCCCGTTCTGTCCCTCTGAATTCACGTCACCGCTCAAGTGAGCAACGTGAATTCAAGGCCTTTGCTCAATCGAGCATTAAAGGGCCGGGGATCGGGCTCGATTTCGTTTCGGTGGGCGATTGCCAAACAAGTTGCCGCCTGCTTAGCATCTGGCCACCCCGTGTCCCGGCGAACCGGTTGAGTGATCGCAGGGGCCACCTTGTCTGCCCACGGGGTGGTAGGGGCTCCACACGTCGGTGTTTGTCGCCGAAAGGAAATTCCCTCATGGTCATGCAGCAGTCCGAAGAACAGGCGACACGCGGCGGAATCAGGGCGCTTGAGCAGGCGTTCACCTCGATCCAGCGAACCCAGCAGGGCGTACAGACCAACGCGACGAATCTCTCCTCCGCTTACGGGGGTGAGGACGGCCGGAAATTCAAGGATCTGCTGGCGGCGTGGGACGGCCATGTCGACACCATTCTGCTCAACCTGGACCGGATGGTCGACGAGCTCAACAACACCCTCATGGAACAGGGCCTGATGCAGGGTTCCTCGAGCGATGCGATCGATCAGGAGTACTCGAGGTCCACGGCTGTGTTCGACCAGCTCAACGGGTACAACACCGGCCCGAACGGGGAGGGCGGCACCAACCCGAACGCCTGACGGCCGGCGGGCGCCCCGTCAGCGCCCGCGTGGTCGTACGGCACAGCCATCGGGGAACACCGCTCGGCCGTCACGGTCTCGCCCACAGGCCGTCATCGCACACCCACCGCACTCGCGGCGAATCGAGGACTCCAATGGACTTCAGCCAGGGTTTCATCCACATCGACTACGGCGGCGCCGAGGTCGCGGTGGACGACATGCGTGTCATCTCGAAGGAGATCTACAGCGTCATCGATGAGCTGAACCGGGATCTGAGCGCGCTCCAGGAGACCTGGATCGGTGACGACAAGGAGGTCTACACCGGCGTCCAGGCGCAGTGGAACGGTGCCGTCGAAAACATCAGGAGCCTGCTCGGCAACCACTCCGTGCTGCTGGAGGAGATCTCCGTCGGCTACCGGAGGAACGAGCAGAGGCGCTCGCAGAGGTGGGGCGACATCAGGATCGGCGGGAGCTGACCGCGCGGAACGGACTTCCTCCGCTCCGCACTGAACGGACTCTGAACGGACTTCCTGAGCCCTCCCCGTGCACGACGGCACGGGGCCGAAGACGGGGCGGGAACGGCAGGAGAACGACCGGGCGCCGTCGGCCTCAGCTGTGCCGGGCGCCGTTGCATCGCCCCGAGCGGCCGAGGCCGACGGCGCCCGACGCTTGACCGCGGGTCCTGGCGCCCGACCGCGGATCTTTCAGAAGCCCTGTGCGCGGGACCGCCCCGGTCCACGGCGCCGACGGAAGGAAACGACGTGGCCGACGTCACGGTCCTTGACAGCGCGTATCTGAAGAAGTTCATCGAAGAGCACGTCGAGAAGTTCTCGGCGGCGCTGGACGGCATGCTCAAGCACAACGCGGTCACCGATACCAAGCCCATCTCGTACATCTCCGACGGCCCCACGAGCACCACGCTCAAAGTCACGGAGCCGCTCATCATCGGCCTCATGGCCGGCGCTCCGGCGGCGCCCGGGAGTGACGACAAGAGTGCGTCGGGCGGGGCCGGCGGGGCCGAGCTGAACACGGTGATCCAGAAATCTGCGGCTGAGATCTTTCGCATATTCGAGGATCAGAAGGTGCTGTTCGAGGACATCGCGGAAGCGCTGCGGGAAACCATCGACCTGCTGGGTGAAAACCAGGCGAAGAACCTGGAAAGCATTGCCGCAGGTGAATTCATGGACATCTTCGAGGATGTCGACAGTGATTTCGGAAACTCCGGCGGGAGCGGTGGCAGTGGTGAGGGCAGCGAGAATTAGGGCAGCTTGAAGCGGAACCGGTAGCCCCTTTTTCGTACGATTTCGCGGAGTGCATCGATGGCCGACGAGAAGAAAACTCAAGACAATAACGATGACAACTGGAAAATAATAGTCGACATGCTCACCGGCTATGAGCTTCCACCGCGGAGTACGTTGTTCGAAACTCTCAAGGGGAACGAAGACATCCCGCTGATGCATGTCCGGCTGGATCATGTGGGCGGTTCGGAGTACACGCCCGGCTTCCTCACGACGGGCGGCTGGAGGGTTCTCAACACCGACTTCGTCATGCCGTACTACCGCAACTACAACAATGCGGAGGACGCCGACGCGGGGACGCTGCTCGACCGCTACCGGGCGCACATCACGCTCCTGGGCACCGCCGGTGTCCTGCCGCCGAGCGGTGACGACGTGATCGGGGGCGGCGAGCAGACGAGCAAGTACCTGAAGAACAAGGGGGGCTGGAACAAGGAGGGAGAGGCCGTCAAGTGGGACAACAAGCTCCTGGCCCAGTACGTCCACGGCTCCGTGGCGGCCCTCCGGGAACTGACCACGTACCCCTACAACACCCACGGATTCACCAGCTTCGACCGCCCGGTGGGCGACGGCGCCTATGTCGACCTGACCTCCTTCACCGAGGCGGCAAAGGCGTTCGACCGGGTCGTCACGTTCTTCGAGGAGAGTGCCCACACCCTGGAGATGTGGGACACCGAAGACATCGGTGAGGGCAGTAAGTCCTGGGACGGCACCTCGGCAGCCATTTTCAAGCAGCTCGTCCACAAACTGGCACGGAACTACGAGGGATACGCCGACCAGGTCAACGGCGACGGAAAGAGTGGCGAAGGTGCCTACTCGACCATCGACGGAGTGCCCACGAGGTCCGAACCCGCGCGGGCTCTGGCCGCTGCCCAGACTGTGATCTTCGAACAGGCGAAGGCTCTCCAGTCCGCGTGGGAGGTGTGGAAGTCCGAGAGCAACCCGCAGCGCTGGCTGTACGACATGCTGCAAACAGCAAGAATAAATCTCCTCGGCAACTACAACGAGGGCACCGACTTCCGGGTCTCGGGCTCCGGCCGTATATACAGAACCGTGGTCGTCGCGACGGAGAAGTTCGACAACAACATCGTGATCGACGGTCTTCCCTATGGCGCGCCCAACGACATGGAGACGTGGAAGAAGATAGGCGCCGAGGCCGTAAAACGGTGGGAGCAGTGCGCGCAGGACTGGCTCAGCGTGGCGGGTTCCGATGCCATGGTCGCCGTTCAGAACGCCTTCGCCGCCGCGGAAAAGGCATTTGACACCAAGATAACCGACAAGGACAAGCGCACTCTTTCGGAGATCTCCACAAAGGTGGAGAACCAGAAGGAGAAGAACGACGCGCAGAAGGAGAAGGACGAGGCCAAGGCGACCGCCGAAAAGGAGAAGGCGGACGCGCGGAAGGAGAAGGACGAGGCCAAGGCCACGGCGGACAAGGAGAAGGCGGAGGCCAAGGCCGAGCGGGACAAGGACCGCGAGGAAGCGAGGAAGGACAAGGAGGAAGCGAAGGCCGAGCGGGACAAGGACCGGGAGGAGGCGAGGAAGGACAAGGAAGAGGCGGAGGCCGAGGCCGACAAGGAGAAGGCGGAGGCCAAGGCTGACCAGGCAGCCGCGAAGGAGGAAGCGCGGAAGGACAAGGACGAGGCCAAGGCGGAGGCCGACCGGGAGAAGGCGGAGGCCAAGTCTGACCAGGCCGCGGCGAAGGAGGAGGCGAACAGGGAGAAGAACGAGGCGAAGGCGGAGGCCGACCGGGAGAAGGCAGAGGCCAAGTCTGACCAGGCCGCCGCGAAGGAGGAGGCGAACAGGGAGAAGGACGAGGCCAAGGCTCAGAACGATCAGGACCGGGCCGAGGCCAGGGAACAGGCCGCCGCACAGCAGGCGTTCGCGCTCTCGCAGGCGAAGAAGCAGAAGGAAGAGGCGGACGCGGAGAAGGCCGCGGCCAAGGCGGAGCAGGCTGCCGAGAAGGAAGAGGCGAAGAAGGAGCAGGCGGCAGCCAAGGCCGAGGCGGACAAGGAGAAGGAGGAGGCCAAGAAGGAGCAGGCCGCCGAGAAGGAAGAGGCCAAGAAGGAACAGGCGGCTGCCAAGGCGGAGCAGGCGGCGGAGAAGGAAGAGGCCAAGAAGGAACAGGCCGCCGAGAAGGAAGAGGCCAAGAAGGAGCAGGCCGCCGCCAAGCAGGAGCAGGAGACCGCGAAGGCGGAGGCCAAGCAGGAGCAGGCCGCGGCGAAGGCGGAGGCCGAGCGGGAGAAGGACGAGGCACTCGCCCGCAACGAGCAGGACCGGGCCGAGGCCAAGCAGCAGCAGACAGAGGCCAGGGCCGAGGCGGAGCGCGACCAGGAGCAGGCCCGGCGCGAGGCCGTACAGGAGAAGCTGCAGGCCAAGGCCGACGCCGAGCAGTCCAAGGCCGATGCCCAGTCCAACTATGAGCAGCAGAAGGCCGACGCCCGCGCGGAGCGCGAAGCGGCCGAGCAGCAAGCCGACCGGCAGCAGGCGGAGGCGAAGCAGGAGTACGAGCAGGAGAAGGCCGAGGCCCAGGAGCAGCGGGAGCAGGCGCAGCAGCAGGCGAACGCGGACCGGGCCGACGCGCGGCAGGACTACGACCGTGCGATAGCCGGTGGGGCCGACGAACAGACGGCCCGTGAGGAGTACGACCGCAGGCTCGCCGAGATCGACGCCGCCGAGCGCGATGCCGTTCAGCAGGCCGACGCCGCCGAGGCGAACGCCAAGGACGAGTACGACGAGCAGAAGGCGGCGGCCCAGGAGGAGCGCCAGCAGGCCCGTACGGACGCGGAGCAGGCGCGGCGGGACGCCAGGGCCGAGTACGACCAGCGCATGGGCGACATCCAGGCCGAGTACGACCGGATCGGTGCCGGCGACAAGAACATCGACGAGCTGATCCGCCAGCGCATCGCGGACCTCCCGCAGCCTCCCGACCTCTCGGGGTACGACCCGTCGGGTGCGGGCTCGGCCGGCTCGGCGTACTCCTCCGCGTTCAGCGACAACCTCTACAACCAGGACGACCTGTCCTCGGCGCTGGGGCGCCCCCAGGGGGACGGGGCGCTCGCCGCCTCGGACGGTTCGGCCGGGACCGGGGGCACACCGATGATGCCGCCGATGATGCGGGGCGGTGGTGATGCCTCGGGCTCCGGCGAGCGGGTCCGCAACGTCATCGAGCCCGGTGTCTCCCGCTCCGCCAGAGGGGCGGGCGCCACCCCCACCGTGGACGGCGAGGAACACGGCGTGGTCCCGAGGGCCACACAGCAGACCTCCAGCGGTACGCCCTTCATGCCCCCCATGGGAGGCATGGGCGGAGGCGGCGGGGGCGGACAGCAGACGGCGAGCAGCGACCGCGAGCGGACCACCTGGCTGGCGGAGGACGAGGACGTCTGGGGCACCGACGAGGGCGGCGCGCCCCAGGCCCTGGGGCGCTGACCGTGTGACGCGCCGACGGTACGGCGCGAGGACCGTGTGACGCCCGATCGACCAGTGTGACGCTCAATCGACCAGTGAGGAGACCGAGTTGAGTCAGCCGATCGAAGACCGGGTGGCCCAGGCGATGGCCCATCTCAAGGCGACGGAGGAAGCCGCGGCCAAGGTGCGGGGCGAGCTGGCCGCCGCGTCGGTCACGGCGCGGTCGGCCGACAGATCGGTCCAGGTGGCCGTCGGGGCCAAGGGCGAACTGACGAGCCTGGAGTTCCTGGACGGCAAGTACCGGAGCATGGCCGCCTCGCAGCTCTCCGCGTCGGTGCTGGAAGCCGCGAACGCGGCTCGCGCCGAGATGGCACGCAGGGTCGTCGACACGCTCGACCCGCTCACCAGGATGACCGCGCGAGGGATGGCTCCGGAGCGGATGGGGGTCGACTGGGGCTCGGTCTTCGGATCGTTGATCAGCGAGACCTCCGTGGAGCAGGGGTCGACGGCCATGAGCCGGCTCCGCGACGAGATCCACGAGGACGAGGACGAAGGGGCGCCCGCGGCCCCGCCCGGCGGTCGCGGAGCCGCGAACAAACGACAGGGGAGCACATAGCCATGGGTGACGACTACTCGGCCAACATGCCCGCGATCGTGGCGAGTTCGGGAGGCATCGGTGAAGGGGCCCGTCTCGCCGGGGCGATGGTGCCCGCTTTCGAGAGTGCAGTCTCCGAGTACGACGGCTGCTGGGGCGTGGAGGGCGACGGCGACCTCTTCGCCGACCGGGTCGGTGCGCAGGCCCGGGAGGAGCGGGACCAGGTGCTCAAGACGCTGGGAGACATCGCCAACGGATATCTGTCTCTGGCCGCCGCGGTCGTCCAGGAGGCGCAGAACGTGCAGAGGCCCCAGAACCTCGCGATGGAGGACATCGAGTCGCAGAGCGCGGAAAGCGAAACGCGTCGCTAGATGTCGGTCAACTTCTCTCCCGAGCTGCGGGAGTTCATCAGGTGGTGGCTGGGCGCCGAGGTCGCCAGCGGTGATGAGGACAAGGGCTACAGCAGCCGCAATCCTTATATCCGGCTGGCCGAGAAGATCGGTGCCTTCTCCGAGGCGATGATGGCCGCGATCGCCGAAGCCGGAAACGCGCTTCCGGCGGGGATCGCCAAGGAGTTCGTCGCCGCGCTGAAGACCTTCGTCGACGACGGAGGCCAGAACCATCTCGCGGATTTCGCCAAGGAGCTGCGGGCCATCGGCCGCCGGAACGTGGACCGTTCGATGCAGCTCGCGGAGGGCAAGTACCAGATCCTCATCGAGTTCATCATGATGAAACTCGAACTGGCCGCGCTCGCCGTGCTCGCGGTGTTCACCGGCGGTACGTCGCTGACCGAGATAGCCGTGGCCCGGTCGCGTACGGCGCTGGCCATACTGCTGATCGTGCAGCGGATGGGACACGCCGTCCCGACTCCGCTCTCGGCGATCCTGGAAGCCATCCAGGAGGCGTTCGTCACGTTCGCCGCGCAGATCGTCTCGATGACCGCGCCGGACGAGGACGACCGGCGGCGGGACGACTTCGACTGGTCGGACATCGGGCAGTCGGCGGTGCTGGGGGCGCTGGCGGGGGCCTTCAGCGGGATTTTCTCCCAGGTGGCCGATCCGTGGATGAAGAACTTCTTCAAGAACAATCGGGGATGGAAAGAGGTCTTCGAGGTCCCCCTCGCCTTCGTCAACGAGGGCCAGGCCGAAACCTTCGCGGAAGCGTTCACGAAGTTCTTCTACGAGGGCACGTTCACCATCAATCCCGCCACGTTCGTGAGTGCCGGAACCAGCGGTGCCATGTTCGAGGTCGCCTCCGATGTCGCAGAGGGCGGCGGAAAGTGGCTGCACAACCAGTTCTTCAAGAATCCCGACCTCGGCCTGGGAAACACCGATCAGCTCAACGGCGGTGCGGGGAGCGGGAACGGGGGCCTGGACGGAAAGGGGGCCGGGAACGGCGGCGGGGTCGACTACGACCCGCCGGCCCCTCTGCCGACCGCCGACTCCGGCCCCGATCTGAACGCCAACCTCTTTGACCCCGCGAGCGGCTACGGAATGGGCCCGTCGCCCTATGCCGCCAATGGCACTCATGGCACCGATGCCTTCGACGACAACGAGTCGGTCTTCAGCGATGTCAGAGACGACGCGTCGGTTTTCAGCGATGTCCGCGATGTCAGCGACACCTGGTCCGTTTCGGACTACGGCGACGACCTCGACACGTACGGGCCGCAGGGCGCGGAGACCAACGGCGGCACCGGTGCGTACCCGGGCGGAGCGATGGGCCCGGGGGCGGGCGGCACGGGAGTGAGCGGCGGGGCCAAACCGCCGTACTCCTACGGCTCCTCGAACCTGTACGACTCCTCGGGGCCCGGCGCGGAGAACGACGGGGCCGGCTCGGTCCCGGACCCCGCCGTCGACGAGACCGCGCCGCCCCTTTCGGGGACGCCGAGCAGCGAGTCCGTCTTCTCCACGCTCAACCCGCCGGAGACGGCGCTCCCCGGCGGCGCCCCGTCCGTCGGCGGCCTGCCGAACCTCCCCACCACCGTGGGCTCCGCCGCCCCCACACCGTCGTACACCCCGGCCGCCTCCTCCGCGTACCAGGACCCCGACAACCTCCTCACCGACGACGAGCAGTCGGCCCCACCGGACACGGACCCCGCCGAGTCGCCCACCGGCCGGCCGGGCGCGGGCGTCAACGGCCCCGGCGCGCAGGAGGCCGTACGAGAGCGGACGTCCGACGACGAGAACCTCACGCCGTACGAGGAGGACGCGGCCGGGCCCGACACCGAAGCGGTGACCACGGACCGGGACCGCGACACGGTGACCGCGGACGGAGGCCCCGCGGGCCGGCAGACACCGGACCTCGGGGCCCCGGACCTCACCGCGCCGGTCGGCTCTGTTCCGGTCGGTTCCGCGCCGGTCGGTTCCGCACAGGACGGTTCCGTGGCCGGTCCGGCGGCGGCCGACGGCACCGTCGAGGGCTCGCTGTCGCCGTTCCCGGCCGCCGTGGGAACCCCTGTGGGCGGCCCTGCGGGCGGTCACGCGGGCACCCCTGCCGGTGGTCCCGCGGGAACCCCCGTCGGCGGTCCGCAGCAGCGGGCCCACGCCGATTCCGGTGAGGCCGTCGTGGCCGACGCCCGCGCCGAGGACGGCCAGGCCGATTCCGGCGAGTCGTCGCCCCCGGACGCGGCCGCCCCCGACTCCCGTACGCCCCTCTCCCCGGAGGAGTCCGCCGAGCGTTCGTCGGTGCCGGAGACCGACTCGGACGACCCGCTGCCGTTCCGGCCCGTACGGACGGAGTCCGAAGCCGCGCCGGCCTTCCCGACCGGCGACACACAGGCTCCCACCGCTCCGACCACCGCCGCGGCCATGGCAGAGCTCCCGGGCGGCGACCCGGAGAACCGGCGCGGTCTGGGCAGCGCGGAGCCGGTGTCCGGCGTCCGGCGCGACGACGCCGTACGCCAGTGGATCGCACGGCACGTGACCGCGGAGGATCTGCCGGCGGAGGACCTGGCGGCGGACGGACGCGGGCCGGGATCGCTCGACGAGGTGCGGCAGTCGATGGTGCGGCTCGACTCCTGGCCGCCCGCGCTCGACGCCGTCGCGGCCGGCACGGCGCGGCGGGTCTGGCGGTCGGCGGGCGCGGAGTTCCTGGGCGTCGACGAGCGTGAGCGGCTGGCGAAGGACGCCGCGCTGGTGGACGCGTTGCGCACCAGCCTGCCGGCCGCGGAGTTCGCCTCGGTGGCCGCGGAGTTGCTGGTGCAGGTGCCGGGCGGGGTGGATCAGCCGGTGTCGGCGCGGCACGAGGCGCAGCGGACGCTGGCGCGGATGCTGGCCGACCCGGTCGTGGCCGCGAAGCTGCTCAAGGCGGGCAGCAGGGCGGTCGTGGTGCCCAGGAACGAGGCGATGACCTCGCTGTCGCCGTTCCGCCATCTGGCGGGGCAGGAGATCGCCGGGCAGAACGGCCGGAAGTGGGACGGCGTTCGGGGGGTCACACTGACCGATGACACGTCGATGGCGATCACGGAGGAGAACCTCCTCGGCGAGACCACGAACGTGCCGCGGGCGGGCCGGTTCGCGGACGGGTACTCCACCACCGTCCACGAGTTCGCGCACATGATCCATGCGCACGGGCTGAGCGACTCCGACCGGGAGCTGATCGGGCGGGCGTACGCCGAGAAGGTGGCCCGGGGTACCAAGGTGCAGTGGCCGGACGGCCCGCTGTACGGCCCGGACCGCCAGGACAAGGACAGCCGCAACTACTCGTCCCGGAACGAGTACGAGTACTTCGCCCAGGCCACCAACGCCTACCTCGGTACGAACAAGGGGCGGGACCCGTACACCGGCCGGAGGCGGAAGAACGGGGCCCGCTGGGCGCGGAAGCAGGAGAAGACGCTGCTGCCGCTCCTGGAGCGGCTGTACGGCACCGAACCGGGTACCGGCGCCGCGAACCCGGTCGGGCGGACCCGGGCCGAGAACCGGCTCTACGAGGGATTTCGCGGCCTGTGGAACCCGGCGGAGAACACCTACCGACCGAAGCCTCATGACCCCGCGCCCGCACCCGTGCCTGCGCCCGCATCCGCGCCCGTACCCGCACCTGCACCCGCACTCGTGTACGCACCCGTGTCCGCGACCGCCGGCGAGCAGAGCGGCCGGGAGCCGCGCGGCCGGAAGCAGAGCGGCCGGAAGCAGAGCGGCCGGAGCCAGGCCGCATCGCGTCGGGTCGCGGTCGAGAGCAGCGCCGTCGCCGCCTTCTGGAACCGGGGCCTCGGCGGTAGTACCGCGTTCACGGCGGCTCCGGTCGCGGCACTGGCGGCGCCACCGGGCGAGGGCCGGCCGCCCGCCGCACACTCCGCGGCACCCGCACCCGCACCCACCACCGCCTCGGCGCCCCGCTCCGTCCACGAGCCGAGGTTTCCGGAGTTCTTCGCCGGGCCGCCCGGGATACGGGGCGCGTACGCGGCGCGGTCGGCGGAGTACGGGCGGGCGGCCGCCGTTGCGATGGCGGCCGACGCGCGGGTGCACGAGTACGCGCGCCAGGCACTCTCGCAGCTGATCGACGACGCCCGGAGACGGTTCGGCGGCGACAGAGACCGCGCGGCATCCGTCCAGATGGCGTTGTTCGGCCGGCGGTCGCTCGACGGGTTCGACACCAGCAGTGCGTACGAGCGCCTGCTCAGCTCTGTGGACCGGGCGCCGTTCGACGAGCTGATGGAGGCACTGGAGCGGGTCGGGGCCTGGTACGCCCGGGAGTTGGGGCTGACGCCGCCGGCCGGTGTGACGGGGCGGGGCGCCGAGTGGGATGCCGCGATGGAGGCGCGCGGGTACCGGGGGTCCGGCCGGCTGACGGCCGGGCAGCTCGATCAGGCCCGGCAGATCGAGTTCATGCTCATGCTCCACCAGGGGCTGCGGTTCCCGGGCGACGAGGTGCGTGAGTTCCGGGACGCGTTGGCGGCATGGCATCTGTCACGTCCGGACGCGCTGCCGTGGGAGTGGTTCCTGGACGTCTCCCGCCGGGCCGGGGCGTGGGACGGGCAGATGGAGCCCGATCCCTGGCTGACCGACCTGTCCCGGGTGCACGGGTGGATCCACGGCGTGCTGGCCCCGTTGGAAGGGCTGGCCCGCGGGGCGCTGGCGGGCGACCGGACGATCCGGGCCGTGCTGGAGCAGCCGCCGCATGTGGAGGCGTACGCGCGGGCGACGGAGGCGCTGCTGGCCGGGGAGATCACCGGGCAGGGCGACTGGGTGAACCCCCTCGACGTACTGGGGTACGGGCTGAGCCACCACGCCGACCCCGCTTCGGGGGCGGATATGTGGCGGGAGCGCCGGGAGGCCTGGCGTGATCTGCTGCGCAATCCGGGGGCCGCGTACGCGGTGAGGTTCCTGAAGCGCGGGCACGCCATGGCGCTGACGCTGGCCTCGGGTCCTGACGCGCGGGTCTTCGTGCCGGGGCTCACCGTGGACCGGCTGCGGGCACTCGTCGTCGCTGCGGGGCAGCAGGGCAGGCCCGGGGACCGGTCGTCGTGGCCGCTGCTGATGCTGCGCGATCCCCGTATCCGCGACGTGGTCGACCGGCCCGGAACCGCGGCGGACGTGAGGGCGGCGGTCGAGGCCTTCGCCCGTGGTGTCGACGAGCGGCTTCTCGCCGAGGTGCGCGGGCACGCGGCGATGGCCGAGGAGGCGCTGGACCTGCTGCAGGCCGAGCCCGCGGACGGGGGCTCCATGTGGTTCCCGATGATCGCGCCCGGCCCGCTGTCCGCGGAGCAGAAGCCCTTCGCGGCCGAGGGCGCGGAGATGGAACTCCCGCCGTTCGACATGGGAATGTCGAACCGCGACGCCGCTCTCGCGAAACTGCGGGAACTGGTGCGGCAGGCGCGGCCGGGGGCAGGGCACCCGATGCTGGTGGAGATCAGGAACCCGGTGTCGCTGCGCAAGACATCGCTCTTCTCACGGACTCCGGGCACCCATGCGGTGCAGTCGCCGTCTCCCGTCCGTACGAGGAACGGCATGTCCGGTGTCGCGACGGACGCGAGGACCGGCCAGTGGTACGCGCATCTGATCGCCACCGAGGTGCCGCGGGCGTTGTCGGAGACCCCGTGGAACAACGAGATCCTGGTCAAGGACCTGTACTCGGAGTCCGGCGACCTGATCGGCATCACCAGCCTCAGTGCTCCGGCGCACTCCGGACTCCCGGCCCTGAGCGGCTACAGGGTCTACGACGAGCGCACGAAGACGACCGGCGCGCGCCACGACTGGCAGCTGCCGGTGATGTCGGTCTCCGGGCCGCCCGGGTTCGTCGTCAGGTCCGCGCACGGCACCCGGCACTCCGTCATGGTGCCGGGGCGTTTCGGCCCGAAGGCCGTGAGCGGTTCGCAGGACGGCAGCATGACCGCACAGTGGTCGGCGGCGGCGAAGATACCTCCCTATCTGCCGATGCTGCTGGTTCTCTGCTCGGCGGGCGCCGGATCTCCCGCCGGGGTCTCGGCGGCGCAGTTGTCGGCCGATCAGCAGCCCGCGCAGCGCGTCACCCACGCGGCGAACACGACCGTCACCACCACTGCGGCCACCCCGGATCTCCGGCTGGACCCCGGCTGGGGGGCGGCCGAACCGCAGGTCGTGCCCTTCCGGGCGCGGGACACGCGGGATTCGGCCGTACCGGCGAACCCGGCCGATCCGTACTTCGCCGGCCAGGCGGCACGCTATGGCACCGACCCGCAGCAGTGGGACGAGATCTCGGCGGACTACGAGGAGGCGCTGGGCGAGCGCCTGTCGGACGATCCGGCGGCGCACGACGTCCTGCGGGAGGCCGTGACGGCGCTGGCCGCCGCCGGCGGACCGGGGGCACCGGCCGGTCCGAGCGGCCCGGCCGATCCGAGAGGCCCGGACGAGCTGATGGCCGTTGTCGCGCACGCGGCGGCCACCAGGTATCCCGGGGCGCTGTTCCAACTGGCCGCCGACGAAGCCGCGGTGCGGCAGCTTCGTGCCTGGCGCGGGATCAGGGTGAACCAGGGCAGGGCGCTGAGTACGCGGACGATGTACCGGATGTACGCGGACCTGGGACTGCCCAGCGACCGCTTCCCGTCGTTCGTGAAGGCCGTGTTCGGCTGGGGGCTGTTGCGGGGTTATTCCCTCGCCGCGCTTGTCAGCGATCTGGAGACGTCCGCGATGAGCGCGAACCAGGGCGCGCTCACCGCGGCGCTCGCCGGTGGCCAGGTGCATCTGTACGGGCTGGCCGACACCATGTTCGCGCCGCGCGAGGGGCTGCCTCCCGGGGAGTTCGCGAACCTGCTGCGTCCGCCGCACCGGCAGCTGTACGCGGGGTTCATGGCATCGGACTCGCAGACGGCCGGCGGTGTCCAGGTGCCGGACGGGTTGTCGGAGGCCGTGCGGACCCTGTCGGAGGCCGAGGACCTCCCGCCCGTCCCGGCCGGTGCCGGGTCCCGTCTCGGCGCGGACAGCTGGGCGGCGAGGCATGCCGCGGCCCGTGGCTGGGACGGCGAGGACTCTCCCCTGGCCCGGCTCGACCCGGCCCATGTGAGTGCGCTGTACGCGCTGAGCCTCGACTCGAACCGTTCGCTGCTGGAGTCGGGGATCGAGGACCTGCCCGCCGCCGAACGCCCGGCGGTGCTGGAGCCGTTGGTACGGCGGGCGATGGACACGGCGCTGGCCGAAGGCGAGTCGGCCGTTCCGCCGATGCTGTCGCAGCCGGCCTTGAACGCGCTGGTCGAGGAGGCGGAGGAAACGGACCCGGACAGCGCCCTGTTCGGCCGGATCCGCGACGAAGTGCACGCCATGGCCCCCGGGTTGACCCAGGGTCTGTCGTCGCTTATCCCCGCGTACGTGGGCCTGGCGGCGGAGGGGCTGGCGGAACTGCCGCCGGTCGGCCGGCCGGTGTTCCTGGCCTTCGCGGCCCCGGCCGAAGCCGACGCGGAGAGCCTGACAGAGCTGAACGTACGGCAGTTGCAGCAGGTCGCGCCGGATCCGGAGTCCGCCCTGGCCGCCCTCGGACCGGTCCCGGAGGGGGCCCGCCGGGTCGTGGTCATGGTCGAGAAGTCCTCCGCGCGCGACCACACCGCTCTCGCGGCCGACCCGAGCCGCAAGCAGATCCGGTACGCGGTGCCGACGGACCTGCTGGTGAAGTCGCACGGCGAGATGACCGACCGCGACGGCAACCCGTACGACGCGCTCCGGGCGATCGAAGTGCCCCCCGCCGACCCGCAAACAGCACTGAAGGCGGTCAAGGCGGCCGCCAACGCCACAGAACGCGTCTCGGCCCCGCCACCGGCCGGCAGCACGACCCAGACCTACGGCCGCACGGACGACCCCGCACGGTCCATCGGCGACAGCGGCCCCGACGACTTCGCGGGGTCCGTGGGCGACAACTCGCCCGGCCTCCCGGCGCCGACGGCCGCGGAGCACCCGACGAGGCAGGGTCTCCGCCCGGCCGACACGGCCTACGGCCTGCCGAAGTCCGACACGGGTCCGATCGCCCCGTACGCGGGCGCCGCGCAAGCGGTCGACGCGGGCCCGGGAACGTCCGCCACGGACATGGACATGGACACGGACATGGACACGGACATGGACATGGAGGCCGACGCCGGACCGGCCACCGACCCCGTCCACGACCAGCTGGCGCTCGCCTTCGGCCCCGACGTGGTGGCCCGGTCCGACTACCCGGTCCTGTACCGGGCCGCCTCGCGGCTCGACGCGCTCCGGGCGGGCGAACCGGTGCCGGACCAGGGTGCATTCGACCTGGAAGCGGTGGCCCGCCAGGTGCTGGGGTCGGCTCCCGGCACGGCGGTGGGACCCGGTGCGTATGCGGAGCTCTTCGCCGCGGTGACGGACCCCGACGTGGGACAGGCGGCCGGCCTGGACACGGTGGCGGCGGTCCGCCTCAGGAACCTGGGTGTCTTCGACAACGGGTTCGCGCTCACCACCGCGGAGGGCACGGCGTACGGATGGAACTGGGGGCCGCAGCAGATCTCGGGCCTGAACCTGGCCGAGGTCGGGGTCCAGCGCCTGAACCCGGACGGCAGCAGGGGTGAGCGCTCCATGGGCCCCGCCCCCTGGCGGCCCGCGACCGGGAGTCACCCGCCGCACGTCGTCATCGCCACCGGTGACCAGGACCATGTTCAGGTGCGGGACCGCGCCGGCACATCGCACTCCGTGCCCGCCTCGGTCTTCGTCGAACTGATGGCTCTCGACCCGGTCCTGGCCGGCGCGCCGCCGCACGTTCCGAGCCTGCTGGTCGTCGACCGGGCCGGCGGCGGCTACGTCGACCTGCCGCGCCGCGTGGCCCACCGTGTCCGGCGGGACGTCTACTCGGCCAGTGGCGTCCCGGACGTGGCGGCCCCGGACGAGTCCTCCTCGCACACCATCGCCCTGATCGAGGAGCCGGGCCCCGAGCCACGCGCGTACGGGTTCTGGATCCTCAGCCGCCCCCGGCCGACGCTCCGGCCCGTCGACGGCGTGTCGGAGCAGGACCGCCGGATCGTCAGCCATCCCCTCGCCGACGAACAGGGCGAGTCCTACGGCCGTGCGTCGCTGTCCGCCGCCCATCTGGCGGACAGGGAGGGCGGCCTGCGCCACCTCGGCGACATCACGACCTACGTGGAGTACAACCCGGCGACGCGTCAGTACGGGTCGGAGTTCCGCCTCCCGCACTCGGGTCCCGCCGGCGCGGCCTACCACTACGCGGGCCACGGCTCTCCGGGCCGCATGGAGGTCGCGCTGACGAACGGTGGCCACGAACTCCTGTCGGGCAGGGAGCACGCCGAGTGGCTCGGGCGCCGGGCGAGCGTGCAGGACCTGCTGGAGAGCCGCGGAGCCCAGGCCTGGGTCGACGACATCGTCTGCTGGAGCGCCTCGCCGGGCTCGACCGTCGAAGTGAACTACGGATCCCCGCTCCCGTTCGTCGCGGACGTGCTGCGGCCCGCGATGCGCCCGGTGGGCCAGGAGCACGCCAACCGGCTCGGGGTGAAGGTCCGCGCCCGCAGGCGGGTTGTCTGCATCCAGCGCCGGAGCCGCGGCGGCATCACCTGGCACGTCTTCCTCGCCGTCACAGACATCCACGGCCGGGGCGGCGGGCCCGACTTCTGGGTGGACCTGGAACCGGAGCCGCTCGGGGAGGAGCTGGACACCCGGGCACGCGTCGCCGGCCTGCACAGCGGGGACGGCCCGGCCACCGACGAGGTGCGCGAGACCACCCGGCGGCTTGGGTACGCGCTGCGGCAGGTCTTCGGCCAGGACATCGACGGCACGGCCGGCTACAGGGAACTGCTGCAGGGCATCGGCGCCCTTGAGCGGATGCGGCAGGCCGATCCGCTGCTGGCCCCCTTCGGTCCCTTCCATCTCGGGCTGTTCGAGCGCGCGGCCCGCGCGGAACGGGACCACCCCGCTGCCGAGGACACCGACGACGACTCGGGCTCCGAAGGGCCCGAAGGCTCCGAGTCGGGTTCCGATACGGGTTCCGAGGCGGGCGGGGCGACCACCGACGAAGGCCCGCCGGACGACAGGGACTACCGGAACCTGCTGGTGTGGGCGGCCGACGCGGTGAACGACCCGGAGGGCGTGCCCCGCGTCACCGACCACCCCGGGCTCGGCGACCTGCGGGCGACGGCGCAGCGACTGCACGATGCACACCGGCACGACCGGTTCACCGCGCACACGGCCGAGGTGCTGGGCCTGCCTCCCGGCCGTCCGGCGGTGGACGAGGACGAGCGTTCCGACATGTTCTGGGCGGACGTCAAGGTCGCCGAGTGGCTGGACAGCGGTGTCGACCTCGACTCCGCCGCCCTGCGGGCCCTCCACCTGCCGGACGGGCACCGGCCCACCATGGACGACTGGGACGCCGTGATCCGGCTGGCGACCCGGGCCGCCGCCGAGGGGCGCGACCTCCACGACCTCACCGACCTGGCCGCCTTCCACCTGAAGACGCTGGGCGCCTACGACCCGAAGACGCTCATCTCCAGAGCCGACGGCTCCGCGGGGGCGGGCCGGAGCTATGTGAGCGGGGCGCAGCCCCTGTACCTCGCCCCGGGCCCCGTCCAGGGATACGCCTCCACTCCGGAGGGCGGCGACCTCCGTGGCACCGGCCCGTACGACGGACCGTGGCAGACGCCCGGCACCAGGCCGCCGCTCGTCCTGAACCTGCCCGGCTCACCGCGGCCCGGACACGTCGTCGGGGACTTCGGCGACGGAGTGCTGCGGACGGTGCCCGAGGAGGAGTTCGCCGTACTGGTCTCCCATGACCCCCTGTTCCGCACGGAGGACCTGGAGACGGACGTCGCGTTCACCGGCCCGGTCATGGCGACGGACGGCCTCCGCACCGCTGTGACCAGGGCGACGGGCCGTAAGAGCTGGTCCTACGACGGTTTCTCGAAGCTCCTTCCGATGGGCCCGAGCACCGTGATCGGCACGGTGCAGCGCGTGCGGCCGGGCGGACCGGAGCAGCCCCCGGCCGGGCTGTGGCAGGCGACCCTCCCCCGGGACGTGCTGCCGGGGTTCGCCAACGGTTCCGGCCCCGCCCCGCAGGGCCCGGCACCGGCCACGTACTCCGGCGGGCCCCCCGCGCCGGACACGGCCGTCGACGACACGGACGACACCGACGACATCGTTCTTCCGACGCCGACCTGGGAGGACATCGCCCAGGCGCTCGACACGATGCGCCGGAGCGTGACGGCAGCCTCCGAAGAGGACACCGAGGCGGCCGCAGGTGCGTCCGGCGACGCCCCGTCGGCGTCCGGTGCCGCCGGTTCCCGGCAGCCGCCGCCGGACATCGTCGACGAGGTCACCTTCAGCGCCCCGGCCCCGGCCGAACTCCCTGTCGGTTCCCCGGCTCCGCCCAGTTCCCCCGACTCGATCGACATGATGATGGACTGGGAGGACGGCGACGACAACGATGACGCGGCGTCCGTCGACGAGCCCATGGACGGCCCTCCCGAGCCGGCCCCCACCACCGAGGAGATCCACCACGCGTTGCTGGAGGGCGTCTTCGGCTCCGACATCGGGTCGAAGCGCCTCTACCCCGCCCTCCGAGAGGCCATCGGGCGGCTCGACCGGCTGCGGCAGGCCGATCCCCGTCTGCGGGACGGCCCGCTCGACCTGGATGCCCTGACCCGCCGGGTGCTCGGCCTGGACGCGTTCGGTCCGGTGACCGGCGCCCGGCACGGCGAGCTGTTCCGGGTGGCGATGGACGAGGCGATGGAATCGGCCGACAGCCCGGCCGTCCTGGCCGCGTTCCATCTCAGGCTTCGGGGCGTGCTGTCCCGCCGCCGTGCCATCACCGCTCCCGGCGGTGCCGTCCGGGGCCGCAACTGGACCGGCGCCGCGAACCTGGACGTGAACCTGACGACGCTCGCAGAGGGCACGGCCCCCTGGCATCGACCCGGCGGCCCGGAGCCGTACGTGGTGGTGGCGGACGGCGATCACCGGCACGTCGTGGTGCGCGGCTTCGACGGGGCTCCGCGCCGGGTGCCGATCGATGTGTTCGCCGAACTGCTGGCCCTCGATCCGGAGTTGGCCGGGCTCCCGCCGGACGTCCCCGTCGTACTGCTGATTCCCGGTGCGGGTGCCCGGGGTCTGGAGCTGCCGCGCCGGGCGGCCGACCGGACCGGCCGGGACACCTGGTCGGTCACGGGTGCGCTGATGGTGCATCCGCGCCAGGACCCGTCCCTCCCGCACACCGTCTCCCTGCCGTCCGGTCCGGGGCTGGTGCGCTCCGACTGGATCCGCAGCACCCCCGGCCAGGTGCTCGACCCCGCCGAGACCGAGGGCGCCCCCGGCTGGGAGCGCGAGCTGCTGACGTACACCGTCGTCACCGACAGCGGACCGATCGGCAGAGGTGTGTTCAGCAAGGCCGAGGCCCCGAAGATGGTGGAGCAATGGCGGCATGCGGCGGAGGCGACGGAGCTCTGGCACCGGAACCCGGCAACCGACGTCTGGACCAGGGACGACAAGCCGGTTCCGTTCGCGGGAAAGCCCTTCTACCTCTTCGCCGCGCACGCCTGGCCGGACGAGATCCATCTGCCGCTGGAGGACGGCAGGGTCGAGGTCACCGGGGGCCGGCAGACCGGTGGTCTGCTCAAGCGGCGGGCGAGCCTGGCGCAACTCCCCCGGGAACACGCCGTGGTGATGGAGGCGTGCTGGCTGGCCACGCCCAAGGGAGTGGTCCGCGTTCGCGGGGATGTGCGCGACCCCTTCGTGCCCGATCCGCTGTCGACCGTCAGCGACGCCCAGCACGTGGCGAACGAGACCGGGCGTGTGGTGTACGGAGGCACGCGTTTCGTCGGAATCGGGCGGACGCGCAAGGGGAAATGGGTCCACACCTCGCGCACCGATGTGCACGGACGGCGCGGCAGGTGGGTGGAGCACCGGCCGGAGCCCCACGGTGACGCGCTCGACGACATCGCCCGTGATGCCGGCCTGCACCAGGGCCCAGGGCCCGTTCCGGACGCGACCCGTGACCGGGCGCTGCGGCTGGTGCGCGCGCTGCGCCTGGCCTTCGGGGCGGCCGTCGAGGACGAGAGCGACTACCGGGACCTGCTGAACGGCATCGGCGCGCTGGAGACCATGCGCGACAACGACGCGCTGCTCCGCGGCTTCGGGCCGTTCACCATGGACCTGTTCGAGCGTGCCGCCGGCGTGGACCTCAAGGCCGCGGCCGGGGTGGTCGAGCCCGCCTACCGCGATCTGCTGCTCAGAGCCGCCGGGGCGGCGGCCCAGCAGCCCGGCACCACCCTCACCACGTTCCTCGACCTGCCGCATGTCGTCGCCACCGCCGAGCGGCTGGGCGGTCTCGCGGACCTGGCCGCCGAGGCCGCCGAGATCCTGCGCCTGGAGGGCGGCGCGGCGGCCGTCGGGGAGCCCGAGCGGTCACGGCTGTTCTGGGCGACGGTGAAGGCCCTCGAATGGCAGAGCCGGACCCCGGACCTGGACGCCCTCACCGCCAAGGTGCTCCATCTGGACCAGCCGGACCCGGCCCGGCGTCCCGAGCTGCTCCGGCTGGCCGCCCAGGCGGCCGCCGTCGGCCGGGACCTGGACAACCCGACCGAGCTGGCCGCCTTCCACCTCGAACTGCTGGGAGCCTTCGACCCGGAAACCCGCATGCTCGACGCCACCGGCGTGCCGGTCGGCCGCAACTGGGTGCGGCCCGAGCCGGACATGACGGTGAGCGACCCGGCCCGTGTCGTCGTCACCACCCCGAAGCAGGACGGCGGTTACCACCCGACGGGCACCGAGAACGCGGCATGGAGCGGTCCCGGCCGGCCGGCGTCGTACATGGTCCGGGCGGCGGGCGGTTCGGACCACGTGCTCATGACCCTGCCCGGGGGCTTCAGCGGCCGGGTGCCGTACGACGAGGTCGCCGAACTCCTGTCCCGCGACCCGGTGCTGTCCGACCGGGCACTGAACGTCGACATCGTCCTCGCCATACCCAGGGCGGTGACGGAGCCGACCGCCGGACCGGCGGCAGCGGGCCCGGCCGGCGGTTCGGCCGCGAACGCCGATCCGCGGGCCGTCATCAGCGCGGCGACCGGTCGGGGCGTTTGGGCTTCACGGGGCGACGTGGGGATGGTTCGAAACGTCCAGTCGGGCCGGTCTGCCTTCTCCGTGATCCCCACCGTGCCGGGACGTCCGGCGGCCGACGACTGGGGGGTTCTGAGGCCACGCGATCTGCTCGTACCCGGCGCCGAGGTCCCGGCGGCCGACGACGAGGTCACCGGAGTCACCCTCGCCCCGTCCACGAGCCCCCTCGCGCCCACGGCAGCCGCCGCCTCCGCATCCGCTTCCGCATCCACCTCCGCTCCGGCCCCGAAGCACGCCCCGGTTCCCGCGCTCGACGCTCCGGTCGAGGGCCTCGACGCCCTGATGCCGGACTTCGGCGGTGAGGTGTCGGGGCTGGACGCCTCGATGCCGGATCTCGGTGGCGAGGTGTCGGGCCTGGAGGCGCCGATGCCGGACTTCGGCGGTGACGTGTCCGGTCTGGACGACTCGATGCCGGACCTCGGCGGTGACGTGCAGGGTCTGGACGCCCCGCTGCCGGACCTCGACGCCGCAGCCTCGGAGACCTCGTCCGACGGCGAGTCGTCCGAGCCGGACGCCGACCCCGATCCCGACGCCGACCCCGACCGCTCGCCCCGTCTGGACCCCGACCTCCCCCCGCCGCCGCGGACGAGCGGTGCCCGCGCCCCGTTCGCGGACGGCAGGCGCATGCCCGCCTACGTCGACGACCTCCCCTCGCTGCTGCCCGCAGACCTCACCGAGGACGAGGTCGAGGAACTCCTCGTCGGCCCCAGCACCTTCGGGCAGAGCACGGTCGTGCTGCGCGGCATCGACCAGGCGCTGCGGGCGATCGAGAAGGAGTTGGGAAGCCGGCCGGACACCCGGCCCGCCGAGGGAGACACCCTGTCGGCCGACGTCGGCCAGACGCTCCGGGAGAAGCCGAAGTCGCTGAGCGACGGCAAGGGGCGCCCGTTCCCGTACGTCAACGCGAACGGCAAGACCCGGGTCCTGTACGTCAGGGCGCGCCACCACCCCGACTGGGTGCCGTTCGACGACGGCTTCGGCCACACCTCGAAGATCGACAGCATGCACCGGGGCGCCGCGTCCTTCGGTCTGACCAAGAGCATGCAGGCCAACTCCCAGTACGGTCTCGCCGCGCCCATCGGCCCCGCGGGCACCGCGGTGTTCAGCGGCTTCGGCCGTATCGCCGCCCGGATCGGCTTCATCAACAAGATCGGCTACGTACTGACGAACCAGCGGATGAACCAGATGGAGACCCGGACGCTCGACGACTCCCGGACGTATCTGACCGACGTCTCCTACGAGATACGGGTCACCGACGCCGTCATCGACACAGGCACCGAGACGGGCACCGGCACCGGAACCGAGACCGGGACGGGCAAGGGCAAGGCCAAGAGCAGGGCCAAGGGCAGGAACAAGCCCAAGAACAAGCCCAAGCCCGCCGACATCGCGTTCCTCTCCTTCGGCATCCGCAACGGACTGCTCGTGCGCCTGCCCGACAGCGTCCTGATGATCTCGAAGCCGGGCCGGATCCCGAGAACGATCGACCTGGACCGGAACTCCCAGTTCCGATTCGGCCGTACCGAGGGATTCGGCCCTGTGGCGGTGATCCGCGACTGGGCGGCCCTGCGCGTCGGAGCGCTGCCCGGCAGCTCCGCCTACGACGAGCTCGACACGTTCTTCTCCGGCGACAGCTTCCAGCGGCACGGCGGCATCATGGCGAGCGGCCGGATCACCACCCCGCCGCTGTTCGCCGACGACGCCAGGAAGTCACCGCTGGGCGCCTTCGTGGTGGAGGAGCTGATACCCCGCACCGCCGTGCTCGTCGGGGAGACGGCCATGGCCGAGATGCGGGACATCCACACGTCGACGGTCCGCAGCGAGCGGAGCCGCGCGGAGGGCAGGAGTCTGCTGCTGCAGGCCGCGATCGGACCCGCGTACAACTTCCTCGACCTGCCCGGTGTGCCGTTCGACCTGCGGCTCCAGCTCGGGCCGAGCGGCCAGTACGCGCACTCCAGGACCTGGTCGGCCGGCCTCGGCGGTGCCGGAACCATCAAGTCGGCGGGACAGGTCAAGGGATCGAAGACCGCCCTGTACCTGGTGGTGAAGTCGGTCCGGGTACGGCGGGTCGGTGACACGGGACCGCCCAAGCAGTTCCTCACCTGGAGCCTGGACCGGATGACCAGCTCCGAGGCGCGGCGGCTGGCCGGATGGGACGACGGAACCGCCCAGATCCTGCGGAGCGGCACCCCGCCGAACGTCCCGGCCTATCTGGCCGAGAACAATCCGCGGACCCTGGGCATGCACCGGGTCAAGGAGTTCACCTTCGACGACGGCCTGCGCACCCGGATCACCGAGGACGACAGCGACGGCGTCGGCCGCACACTGCTCGACGCGTTCGCCGACGGCCTGGTGCTGGCCATCGCCAAGCGGCGCAAGGGACTGGTGGCGCCGCTCGACCAGCTCATGCCCCCCGATCCTCCGAAGGGCTGGCGCGCCCGTCTGCTGGGCATGGGGCGGCAGGAGCGGCAACAGGTGCTCGAAACGGCACGCGGCCTGCCCGTACCGCCGCAGTGGTCCGATCCCGCGAAGTACCACACGGCACTGCAGAACACCCTGCAGATCATCGGCAGGCTGGGTCAGCAGAGTGTCGACGTCACCCTGGCGGCCCTGTCGAAGCCCGGCCTGATGATCACGCTCACCGATCCGGACAGCATCGGGCAGACCTACTACCACGTCTGGGTGCGCGGCGCGCTGACCGGACGGCGGTACATGGGCAAGGACATCGACGAGGGGATGCGCTTCAGCGCCCAGGGCATCGACCGCCTGGACGGTCAGACGAGCGCGAAGAACGCCACGGACCTGGGCTTCGAGGGCACGGTCTCGGGCCGTGACAACAGCGTCGACGAAGCGGGGCTGCCCAGGAACACGCTCGGGCTCACCCTGGGCGGGCGCAAGGGATGGCAGTGGGAGGCGGAGACCGCCTTCGGTTCGACGGTCACCAACGAGCCGATGTCCGTGAGCAACATGCCCACGCACCTGTACCAGTACGACTTCGAGCTCACCGCGGCCATGGGCGGCTACTGGAGGTTCCGCGGCCTGATCCGCGGTCTGGGCCTGGGGCTGCCCGGGCTGCTGGTGCTGGACGAGCCGATCAACGTGCTCTTCGGCCACACGACGAGAGGAGCGTGGACCTTCCCGCAGGGCGGCGGCCCGGTGACCGGGAAGGTGCTGATCGGCATCCCCGTCCAGCACACTCCCGCCACGGACCCGCACGCGGACGGGGCGTTCAACCCCTTCACCGTCCCCGAGCCGCCCGCCGTGCCCATGACCACCAAGCGGGCGCTCGCGCTGGCGAAAGGCGACCTCGTCCTGCCCGCCGGCGGCGAGGACGCGCAACCCGCGGGACAGTCCGCCGAGCAGTCCGAGGGGCAGCCCGACGGGCAGTCCGAGCGACGGCTCGCCGGACGCGGGACGGACCAGTTCAGGGAGTTCAGACGGCACCCGTTCGTGATCCTGGTCGTGGTGCCCTCGGCCATCCTGACCGTGGCGGTCGACCAGGTCCTGGAAGAGGCGTCGGCGGGCGCCTGGCAACTGGTGAAGGAGGGCGCCCCCGCCCGCGAGGCCATCATCCGCACCTTCACACCCCAGTACCAGACGGCGAGCTTCGACCAGAGCTCCGGGCCGCTCGGACTGGCGGGCAGCGGCATCCTCGGCAAGGGGGCCTTCGGCGAGCTGTGGGGGACCTTCCGTTACGCGACGACGGTGGAGGGCCTGAGCGCCCTCACCCCGTCGATGTCCATGGACACCGAGATGGTCCTCGGCGGTACCCGGCAGGCGGGCGGCAAGCTCAGCAGGACCACCAGCTTCGTCTTCGGTGGTCAGCTGATCTACTCCCGGGCCCACAACCCCGGGCACGGGCTCATGGGCATGTACGGAGTCGTCGCCAACCCCGTCTCACTGGCCGGGGCGCGCAGCCGCAACGTCGTACGGACCGTCGTCGCGGACATGAACCGCAAGGGGTTCACCCACCAGGTCGAGGTGGCCGGTGACGTGAAGCACTGGTTCGCGCTGACGACGAGCCGGGTGGGCATGGGCCGCACCGGACGGGCCGCGGCGGGCAGTTCACTCGTGCCGCGGCGGCTCGCGGGGGCGGCCGGGACGGAGGTGACGACCCCCGGCGGCCTGCTCGGGCATCTGCCGGAGAAGAGCGCGCACCGGATGAAGCTGCTCGACGACGGCCTGGGAGACGTCCCCCTCTACGCCGACCATGCCTGGTCGCCGCAGCGGTGGCTGCGCGGCGCCGGCTTCGGCACGTACGCGGTGAACGCGCTGGACCCGACCGACGCGCTGCTCGCGTTCGAGCAGGAGATCCGGAAGCTGGGCCTCGACGAGGCGGGCCGGGAGAGGATCCGGCAGCTGGTGACGGCCCGCGCCACGCGCGCCCTGAAGGGGGAGATGACGTCCGCGGGACCCTCGACGATGGTCACCGTCGGAGGCTACGGCTGGGACGCCGTGCGGATCGGCGACCGGTGGGTCAGGGCGCGGGTCGAACTGATCCCCGGGACGCCGCAGTTCCAGGGCCTCGACCACAGCGCCGAGCTGGAGGAGAACCGGCGCGCCATCGAGACCGTCCAGGACAACTCCGAATCCTCCTCCGGGGCCGAAGTGGGCATCCTCACCAGCCAGTTGGTGCACACCGGGAACGCGTACGTCGCGGGCGCGGGACCCACGTACACCGAGGGCGGCTCCCACCGGAAGACGGTCGCGGCGAGCCACTCGACCACCACCGTCACGATCTACCGGGCCGCGTCCACCGAACCGCACGCGCAGATCACCACCCCGTACCGGATGCGGATCACCCTGGAGGCGGACGACAGCCCCAGCACGGGCGCCCCGGCCGCCCCGGAGACCGCCGGGAAGGGGAAGACCACGGCCTTCGACCGGTTCCGGGGAAAGGTGCGGATCTCCGCGGAACACGATGTCGGCACGCTGGACGAGCACATCCCGCTCAGCCTGATGGAACCGACGCCGTCGGCCGACGACGCGTCCGGCTCCGGCGAGCCGCTGTCCCCGCCGGACCCGCGGGCGGATCCCGCCCTGGCCAGGGCACCCCGGCCGGCGCCTCTTCCGCTGCCCAGGGCCGGGCAGGAACTGCTCGTCCGGTACGGCGACGGCGTCGAGCGGCCGTTCACCTTCCCCGAGAACGGCATGCACCCCCGGGGGATCGTCGGTCTGGAGAACATCCGGGCCGCGAACGAGCTGCTCCTCACCAGGGCGTACGACGCCGGATTCTCGCTCGCCGCACTGGAGGCCGAGGACGGTCCGGACGCCGCCACCCTGACCGCACTCCTCAGGAGGACCAGGAAGAGCGGTCTGACCCGGCTGGGCACCGGCTCCGCGCAGGCGCTGGAGGACGGCACCAGCAACATGGCGGTCACGTCGTTCTACCCCCGCACCACGGAGTCCGACGGCTACGAGCTGGCGGGGCTGACCGAGAAGTCCTTCCTGGGCACCGACACCGGACAGCTGTCCCTGCGCTCCACGCCGGACTTCTCGGGCGCACTGCTGCTCACCGTCGCCGACGGCAAGAAGCTGGAGGTGCTCCGGCGGTACGCCGCGAACGCGAACACGTCCTCGGCCAGTGAGCACACCCAGGCCGGGAACCTCGGCGCGGGCTTCCTGTACGACTCTCCCGGCGGCGCGGGCCTCAACCAGGTGGGCATCTTCGTCCCCGGCCCCAACGACCTGGACGGCGACGGCATGCCGGTCGGTGACGACCACCTGACCTCGCGCAACCTCAAGCCGAAGACCGGACGTTCGTTCCTGTTCGCCGTCCCCACCAGCTGGCTCAGCGCCGGCGACGTGCACCGGAGCGTCCGGGACTCCAAGGCCGCCGACCGGCTGCGCGGCGGAGCCTTCACCAGCAGGGCCCGGTCGGGCCCGCAGGCGATGACGTCCGAGGCGTACGTCATCCAGTGGGTCCGCGAGGACATCGCCCGCGAGCTGATGCTGATCACCGACACGAACTTCCCCGAGCGGGTCGGCAAGGCCTGGGACGCGGTCAGCCAGGTCAGCGGGGACTGGGTCGCGGCGGACCAGGCGTACTGGAAGAAGCGCCGCACCCATCCCGTCCTGGTGGCCGAACAGGCCGACGCGCGCACCGCGTTGACCGACGCCGAGCAGGCACTCGAAACGGCCCGGACCGGGATCGAGACGGCGAAGGAGGCGGCGAGACAGGCGGCGAGTCCGGCGACGGACGCGACGGACGCGACGGACGCGACGGACGTGACGGCCGCGACGGACGTGACGGTCACGCCGGCCGGCCCGAGCACGACGGCGAGTGCGACGACGAGTGCGACGGCGAGTGCGGCCGACGAGACCGCGGACCTGGGGACTGCTGCCCCGGGTACCGCCGACCCGGCGACCCCCGACCCCGGGACTGCCGACCCGGGAACCGACGGCCGGGCGGAGGCCGCCCGGCTGCTCGACGGGGCCCAGCGGCAGGCCGACAAGGCGACGGGGGACCTGGCGAGGGCCAAGGCCACGCTGGAACGGCTCGAAGCCGCCCTGGCGGGGCTGCCCGAGGAACTGAGGAAGCTGCTCGACACGGCGAACACCCTGGCGGCCGAGTACCACCGGGTGCGCCGCGCCACCGACCAGCTCACCCGCTGGCACCGGCTGGCGGCCACCGAGGAGGGCAGGCTGACGCTCGCGGGCCGTACCGAGCCGCCGCCGGTGACGTACGCGCCGCCGCCGGTCAGGACGCCGGCCAAGGCGGTCCCGCCCCGCTACAAGCGGACCGGAGAGGGGGCGCAGGCGCGTCTCGTCGCGCCGGCCGTGGCGCCCGCCGTCGCCCCGGCCGCCGGTTCGGCCGCTGGTTCCGGCGCATCTCCGGCCCCGCTGGAGTACACCCTGCACGACGTGCCCAGGGACGGCGACACGTTCCTCCTGGCGCTGGCGAAGGGGCTGTTGGAGGTCGGCCGGAACGACCTGCTCACGCGGCAGGGCATCGACGTGCCCGAGGAACTGGCGGACGCTCTGCTCTCGGAGGAGGGCATCGATACGACCAAGGAGTCGCCGGAGCGGGCCGCACAACGCAAGCGTCTTGTGACGCAGTTGCGCAGGGCGCTGGCGGCGCGGCTGACCGATCCGAGCGAGAGCGGGCTGACCCCCTTCGTCACGGTGGACGGGGCCGACACCTTCGAGCGGTCCGAGATCGAACGGCCGGAACTCGTCGACGCGGGGCTCGACCTGGGGGAGGGCACCCCGGCGCGCAAGGAGTTCGACGCGCTGAAGGTGCTCTCGCCGGCCGTGGAACTGACCGAGGACGTACGGAAGCTACTGGCGACCGCGCAGCTCACGCGTCCCGGCGACGCGGCCGAGGAGGCCGGGTGGAACCACTCCGCGGGCGACCTGCTGCCGGAGCTGGCGGCCAGGACGTTCGGCATCCAGGTCACGGTCGTCCTGGACGACGGGAGCTTCCACGTCTTCGGTTCGGCCTCCGGAACCGGCGGGAACACCCAGGTCCTCCAATCACAACTGGACGTCTCCGCGAGCCCCCCGCCCCCGCACCTGGTCCTCAGCCTGTCCGGCGGGGAGGCCCCCCGCTTCCGGCTCGCGCTCCCGGTGAAGCCCGGCCCGCCCGACACGGACCGGGACCCGGGCACGGACCCGGGTACGGGAGTTGATGCGTCGGACAAGGGAGTTGACGGCTCCGGCGCCGGAAGCGAGGGCAAGGGCAAGGGCACAGACGAGGGCCTGGGCGAGGGGAAGGGCAAGGACAAAGCCCCGGCCGATGCCGAGTCCGCGCTCGCGCCTGAAGAGGGGATGACCGAAGCCCACCCGGCGACGGTCCCGCGTATCAGCCGTACTCCCGCCCAACGGCGGCTGGCCGTCGACCTGGTGACGGTCGAGGACCTGGGTGCGGACCCGCCGCGACTCGGGCCGGACGAGATGATCAGCACCGCCGTGCTGGGCGCGGCGAACGTCAGGCTGGGCGAGGGGCCGAGGCTCGAAGCCGAACTGACCGGCGCGATCGCGGCACGCGACGGCAAGCTCGAACCACTCGACCACGTAAGGCTGTTGATGATCAGGCCCGGCCCCTGGGGCGAGGCCCTCGACGCCGTCGCGGCACGGGCCGCGCGCCGGGTCTGGCGGACGGCGTACGAGGACTTCGCGGCGGTCGCCTCCCTGGCGTCCGGAGTTCCGTCGACCACGGACCTGGAGGAGGTGTGGTCGAGTGCCGTGGCTCTGGTCCTGCCGACGGAGCCGCACTCCGTGCTCGCGGACTCCCGCCATGCTGGCAGCGAGTTCCGGGACGCCGTACGCCAGGTCGCCGAGCACTTGGCGACGCACGGGCTGGACGACAGTTCGGCCGGGTACCTCTCCGACCAGCTCCGGAACGGCCTCGGGCTGCCGTCCAGGGAGCCGACCGGAACAGAGGCCTCCGCCGGTGGGCCGACCCGGAGGATACTCACCTCCTCGGCACAGCCCGTCCCGGGCGACACGACAGCCGCGCTCCCGCCGGACCCCACCCGTGCGTCCACTCCGGAACAGGGCCACGAGACGGACGGCGACGACGACGGCACCGGGTCCACCACCAGCACCGACCTCGCCAGTGATGTGCTCGACTCCGACTCCGAGTCCTTCCCCGAGCCCTATCCCGATCCCAGGAACTCCCCGTTGCCGTCTCCCTCGACGGTGATCCGCTTCGAACGGAAGGGCAAGTCGCCGGACCATGCGGAGCAGCAGTTGGCGGAGCTGGCCCGTCGGGTGGCCTGGGCGGGATACCTGACTTCGCGGGCGGGGATCCATACGCCCGAGAGGGCCGTCACCGTGCGCATCACCGGCTACGGCAACGGCAGTTGGGGTCTGCGCAGGTCGACGACCGCCCGGAGTACCGGACTTGAGCGTGCCCAGGGCGTTGAAGCCGTGTTCCGCGACCACCTTCGCCGGGCGCTCGTGGAGCTCGGGGCGGAGGACCTGCTCGGCGGTTTCGGCATCGTCGTGGACAGCCGGGGCCGGGACAGAGGCGTCCGGGGGAAGGCGGCGCGGCAGCAGGTGACGGTCGACGTCGGACTGCCGAAATACGCTCCGGCCGTCCGACGGCTGCATGTGCTGAGCGGCTCCTCCGACGCGAAGGCACAGGCCAGGCTGATCCTCCACCTCGACAGGTCCGCGGAGGTGGACGAGGCCAGGCTGCGCGAGTTGTACGAGCTGACGACGGACGCGATGCGGGCCGGGCACGCGGGAAGTCTGGCCGCGCTGGGTGCGTACCACCTGAAGCGGACCGGTGTGCCGGGTCCGGCGAGCCGGATCGTCGGGCCGGACGGCCGGACGCGGGGCCGCAACCTGAGGCGCAAGCCGGTCGTGGACATCGCGACGGCGACGTACGTCCGGACGCTCGACGGACGGGCCGTGGGGGACCCGGAGCCGTCACCGTGGCACCGGCCGGGGCAGCCGGAGCCGTACGTCGTCGTGGCCGACGGCGGCCACGACCATGTGATGGTGCCGTTGGCGGACGGCACCGACCTGCGGGTCGGGTTGAACGAGTTCGTCGAACTGCTGGGGATGGACGAGGAGTTGGCCGCGCTCGGCACCGATGTGCCCGTCCTGCTGGTGGTGCCGGGCGCTGGTGACCAGGGGCTGGAACTGCCCCGGAGGATCGCTCGCAAGGTGGGCAGGAGGACCTGGGCGCACAGCGGCAAGGTCGGCCTCCTGTCCGACGCGGACGCGGACTCCGATGCCGACTCCGACTCCGATGCCGGGTCGGGTTACGTGTCCGTCGCCGAGTCCGGGTTTGTGTCCGTCCCCGACTCCGTCGCACAGCAGCCGGACCCGGGCCCCGCCGTACAGGATCCGACGCAGGACCCTGCACAGGGCACCCCTTTGGAGTCCGTCATCGCGGTGGCCGACCGCCGACCGCGGAAACCGCTCGGCAACTGGATCGTCAGCCTGCCGGACGACCTCGATCCGGCCGAGTTCGACGAGGAGGGCGTGGAACGGCGATCGGCCGGCGCGGTGGCCCTGCTGAACAACACGGAGCTGCCCGACACGCAGGTCAAGAACACCACTCTCGTCCATGGGCACCGGTCGATCGGACGCGTCTCCATGACGGACCGGGACCTGGCCGAGCGGGAGAGCCAGCACCGGTACCTGACGGAGATGCTGACCAGCGTCCACGCCGACCCGGTCACCGAGGAGCAGATCGGCGACGCGGAACCGGTGCCGTGGGCCGGCCGGCCGACGTACTTCGCCCAAGTGCACGGATTGCCGACCCGGGCCGTGCTGGAGCACGTCGACGGACGGCGGCTGTATACGCACGGGTCCGGGCTGGGCGGGTTCATCGAGCGGCGTCCGAGTTTCCGCAAGCTCCGCCGTGAGGCCGAGGAGACCGGCCGGAAACTCGCGATCGTACTCCCGAGCTGCTGGGCCGACACGCTCGCGCCGGACCCCGACAGCAGACCGGGCAAGAGCAGTGACTCGCCCTTCGTCTTCGACCCGCTCGCCGCGTTCTCGATGGCGCAGGAGGCTGTCAACGCGAGCGGCCAGCCGGCCTTCGCCCCCAACCGGTTGCACTTCTTCGAGCCGCTCGCGGACGGTACGTCCCGGCACGGGATCTACGCCAGCGCCCGGGGCCTGAAGGGAGCCTGGCGGGAACTGTGGCCCGATGTGCGTGACGCGGAACTCGTGGAACGGGTGCGCTGGGCCGGGCTGCACACCGGCGACGACGACGTCCCGGGGTCGGCGATGGGGAGCGCCTTCCGGCTGGTGCGTGCGCTGCGCTGGACGCTCGGTGTGCGGATCGAGACGGACAAGGACGATCCCTCGGGTGAGTACCGGAGGCTGCTGCGCGGGATCGGCGCGCTGGAGCGGATGCGGGGGGCCGATCCCGAACTGGACCGGCTCGGCGGGCCGTTCACCCTGGATCTGCTGGACCGTCTCACCCGGGCTCACCTCGAACGGACCGGCGCCGCCAAGCCGCCCGGGGTCCCCGTCGAGCCCGACGACATCAAGGCGTTGCTGTTCGCGGCGGAGGCGGCCGGGGCGGTACGGGCGGACGGTACGCCGAGGCCGCTGCGTGAGTTCGTCCCCCTGCCCTCGGTGGACCGGGCGGTCGCCCTGCTCGCGGACAAGGATCTCGACACGCTGGTCGAGGACGCGCTCGGTGAGACGCTCTGGGGCACGGAGGTCACCGACCACCGCCTCTTCTGGGGAACGGTCGAGGCTCATGACGCGCTGGGGGAGCTGACGGCCGACGAGCTCAGAGCCCTGGAGGAGAAGGCCCTTCATCTGGACCCCCCGGACCCCGCCGGGACCCCGAGGCCGGCGGTGGACCTGGCACGGGGTCCGGCACTGCTCTGGCTGGCGGCCGGCGCGGCGGCTTCAGGGTTCGACCCTCGCGATCCGGCCGATCTCGGTGCGTACCACCTCGTACGGAAGGGCGCGCTGCACTACACGACACTGATCGAGACGTTCGACGGCGCGGTGTACGGGCGCGACTGGACCGCGCAGCCCCACACCGCCGAAATCGCCCCGGACAGCTACCTGGTGTCGCCGGACGGCTCGGTCGCGGGTGGCGGCAAGCCCCGGCGCGCCCCCTGGAAACCGGCCACATCGGATCCGGAGAGGACCGTGGCCCCCTTCTTCCTGGTGGCCGACAGCGCCGAAGGGCGTGTCGACATGCACTTGGAGAACGGCACCTTCTACCGGGCCCCGTCCGACGAGGTCGCCGCCGTGCTCAGGCGCGACTCGGAGTTGCAGAGGACCGAGCAGGCCGCCCCCGTCGTCCTGGTCGGATCCCATGAGGGCACGGCACGGTTCGCGGTGTCCACGAGCATCGCCGACCGGTCGGGTGCGGCCCGGGACACGTACACATCCCAGTACCCGTCCCGGCTGGAGGAGGGCGACTCGCGGGGCGAGAGCGTCGTCGTCATGAGCGGAAAGCAGGGGCCGGAGTGGATGGACTGGGTCCGGGCCCGGCCCAAGCCTCTCCGTGCCGCGACTGCCACAGCTGCCGCAACTGTCGTGACTCCGGCACCGGTTGGTCCCGCGCCGGTTCGGCAGGCCTCCGGCGCGGTACCTGCCGCCACCGGTCAGCAGCCCGTCCAGAGCGCTGCCGACGACGACTCCATGGCCGTCCGGAGCGTCGATGACGACGACTCCATGCGCATCCAGAGCGTCGACGGCACCGACACCGCCACTGACCTGCCCGGGGCCGAGCCGTATGCCGATCCCACGAACTCCCCGCTGCCGTCCGCCGCGACGGAGATCCGCTTCGACCCGGAGGGCAAGAGGCCGCACGAGGCGGCGGAGGAGGAACTGGCCGATCTGGCCCGTCGGGTGGCGTGGGCGGGGTATCTGAGTTCGCGGGCGGGGATCCGGACGCCCGAGAAGGCCGTCATCGTTCGGATCACCGGGTTCGGCAACGGCAGTTGGGGCGTGCGGAGGTCGACGACCGCCCGGCGGACCGGACTTGAGCGGGCCGCGGCCGTCGAGGCCGTCTTCCGCGACCACCTCGGCAGGGCCCTGGAGCGTCTCGGGGCCGAGGACCTGCTCGGTGGCTTCGGCATCGTCGTGGACAGCCGAGGCCGGGACAGCGGTACCAGGGGCCGGAAGGGGCGGCAGAAGGCGACCGTCGAGGTGGGCCTGCCGCCCTACGCCGCTCCCGTCGCACACCTGCACGGCCTGTCGGGCGACGACTTCGATCCGGAACTGCTCGCCCGGCGGATCCTGCATCTGGACGAGGCCGACGACGTCGACGAGGCCAGGCTGCGTGAGCTGTACGAGCTGACGGCGGACGCGATGCGGGCCGGGCGCGCGGGGAGTCTGCCGGCGCTGCGCGCGTACCACCTGAAGCGGAGCGGAATGCTCGGTACGGCGAGCCGGATCGTCGGCCCGGACGGCCGGTCGCGGGGCCGCAACCTGACACGTGAGCCGGTCGCGGACGTGGTGACAGGGACGTACGTCCAGACACGCGACGGGAAGGTCGTCGGGCGCCCGGAGCCGTCGCCGTGGCACCGGCCGGGGCTGCCGGAGCCGTACGTGGTCGTGGTCGAGGGGGACCACGACCATGTGATGGTGCCGTGGACGAACGGCACCGACCTGCGGGTCGACCTGGACGAGTTCGCCGAACTGCTGGCGATGGACGAGGAGTTGGCCGCGCTCGGCGCCGACGTGCCCATCCTCCTGATGGAGCCGCGCGCCGGTGCCCGGGGTCTGGACATGCCCCGGAAGGTCGCGCTGAGGACCGGCAAGGGGGTCTGGGCGCACACCGTCGGAGCCCAGCTCCTGCCCGCCTCGGCCGCAGACCCCGACGCGGACCCCGACTCCGGTTCCGCCCCGGCCTCCGCCCCCGCCCCCGCCGCGCGGGAGTTCGTCATCGAGGTGGTCGACCGCCGCCCGGAGGGCCCGATCGGCGACTGGGTCCTCAGCCTGCCGGAGGACCTCGACGAGGCCGGCCCCGACGACGATCAGCGGGCGAAGTACTGGACGGCCGACATCGTGGCCGTGGCGGACGGCGTGCCCGTGCGGGACCGGGACATCGACACCGTCACCCTGGTCCACCAGCACCGGCCGATCGGCCGCACCTCCATGACGGACGGCGATCTGGCCCGGCGGGAGCGCTATCACCAGCACCTTCCGGAGGCGCTGACCAACGTCCACTTCGATCCCGTCACCGGTGATCAGGTCGGTGACGCGGAACCGGTGCTGTGGACCGGCCGGCCGGCGTACTACTTCCATGTGCACGGGCAGCCCGGGCGGGCCGAGCTGCGGCGGGTCGGCGGAAAGGAGCTGCAGGTGCGCGGCGCGGCGGTGGGCGGGTTCATCGAGCGGCGGCCCAGCTTCCGCAAGCTGCGCGGGGAGGCGCTGAAGGCCGGGCGCAAACCCGCCGTGATCCTTCCGTCCTGCTGGGCCGACGGGCTCGCGGACCGTGACATCAGCCCGCACCCGGGCGCCTCGCTCTTCGTGTTCGATCCGCTCCGGATGCTCTCCATGGCGCAGGGCGTCGTCAACGCAAGCGGGCAGCCGGCCTTCGCCCCCAACCGGCTGCACTACTTGTGGGAGTACCCGAGGGGCAGGTTCCAGCACGCGATCGACGGCGACGTACGAGGGGTGAAGGGGGCCTGGCGCGAGCTGTGGCCGCACCCTGACCGCGCGGAGCTCGACGCACGGGCGCGCCTGGCCGGACTGCACACCGGCCCCGGCGCCGCCCCGGACGCGGTGCTGACCACCACCTCAGTGCTGGTCCGCGCACTGCGCTGGACGCTCGGTGACCCGATCGAGTCGGACAAGGACGATCCCTCGGGCGAGTACGGGCGGCTGCTGCGCGGGATCGCCGCCCTGGAGGAGATGCGAGCGGCCGACCCCGAACTGTCGCGGCTCGGCGGGCCGTTCAGCCTGCATCTGCTGGACCGTGTCACCCGCGCGCATCTGGAGCGCACGGGCGCCGCCAAGCCGCCGGAGACGCCCGTCGAGCCGGAGGACATCCGGGAGATGCTGTACGCGGCGGAGGCGGCCGGAGCGTGGAAGGCGGACGGTACGCCGAGGCCGCTGCGCGACTACATCCCCCTGCCGTCCGTGGACCGGGCGGTCGCCCTGCTCAAGGACGAGGATCTCGACGGTCTTGCCGCGCGGACGCTGATCGGTACGGATCTCCGGCCGCTGCCGGACCCGGACCACTCCAAGCTGTTCTGGGGGACGGTCCAGGCGCACGAAGCGCTCGGGGCCTGGTCGGACGACGAGCTGAGGGAAGTGGAGGCGGCGGCCCTACACCTGGACCCGCCGAGGCCGGCGGTGGATCCGGATCCGGCCCGGGGGTCGGCGCTGCTCTGGCTGGCGGTCGGGGCGGCCGTCATCGGGCTCGACCCGCGCAACCCGACCGACCTGGGCGCGTACCACCTCGTCCGCCACGGCGCCCTGAGCGACCAGACGCTGGTCACCTCACGCGCCACCGGGCACGCACAGGCACGCAACTGGAGCCCACACCCGATCGGCAACCACGGCATCGTCACCGACACATACCTGGAGTCCCCCGACGGCACGATAGAAGCGGGCCACCCCCGACGCCCTCCGTGGAACCCGGCTGGCCCGGTCGGTCCGGCTGCCTCGGCCGACCCGGCTGCCCCGGCTACTCCGGCTACTCCGGCCGCCCCGGTCGGCCCGGCTGGCCTGGCTGCCCCGGCCACTCCGGCTGCCCCGGCCGACCCTGCCACCCCGACTACCCCGGCTGCCCCTGCGATCCCGGTCACCCCGGCTGCCCTGGCGACCCCGGCCACCCTGGCTGCCCCCGCGACCCCGGCCGCCCTCGCTGCCCCTGCGACCCCGGCTGGCCCGGCCGACCCGGCCACCCCAGCGGGCGCGAAGAAGCCGAAACCGTACGTCGAACCCATTCTCCTGGTGGTCGACACCCATGACGGGCTGGCGGACATGCACCTGCCGCATGGCGACTTCAAGGAGGTTCCGCCCGAGGAGATCGGTGTTCTGCTGGGGCTCGACCCGGTGCTGGCCGAGGTCGAGCTGGCGGCTCCGGTCGGCCTGGTCGGGTCCCATGACGGTGTGGCGCAGCGCGCGATCGCCCATGCCGTCGCCGACCGGTACGGCGCGGCCAGGACCGCCTTCGAAGCCACCGAACCGACCCGGCTGGTCTTCGACGCCGGCCTGGACAGGTGGGTCATCGTCATGACCGGGACGTCGGGGCCGATGTGGATGTACTGGGACGAGTTCGAGCCCACGGCCCTTCCGGCCGCCTCCACCGCCCCCTCGGCTCCGGGCGCTCCTCCTCCTGTTGTCTCGGCGCCGGACCCGGCCTCCGACGACGGAGAAGGCCCGGAGTCCGACCTGCTAGACCCTCACACCGGAAGGCCATGAGAACGCGATGACTGAGCGCGACGGCGAGCACACCCCGGACCGGCCGGACCAGCCGGATCCAGCGGATCTGACGGGTCCCTCGGACCTGCCCGAGCCACCCCCGGAGGTCGTCGAGGCCGCCCGGCACCTGGCCGACCAGTGGGTGAGCTTGCCCGATCCGGCCTGGTCGGGCGAAGGGGAGGGCCAGGGCGAGCGCGAGAACGGGGGTGGCCCGCCGGAGTGGGCGATTCCCGGCCGCTGGCGCGTGGGCCCCACGGGCGAGATCGTGGGCTGGGAGGACAACGAGGAGTACCGCCCCTCCCCGGAGGCCCTCGGCTGGCCCGTACCCACCGACCCGGTCGAGTCCGCCATCCAGCTCGCCGTGACGGGCTACGGGCCCGCCGTGGACGTCCTGCGGACACTGGCCGCCGCCGAGGTCGCCGTGTTCACGGCACCCGACGGCGGCTGGGCGGCCGTGCGGTCGGCGGACGGCGAACCGGTGGTCCCCGTCTTCACCTCGCCCCTGTACTCCCGGGCGGTCGGAGACTACGAGGCCCGGCTCGTCCCGGTCCCCGAACTCCTCGAGGAGCTTCCCGCCGGGTACTCGCTCTACGTCAATCCCTCAGGCCCGGCGGGCATGATCATGGACACCGAGGCGCTGGTCGAGGAGATCGTGGCCCAGGCACGTGGCGAGGGGCGATCGGCCATGGCCGAGATCACCCGCTGACCCGGTCCTTCCGGACCGGCAGCCCCGCCGCCTCCGCGATGACGCGGGCCGTGCGCAGGCCCTCGCGGTGGGCGCTTCCGGAGTGCGCGGGGCGGCAGCGGCCGAGTTCGGAGGCGTATTCGGCCATGACCGCGCCCGAGTGGTCCGTGGTGAGCACCGTGAGGGGCGCCGGGCGGCCGCAGGCGGCCAGGACGGCCTGGAACTCGTGGGCGTTGGCGAAGTCGCAGACCCGGTCCGCCGTGCCGTGCACCAGATGGATGGGCAGCGGCGGGGCGGAGGCACAGACGGCCATCGGGGAGGGCAGACCGAGCAGCGGCTCGGGCTGGTTGTAGCGGGCGGAGATGCCGACCACGGCGGCCGGACGCCAGCCCTCCGGCGGGTCGGGACGCAGGGCCGTCGCCATCGCGGCCCGGCCCCCGAGCGACCACCCGACGAGGACGACCTCGGCCGGATCCCGTACGAAGTCCCAGGTGAAGCGGAGAGAAGCCGCCAGGTGCGGGCGTCCGCCGTCGGGGGCGTCCGGGTGCCAGTCGGGGACTATGACGGTGGCGCCGAGGCGGGCCACCTCCGCGGCCAGGGCGCCCAGCACATCCCGCTCGGCCGGGCCGCGCCCGTGCCAGAGCAGAACCGTCGGGGCGTCCGTGGCGGCGGCGCGATGGATGTCGAGGAGCTGACCGTCGGAGGAGTAACGGACGGTGTCCATGACTGCGGTGCTCATGGGGGTACTCCCTGTCTCTGGGCGGATCAGCGGCCCGCGACCCGGTCGGCGATACGCGCGATCCGGGACGACTGTGCGGCATGGGTGGTCAGCTCGCGGCGGTCGGCGGCTCGATACGTCGCGTACATGCCGTGTACCCCGAGCCAGCGGAAAGGCTCCGGTTCCCACTTGCGGACCTTGTGTTCGACCCAGGGGAGGGTGATGAGGTCGGTCGCCCCCGATTGGCCGGAATCCCTCTGAATCAGGTCCCGGAGGGTGCGGGCGGCGAGGTTGGCGGTGGCGACACCGGAGCCCACATAGCCGCCGGCCCAGCCGAGGCCCGTGGAGCGGTCGAGGGTGACCGTGGCACACCAGTCGCGCGGGACACCGAGGACGCCCGACCAGGCGTGCGCCACGGCCACGGACGAGAGCTGGGGGAAGAACCGGACGAGGATCTCCCGCAGGGCGCGGACCGTCGACGCCTGCGTACGTCCGTCGTTGTCCGTGCGCGAACCGAAGCGGTACGGGACTCCGCGGCCACCCAGCGCGATGCGGCCGTCGGCCGTGCGCTGGGCGTACATGTACGCGTGCGCCATGTCACCGAGGGTCTCGCGGCCCTCCCAGCCGACGGACTCCCACTGCTCGGCGGTCAGCGGCTCGGTGGCGATCATCGAGGAGTTCATGGGGAGCCAGGTCCGCCGCTGGCCCTTCAGGGAGGCCGTGAAGCCCTCCGTACAGCGCAGCACATAGGGGGCGCGGACCGTGCCGTACGGCGTGACGGCGTGCTTGGGTCTGATCTCGGTGACGGGCGTCGACTCGTGGATCGTGACGCCGAGCGCCTCGACGGCCGCGGCCAGCCCCTTGAGCAGCTTCACGGGGTGCAGCCGGGCGCCGTGCGGGGTCCAGGTCGAGCCCACCGCGTCCGCGACCCGGATCCGCTCGGCGGTCTCGCGCGCGCCGTACAGCTCGCGGTCCTTCTCCCCGTACGAGAGCTCCGTCTCGTGGAAGGCCTTCAGGCGGGCCAGCTGGGCCGGGGTGCGGGCGACTTCGAGTACGCCGCCCCCGTGGACGTCCGCGTCGATGTGCTCTTCCTCGGTGACCCGCACGACCTCGGCGACCGTGGCGTTCATGGCCTCCTGGAGGCGTACGGCGGCCTCGTGGCCGTGCAGGCGCGCGTACCGGTCGCGGCCCGCGATGCCGTTGTAGAGCCAGCCGCCGTTGCGGCCGGAGGCCCCGTAGCCGCAGAACCGCTGCTCCAGGACCGTGATCCGCAAAAAGGGCGCGGCCTTCTTCAGGTAGTACGCGGTCCACAGACCCGTGTAGCCGCCGCCCACGATCACCACATCGGCACTCGCGTCCCCCGGGAGGGGCTCACGGGGCGAGGGGAGTCCGTCCTGCGCGTACCAGAACGATATGCCGCCGTTGACTACGGTGCGGGGCCCGTCGGCGGTGCGGGGCGCCTGCGCCGCGCGTGCCGCGTCGGTCGCGCGGTCCGCGTTCTCCGTGCTGCTCATGCGCGGGACGTTAGCTTCTCCGGGCGGCGGGTGTCTCCTTCGGATTCCATGGTTACGTGAGGTGATGGTCATGGTTCGGTATGCGCGGCTGCTGGAGCGGGGCGAGGAGTTCCTGGAGCGGTGGGGGCTGCGGCAGGAGGGGACGCCCATGAGCGGGCGGGTCTCGGTCGTGCTGCCGGTGGTGCTCGGGGACGGCACACGGGCCGCGCTGAAGCTCCAGGACGTGGACGAAGAGACCGTGGGCGAGGGCCTCGCCCTGCGGACCTGGGGCGGCGACGGCGTCGTACGGCTGCTGGACGAGGACGCGGAGACGGGCACCCTGCTCCTCGAACGGCTCGACGAGGGACGGCCGTTGAACGACGTGCCGGACGTGATGAAGGCCACCACGATCCTCGCGGAGCTGCTGGCCCGGCTCACGGTCGTGCCGGCGCCGGAGGGGCTGCGGCGGCTGGACGGTGTCGTCGCGGGCATGTTCGAGCGGTTGCCCGCCGCCCTGAAGTCCCTTGAGGGGGACGGCGGGGACGAGGACGGCCGACGGCTGCTGAAGGACTGCGCGGCGGCCGTGCGCGAGGTCGCGGGCGAGCCCGGGGACCGGCTGCTGCACTGGGATCTGCACTTCGAGAACGTCCTCGCGGCCGAGCGCGAACCGTGGCTCGTCATCGATCCGAAACCGCTGGCGGGAGACCCGGGGTTCGAGCTGCTGCCCGCACTGTGGAACCGGTACGAGGAGGGGCAGCTGACGCGCCGCTTCGATTTGCTGACGGAGACGCTGGGTCTCGACCGGGAGCGGGCCCGCGCCTGGACGCTCGGGCGGGTGCTGCAGAACTCGTTGTGGCAGGTGGAGGAGGGGGAGGGGCTGGACGCCGGGCAGGTCGCCATCGCGCGGGGGTTGCTCGGGCGTTGAGGCGGGTGCGCGGGCGGGGGGCTTGGGCGTTGGCTCCGGCTGACCGCCGGAATATTGACTCTGACCGAGTGCAGCGCTGTCGTAGCCTGCCCGCATGATTCGTACGGCGACTCCCGCAGATGTGCCCCTGATCCACTCCATGGTCCGTGAACTGGCCGAGTACGAGAAGGCGTTGGAGGAGGCCGGAGCCACCGAGGAGCAGTTGCGCGAGGCGCTCTTCGGGGAGCGCCCGGCCGCGTTCGCGCACATCGCGGAGTCGGCGGACGGCGAGCCGGCCGGGTTCGCGCTCTGGTTCCTCAACTTCTCGACGTGGCGCGGCGTGCACGGCATCTACCTGGAGGACCTGTACGTACGGCCGCAGGCGCGGGGCGGTGGGCACGGGAAGGCGCTGCTCGCGGAACTGGCCCGGATCTGTGTGGAGCGGGGCTACGAGCGGCTGGAGTGGTCCGTCCTCAACTGGAACAAGCCGTCCATCGACTTCTACGAGGCGTTGGGGGCCCGGCCGCAGGACGAGTGGACGGTGTACCGGCTCACGGACGGGGCGCTCGCGGAGTTGGGGCGGGGCGGCGGGCGCTGAGCACCGGGGGGCGGGTCACGGTTCCAGGATGACCTTGCCGATGGTGTCCCGGGTTTCCAGGGCCCGGTGTGCGGCTGCCGCCTGCGAGAGCGGGAAGCGCTGGACGGCCGGGGTGAGTCGGCCCTCGGCGGCCTCGGCGAGGGCGCGGAGCTCCAGGGTGCGGATGGGGTTGGGGCCGCCTGTCTTCCGCATCATCACGGGGCCGAGGACCGATTCGGACACTCCCTCGACGAGGTACGGGGTGCCGTCGTGCAGGCCCGCGCCCGACCAGCCGAAGACCAGGTGCTTGGCGTCGGGGTGGTACGGGGGCGTGATTTTGTCTGCGGTGGCGGGGGCTCTGAGCAGCGCCACCGACTTGCGGGCCGTGTCGCCGCCCACGCCGTCCAGGACGATCGTGGCCGGGCGGTCGCCGAGGAAGTGCCTCACCCGGTCCGGCCAGTTCGGGTCCTTGTAGTCGACGGCCAGGTCCGCGCCGTTCTTCTCGACCCGTGCCACCTTCTCGGGCCCTCCCGCCAGGCCGATCACGGTGGCACCCGCGTGCTTCGCGTACTGCACGAGGAGCGTGCCGATGCCGCCCGCCGCGGCGGGGACGATCGCCACGGAGACGGGGGTCAGGTCGGCGAACTGGACGATCCCCATCGTCGTACGGCCCGTGCCGATCATCGCCACTGCCCCTGCGAAGTCCAGGTTCGCGGGGATCTCGTGGAGCCGGTCCACGTCCGTGACGGCCAGTTCGGCGTAGCCGCCCGGGTTGAAGCCCAGGTGTGCCACCACGCGCTTGCCCAGCCAGAGGGCGGCGACTCCCTCACCGAGGGACTCGACCGTGCCGGCCACCTCGCGGCCGGGGATCGTGGGAAGCGCGGGCAGCTCCGGCAGCGGGCCCTTGATGCCCGCCCGGATCGCCGTGTCCAGGAGGTGTACGCCCGCGGCGGCGACCTGGATGCGGACCTGGCCGGGGGCGGGGCGGGGGGCGTCCGTTCGCTCGTACGTGAGGTTCTCGGCCGGGCCGAAGGTGTGGAGGCGGGTGGCTTGCATGGGGGTCCTTGGGTGGGGTGTCGGGGGGCTCGCGTTGTGGGGTGAAGGTGGAGTTTTCGGCTCTGGGTCGGGGGTGGGTGTCGCGTCGTCTCACCAGCTTTCAACCTCAAGCGCGCTTCAGGTCAAGGCTCGACCTCGTTCGCGTGCCCAGCGCCAGCGACACCGCTTCCAGCGCGCTGTTGAACGACACCTCGGACAGCACGCCCGGCGCCGCGACCTGGTCGCCCGCCAGGTAGACGTCGGCGCCCCGGTCGATACGGGGGCGGTCGCGCCAGCTCGTACCGGGCAGGTCCACCGCGCCGGTGCGGCCGTTCGCGAGCGCCTCGCGGCGGTACGTCACGCGGTCGCGCCAGGCCGGGAAGGCCAGGTCGAGGAGTTCCTCGGCGCGGGCGATGCCGTCCCCTCGGGACTCGTGCGGTGCGATCGGGATCTGGCCCTGCAGGAGCTGTTCGCCCGCCGGGGCGAGCGTGCGGTCCTGGGCCGTGAACCGCTCGATCCAGCCCGGTGCGTCGAGGTCGGAGACGGCGAACGCGTCGCCCCTTCGCGTACGGACCGCCAGGTCGATCAGGGCCGTGCGGCCGCTCGTCCCCGTCAGGGAGCTGTCCCTGAGGAGGGTGCGGGCCGCGTCGAGGGACGTGGCGATGATGACCGGGCCGTGCTCGGTGGGGAGTTCGTTCACGCGGGCCAGGGTTTCCACTCGTACGCCGAGGTTCCAGGCGCGGGCCGCCATCCTGTCGATCACGCTCGCCCAGCCGCCGCGCGGGTAGTGCGCCTCGGGGGGCAGCTTCGTCGCCCGGCGCAGGCGTTCCTGCACGAACGCGGCGGAGAGTGCGCCCGGGTCGTGGTGGAAGAGGGCGACCGCGGAGTAGTGGGCCGCCGCGGTCGCGCCTTCTTCGCCGGCGATTTTCGTGGCCCAGGTCTTGAAATCCTGGTCCACGGGGGCCCGTTCGGCCGTGCGGCGGAGGAGCTTGAGCATCGCGAACGGTGGGGTGCGGCGGAGGGTGCCCTTGTGGCGGAGGCGGAGTCGGGCGGCCTCCAGGGGTGGGAGCGGGGCGAGTTCGCCGATCAGGTCGCGTTGGCTGAGCCAGGTCCAGTGGGGGCCGCCCTTGTAGAGGGCGTGGGGGCCCTCGTTCGTCCTGTACGGGCCCTCGGTGGTGCGGGCTCGGCCGCCGAGGGTGTGGTGGGCCTCGTACACGGTGACCTTGGCGCCTGTTTCCGCGGCGGTGATGGCCGCGGTGAGGCCGGCGAGGCCGCCGCCGACGACGGTGATGCGGTGCGTGCGGTGCGTGCGGTGTGTGCGGTGCATGGGCTTGGGTCTCCTCTGGGCCGGGGCTGCGTTCGGGTCTTCGTCCCTTATGACTCTTCGGAGGCGTTGGAATGTGACATCGGGGGAGTTTTGGCTGGTCAGGTGGGTTGTCAGTGGGTGGGTGCAGGATGGGGGGCATGGTGAGGAACGTGGCGAAGGCGGGGGCGGGGGCGAAGGTGGGGGTCAAGGCGGCTCGGCGGCCCGAGGTGCGGTTGCCGCCGCTGGAGGCTTTTGGGGGTGGGGAACTGGAGCCCGACGGGGACTATGACGGGCTGCGGTTCAGCGACGTCGACTTCGTGGGGCAGGACGGTGGGGGTGCGCGGTTCATGGACTGTGCGCTGACGGGGTGCGCGGTGGATGAGACGCGGCTGCATGGGGCGCGGGTGCTTGACTCTGTGCTGACTGGGATCCGGGGGGTGGGTACGGATCTTGGGTCTTCGACCTTCCGGGACGTGGAGGTTGTCGATGCCCGGCTGGGTGGGGTTCAGTGGCACGGGGCCGTGCTGGAGCGGGTCGTCGTGCGTGGGGGGAAGATCGACTACCTGAATCTGCGGGAGGCTCGGCTCAGGGATGTCGTGTTCGAGGGGTGTGTGCTCGTTGAGCCGGACTTCGGGCGTGCTCGGCTGGAGCGGGTGGAGTTTGTGGACTGTGTGGTGAAGGGGGCGGACCTCAGTGGGGCGACGCTCGTGGACGTCGACCTGCGGCGGGCGGCCGAGGTGGGGTTCGCGCGGGGGGTCGATCGGCTGGCGGGGGCCGTGATCAGTCCGGCTCAGTTGATGGATCTGGCGGGGGTGTTCGCGGCGGAGCTGGGGGTTCGGGTGGAGGTCTGAGCGCGCCCGCCGGTGGGGGGTGGGGCGCGGGCCGTGCCGGTACGTCGAGCCCGCCGCGTGCCGGGTATACGACTGTGGCTTTCGAGGGTCCTGCCCACCGGAGGAGCTGTATGCGGCGGACTTCGACGTACCGGCACGGCCCGCTCCCGTGCGTCGTCGGCTGCACCTTCAGCCCGTCCGGCGTTTGAGGACGAGGCCGTTCAGGCCGATTGGGGGTCTGGGGGCGGAGCCCCCAGGGCGGTCACATTGGCTTAGGGCAGCCGGGGAAAGCGGGCCTCAAGACTCCAGATCGCCGGGTTCTCGCGGAGCGCCTCGTGGAGGTCGGTCAGGTCCGCCAGGAGGTCGTGGAGGAAGTCGCGGGCCTCGCGGCGGAGTTCGGTGTGGGAGAAGGTGAGCGGGGGCTCGTCGCCGGGCATCCAGTCGGACTCGATGTCGACCCAGCCGAAGCGGCGCTCGAAGAGCATGCGGTCGGTGGACTCGGTGAAGTCGAGTTCGGCACGCTGGGGGCGGGAGGCACGGCTGCCGAGAGGGTCCTTGTCGAGTTGCTCGACGATGTCGCACAGCGCCCAGGCGAAGTCGAGTACGGGCACCCATCCCCAGCCTGTGGACAACTCGCGGTCCGCCTTCGTGTCGGCGAGGTAGACGTCCCCGCAGAAGAGGTCGTGGCGGAGGGCGTGGACGTCCGCGCGGCGGTAGTCGGTCTGCGGAGGGTCCGGGAACCGGGCGGAGAGGGCGTAGCCGATGTCGAGCACGTGGGTGATGGTGTCACGTCGTCTTAGGATCACCGTCGTGCCCCGATCTGTGCCCGTTGGTCCAGCGACCGTCGCCGTTCTGCTCGTGCTCGCCCTCGTCGGCTGTGACGGAGGGGTGCGAGGGAGTGCGGGTGAGCCCGGGGTGCGGGATCCGTACTTTCCGAAGGCGGGGAATGGGGGATACGACATCACGCACTACGGGCTGACCCTCGACTACGACCCCGGGGCGCGTCGGCTGACGGGGAAGGCGGAGATCACGGCTCGGGCGGAGCAGGATCTGAGTGCGTTCGATCTCGATTTCAAGGGGATGAAGGTCGAGTCGGTGGAGGTGGCGGGGGAGGCCGCGCGCTTCAACCGCAGTGGGGGGCAGGAGCTGGTCGTCCGGCCGCGTGACGATCTCGATGAGGGGTCCGTGTTCACCACGGTTGTCCGTTACTCCGGTTCGCCGGAGACGATCACCGATCCGGACGGTTCGGAGGAGGGCTGGCTGCGGACGGAGGACGGGGCCCTCGGGCTGGGGGAGCCGACCGGGTCGATGGCCTGGTTCCCCGGCAATCACCATCCGAGCGACAAGGCCACGTACGACATCACGGTCACCGTGCCCGAGGGGCTGAAGGCCGTGTCCAACGGGGAGTTGCGGAGTGAGGTGACCAAGCGGGGGCGGACTTCGTTCGCCTGGCACGTGGGGGAGCCGATGGCGTCGTATGTGGCGACGGTCGCCGTGGGGGAGTACGAGGTGCGGCGGTCGAAGGGGCCGCACGGGCTGCCGGTGTATGTGGCCGTGGATCCCGGTCAGGCGAAGGCGAGCCGCGAGGTGCTCGGTCGCATTCCGGAAGTTGTGGAGTGGGGCGAGCTGAATTTCGGGCCGTACCCGTTCTCGTCCGCGGGGGCGATCGTCGAGCGGGAGGACGACGCCGGGTATGCGCTGGAGACGCAGAACCGGCCCGTTTTCCCTGGTGCCCCGAGCGTCGAACTGCTCGTCCATGAGCTGGCCCACCAGTGGTACGGGAACTCCGTCACCCCGAAGACCTGGCGGGACATGTGGCTGAACGAGGGCTTCGCGACGTACGCCGAGTGGCTGTGGGCGGAGGACCACGGCGGTGACTCGGCCCAGGACGTCTTCGATGCCCTCTATGAGGGCGACTACTTCGACAGCAAGGAGGACAGCGACGCGGTCTGGGCCTTTCCGCCCGCGAAGCCCCCGAGCGCGGCTCGTATCTCCGACAGTCCCGTGTACCAGCGGGGCGGGATGGTGCTCCACAAGATCCGCCAGAAGGTCGGCGACGACACCTTCTACGCCATTATCCAGGGCTGGGCCGCCACCCACCGCCACGGCAACGCGAACACGGCCGACTTCACGGCGTACGTGGAGAAGAAGGCGCCGGGTGAGGACTTCTCGCGCATCTGGGCGGACTGGCTCTACGGGGAAGGCAGGCCGGACCGGCCCTGAGGCCGGGAGCCGAGGGCTCGCTAGCGGAGGATCTTGCGCAGTACCGCGCACGGGCGGCCCAGTTGGCGGTCCTTGCGGTGGCCGATGGTCTCGTAGCCGATGGCCGTCCAGAAGGCGAGGGCCGCGGGGTTGTTGTCGAGGGCGGCCAGGCGCACGGCGTCCCGGCCCGCCTCGCGGAACCGGTCCTCGATACGGGCCGCCAGCTGCCTGCCGTATCCCTTGCCCTGTTGTTCCGCGTCCACCAGCAGCAGGCCGATCCAGGGGTCCGGGTCGGCCGGGTCGGGGTGGTGGGCGAGCGTGATCGCCACGGCGACGAGTTGTCCGGCGCTGCGGGCCAGTAAGACCTCCACATCCGGGTTCGCCAGCTCGTCGGCCAGCGCCGCCGCCACCTGTTCCGGACGGATGTCATGCGGGTCCGGGAAGTCGCCGCTGAGCACGTAGAACTCGTGGTTCGACGCGTAGAGCGCGGTCAGTTCGGTGAGGAGCGGGCCGGGGAGATCGTGGTCGGCTGTGAGGGCGAGGGCTTCGATGATCACCCGCGGCAGGTTAGCCGGGCGAGGGTGTGTGCGGACGCGGAGGAGCCCCCGGTCCGGGTGTGCCGGATCGGGGGCTCCTCCGCTGTTGTTCAGGCGGGGGGCGGCTGTCAGACGTTGACGCCGAAGTCCTGGGCGATGCCCGTCAGGCCGGAGGCGTAGCCCTGGCCCACGGCGCGGAACTTCCACTCCGCGCCGTTGCGGTACAGCTCGCCGAAGACCATGGCCGTCTCCGTGGCCGCGTCCTCCGAGAGGTCGTAGCGGGCGATCTCGGTGCCGCCGGCCTGGTTCACGATGCGGATGTACGCGTTGCGGACCTGGCCGAAGTTCTGCGAGCGGGTCTCCGCGTCGTAGATGGAGACCGGGAAGACGATCTTGTCGACGTCGGCCGGGAGGCCGGCCAGGTTGACGTTGATCGCCTCGTCGTCGCCGGCGCCCTCGCCCGTGCGGTTGTCGCCGGTGTGGACGATCGTCTGGTCCGGGGTCTGCTTGTTGTTGAAGAAGACGAAGTGGGCGTCCGAGTAGACCTTGCCCTCGGGGTTGACCGCGATGGCCGAGGCGTCCAGGTCGAAGTCGGTACCCGTGGTGCTGCGGACGTCCCAGCCGAGGCCCACGGTGACGGCGGTCAGGCCCGGAGCCTCCTTGGTGAGCGAGACGTTGCCACCCTTGGACAGGCTTACAGCCATTGTTGGGAGTCCTTCCCTCGTTTGACGTACGTACGGGTCGTGCGGTCCTGCGCGTCGGGCTTCGTACGGGACGAAGCTACCGGCACCCCTATGAACGCCGAAGGGGGTCCCCAGGGTTCCGCACCTCTTTACTTTCTTTACCTACTCGCCCCGGAGCGTGCTCGACGCGCCGAAAAACGGGTGACGTGGACCGGACAGACAAGGGACCATGGGGGCATGTCCGGTCCTTACGTCATCCGTGGCTCCGTCTCGCTGCCCGAGGCCGAGCTCATGTGGCGTTTCTCGCGGTCCTCCGGGCCGGGCGGGCAGCACGTCAACACCTCCGACTCCCAGGTCGAACTGCGCTTCGACCTGGCGAAGACGGAGTCGCTGCCGCCGGTGTGGAAGGAGCGTGCCCTCGCCAAGCTGGCCGGGCGGCTCGTCGACGGCGTCGTCAGCGTGCGTTCCTCCGAGCACCGCTCCCAGTGGCGCAACCGCGAGACCGCGGCCGTCCGGCTCGCCTCGCTGCTCGCCGAAGCCACCGCCCCGCCGCCGCGGGCCCGCCGCGCCACCCGGATCCCTCGCGGGATCAACGAGCGCCGGCTGCGGGAGAAGAAGCAGCGCGGGGACATGAAGCGGGGACGCTCCGGGCGCGACTGGACCTGAGGGTCCGCCCCGCCCACTGGACCTGAGGGCCGCCTACTGAATCCCGGCACCTGCGTCCTTTGTCACATCCGACTTTCGCGGTCCGTCTGCTCATCGACGGGCCGCGCAAGAGTGCGGAAACAGCGGTGGCGGAGGAGATGCGGCGCATGAGCGGGGATGAATTTCTGACGCCGAAAGAAAAGGCCGAAGGAAAGTCGGAAGCCGGGTCGCAAGGCAATTGGGAACTGCCGTGGGAGCGACGGTGACTTCGACGGTCTCGTCGCGGTGTTCGACCCGGATGTGGTGGCACGGTCCGGGGCCGGTGTGACGACCGGTGTGACGACCGGCGCGGCGGCCGTGGCATCCGGCGCGATCACGTTCGGGCAGCTGGCTGCGGTCGGGCGGCTCGCCCTCGTCGACGGGGTCGTCGGTGTCGGGGGCCTGATGGAGGGGTGCCTGGTCGGCGTGGTGTCCTTCACAGTCGTACACGGCCGGATCGCCGTGATCGACATCGTCCGGGAGCCGGAGCCGGAGCCGGAGCCGGAGCCGGAGCCGGAGCCGGAGCGGTCGGCCGGGCTCGGCGGCACCCTTTCTGGGAGGGCCGACCGATAGCACCTCTGCCGCCGCTACCCCAACTGCCGGTACCGGCCCCGGAAGTAGGTCAGCGGCCCGCCCTCCGTGTTCGGTGCCGAGGACGTCAGGACCCGGCCGATGACCAGCGTGTGGTCCCCGGCGGTCACCCGCTGTTCGGTGCGGCACTCCAGGGTCGCCAGGGCGCCGCCGATCAGCGGGGCCCCGGAGACCTCACCGCGTACCCACAGGAGGTCCTCGAAGAGGAGACGGTCGGAGATACGGCCCTTCATGGCGAAGCGGCCCGCGATCTGGCGCTGGCTCTCGGCGAGGACGGAGACGGCCCACAGGGGCTGTTCGTCGAGCAGGTCGTCCATGCGGGAGCCCTCGCGCAGGCCGACCATGACGAGGGGCGGGTCCAGGGACACGGACATGAAGGAGGTCGCCGTCATGCCGACGTCCTCGCCGCTCGGGCCCGTCGGGTCCGGCTGCGGCTCGTGCGCGGTCACCAGGACCACACCCGCGGCCAGCCGGGACATGGCGGCGCGGAACTCGTCGTTGCTCACCCCCTCAGCATGCACGGACGGGGCGGAAGGAGAGGCGGAGGGAGTGTTCAGCACGGGAAGACGCTATTCTCCGGCCTCCGTGCGACACATCGGGCCAGGGGCCGAACCGGGTCCTAGGACCGAGGAAGGAGTGTGACTTGTGCCTCCTATCAGGCGCGCGCACATCTCCCACCAATTTGCGTTCAGTAAACGCACGGCGAAAACACAGAAACTCTACTCAATTGTTCATCTTCACCTGTGACTTGAGTCACAGGTGCCATATTTTGTTGACCCTGTGTACCGAGTGGGCAGCGCGCTGTGATTCAGTGGCGGGGACGCTGCGAGCAGTAGGCGATCAGTAGTCGATCAGTGGGACCGGCCGGTGGGCGGCCGGTGAGTGACCAGAAGTCGATCAGTAGTCGATCAGTAGGCGATGAGTACCGACGAGAAGCCTGGATAACTCTGGAGTTGCTGTCGAGCGTCTCGGGGAGAGCGAGCATGGAGACCGAGTCGGAGCCGTACGTCCGTCTTGCGACCCTGCGGCAGCTGCATCAGGTCATGGCGGACATGAACACGGCCCGCAGCCTGGCCGACACGCTGCAGACCGTCGCCGACGGCGTCGTGACCGGCCTCGGCTACGAACTCGCCTGCGTCAACCTCGTGCAGCCCGACGGTGATCTCGTGGTCGCCGCTCTCGCCGGGAACTCCGCCGCCGAGGCGCTCATCACCGGACGCGTCGGCTCCCGCGCCTCCTGGGAGCGCCGGCTCGGCATGGGCGAGGCGTGGGGCGATCTGCGCTTCATACCGCACACCGAGGGCTGGGTCCTCGACGAGGACGACGTCCCGCAGTGGTACACCGACGGGCCCGCACCGCGCTTCGAGGACGAGTGGCACCCCGCCGACCGCCTCTTCGCGCCCATGTACACCCCGGGAGTCCCCGGCGGCTCCTGCGGCGAGCTGATCGGCGTCCTGTCCGTGGACCGGCCGCGCAACGGCCGGCACCCCGGCGCCTGGGGCCGCGAGGCCCTGCAGATGTACGCGTTCCAGGGCGCCATCGCCATCAGCAACGCGCGTCTACGAGCCAATATGCAGCGCGCGCTGGTCCGCCTGGAGCGGGAGCAGCAGGCGCTGCGCGCCAGCGAGGAGAGCTTCCGGCAGGCCTTCGAGTACGCCCCGTCCGGCATGGCCATCGCCGAGATGGGCGGCGACCAGCACGGCCGGATCCTGCGCACGAACGACGCCCTGTGCCGCCTCCTGGGCCGTCCCGCCTCCTCGATGCGCCGCTACTCCTTCTCCGACCTCGTCCACCCCGAGGACATCGGCACCCTGCTGCGGACCTCCGCCGAGGGCGGGCGCGCCGAACTCAGACTCTGTCGCCGCGACGGGACGTACCTCTGGGTGTCGCTGCGCAACAGCGTGGTCGCGGACGCCGCCGACGGGCCGCGGTTCCTGCTCACCCACGTCGAGGACATCGAGGACCGCAAGCGCCGCGAGCTGCAGCTCGCCCACCGGGCCTCGCACGACTCGCTCACCGGCCTGCCCAACTCCGCCGAGCTGCGCTCCCGGCTCGGCGCCCGGCTGTGCGCGCGGCCCGCGGCGATCGAGCCCGGCGACGTCGACACCATCGACGCCGCGTACGGGCACGGGCCGGCCGAGCACACCGCGGTCGGTGTGTACGACGCGAACGGACACGGCTTCGACTACCGGCCGGGCCCCGAGGCGTTCGACGCCTACGACCACCATGTGCACACCGTCGCCCCGGAGGGCGAGCGGGACGACGGGACGAAGGGGCTCGCGGTCCTCTTCTGCGACCTCGACGGCTTCAAGTCGATCAACGACCGCTTCGGGCACAACGCCGGCGACGCGGTGCTGATCGAGGTGGCCCGGCGGCTCGGCGGCGCGGTGCGCGACGGGGACACGGTCGCGCGGCTCGGCGGTGACGAGTTCGTGGTGCTCGCCGACGGCCTCGGCCGCGCCGACGCGCAGGACCTCGCGGTACGCCTGCGGAACGAGATCATCCAGCCCATCAGGGTCGACGGCAGGGCCATGCGGGTCGGTGCCAGCTTCGGTATCGGGTGGGCGCACTGTGGCATGACGGCGGACGAGGTCTTGCAGTCTGCCGACGAGCGGATGTACATAGAGAAACGGTCTCGTCCCAAAGCGCACAGGCGTGCGGGTTGATCCGCAGGTCAGCGATGCGATGCGAGCGGAGTCACCCGTTTGGGGCAGCGAGAGCGGGTAGGCTCGCCTTTCGATCCCCCGTACCGCATCTGTACCGCACCCGCTAGGAGACCTAGGGATGACGCCCGGCAACAACGGCGCGAGCACGCCCGAGGACGACGACCCGTTCGGCTATCTGTACGCCGACGGGCAGGCCGCCGGAGCCCAGCCGCCGAGCGGCGGAGGTGGCTACGGCTACCCCGGCTCGGTCAACAGGGTGCGGCCGGTCGGCGAGCGCCAGTACGGCCAGTCCGCCGCGCCGACCGCCCCCACCGCGCAGTACGGACAGGTGCCCCAGCAGCAGGGGACGTACGGCCAGCCGAACGCGAACTACTCGGCGCCCGAGGCCTTCCCCGGCAGCGAGCCCACCACGTACCAGCCGATGCCCGACCAGGGCCATGGCCACGGTGGTGGCGGCCGGGGCCGCGGTCCCAACACCAAGGGTCTGCTGATCGGTGCCGTCGCCGTCGTGGCGGCCGTCGTGATCGGCATCGGTATCGCGATGCTCGGCGGCGACTCGGACGACGACAAGGGGGGCGAGGCGTCGGGCTCGACCCCGTCGGCCGCCGACAGCGCCGAGCCGAGCAAGGAGGCGTCGAAGCCTGCCGCGGACCCGGCGGAACTGCCGGAGATCGACGCGAAGGCCCTGAAGCTGGGCCCCGGCGTGTCGACCGCGTCGGACATCAAGGGAGCCGAGGCCGCGGGCGGTATCTATGTGGCGGGCTTCAACCAGGTCGGCGCGTCGGTCACCTGGAACATGAACGACATCCCCAAGAGCGGCAAGTACACGCTGTTCGTCAACTACGGCGTGCCCGGCAAGGACGCCGACGCCACTCTCACGATCAACGGCAAGGCGCAGAGCCGCCCGCTCAACCTGGCGAACTTCTCCAAGGCCGCCGAGGGCGACTACGAGAAGGGCTGGACGGAGACGTGGGCCAACATCCAGCTGAACAAGGGCACCAACGTCATCGGGCTTTCCTGCGAGACGGGAAACCAGTGCGATGTCAATCTGGATCAGCTGTGGCTTGAGAGCGGCTGGAAGTAGGGGCCGAAGCGCGGTGCTCCGCCCGGTCACGGGCGAAGCACCGTCGATGTACTCCAGGAGCGGCCCTCGATACGAGGGCTCGCGGCACTACTGCGCGTAGACCGCGATTGAGTTGACGGCACCGGGGTTGTCCGCATAGGTGTGCGGCTTCAGTGTGGCCAGCTTGGTGCCCTGCTGACAGCCGGTGGTGGCGTTCCAGAGTTCCACACGGTAGTTCGTCTGGTTCGAGACGGACCGGTTGATCCGGTTGAGGGCGTAGCAGCCGGGTGTCAGAGAGTTGACCTTCCTCTCACCGGTCCTGTTCTTTCCCGACCATCCGCACGCAAATCCTTGCGGGCAGGTGTTCGGATCGGCCGCCGCGGCCGGAGTGGCGAGCGTGCCGCCCAGCAGCAGTCCGGCCACAGCCGTCATCGTCAGACCAGCTCTGATCATGCCCATGACACATTTCCCTTTTTCTTGATCGGCAGACCTTCGAATGCTAACGCAGGGCCTGCAGTTGCGCGCGTGAATAACGTGACGTGAGATCAGGCACGCGGCATGGCCGAGCACTTGGCGGAAGAAACCTGGAGCGACGAAGTTTTCGAGCTGTTCACCGCGTCTCGACCTGACGCTGGAAAAGGTCCACGGTCACGTGGTTCACCAGTTCCTCGTACGCCGACCGGTCGAACTCCCCCGCGACCGGCGCCAGCACGGTCGCGGCGGACAAAGCAACCGCCCGGGAAAGCCGCTCCGGCCAGGGCAACCGCTCCACCAGCCCCGACAGCAGCCCCGCCACCACGGAGTCACCCGCACCCGTGGGATTGCCGCGCACGGCCCGCGGCGGAGCGGCACGCCAGTCCCCGTCCGGCGTACGGGCCAGCAGCCCCTCCGCCCCCAGCGACGCCACGACCGAGTGCGCCCCGCGCCGGAGAGCGTCCCGGGTGGCCTGCGAAGGGTCGTGCGAGCCGGTCAGCTCGGCCAGTTCGTCCGCGTTCGGCTTCACGATGTCGGGCCGTGCGGCGATCCCCCGCCGCAACGGCTCCCCGCTCGTGTCGAGCAGCACCGGAACCGCCAACGCCCGGGCGGTGCGCACAAGTTGGGCATACGCCCCGACCGGCACCCCCGGCGGCAGACTTCCGCACAGGGCCACCGCCGAGGCGGAGCGCAGCAGGCCCTCGTACGCCTCGTGCAAGGCGGACCACTCGGCCGGGGTGATCGAGGGGCCCGGCTCGTTGAGTTGAGTCGTGTCACCGGTCGCCGTGTCGGCCACCGCGATCGTGCGGCGGGTCGCACCCGCCACCGGGACCAGCGCGTCCACGACACCCGGTGTGTGCGTGAGCTGCTCCTGGACGGCCCGCCCGGTCGCACCGCCCACGAAGCCCGTCACGGTCACCTCGTGACCGAGGGCGGCGAGCACCCGGGCCACGTTCAGGCCCTTCCCGCCCGGCCGTTCGATCACCTCGGTGACGCGGTGCGAGGTGTGCGGTCGCAGCCCCCGTACGCGATAGGTGATGTCGAGAGCGGTGTTCAGCGTGACGGTGAGGATCACCTGGGCCGGCCTCCCTCGAAGAGATGCGTGAAGTGGACGCGTGGAACGCGCTTGCCGGTTGTTCCGGAGGCCCGATCATGCCAAAGGGAACGGCGGTCGGCCCAGTCCTGCGGGCCGACCGCCGTTCGGCAACAGGAGTGTGAATCACCCCAGTTGGGGATCCACCACCCATTCGCCCCGGCGCATCACGCCCTTGAGTTCGAAGTCGGCGTCCAGCACCACCAGGTCCGCGTCCTTGCCCGGCTCCAGCGAGCCCACCCGGTCGTACAGGCCCAGTGACCTGGCCGGATTGGCCGCGATGGCGGAGACGACGTCCTCGATCGGCAGCCGGTCCACGGTCACCGCCCGCTTGAAGGCCCGGTCCAGCGTGAGCGTGGAGCCCGCGATCGAACCGCCCTCCACGAGCCGCGCCACACCCTCGCTGACCTCGACCTCCAGCGGACCGAGCATGTACCGCCCGTCGCCGAAGCCCGCCGCGTCCATCGCGTCCGTGATGAACGCCACTCGGTCGCCGCCCGCGTGATGGAACGCCAGCTGGAGCGAGGCCGGGTGGAGATGGACACCGTCGTTGATCAGCTCGACCGTGACCCGCTCGTCCTCAAGGAGAGCGGCGATCGGACCGGGGGAGCGGTGCCCGAGCGTGGGCATCGCGTTGAAGAGGTGCGTCGCCACGGTCGCACCCGCGTCGATGGCCTCCACCGTCTGCTCGTACGTGGCGTCCGTGTGGCCGATCGCCGCGATGACGCCGTGCTCGGCGAGGAGGCGTACGGACTCGATGCCGCCCGGCAGTTCGGTGGCGAGCGTGACCATGCTGGCCCGGCCGCGGGCCGCGTCGATCAGCTTGCGGACCTCCGCCGGGTCCGGGTCGCGCAGCAGTTCCTCGGAGTGGGCGCCCTTGCGGCACGGGGAGATGAACGGGCCCTCGAAGTGGATGCCCGCGAGGTCGCCCTGCTCGGCCAGCTCGGAGAGGAGTCCGGCGCGCTGGGCGAGGCCGTGCATGTCGCCGGTGACGGTGGAGGCGACGAGGGTCGTCGTGCCGTGCAGACGGTGGGTGTGGATGCCCTTGAGGATCTCCTCGACCGTGCCCGAGGTGAAGGAGGCTCCGCCGCCGCCGTGGTTGTGCATGTCGACGAAGCCCGGGACCACCCAGTGGTTTCGCAGGTCCACCGTCGGAGCGCCCACGGGAGCGCTCCCGGCGATGCGCGTGCCCTCGACGATGACGCGGCCGCCGTTCACCGTCCCGGTGGGGAGTACGACGTTGGCACCGGAGAGGACCACTACGTGCGGGTCGGTGGGGGCTGGTCGCGCAGTTCCCCGCGCCCCTTGCGGGGCGCTGTCGTGAACCCGGTTCATGGTCATCGGGTGGTTACCTCCGAAGCGGGGGTGGAAGCGGAAAGGGTGCTGAGCAGGTCCCAGGCCAGGAGGCCCGCGCCCAGGCAGCCGGCGGTGTCGCCCAGTGCGGCGGGGACGATGGACGGGAGTTTCTGGAAGGTGACACGTCGCTCGACCGCGGCTCGTAGCGGTGTGAACAAGGTTTCCCCGGCCTCGGCGAGTCCGCCACCGATGATCAGGGTGCGCGGGTCCAGCAGGGTGAGCGCGGTGACGAGCCCGTCGGCCAGCGCGTCCACGGCCTCCTGCCAGACCACCAGGGCCCGCCGGTCCCCGGACTCGACGGCCTTCGCGCAGTCCGCCGCGTCCGCCTCCGGGTCGCCGGACGCCTCGGCCCAGGCCTCGCTGACCGCCGCGGCGGACGCGAACCGCTCCAGACAGCCGCGCTGGCCGCACGGGCAGGGGGTGCCGCCGGGGCGTACGACGATGTGGCCGATCTCGCCCGCGAAGCCGTGCGCGCCCGCCTCGACCCGGCCGTCGATGCCGATCGCGCCCGCGATACCGGTGCCGAGCGGCACGAACAGGAAGCGGTCCGCGCCCCGGCCCGCGCCGATCCGCCCCTCCGCGAGCCCGCCGGTGCGCACGTCGTGGCCGAGGGCGACCGGGACCCCGTCCAGCCGCTCGCTGAGCAGGGCCCGCAGGGGTACGTCGCGCCAGCCGAGGTTGGCCGAGTACGCGGCGATGCCCCGGTCGGCGTCCACGATGCCGGGCACGGCGACGCCGACCGCCGCCGCGGGCTCGCCGAAGTGGCGCTCGCCGTGCGCGCGCAGGTCGGCGGCGAAGGCGAGGATCGACTCGACCACGGAGTCCGGACCGTGCTCCCGGCCCGTGGCGCGGCGGGCCCGGTGCAGCACGGGGGGTGTCCCCCCGGAGGGCGCGGCGTCGACCGCCCCCACGAGGGCGGCCTTCATCCCGGTGCCGCCCACATCCAGGGCGATGACATGTCTCACGCGTACAGTGTCGCCCCTTACCCCGTGAGAGGTCTAGTCCACTCACGTGGTGTAGACCTTAGAGCGAAATTGCGAATCGAAAGCATGCGATCGCACGTGTGAACCAGCCGTGCGGGCCGGCCGGGTGAACCGGTCGCGCGAATCGGCGGTGTGGGACGAGTGCGGGACGAGAAGGTTGGGGCGGCAGCGGTGCAGCGGCGAGTGACAGGTCTGATCGCGGTGGTGTCCGCACTGGGCATGACGGCGGCCCTCGGCGGCTGCGGCGGTTCCTCCGGTTCCGGGGACGTCACGCTGCGACTGGTCGCGGCCGACTACGGCGACTCCAAGGCGAACAGCTCCCAGAAGTACTGGGACGAGCTGACCAAGGCGTACGAGGCGAAGAACCCCGGGATCAAGGTCGAGGTGAGCGTCTACTCCTGGAACGAGGTGGACGCCAAGGTCAAGAACATGGTCGCCGACGGTGACGCACCCGACATGGCGCAGATCGGCGCGTACGCCGACTACGCCGCGAAGGGCCAGCTCTACAGGGCCGATGACCTGCTCTCCATCAACACCCAGGCCGACTTCGTGAGCCGGTTCACCGAGGCGGGCGAGCAGGACCGGACGCAGTACGGCATGCCGTTCGCCTCCTCGACGCGGCTGCTCTTCTACAACAAGAAGCTCTTCAGCGACGCGGGCCTCACCCCGCCGCGGACCTGGGACCAGCTCGCGTCCGACGCCGAGGTCCTCAAGTCGCGTGGCGTGAAGTACCCGTACGCGCTGCCCCTCGGACCCGAGGAGGCGCAGGCCGAGACGATGATGTGGCTGCTGAGCGGCGGCGACGGCTACACCGACACGGTCGGCTCGTACGGGATCGACTCCGAGCAGAACATCGAGACCTTCACCTGGCTCAAGGAGAAACTGGTCGAGAAGGGGCTCACCGGACCCGTCGCGCCCGCGAATCTCAACCGTGCGCAGGCGTTTGCGGCGTTCACTCGCGGCGAGGTCGGGATGCTGAACGGCCACCCCACGCTCATGCAGGCCGCCGCGGCGAAGGGCGTGAAGTTCGGCATGGTGCCGATGCCCGGGATCAACGGGCGCTCCAAGGCCACCATGGGCGTCGCCGACTGGATGATGGCCTTCAAGAAGCCCGGGCATGCCGAGCAGGTCGGGGACTTCCTCGACTACGTCTACAGCGAGAAGAACGTGCTCAAGTTCTCGCACGAATACGATCTGCTGCCCGTGACCACGTCGGCGTCCGAGGCGATGTCCGCCGACGAGTCCGACGCGGATCTTGTCGGTTTCCTCGACGAGTTGCCCAACGCCGAGTTGTATCCCGTGGCCAAGACGTCCTGGGCGGCTGTCAGCGCGGACATCAAACAGCAGATAGGCAAGGCCGTGAGCCCGAAGGGCAGTCCGGCGGCGATTCTGGGGCAGTTGCAGAGGGCCGCTGCCGCGGAGGAGAACGCGTCTTAGCTCCGCTGGTTGGTCGTTGGTCGGGTGCGGGTCCGTGGGGGCTGGTCGCGCAGTTCCCCGCGCCCCTTTCGGGGCGGGGCTCTGTCGGTGGTAGCGGCTAGCGTGCTGGGCATGGAAGACGCGGAGCTGACACCCCAGGAGCTTGCCGTTCTTGCGTTGGAGCGGCGGGGGTGGGGTACGCCGGGGGCCAAGGAGCGGGCGATACGGGAGGAACTGGGGCTGGCCCCCGTCCGCTACTACCAACTCCTGAACGCCCTCCTGGACGCGCCGCGGGCTCTGGCCCACGACCCCGTCACGGTCAATCGGCTGCGACGGGTGAGGGATGTGCGCCGAGATGAGAGGGAGGGGTGAGGGTTTTCTTCGCCCCCGCCGCCCCTACCCATTCCCGTCCCCTGGGGCTCCGCCCCAGACCCCGTCCGTAGCGATTTCGGGTGCGGGTTCGTTGTGGCTGGTCGCGCAGTTCCCCGCGCCCCTAGGTGCCTAGGGGCGCGGGGAACTGCGCAGTCTTTTGGTCTTTTGGGGGTTCGGGGGCGGAGCCCCTGAGTCAGGGACGGGAATGGGTAGGGGCGGCGGGGGCGAAAGACTCCCCGGCCGCGGATAGGGTCGCGGCATGGCCAGTCACCCCGAGTCATCGTCGATGCCGACCCCCGTGACCCCGGCGGGCCGAGACGGCCTCGAAGCCATCATCGCGCGGCCCACCACCGCAGTCCTCGCATTCGACTTCGACGGCACCCTCGCCCCGATCGTCCCGGACCCAGAACAGGCCCGCGCCCACCCGGACGCCGTACCCGCCCTGGCGGCACTCGCCCCGAAGGTCGCCTCCGTCGCCGTAGTCACCGGACGACCGGCCGGCGTGGCCGTACGCCACGGCGGCTTCGCCGGAGTCCCCGGCCTGGAGCACCTCGTCGTGCTCGGCCACTACGGGGCGGAACGCTGGGACGCAGTCACCGGAACCGTCCAGGCCCCCGCCCCCCACCCCGGCGTGGCAGAGGCCCGCGCCGAACTCCCCGGCTTCCTCGACGCCATCGGCGCCTGGCAGGGCACCTGGATCGAGGAGAAGGGCAGGGCCGTCGCGGTCCACACCCGCCGCGCCCAGGACCCCCAGGCCGCCTTCGAGGCCCTCCGCGAACCCCTCGCCGAACTCGCCACCCGCCACGGCCTGATCGTCGAACCGGGAAGAATGGTCCTGGAACTGCGCCCGCCCGGCATGGACAAGGGCGTCGCCCTCATCGAGTACGTACGCGACGTCGGCGCCGAGTCGGTCATGTACTGCGGCGACGACCTCGGCGACCTCCCAGCCTTCGCCGCCGTGGACAAACTCCGCTCCGACGGCACCCACGGCCTCCTAGTCTGCAGCGGCAGCAACGAGGTCACAGAACTCTCCGACCGCGCGGACTTGGTGGTGGACGGCCCGGAGGGGGTAGTCCGCCTACTGGCTGCTTTGGCGACTGAGCTGGCGTAATTAAGGGGCGCGGGGAACTGCGCAATCTTTTTGCTTTTAGGGGCGCGGGGCGGTGACATTTGCGGCTCCGCCGCGGGGCGCGCCCAGCCCCCACACACCCGCACGGTCCAAACAACCCCGCGCCAGCGAACTACGAGTCCAGCGCCTGCAACTGGTCCAGAAACCACTGCGCCGGAGGCAAAGCGGTGGCAGCCGCAGCCAACCGCTTGGTCCTCTCCGCCCGTTCCCCCACCGGCATCGTCAACGCCTCATGCAACGCCCGGGCCGTCCCCGAAACGTCATACGGATTCACGACAACCGCATCCTCGCCCAACTCCTCGTACGCCCCCGCCTCCCGCGAAAGCACCAGCACGCACCCGTCGTCCGACACGACCGGCACCTCCTTGGCGACGAGGTTCATACCGTCCCGGATGGGGTTGACGAGGGCCACGTCCGCCAGCCGGTAGGACGCCAGGGAACGCGCGAAGTCGTCCTTGAGGTTCAGCAGGACCGGGGTCCAACCGGGCGTCCCGTACTGGGAGTTGATCTCGTCAGCGACCCGCTGCACCTCGGCCGTGTAGTCGCGGTAGACCGCCAGGTCCTGCCGCGACGGGTACGCGAACGCCACGTGCACCACCCGCTCGCGCCACTCCGGTCGGTCCTCCAGCAGCTCCCGGAACGCCAGCAGCCCGCGCACGATGTTCTTGGACAGCTCGGTCCGGTCCACCCGCACGATCGTCTTGCGGGCACTGCCGTCGGGAGCCGTGCCGATCTGCTCCCGCAGTACCGCCAGCCGCTCGTCCACGTCCGGCCGGTGCGAGCGCTCGCGCAGGAAGTCCGCGTCCGCCCCGAGCCCGTGCACCCCGATCCGCGTACCGGAGGGGATGCCGGGACCCAGGACGGCGTGACAGCAGTCCGTGAACGCGTCCGCCCACCGCTGGGTGAGGAACGCGGCCCGGTCCGCCCCGAGGATCCCGCCGAGCACCTTCGCCGCGATGTCGTCCGGCAGCAGCCGGAAGTACTCCGGCGGAGCCCAAGGGGTGTGCGAGAAGTGCCCGATCCGCAGGTCGGGGCGGAGCTCGCGGAGCATCCGCGGGACGAGGGTCAGGTGGTAGTCCTGCACGAGGACGGCCGCGCCCTCCGCGGCCTCCTCGGCCAGTGCCTCGGCGAAGGCGTGGTTGTACGTCTCGTACGCCGCCCACTGGCGCCGGAACTCCTTGTCGAAGACCGGCTCCAGCGGTGTCTGGTAGAGCAGGTGGTGGACGAACCACAGCGCGGAGTTGGCGATGCCGTTGTACGCGGCCTCGTGGGTGTCGGCGTCGATGTCCAGCATCCGTACGCCGTCCTCGCCCTCCCCGCGTCGTACGGCCTCGCGGTCGCCGTCGCCGAGGGCCGAGCACACCCACAGGGCACCCGCGTCCGGGCCGATCGCGGAGAGGCCGGAGACGAGGCCGCCTCCGCCGCGCTTGGCCGTGAGCGCCCCGGTCTCGTCCAGGGTGTACGCGACCGGGCCGCGGTTGGAGGCGACCAGGATGTTGTGGGTGGCGCGGGTGGAGACCATGCCTCGAAATCTAGCCCCCGCCGTAAACGCTCAAACGTTCCCACTCGCCGTGGTGCGTGAGGTGTGCCTCGCCTGGCCGCCGGTGGGGGCGGGCCGCGCAGTTCCCCGCGCCCCTTTTAGGGGCGCGGGGAACTGCGCAATCTTTTGCTTTTAGGGGCGCGGGGAACTGCGCGACCAGCCTCCGCGGCGCCGCAGACAACAACGGCGCACCCCGCGGAGCGCTACGCCGCTTTCCTCTCCACGTACTCCTCGATCTCCGCCATCGGCGGCCTCTCCTCCATGTCCACCGAGTACGTGCGGGGCTCGAAGCCGTTCTCGCCGCGTTCGAACTGGGTGAGGGAGGGGCGGATCATGTGGCCGCGGGCCAGCCGGAGCTGGGCGGTGCGGTAGATCGCGGCGGACATGCGGCCCAGGGCCTGGCCGTCCTGGTGGCGGTGTTTGCGGACGCCGACGTCGACCTGGGCCAGGGCGTCCAGGCCCACCAGGTGCAGCGAGTCGACCAGCATGCCCAGCTCGACGCCGTATCCGACGGGGAACGGGAGCTGTTCGAGGAGGGAGCGGCGGGCCGCGTACTCCCCGCCCAGCGGCTGGACGAAGCCGGCCAGCTGCGGCCAGTGCATGTTCAGCAGCGGGCGGGCCATGAGTTCGGTGACCCGACCCCCCTGACCTGCGGCGGAGCCCAGCGGGCGGTCGTACATCGCCTTGACGAGGTCCACGCCCGGTTCGGTGAGCAGCGGGCCGACGATCCCGGAGACGAAGTCCGCCGAGAACTCCTTCAGGTCCGCGTCGACGAAGGCCACGATGTCCCCGCGGGTGACGAGCAGCGAGCGCCACAGCACCTCGCCCTTGCCGGGGACGGCCGGCAGCCGGGGCAGGATCTCGTCCCGGTGCACGACACGGGCACCCGCCTCGGCGGCGACCTCGGAGGTGCGGTCCGTCGAACCCGAGTCGATCACCACGATCTCGTCGACGAGCGGCACCTTCCCGGTCATCAGCTCACGGCGGATGATCGCGACGATCTCGCCGACGGTCTCCTCCTCGTTGAGCGCGGGCAGTACGACACTCACCGTGGAGCCGTTGGCACGCTTCGCGGCGATGAGTTTCTTGAGCGGGCGGTCCTCGACGGACCAGGAGCGCGTGCTCAGCCAGCGCTCGACGTCTTCCAGCACGTGCGGCTCTCCCTTGCGTTCATTGGGATGCGTGTGCCCGCCGCGGCCTGCAGTGTGGGTTGCGTCACTGTCATCTCGCGGTTCGGACGGCTCTCTCCACCATCCAGGCCTTCGGTTACAGTCTTGAACAACGCTGATGACCATCGCATGTCGGGGGTCGTTGCGTGTACAACCAAATGCACGACCAGAAGCACGACCAAAACCACAACTGAATACCGCTCATCCAGAGGGGCAGAGGGATACGGCCCGTTGAAGCCCCGGCAACCCTCCAGCCGGTCTCGTCCTGATCATCGTCGTTCAGCGCAGCGAGGCTCCCGGCTAGGGAAGGTGCCAAATCCGTCTCACGGCGAAGTGCGTCGTGAGGAAGATGAGGAGAAAGGGCCTCGCCTCCATGGCTGCGCAGACAGTTGCAAGCACCACGAACTCCGCCCCCGCCGCGAACTCCGTCGACCTCGGCCCGGCCGCCGCGCTTTCCTGCCGTGAATGCGGCCACCGCGTCCCGCTCGGTCCGGTCTTCGCCTGCGAGGAGTGTTTCGGCCCGCTGGAGATCGCGTACGACTTCTCGGCCTATGACACCGAGGAGCTCCGCAAGCGGATCGAAGCGGGCCCCGCGAACATCTGGCGTTACGCGCCGCTGCTGCCCGTCCCCGCGGACGTGGCCGACAAGCCCAACATCAACCCCGGCTGGACCAAGCTCGTCCAGGCCGACAACCTTGCGCGCGAGCTGGGTGTCGAGGCCGGCAAGCTCTTCGTGAAGGACGACTCGGGCAACCCGACGCACTCCTTCAAGGACCGGGTCGTCGCCCAGGCGCTGGAGGCCGCGCGTGCCTTCGGCTTCACCACCCTCTCCTGCTCCTCCACCGGCAACCTCGCCGGCGCGGTGGGTGCCGCCGCCGCGCGCGCCGGTTTCCGTTCCTGCGTGTTCATCCCGCACGACCTGGAGCAGGGCAAGGTCGTCATGGCCGCGGTCTACGGCGGCGAGCTCGTCGGCATCGAGGGCAACTACGACGACGTGAACCGCTTCTGCTCCGAGCTGATCGGCGACCCGGCCGGCGAGGGCTGGGGCTTCGTCAACGTCAACCTGCGTCCGTACTACGCGGAGGGCTCCAAGACCCTCGCGTACGAGATCTGTGAGCAGCTCGGCTGGCGGCTGCCGGACCAGCTGGTCGTCCCGATCGCCTCCGGCTCGCAGCTCACGAAGATCGACAAGGGGCTGCAGGAGCTGATCAAGCTCGGGCTTGTCGAGGACAAGCCGTACAAGATCTTCGGTGCGCAGGCCGAGGGCTGCTCGCCGGTCTCCGTGGCGTACAAGGCCGGGCACGACGTCGTACGGCCGCAGAAGCCGAACACGATCGCGAAGTCGCTCGCGATCGGAAACCCGGCGGATGGTCCTTACGTTCTCGATATCGCCCGGCGTACGGGTGGGGCCGTCGAGGACGTGAACGACGAGCAGGTGGTCGACGCGATCAAGTTGCTCGCGCGGACCGAGGGGATCTTTGCGGAGACCGCCGGTGGTGTGACGGTGGGGGTGGCGAAGAAGCTGATCGAGAATGGTCTGCTGGATCCGAGTCTGACCACTGTGGTGCTCAACACCGGGGATGGTCTGAAGACCTTGGATGCGGTTGCTTCCGACACGGGGTTGACTGCGACCATTCGCCCGAACCTGGACTCTTTCCGTGAGGCTGGGCTCGGCTAGTCGTTTCATCCTGCGGGCGCGTGGGGGCTGGTCGCGCAGTTCCCCGCGCCCCTTAAAAGCCAAAAGACTGCGCAGTTCCCCGCGCCCCTCGACGGGGGCGCTTCGCACCCCGACGGAGGTCTTGACCCCATGAGCGTCAACGTTCGTATCCCCACCATCCTGCGTACCTACACGGGCGGTCAGGCCGAGGTTGCTGCCGAGGGGGCGACTCTCGGCGCGGTCATCGCCGATCTGGAGAAGAACCACGCCGGGATCGCCGCCCGGGTCCTGGACGACCAGGGGCAGCTGCGCCGGTTCGTCAACGTGTACGTGAACGACGACGACGTCCGCTTCGAGCAGGGTCTTGAGACGGCGACGCCGGACGGGGCCGGGGTGTCGATCATTCCCGCGGTCGCCGGCGGCTGACCGTCGGGCGGCGCCCCGAGGGCTGATTATTACCTTCGGTAACGGCCGTCACCGAGAGTTCATCGAATTGCCCCCTCCGTGAGAGAAGCGGAGGGGGCAATTCTGTATGGTTGAGCGCGGTACAGTTGGGGAACCTGCTTCGATCCGCACGCCGGGCGCATTGAGATCCCGCCCGAAGCCCGACAAGAAGTAGCCAAAGTGCCCCGCCTTTTTGAGCCTTTTATGGCATTCATGGGGCCCGACTTGCCCTGAATCTTCGTGAATTCTTCACATATTCCCGATCGGTCGTGCCCGGAATTCTCGTCGGATTGACCTGTTGCAGACGGCAGTTGGACGGATACATTCAGCCGCGGTCGACGCGTTCCGGCGCACACCCCCAACCGTTGGGGGGTGAGGTCTGACCCGGATCCGCGAAGTGCGGGTCTGTGCAAGGGCCAGTAATAGGGGAGTTAGGCATGGCTCAGGGCACCGTCAAATGGTTCAACGCGGAGAAGGGGTACGGCTTCATCGCGGTCGACGGTGGTGCGGATGTTTTCGTCCACTACAGCGCGATTCAGATGGACGGCTACCGCACCCTGGAAGAGGGTCAGCGGGTCGATTTTGAGATCTCGCAAGGCCAGAAGGGGCCGCAGGCGGACATGGTCCGACTGGCGACCGGCTGAAGCACGCGCCGACTTACTGCAGCGACGTTCTTCTTCCGAAGGGCTCGCACCCCACCGGGTGCGGGCCCTTCGGCACGCCCGCGCGCCGTCCACTGCTTCACTTCCCCCACTGCTCCCACCTGCTCCCACCTGCGGATCATCCTGAGCCGCTTGCACTCGCATGGGTCGAGTGCTAATCATTGGCGTTAGCACTCTGAAGGTGAGAGTGATAACGAGGACCGGGTCGGTGAGGCCCGCTGGCCGGGTGGGGCAAGGAACCACGAGGTCGGCAGGCCGTCCGTCGCGGGCGCGGGCGCGGTCCTGGAGATTCCACCCCAGTCCGGGAGGACCACTTCACATGGCCAAGATCATCGCGTTCGACGAGGAGGCACGGCGCGGTCTCGAGCGCGGGATGAACCAGCTCGCCGACGCCGTCAAGGTCACCCTTGGTCCCAAGGGTCGCAACGTCGTCCTCGAGAAGAAGTGGGGCGCCCCCACGATCACCAACGATGGTGTTTCCATCGCCAAGGAGATCGAGCTCGAGGACCCGTACGAGAAGATCGGCGCTGAGCTGGTCAAGGAAGTCGCCAAGAAGACGGACGACGTCGCCGGTGACGGTACGACCACCGCGACCGTCCTCGCCCAGGCACTCGTCCGCGAGGGCCTGCGCAACGTGGCGGCCGGCGCCAACCCGATGGCTCTCAAGCGCGGTATCGAGAAGGCCGTCGAGGCCGTCTCCGGTGCCCTTCTTGAGCAGGCCAAGGATGTCGAGACCAAGGAGCAGATCGCTTCGACGGCCTCCATCTCCGCCGCCGACACCCAGATCGGCGAGCTCATCGCCGAGGCGATGGACAAGGTCGGCAAGGAAGGCGTCATCACGGTCGAGGAGTCCCAGACCTTCGGTCTGGAGCTCGAGCTCACCGAGGGTATGCGCTTCGACAAGGGCTACATCTCGGCGTACTTCGCCACCGACATGGAGCGTATGGAGGCCGTCCTCGACGACCCCTACATCCTGATCGCCAACTCGAAGATCGCCAACGTCAAGGACCTGCTCCCGCTCCTGGAGAAGGTCATGCAGTCGGGCAAGCCGCTGCTGATCATCGCCGAGGACGTCGAGGGCGAGGCCCTGTCGACGCTGGTCGTCAACAAGATCCGTGGCACCTTCAAGTCCGTCGCCGTCAAGGCGCCGGGCTTCGGTGACCGCCGCAAGGCGATGCTGAACGACATCGCCATCCTCACGGGCGGCGAGGTCATCTCCGAGGAGGTCGGCCTCAAGCTCGAGAACACGGGCCTGGAGCTGCTCGGTCGCGCTCGCAAGATCGTCATCACCAAGGACGAGACGACGATCGTCGACGGCTCGGGTTCGGCGGACCAGGTTGCCGGTCGCGTCAACCAGATCCGTGCCGAGATCGAGAACTCCGACTCGGACTACGACCGCGAGAAGCTCCAGGAGCGCCTGGCGAAGCTGGCCGGCGGCGTGGCCGTCATCAAGGCCGGTGCCGCCACCGAGGTCGAGCTCAAGGAGCGCAAGCACCGCATCGAGGACGCCGTTCGCAACGCGAAGGCGGCCGTCGAGGAGGGCATCGTCGCCGGTGGTGGCGTGGCCCTGCTCCAGGCCTCCTCGGTCTTCGAGAAGCTGGACCTGGAGGGTGACGAGGCGACCGGCGCCAACGCCGTGAAGCTCGCCCTGGAGGCCCCGCTCAAGCAGATCGCCGTCAACGGTGGTCTCGAGGGTGGCGTCATCGTCGAGAAGGTGCGCAACCTGCCCGTCGGCCACGGCCTGAACGCCGCGACCGGTGAGTACGTCGACATGATCGCCGAAGGCATCATCGACCCGGCGAAGGTCACGCGCTCTGCCCTGCAGAACGCCGCGTCCATCGCCGCGCTGTTCCTCACCACCGAGGCCGTCATCGCCGACAAGCCGGAGAAGGCGTCCGCGCCCGCCGGCGGCGGCATGCCGGGCGGCGACATGGACTTCTGAGCCCCGGCGCACACAGCCAAGGCTCGGTAGTTCATCGCAGTAGGCAGTACTTCGCATCACGCGAACGAGGGCGGCATCCCAATCCAGGGGTGCCGCCCTCGGGCGTACGCGGTGCTCGAAGTCAGGGTGTCGTGCAGGTCACCCGGGCAAACAGATCCAGCGCGGTGGAGCCGTGGTTGGTGGCTCGCATCGTCCATCCCGTGGCCGTCGGATACGACTCGTTGAACTCGACCGCGGGGTTGCCCAGCCCTCCGCCTCCGGTCGGCACCTCGCCGGCGCGGCAGTTGACATGGGCGGTTCCGGTCGCGCCTCGCGCCAGCCTGGTCGGCCCGCTGGCATAGGCGGTGTGGGGTGCGGTCGTACACCGCACCCAGGTCTGCAGGATCGTGGCGCCGGGGCCGTGGTTGGTGACCCGTCCGACCCACTCCTGGCCGATGTCGGACGACTGGCTGACGTAGGCCTGCCCGTGGTCCGACCCTGTGCCCCTGGCACCGGCGTCCGGCCCACCGCTGCTGGCCACCTGCCCCGGGTCGCAGGCCGCGCGGACGAGCCCCGTCTGCCCCGGCGGCACGTTCACCGCAGTGCCGTGCCGGGTCACGTGGCGCTGGGAGGTGCAGATCACCACGGGCGTGAATGTCTGTGCGGTGCCGGACTCGTTGTAGACGTCCCCGGCCCAGCTGTTTCCGTTGGGCCACGTGGCGGTCAGGAACACCCCGGTGCCGCTGGTCCGCACGCCGCCTCCGGAGGGCACCTGACCCCCCTGGCAGGGCACGTTGGTCGTGCCCGCCGTGTGGGGCAACACGGTCACGGGGTCGCCCACGACGATTGTGTGGGCGGCCCGCACCTGCGTCCTGCCCGGTTCCGCCACGGCTACGGACGTGGCGGCGCAGCAGAGAGCGGTGGCGGTCGCGATCGCGACGGTGTGGATGGACCTCATGGTGACTCCAGGTGATCGGCCGGAGGCAAATGCCAAAGGCAATCTGCCCGCCACGCGTCATCCGAACACGCAGTGTGCACCGAATGAACACACACGGTGACCCGTTCGGATGATGTCCGGACCGGCCTGGCCACCCGGTGTCGGTGCCCGTCCTCGGGCGTGTCCGGGGTCACAGAGGTGTGGGGCGGGGTGGCGGAATGTGATGAGGGGTGGGGTGGTTGTCGTCTGGAGGGGTTCATGCGTGTGCACATACCAATGGGGATGCGTATACGTGCAGATGGACCCGCAGATCGACGGACCGACCGCTTGATCCACCGCACCACCGACCGCTCGACCACTCCACCCCCACCAGGAGCCCCTACGTGACTGTCGCCCCCTCCGCCTCCCGTGCGGCCGAGATTCTTTCCCGGCCCGTTTCCCTCAACGGCCTGACCGTTCCGAATCGGATCGTGATGGCGCCGATGACCCGGCAGTTCTCGCCGGGCGGTGTTCCGGGGGAGGACGTGGCGTCGTACTACGCGCGCCGTGCCGCCGCCGGGGTCGGTCTCATCGTCACCGAGGGCACGTACGTGGGTCATGAGTCGGCCGGACAGAGCGACAGCGTCCCCCGCTTCCACGGGGCGGAGCAGCTGGCCGGGTGGGCGAAGGTCGCCGAGGCCGTGCACGCGGCGGGCGGGAAGATCGTGCCGCAGCTCTGGCACATCGGCAGCGTGCGCAGGGCCGGCGAGCCGCCGTTCGCGGACGCCCCGTCCGTCAGCCCGTCCGGTATCCACACGGAAGGCGCCGAGGTCACCGGCAGGGCGATGACCCAGCAGGACCTGGACGACGTCATCCAGGCCTTCGCCGAGGCCGCTGCCGCCGCCGAGCGCATCGGCTTCGACGGAGTCGAACTGCACGGCGCGCACGGTTACCTGCTCGACCAGTTCCTGTGGGCGGGCACGAACCGCCGCACGGACGCGTACGGCGGTGACCTCGTCGCCCGTACCCAGTTCGCCGCGGAGATCGTGGCCGCGGTGCGCGCCGCCGTCTCGCCCACCTTCCCGATCATCTTCCGCTTCTCGCAGTGGAAGCAGCAGGCCTACGAAGCACGCCTCGCCGAGACGCCGGAGGAGCTGGAGGCGCTGCTGGCCCCGCTCGTCGCGGCCGGTGTGGACGCCTTCCACGCCTCCACCCGCCGCTACTGGCGCCCGGAGTTCGACGGCTCCGACCTGAACCTGGCCGGCTGGACGAAGAAGCTGACGGGCAAGCCGGTCATCACCGTCGGCTCGGTCGGCCTCGACGGCGACTTCCTCAAGGGCTTCCAGGGCGAGGGCGCCCCGGCCAGGGGCATCGACGACCTGCTGGACCGCCTGGAGAGCGACGAGTTCGACATGGTCGCCGTGGGCCGCGCCCTCCTCCAGGACCCCCAGTGGGCGGTAAAGGTCCTCGACGGCCGGTTCGGCGAGCTGGGCGCGTACGACGCGGCGTCGCTGGGCTCACTCAGCTGAGCCGACCAACACTGATGGCTGTTGTACGCCGAGGGCGGCACCCCTCTTGCGGGGGCGCCGCCCTCGGCGTTGTACGAGCTGTCAGTCCGCGTAGTCCTTCAGCTTTTCGGTTTCCAGGGTGATGTTCACGGGGGCGGGGAGGTCGACGACGGTTCCGTACGGGTACGAAGGGCTCTGCTGGTACCTCCCGTTCTTCGGGCCGCTGTACACGACGACGGTGTCGTTGTCCCTGTCGATGAGGAGGTAGATGGGGATGCCGGCTTCCGCGTAGCCGCGGACCTTGTCGATGCGGTCGCGCCGGTTGGTGTCACGGTCGTGAGAGGTGACTTCGACGACCATGAGGATGCCCTTCGGGTCGGCCCAGTCGTCTTCCTGGGCGATGAAGTGATCCAGCGGCGCCAACGCGCCGTCCGCACTGGCGTGCCCTTTGCGATAAGTGCCGATCTTGAGGTCCTGTTCGGGATACAGGGCCAGCTCTGGGCGCAGTTGCAGGAACAGCCGGATGAGCCACATCACGATGGCCCTGTGGCGATTGTCCGGCAACGGCTTGACCTCTAGCTTCCCGTCGATGAGTTCGAGCTTGACGCCCTCTGGGGCCCTGCGGGCGAGCTCCTCGAAGTCCTCGACCTCGATGTGGTCGCCCTTGACGTAAAGCCGGCCATCGAGGAATTCGAGCCGTACGTTTTCCGGGGCCTTACTGGCCAGCTCTTCGAAGTCCTCCATGGACATCTGCGGGCGCCTGGTGCCAAAGGTCATGGTGGTGTCGCCTCCTTCCCACCATGGTGCCCCGGCTGTGTGCCTTCGGACTGTTGGAGCGGTCATAGGCGTGGCCTTTCCCGTCGGTCGACCATCGCCGCGCGGGCTGCGGCGGCGTGGGCGTGTACTGCGGTGGATGTCAGGGGGAGGGATGGCCCAGGTGGGGCCGCCTCGCCCCGGCACGGACCGCAGATCCCGCCCGGCAGGGCCTCCGGGCGGCCCGGTGCGCCGCACTTCGCGCACTCCAGTACGCGGAGGGGTGGGCGCGGGGCGCGCTTCTGTTCCGGCTCCGGTTCCGGTGGGAGCTTCGTGGTCAGGCGGGTGCGGATGAGGGCGGCCGGGCTGTGGACCGGGACGGGAAGACCTGCGGTCAGCGACTGGAGTACGTGTTCGTCTGTCGCTCCGCGCACGAGCCACTCCATGAGGAGCGGGGCGAGGTCCTCGCAGTCCCTGGCCGAGAGGGACAGGGACGGGTTCGTGCGGCCGAGGGCGGCCAGGAGGATGTGCGCCCGGGACCGGGTGGGGCGGGGCTTCTCGGGGGACTCCTGCGGTACGTCGCCCCTCGTGAACGCCGCCCACCAGTCGTCGTCCCGCACTGTTCGCGAGAACCACGTTCGGGTGATCCAGCGTGGACTTCCCGAGTCGGCCAGGTGTTCGCGGCCCCGGCGCAAGTGCCCTGCCCGCTGGAGGTTGTTGAGGGCCGTGCGGAGTGCGCATTGCCCGTACGGGAGTGTCTTGGCCAGCGTCTTTACGGAGATGTCGGCTCCGCCGGGGAGCCGGTCGATGTATGCGGCGACGGCCGCTTCGCGGGGTGGGAGGTGCGCGAAGTCGTGGGCCGTTCGGGGGTGTTGGTCCGGTGCGGCGCGTTTTCCGTAACCCGGATTGGCCATCGGGTGCGGCGGGGTCGCGTGCGCGGGCAGGAAGGCAGCACTAGGCTTGGCGTCAGCCACGGGATCGGTTTCCTTTACTTACGATCTCGTTGGTCAAACCCCCGCAGGTGTTCCAGCACCTGGCGGGGGTTGTTTGTTAATTGGGCACGCTAAGCCCATGTAACTGTCCGTGGCAAGTCGGTCGCGTCGAGTCAACTCGCGGGGAGGGTGGGTGGGTTGGGGCCCGCCACCCAATCCGTACAAGCAGGTCTCGAAGCTCGGCGCTTGAGCGTCGGGGCTGCCGCCGGCTAGGCCCGCTTGAGGTTCTCGACGAACACCGACCATGCCTCGGCCCGGAACGCGAGCTTCGGGCCGAGGGGGTTCTTGGAGTCCCGCACGGGGACGTGGGTGGGATGGCCGGGGGCCACTTCCAGGCAGTCGGCTCCGCTCCCGCCGCTGTACGTCGACTTGCGCCAGGTGTCAGGGGTGTTCCTCATGAGCGTAATCCTGCGCCATCGTCCCGATGAGGGCCAGGGAGCTGTCCGGCGACAGCGCACAGGCCGTGAGCAGTTCGAAGCTGCGCCGCTGTTGCTTGACGGTGAGGGGGTCGTCCTCCAGTCGGCCGGTTCCGACCGCTTCCAGGAAGAGCAGCGGTGGAGCGTCATCGAAGTCCATCAGCTTGATCGAACCCTCCATCGACGCATGCGCACCGGCTCCGAACGGGATGACCTGCACGATGGCCTGGTTGCGGCGCGCCACGTCGACGACGTGGCGTAGGGCTTCCGCCATTACTTGGCGTCCGCCCGTCACGCGACGCAGCGCGGCCTCGTCGATCACCACCCACAACAACGGTTCTGTTGGACCGCCGAGGATGCGGGCTCGGTCCATCCGAAGCTTCACCATCTCGTCGAGCCTCGCGTCCGATGCCGTCGGTCGGTACGCACGGAAAACGGTCCGCGCGTACGCGGGAGTCTGAAGCAGTCCTGGGATCAGCAGCGGCGCGTACTGTCTGATCGCCGTGGCCTGCTCCTCCGCTTCCACCGCGTCGGCGAAGTGCTCCGGATGCTTCGACTTGGCTGCCGCCTTGCAGTTCCGTGCGAAGAAGTCCGCCGTCTCAAGGGCGTCGTCAAGCATGCGCGCGTACTCCGCCTGCATCCGACGAGTCCCCGACTCCAGCTGGCCGATGAAGGAGCCACTCACGAACAGCCTTTGGCCCAACTGTTCCTGACTGAGCCCCTTCTTCTCGCGTGCGTGTCTCAGTTCCGCACCCAGCAACGCACGAGGTGACGAGGACGGGTCGAGGTCCTTCGGGCCTGCCATGCGCAACTCCCTGTCCGACAAGCGGGGTTGTTGGGGCGCCGTCTCTGGCCAGGCTAGAGGCGTAGTGGCCACGCTGTGTGGTGAACGTGAACACTCAGAGTGGAGGCAGGGCGCGATGGAGATGACGTCGAGTCAGCGGGTGCTGTCGACGGAGGAGGCGGTGGCGTGTCTTCGGGCGGCCCTGGAGGGGGCGGGCGTCGCGCTGCCGTCGCTGGGCGTCGATCCGGTGACGGCGGCCACCGGCGAACCGTACGCACTGGTGGAGCTGGGGCGCTGCAACGTACGGACGGCGGTTCGGCTGGCCGACGCGCTGCGCGGGGCGGCGGCGGGTGGGGACGCGTGACCCGGGAGTACGCGGTCGACCTGCGCGACGGGCGGGTCGGGCAGGTCATGGGGCGCGAGGGCGGCTACGTACAGTTGCGGCCCGTGGGTGGCGGCCGGGAGTGGGACTGTCCGCCGGAGGCGGTGGGCGAGGCGCCGGTGGGGGAAGTGCTGCGGGCCCGGGTGCGGCGGCTCAACTGGGAGGGTCGGCTGCCGTGACCGGCAACGCGCTGCGAGCAGGGCGCCTGGTCGGCCGCCGTACGCGTCAGACGTCGTACTCGTCCGGGATACGCATCCCGGGGCCGCCGACCTGCATGCCGCGCGGGGCCGCGCGGCCCTTCGGCTCCTCCCAGGCCTCCTGGCGGCCGAGCGCGGTGAGGTCGAGCCAGCGGTAGCCGTTGTGGAACTCCTCGATGCCACGGCCGAAGGTCGAGTAGGTGTGGAACACCTCGTCGTCCACCCGCAGGAACGCGCTCATGCCCGGCCAGTCGCCGCGCATGCTCTGCGACCAGGGCATTCCGGCCTCGGCGAGTTCGGCCTCGGTGTAGTGGAAGACCTGGACGGGCGCGACGCGGTCGTCGACCGTCGCGTGGAAGTCGTAGTTGAAGTCGCCGCCGGCCGAGGAGTACCAGGGGAACGTCCAGCCCATCCGCTCGCGGTAGGCGGCGAGTTTCGCGTACGGCGCGCGGGTCACCGCGACCAGCGTCGTGTCGCGGGCGTGCAGCTGCCGCAGTCCGGCGATGCCGTCGGCGGCGGAGGAGCAGCTCGGGCAGCCGGTGTCGCGGGGGTGCTCGTTGCCGTCGGCGTCGATGTCGTACATCCACATGAAGTGGTGCATGACCAGCTGGGGCCGCCCCTCGAACAGGTCGGGCAGGGACACGGTCCCGTCCGGGCCCTCGAAGGTGTACGGCTTGTCGACGCGGACCATCGGCAGGCGCCGCCGCTCGGCGTTCACCCGGTCGCGTGCCCGGGTGAGCTCCTTCTCCTTCGCCAGCAGTTCCCTGCGGGCCGCGAGCCACTCCTCGCGTGACACCACCTCGGGCAGGTTCCCCATAGTCGCCATCGCGGGCCGCCTCCCAGCTGCTCTCGCCATTGCTCTTGTTACTGCTCTCGCCACTGCTCTTGCTGCGACTCTGTGCTCCCGTCGGACTCAAGGCTCGACGAACACGACCGTTTCGGCGAGCGGGGCCCGGTCCGTACGGGTGTATCCCGATGCGGTGTCCTCGAACCCGATCGACATGCCGCAGAAGAGGATGAGCTCGTCCGGGGGCGCCAGGACCTCGGCGACGGTCCGGTGGTACTTCGCCCACGCCATCTGCGTACAGCTGTGCAGCCCTTCGGCGCGGAGCAGCAGCATGACGGTCTGCAGATACATGCCGACGTCGGACCACTGGGCCGGACCCAGGTCGCGGTCGATGTAGCAGAAGAGCGCGGCGGGTGCGCCGAAGCACTCCCAGTTCGCTGCGGCGGCCCGCTGGCGCGCCTCCAGGTCCTCGCGCGGAATGCCGAGCGCGCCGTAGCGCTGCTCGCCGAACGCGGACCGGCGTTCCCGGTACGGGGACTTGAGCGCGGGCGGGTACATCTCGTACTCCGGCTCGTCCCAGGGGTCGCCCGCGGCCAGGCGCTCACCGGCGCGCTTCTTTAACTCGGCCAGCGGACCGCCGGTCAGCACGTAGGCGTGCCACGGCTGGAGGTTCGACGCGGAGGGCGCCCGGGCCGCGGTCGACAGCACGCGCTCCAGGGTCTCCCTCGGGACATACCGGTCGGTGAATTCGCGCACCGCCCGTCGGCTCGTGACCGCCTCATAGACGTCCAAGGCCGCCTACCTCCATCCGCTTGCCGCTGCTCGACGTCACCGTCTTCGTCTTACTCGTCTTACCCGCGACGGTATCATTCGATACCTTCTCGTGTTTAACTGTCGGCGAGAGTACGAATCCTCTGTCCCGGCTCACCCCGCCCGGGACACCGTTCCTTGGAGAAAGCGCATGACCACGCTGCTGCACATCGACTCGTCCGTGCTTCCCGGCGAGGCGTCCTCGTCCCGTTCGGTCGCGGACGCCTTCCGCAAGGCCTGGGAGGAGCAGCACCCGGAGGGCACGGTGATCCACCGCGACCTCGCCGCCGACCCGGTCCCGCACATCACCGCCGCCGCCTGGTCCGCCGGCTTCACGGACCCGTCCGAGCGCACGCCGGAGCAGGCTGCCGCGTTCGGTGAGCGCGTCAGGCTCATCGAGGAACTGGAGCGGGCGGACGCCGTCCTGATCGGCGCCCCCATGCACAACTACTCGATCCCGTCGACCCTCAAGGCGTGGCTGGACAACGTGTTCCTGCTCGGCCGCACGGCGGGCGAGGACCCCTCCGCCAAGGGCACCCCGGTCGTCGTCGTGGCCAGCCGGGGCGGCTCCTACGCGCCGGGCACCCCGCGCGAGGGCTTCGAGTTCGTGCAGAACTACCTGGCGGCCGTCCTCCAGGGCGCCCTCGCCCTGGACCTCGAATTCATCGTCCCGGAGCTGACGATGGCCCCCCGCAACCCGGCCATGTCCGAGCTGATCCCCCTCTACGAGGCCTCGCGCGAGCGCGCCTTCACGGACGCGACCGCCAAGGCCAAGGCGCTCGCGGAACGCCTCGCCGCGTAGCCCGCCCGCGGGTCGGGGGTTATGGGGCGAGGGGCTTGGGCCGTGGGGCGTGGGGCGTGCGGCGTGGGAGTGCTTACGCCTCGCCGTCCGCGGGGTACGCGAACCGGGTCAGCAGGTCGGTCAGTTGCTCGGGCTCGCCGGGCGCCAGGTCCGCGATCATGCCCTCGGCCAGCGGCGCCGCCCCCGCGTGGGCCGCGTCGAAGAGCTCGACGCCCTGAGGCGTGATCTCCACGGCCCGCACCCGCCGGTCCCCCGGGACGGACTTGCGTACGGCGAGACCCTTGCGCTCCAGGTCGTCGACGACCCGCATGATTCCCGCCTTGTCCGTCCCCGTCGCCGCCGCCAGGTCGCGCTGCACGGTGGGTCCGCGGTCGACCAGCACGATCAGCACGGCGAAGTGCCGCAACTCGATGCCGAGCGGCCGAAGCGCCTCCGACATCACCGCGGCCGCCCGCCAGTGCGCCTGCCGCAGCAGCAGGCCGAGAGCGAAGGGCGAGTTGTCCCCGGGGCGAGGGGCGTCGGCGGTCATGGGGGCATGTTACCGCTGTTAATTCAATCGATACGGTATCGATCGAAACGATATGGGGCCGCACCAGAATGCGCCAAAATTGCTGACAATTTTGTGGGCGATTCGTTCGGTATGGCGGTGGACCAGGCAGGACGTGGTGTTGGGGGATGGTGGCCGGTTCCCTGTGCTGCGGCCGGCGGGGCACAGGAAGTCTTAAGAAATCGCTGCTGCACTGGGGTCCGTCGGCGCCGAACCGGGCGTTGGCAAACGGTTGTTGACCGTATGGGCCGCGCAGACAGGAGACGGAAGTGCAGCGTAGAGCAGTGGTCATGGGACTCACGGCGGCCGCGGCGGTGCCGGCGGTCGGGTTCGCCCCCGGGGCACGGGCCGCGCAGGCCACTCGGGCCACTCCGGCCGGGACCGGGACCTCCTCGGCAGCCGTGGGCCGCTCCTCCCTGGTCTTCGACCCCGGCGCCTACACCGAGTCGACCATCACCATCAAGGACACCGACGGCGTCGCCCACGAGGTCGTCTACCGCTTCCACAAGGTCGCCTCGTACGTGGCGAAGCCGGTCAACGCGGCGTACCAGTCCCTGAACGTCAGCGTCCCGGTGCGGATCGACGGGACGGCCGTCGACGCCACCGACGCGCCGATCCTCCTCGCCAACGCCATCGGCGGTTACATGCCGTCGTCCGTGGCGAACAACACCGGGATCGTCGCGTCCGGCATGGGCGGCGGGACCAGCCGCCAGGCGCTGGCGCTCGCCGCCGGGTACGTCGTCGTGGAGCCGGGCGCCCGCGGCCGTACCCTCGTCGACGCCACCGGGACGTACTACGGCACAGCGCCGGCCGCCATCGTGGACCTGAAGGCCGCCGTGCGGTACCTGAAGTCCAACAAGGGCCGCGTCCCGGGCAACGTGCACCGGATCGTCTCCTCCGGGGTCAGCGCGGGCGGGGCCCTGTCCTCGCTGCTCGGCGCGTCCGGCGACAGCCCGCTCTACGACCCGTACCTGGAGGCGATCGGCGCGGCCGACGCGAGCGACGCGATCTTCGCCGTCGGCGCCTGGTGCCCGATCACCGACCTCGAACACTCCGACATGGCGTACGAGTGGTGCTGGGGCGGCAACCCGCTGAGCGGTGGTACGCAGGTCGACCCGGCCATTTCCCGGGAACTGAAGGCCGCGTACGGAGACCACCTGGCCTCACTCGGGCTGCGGGCGAAGGGCTTCGGCAGGCTCACCGCGCGCAACCTCGACGAGTACCTGCTGAAGACCCATCTGGAGCCGTCGGCCACCCGGTACCTCGCCGCCCTGTCGGACGCGGACCGTGCCGCCTACCTCGCCGCGAACACCTTCATCACCTGGTCCGGCGGCCGGGCAGCCTTCTCCTGGGCCGACTTCCTCACCCACGTGGGCGCCCGGAAGAAGAACGCGCCGTCGTTCGACGGCTTCGACCTGGCCACCCCCGAGAACAACCTGTTCGGTACGGGGACCACGAAGGCCCGCCACTTCACGCTCTACAGCCTGCGCCACGAGAACGGCGACAGCGCCCGTCTCGACGCCGACATCCCCGCGAAGCTCGACCTGATGAACCCGATGCACCACCTCGTCGAGGACCTCAACCGGAACCGGTCGAAGCACTGGTGGATACGCCTCGGCACCAAGGACAGCGACACCTCGCTCTCCGTCGCGGGCAACCTCTCCGCCCGCCTGACGAGCCTGGGCGACGACGTCGACACCGCGTACTACTGGGACGCCGGCCATGGCGCCGACCAGGACCCGGGCGCCTTCATCAGGTGGATCGCCGAGGTGTCGGGCCGACGCTGAGGAGCCTGGTCAGAGGTTCCCCATCGGCTCGATGTCGATCTTCACCGGGGTGCCCCAGATCCGTAGCACCTCGTAGTCCGTGAACTCGTGCACCAGTCGGTAGGCCATGCTCGGGCGGGGGCCCCGGCGCTGGGCGGCGAGATACAGTTCCGCCTCCTGCTTGTCGCGGCGGGGTGTGCCGCAGAGCTGCCAGGTCTGGCCGGTCCACAGCTCCGGGAGCCAGCGCTGCTGGGGCTGGGGCCGGTCGCCCCGTACGCCGTAACGCGACTTCGTGCGCTCCACGATCTCGTCCGGGGCGGTCGGACGGCCCTGCGGGAACGAGTCGTTGACCTTCGAACGGCGGGCGAGGCGGCGACGGGTCTCGCAGAGCAGGCACAGGTCCGGGGCGTCCTGGTCGACCGGGCCCGTGGGGTGTTCCGGGCAGCGCGTGGTCGGGGCCGCCGTCGTGACGGTCTCCTCCAGCAGGTCGAGGGCCCGCTTGAGATCGGCCTTCACCTCGTGCAGTTTGGCGTCCTGCGTGTCGGAGGACAGGGCGTCCCCGTGCTCGCCGAGCACCCGCAGGGCGCGGCCCAGAGCGGTCAGTTGTGCGTGGTTCACGGTTTTGGCGTCCCTTCCTTTGGCTCCTCCACGATTGCATGTCCCACTGACAGTCCGGGGTTCGGACGAGGTCGGTGGGTTCTTCGGCTGCGGGTGCGTGGGGGCTGGGCGCGCAGTTCCCCGCGCCCCTAAAAGACAAAAGACACAAAGACAAAAGACAAGGGGCTAGAGGCGGGGTGCTGCTGCCAGGGCCGCTCGTAGGTGGCCGTTGGATTCCTCCAGGAGGTGGGCCGCCGTGGGGCCGTCCACGTTGCCCAGGATGGTGAGGATGGCGTTCTTGACCTCGCCGTCCGTTGCGGCGAGGGTTGCCTCGATCTCCTCGTCGGAGGCGCCGGTGGCGAGCGCGACGATACGGCGGGAGCGGGCCCGCAGCTTCTCGTTCGAGGCGCGTACGTCGACCATCAGGTTCCCGTACGTCTTGCCCAGGCGGATCATCGTGATCGTCGAGAGCATGTTGAGGACGAGCTTCTGTGCCGTACCGGCCTTCAGACGGGTGGAGCCGGTCAGCAGCTCGGGCCCCACGACCACCTCGATGCCGTGCTCGGCCGCCGCCGCCAGGGCGCTGCCCGCGTTGCAGGACAGGCCGACCGTGAGGGCCCCGAGCGCCCGCGCGTGCTCCACGGCACCGATGGCGTACGGGGTGCGGCCCGAGGCGGAGACGCCCACGACCACGTCGTCCGCCGTGAGGTCCAGGGCGGAGAGGTCCTCCACGGCCAGTTCCGCCGAGTCCTCCGCGCCCTCGATCGACGTCGTCATCGCCGCCGGGCCGCCCGCGACCAGCCCGACGACCTCGGAGGGGTCGGTGTTGAAGGTGGGCGGACACTCGGACGCGTCCAGCACACCGAGCCGCCCGGCGGTACCGGCACCGGCGTAGACGAGCCGCCCGCCCCGCCCCATCCGCTCCGCGATCGCGTCGATCGCCGCCGCGATACTCGGCAACTGCGCGGCGACCGCTTCCGGCACGGTCGCGTCCTCCCCGTTCATGAGCTTCGCGATGTCGAGCGTGGGCAACTGATCGATCTCGGACAACTCGGGCCGAAAGGCCTCAGTGGTCAGACTCTCCAACTCGGCCCGCACATCACGGTAATCGGCGGACGAGGAGTGAGAGGGGGCGTCGGTGGCATCGGCGCTGGAGGTCATGTGCGACGGCTCTTTCTGGTACGGGGCGTTCTTGTGCTGGGCTGTCTGGTGCTGAGCTGTCTGGCGCAGGGCCTTCGGTGGCTGGACTTTCCGGTGCTGGGGCGCCTGGTCTTTGTCTTTCAGGGGCGCGGGGAACTGCGCGACCAGCCCCCACCCACCCGCAGCCACCCACCGGCCTCAAAACTCCGGCTATCGCGGAGCGCCAGCGCTCCGATGACGGTGCGCCAACGCCTCGTAAGACGCCGACAACGCAGGCGCAGCAGTCTCATACGTCCTCTGCGCGACCCCGATGAACAGGCAGTCCACCACCAGCAGCTGACTCGTCCGCGAGGACATCGCCGCCGGCCGCAGCTCGCTCTCCCGGGCCGTGGACGTGGTGAGGATGTGATCCGCGTACTGGGTGACGGGACCGTCCGGACGCCCGGTGATCGCGATCGTCGTGGCCCCGCGCTCGAACGCGACCCGCAACGGCTCGATGACATCCCCCGTCGACCCGGAGTGCGTGATCGAGATCGCCACGTCCTTGGCGCGCAGCTGCACGGCGTTGGTCACCGCGAGGTGCGGGTCGCTGTGCGCCTGCGCTATGAGTCCGATCCGCAGGAGCTTCTGGGTCAGGTCCTGCGCGACGAGGCCGGACGCCCCGACGCCGTACACGTCGATGCGGCGGGCGGCCGCAAGGGCGCCGACCGCCGCGCCGAGCTGGACCGTGTCCAGCCCGGCCGCCGTGTCGGCGAGCGTCTGCTGTTCGTCGTACGCGAGCTTGGCGACCACGTCCGCGATCGGGTCGTCGACCGCGATGTCGGCCGTCACGGCGGGGGCGCGGCCCGACTGCTGCTGGGCGGCGAGTCCGGCGAGGGCCAGGCGCAGGTCGCGGTAGCCGGGGTAACCGAGGAGGCGGGCCGTACGGACGACCGTCGCCTCGCTGGTGCCGGTCAGCTCCGCGAGGCCGGTGACCGTGAGGGCCGCGCAGCCGGCGGGGTCGGCGGCCACGGCCTCCGCCACGCGCTGCATGGAGCGGGTCATCGACGGGGCGAGTGTGCGGACCTTGGCGGCGAGGGCCGCGGGGGCCGGCGGGGTTTCGCCCGCGAAAATTTCCTTCACTTCGTGGGTCACGTATGAAAGATATTTTCGCTTCAGGGGAGGGGTCAAGGGGAGAGGGGGTGGCTGGGACGGTGGTGTTTTCGGCTGCGGGCGCGTGGGGGCTGGTCGCGCAGTTCCCCGCGCCCCTTGACGGGGCGGGGGTGGCGCACAATGGACGTATGGATTCTCCGCCCTCTCCCCATCCCATCAGCCCCTTGGAGCAGGCGTTGCACGCGGCGCGGGCGCTTGTGCTTGCCGATCTTGCCGCGGGTGAGGTCGCCGAGCCGGACGTCGTCTCGTTCGTCGAGGAGTCGGTGGTGCAGCGGCGCTGGTGGGTGGAGCAGTGGCCGGAGGGGGTCGACTACGTGGCGGGGCTGGTCGCCCAGGACGTACAGGACGCGCTTCTTGAGCGGTACGGGCGGTGGCCGCTGTGTCCCGTCTGCGGTGCCGGTGATCCCCACGCCCTGGAAGTGGAGCCGGAGTTGGGCGCCGACCCGCACTGGGTGTGCCACAAGGCGGGGGTGAAGGTCGCGGCGGTGGGCGCGCTCCAGGCGGCCGGTGGCGGGACCGGCGGCGCGAGCAACGGCGGGACGCCCTCCTCGTGACCGTCTACATCGACCCGCCCGACTGGCCGGGGCACGGCCGTATGTGGTCCCACCTCGTCAGCGACGTCTCGTACGAGGAACTGCACGACTTCGCCCGCCGGCTGGGTGCCCCCGCCCGGGCATTCGAGCGTGATCACTACGACATTCCCTCGCATCGGTACGAGGACGCGGTGGCGGCCGGAGCGGTGGAGGTCCGCAGCCGCGAGGTGGTGCGGCTGCTGCTCGCCTCCGGGCTGCGTAGGCCCAAGGGGCGTGCCGTTCCCGGGAGTTGACGGGCCCGGACGACGTTCCGACCTCAGCCCGTCGCTCAGCCCCTCAGTTCGTACGCGTACTGCTCGCCGTCCTCTCCGTCCCCGCCCTCCCCGCTCACCCGGGTGAAGCCCGCGCGGGACAGCACGCTCTGGGAAGGGGCGTTGACGTGGTCCACCGTGGCGAACAGGGACGTGACGTCGTCGCGGGAGAGGGCCCAGGCGGACAGGGTGCGCAGGGCCTCGGCGGCGTAGCCGTTGCCGCGGGCGGACTCGGTCAGGTCGTAGCCGACCTCGGCGCGGCCGTCCTCGCGGCGTACCAGGACGAACAGGCCGAACTCCGGTCGGTGCACCCCGGCCTCGTACGCCTTCGTCACCATGCCGGCGGCGTCCCGCGTGCCCTCGAAGGGGCCGTCCTCAATCCACTCGAAGCCGCCGGTGCCGCCCGCGCCGAGGTCGGCGGCGGCCGCGGGGGTGACGCCCTGGAGGGTGAGGCGCTCGGCGGGGATGACCAGGTTGTTGTTCCAGCGCCACTCGGTGAGGGGCGCCCGGCCGGGCAGGTCGCCACGGCCCGTGGCCCAGAGCAGCGTGCGCCAGTGGCCGTCGCCGGGCGCGGGCCGGACGTGCGGGAAGATCCGGGTGAGCACCGCCTCGCAGAGCGCCGCCGGCGGCTCGTACGGGATGCCCAGGCCCTCGGCGATGTCGTGCGTGTGCGCGAGCACCTCGGTGACGCCCATCGCGGCGAAGCCCTCGCGGTTCGCGCTGCGGAAGGGGTACGGGTGGAAGGCGCGGGCCTCGCGGGGGGCGGTCCGGACGGCGGCCGCGAGCAGGGTGCCGGTCGCCTCGACGACCTGGAGGACGTCCTCGGGGCTCTCGCACTCGTCGAAGGTGATGTCGAACGGTACGTAACGGTCGGTGGGGAGGCCCGCCAACTGCCCCGCGTACGCGATGCAGTCCGACGCGATGTGCTCCGCCGTTTTACGGCAACTCCAGTCCAGGCGGCCCGCCTTGACGCTCCAGTCCCGGTCGGCCACCCTCCGCAGCGCTGCCACCGCGTCCGCGACCGCCTCTTCCACCTGATCCCCGCCCATGTCCAGCATGCCGGTGAGAATAGGTGATCAGTTCGCCGAACGAGACTGATTAACCGGCTCGTTGGGGGCGGCGGCAGAGGGAGCCGCGGCGGTGGTTGTGGAGGCCGGGGCTCCGGCTGTCACCACGCGCGAGGCCGCCGTACGCCGGTGCAGGCGCAGCGAGGCCGCCGTCACCGCGCCCGCCGTGACCGTCAGGGCCGCGCCCGCCCAGGCCGGGGAGGCGAAACCGAGGCCCGCGTCGATGACGGCACCGCCGATCCAGGGGCCACCGGTGTTGCCGAGGTTGAACGCGGCCGTGGTGGTGGCACCGGCCAGGGTGGGGGCCTTGCCCGCGACGTTGAACATCCGGGCGTTCAGGGCCGGGGCCGTGTAGAAGGCGGAGACGCCGAGGAGGAAGGCGAGGGTCACGGCGGCGACGGCGTACTGCCCGAGCAGCGCCAGCGCGACCAGCAGCACGGACGAGGCCGCGATACCGGTGAGCAGCACCCCGAAGAGGTGCGCGTCGGCGATCCGGCCGCCGATCATCGTGCCGATCAGCGCCCCGACGCCGAACAGCCCGAGCACCACGGGCACCCAGCTGTCGTCGAGCCCGGAGACGTCGGTGAGCAGCGGCGCGAGATAGCTGAACGCGCAGAAGACACCGCCCGCGGCGAACGCGATCAGCGAGATGGAGAGCCAGACCTGCCGGTCGCGGTAGATCCGCAGCTCCCGCCTGAGCTGCGGCTTCTCGTCGGGGAGCGGGATACGCGGGATGAGCGTGGCCACTCCGACCAGCGCGACCGCGGAGGCCGCGCCGACCGCCCAGAACGCCGAACGCCAGCCGAGGCTCCCGCCCAGGAAGGCGCCCGCCGGAACGCCGAGGACGTTCGCGATGGACAGGCCGCCGATCATCACGGCGAGGGCGCGGGCCCGGGCGTTCACCGGGACCATGGCGATGGCCACCGCCGCGCCGACCGCCCAGAACCCGGCGCACGCCAGCGCGCTCACGACACGGGACGCGAAGAGCACGGCGTAGTTCGGGGCGAGGGCGCCCGCGATCTGGCCGACCCCGAAGACCGCGATGAGCGAGATCAGGGTCGTACGGCGGGGCAGCCGGAGCGTGGCCACGGCCAGCAGCGGCGCGCCCACCACCATCCCGACGGCGAAGGCGGATATCAGGAGCCCCGCGCGCGGAATCGACACGTTCATGTCGTCCGCGACGGCCGGCAGCAGGCCGGAGAGCATGAACTCACTGGTGCCCAGTGCGAAGACGGAGAGCCCGAGGACGTAGACGGCGAGGGGCATACGGGTGCGGTTGCGGGGGTGGGTGCTGGTGCTGGTGGGCGTGGCGGAGCCGGCGCTCGTGGGGACGGGCATATCAGGTGCCAACCTCATGGGTGGACCTGTCATTCCATCGGCTGCCGTTCAGCCCGTCAACAGGCCGAGCTCCGACTCCAGGTTCCGACGTGCCGAACCCTCCCATTCCCTTGTCCCGTAAGGGGTGTGGAAGAGCCGGGGCAGTTCCAGAAGCTGCCGCAGGATCGCCGCACGGCCCTCGCGGAAGGCCTCCGGCGGGACGAAGGCGTACTCCTCGCGCACGGCGGCCGTGTAGGCGGCGTACGCGGCCGGGGGCGCCGCCAGGATGGCCAGGTCGGCGTCGCAGAGGACCTGGCCGTTGGGGTCGTCGTCGGCCGGGGCGTGCGTGACGGTCAGGCGGACGAGCCGGGCGACCTCCGCCGTACCGGCCGCGGAGACCCCGGCCTCGGGCAGCGCCCGCTCGGCGAGCCGCGCGGACCGCTCCTCGTTCTCGGAACGGTCGGGGAGGTAGACGGCGTCGTGAAACCACGCCGCCAGCCGGACCAGATCGGCGTCCGCCGCGTGCTTCTCGTGCGCCTCCAGCACATCGATGTGGTCCAGCACCGCCGTCAGATGCTCCACCGTGTGATACCGCCGCTGCGGCTCCGACCACCGGGAGATGAGGTTGTCGGCGTAGGGGGCGGGGTCCGCCCGGACGCCGGCGTCACGGGCCCCTTCCAGAGCACGGAACCAGCGGACACGCAGGGAGTCGAGATCGGCCATGGGCTCATTGTCCACCGCGCCCCTGGGCATCGCGGGGCTGCGCCCCTTCAGGGGCGCGGGGAACTGCGCGACCAGCCACATCGCACCCGCAGACGAATCCCCGCACCCCAGCGGAGCGCTTACGCGTAGGCTGACTATTGGACTAGACCTGTAGCCGCCCGAGGGAAGAGGTCCTATGAGTGAGCGTGCAGTCCTGGAGGTGATCGCCCTCGGTGTCGAGGACGCGGTCGCCGCCGAGGCCGGAGGCGCGGATCGGCTGGAGCTGGTCACCGACATGGCCGCCGACGGGCTGACCCCGCCGGTCGGGACCTTCGCGGAGATCAGGGCCGCCGTCGGCATCTCGCTGCGGGTGATGCTGCGCCTGGCCGACGGCTTCGAGGCCGGGGACGTACGGGAACTCCGGCGGGCGGCCCGGGAGCTGCGGGCCGCCGGGGCGGACGAGTTCGTGCTCGGGTTCCTGGACGAGACCGGGGACCCGGACCTGCCCGCGCTGGAGGCGGTGCTCGCCGAGCTGGACGGCTGTCGCTGGACGTTCCACCGGGCGATCGACCGCGCGGCCGACCGCGACGCGCTGCGCAAGAGCCTCGCCGACCTGCCCGGCCTGGACGCGTACCTCACGGCGGGGTCGGCGGCGGGTGTGGACGAGGGCCTGGCCACGCTCCTCGCGGAGGCGGCCCGCCGCGGCGAACCGGGGTACGAGCCGCGGCTCCTCATCGGCGGCGGCCTGCGCCTCGACCACGTACCGCGGCTGCGGGCCGCCGGCGTCGACGCCTTCCACATCGGGGGAGCGGCGCGGCCCGGCGGCTGGGACGTACCGGTCTCGGCTGAGGCGGTACGGGGGTGGCGGGCGGCGTTGGACGTGTAGCGCTCCGCTGGGGTGCGGATTTCGTCTGCGGGTGCGTGGGGGCTTGTCGCGCCGTTCCCCGCGCCCCTGAAGGGCGAAAAGATTGCGCCGTTCCCCGCGCCCCTAACAATCCTGCTAACCCTGCGACAGCTGGGGTGGAAGCGGTGCCGCGTGTGTGACGATCAGGCCTGAGACCGCTCGGGTCAGGGAGACGTACAGGCGGCGTAGGCCGGTGCGTTCGTCCGGTTCGCCGTCGACGATGGCGCGGGGCTCGTCCAGGACCACGTAGTCGTACTCCAGGCCCTTGGCGAGCGAGGCCGGGACCAGGGTGAGGCGGGTGGTGAGGGTCGTCTCCTCGCCGGGGCCCAGATAGGGGAGACCGGCCGCCGTCAGCGCAGCGGCCAGCGCCGGCACGCGCGCGTCGGCCGCGATCAGGCCGACCGAGCCCTCGTTGCGCAGCAACTCCTCGCAGGCGGCGACCACTTCGGTGTCCGCGGTGTTCGAGGTGTCCGAGGTGTCCGCGGCGGTCGGGCGGACCTCGAAGAAGCCCGGGTTCTCGCGGACCGACGCCACCGGGGTCAGGCCGGGCGCGATGTGGGGGAGGAGCCGGGACGCGTACGTGATGACGTCCGTCGGCACACGGAAACCGGCCGTCAGCTCCTCCACGACCGCGTCCCCCTTGCCCAGATGGGTCAGCGCCTCCTCCCAACTCCGGGTCGCCCAGGGGGTCGTGCCCTGTGCCAGGTCCCCGAGCACGGTCGCGGAACCGGTCGTGCAGCGCCGCCCCACCGCCCGGTACTGCATGGGGGACAGGTCCTGCGCCTCGTCGAGCACCACATGCCCGAGGGAGTGAGTGCGCTGTACGAGGTCGGTGGCCTCGTCGATCAACACGGCGTCCGCGGCTGCCCACTTGGCGGACTTCACCGACCGTACGGGCCTGGCCCACAGGATCGTCTTCTGCTCGTCCTCGGTGAGGATGCCCTCGGCGTGGGCGGCCAGGAAGTCGGCGTCGGAGAGGAGGCGGAGGACCAGCTTCGCGGGGTCGACCGGCGGCCAGACGGCCTTCACCGCCGCCTTCACCGCGGTGTTGCGGGCCACGGCGTCCTGCACCCGGTCGTCCGGGGCCTCGCCCGACCGCTCCATCTGCACCAGCACGGCGTGTGCGATGCGCTGCGGCAGGGCCTCGCGGGCGGCGCCGTACCGGATGTCCCGGTCGAGCAACTCCCGGACGATGACTTCGAGTTCGTACGCCGGAACGCGCCAGCGGCGTGAGCCGCGGACCACCATGACCGGCTCGGTGGGCATGGTGACGTGCGAGCGGACGGCCCGGCGGAGTACCTCGGCCATCCGTGCGTCGCCCTTGACGACCGCGGCCGCCGCCTCGTCCCTGCCCCGCACCTCCACATGGGCGACCAGGTCGTCGACCGTGGCCTGCCTGACCGCCAACTCGCCCAGTGCGGGCAGCACTTGCTCGATGTAGTGGAGGAAGGACGCGTTCGGCCCGATGACCAGGGTGCCGGTGCGGGCGAGCCGGTCGCGGTGGGCGTAGAGGAGGTAGGCGACGCGGTGCAGGCCGACCGCCGTCTTTCCGGTGCCCGGACCGCCCTGCACACAGACCGTGCCGCCGAGGCCGGACCGTACGATCTCGTCCTGCTCGGGCTGGATCGTCGCCACGATGTCGCGCATCGGGCCGACGCGCGGGCGCTCGATCTCCTGCTGGAGCAGCTTGCTGGTGGCGGCCGCTTCGGCGGGGTCGGAGAGGTGCTCGTCCTCGTACGCGGTGAGGTCGCCGGCCGTGTAGCCGAAGCGGCGGCGCAGCGCGATGTCCAGCGGGTTCTTCTTGGAGGCCCGGTAGAAGGGCTGGGACACCGGGGCACGCCAGTCGATCACCATCGGGTCCCCGTCGGCGTCGTGCACGTGCCGGCGCCCGATGTAGAAGCGCTCGCCCCCCGCGCCCTCCGCCCGGTCGGCGCCCGGGGAGTGCAGATAGTCGAGGCGGCCGAAGAAGAGCGGGGTGTGCGAGAGGTCCGCGAGGGCCTTGACGCGGTCGTCGATCTGGCGTGTGAGGACCTCCGCGTTGACCCAGTTCGCGGTGACGTCCCGGATGTCGAGCGACTCGACGTCCTCGCGCATCGAGCGGAGGGCGGCACGGGAGTGGGTGAGGTGGGCGCGCTCGCGGGAGAGCGGGTCGCCGGTCGGACCGGGTACCGGCATGGCGGGGTCGGGCGGGGTGGACACGGGTGATGCCTCCGGGGCCTGGAGCCTGCTGAGTGGGTGTGCCTCGTCGCCGTATGGCGGGGCTGTCGCCGTATGGCCGGGCTGTGTGCCGACCGGTTTCCGTCCGGTCGGCGGCACTCCACGAGGGAGGCGGGCAAGAGCGGAGATCCTAGGCGAGGGGAGGCGGCGGGGGCCAACCATTTTTCGCGGCATCCCCTAGGGGACGCGGTCCCCCTCCCTACGGGGGACGGGTCACTCCGGAGTCGTACGAGGCGACGACGGAGGTTCGGTCCACAGGCCGATGAAAGCGGAGGGCGGAAATTCCACTATGGATACATGAGCACAGCGACCTTCACCTCAGCCTCCGTCAGTCCCGGCCCACCCCCGGGAGCCACCGCCCTCCACGGCAGCCACCGCCACCGCCTCGGCGACACCCTCCGAGCCATCAAGGTCTTCGCAACCACCACCCTGAGCGTGGTCCTCCTAGGCGAATACGAAGAGGAAGCAGGCGTACGCCGCCGGTAAGCGCGCCGATGCCCCTTCAGGGGCGCGGGGAACGGCGCAATCTTTTAGGGGCGCGGGGAACTGCGCAGTCTTTTGGCTTTTAGGGGCGCGGGGAACTGCGCGACCAGCCCCCACCGACCCGCACCCTCCCGACGAACCCCTCCCCACGAACCCCCCGCTCAACTGTCCGCAAGCAACTCATCCGCATCCACGATGCGATACGCATACCCCTGCTCAGCCAAGAACCGCTGTCGATGCGCAGCGAAGTCCTGATCGATCGTGTCCCGAGCCACCACCGAGTAGAAGTGCGCCTGGTGCCCGTCGGCCTTCGGCCGCAGCACCCGCCCGAGCCGCTGCGCCTCCTCCTGGCGGGACCCGAACGTCCCCGACACCTGGATCGCGACAGTCGCCTCCGGCAGGTCGATCGAGAAGTTCGCCACCTTCGACACCACGAGCACACTGATCTCGCCCTGCCGAAACGCCTCGAAGAGCTTCTCGCGCTGCGCGTTCGACGTCTCACCCTTGATGACAGGCGCGTCCAAGTGCTCGCCCAGCTCGTCGAGTTGGTCGATGTACTGCCCGATGACAAGGATCTGCTGCCCGGCGAACCGCCGCACCAGCGCCTCCGTCACCTTCCGCTTCGTCGCGGTCGTCGCGCAGAAGCGGTACTTCTCCTCCGTCTCGGCGGTCGCGTACGCGAGACGCTCGGCGTCCGTGAGATTGACGCGGACCTCCACACAGTCCGCGGGCGCGATATACCCCTGCGCCTCGATCTCCTTCCAGGGAGCGTCGAACCGCTTCGGGCCGATCAGCGAGAACACGTCCGACTCGCGGCCGTCCTCCCGCACCAGCGTGGCCGTCAGACCGAGCCGCCGACGCGCCTGCAGGTCGGCCGTGAACTTGAAGACCGGCGCGGGCAGCAGATGCACCTCGTCGTAGACGATCAGGCCCCAGTCGCGGGAGTCGAACAGCTCCAGGTGCGGATAGACACCCTTCCGCTTCGTCGTCAGGACCTGGTACGTCGCGATGGTGACCGGCCGGATCTCCTTGCGCGTACCGCTGTACTCCCCGATCTCCTCCTCGGTCAGCGAGGTCCGCTTCACCAGCTCGTGCTTCCACTGCCGGGCGGAGACGGTGTTGGTGACGAGGATCAGGGTCGTGGCCTTGGCCTGGGCCATGGACCCGGCGCCGACCAGCGTCTTTCCGGCGCCACAGGGGAGTACGACCACCCCTGACCCGCCGTGCCAGAAGTTCTCCACGGCCTGCTTCTGGTAGGGCCGCAGCGCCCAGCCGTCCTCGGCCAGCTCGATGGGGTGCGCCTCGCCGTCCACGTACCCGGCGAGGTCCTCGGCCGGCCAGCCCAGCCTCAGCAGCGTCTGCTTGATCTGGCCGCGCTCGGAGGGGTGCACGGCGACCGTGTCCGGGTCGATCCGGGCGCCGACCAGCGGAATGACCCGCTTCGAGCGGAGGATCTCCTCCAGCACGGGCCGGTCGGTGGTCGTCAGGACGAGCCCGTGCGCCGGGTCCTTGCTCAGCGTCAGGCGGCCGTAGCGGTCCATCGTCTCGGCGATGTCGACCAGCAGCGCGTGCGGCACGGGATAGCGGCTGTACTGCACGAGCGCGTCCACGACCTGCTCGGCGTCGTGCCCGGCGGCCCGCGCGTTCCACAGCCCGAGCGGCGTCAGCCGGTACGTGTGGATGTGCTCGGGCGCCCGCTCCAGCTCGGCGAAGGGCGCGATGGCACGACGGCACTCGTCCGCCAGCTCGTGGTCGACCTCCAGGAGCAGCGTCTTGTCGGACTGGACGATGAGTGGACCATTCACGCGTGCGTCCCCTTCTGCACAGCTGTGCGGTGTGCACGGCCAAACGTCCAGTGTGCCTCACCCATGAGCGATCACGTCCAGCTCTCTATGGGGTGCATGCCGACACCATTCTGCCTTCTCACCTGGTCTACGACGTCGAGCGTGCCGATGACCCTCGCCGCATCGCCGGTCTGGCCGTACAGATCAGCGGCGAGCTCCAAGGTCTCCATGGCTTCGGTGTTGCAGCCCTGCTGGAGAAGTGTGAACGCGAGATTCCTCATCTCGGTGGCCAGACCGTGATCGTCCTTGCTCTCGAGGAATGTCTCCAGGGCGAGAGTGTGCAGCTGTACAGCCTTTTTCCACTTGCACTGCTTCTGGCGTACGAGGGCCATGTTGCCCAAGGCCATCGCCTCACCGCGGCGGTCTCGCAGTCGACGGAAAGTACCCAATGCCTCCTGCTGCGCGGTGAGAGCAGCTTCGAGGTCTCCAGCAGCGGTCAGGGCGCCGCAGAGGTTGGACAGTTCGACCGCTCTCTCATGGGGTGTGAGCAGGCCGTCGGCCATGTCGAGCGCACGTTTGTACAGCTCGACCGCCTGCTCGGCCTTCCCATCGTTGCGTGTCGCCTTGGCGAGGCTTCCCAGAGCTTGGGCGTAACCGCGCAGGTCGCCCTGTCTCCGGAAGATCTTCGCGGCCTTCCGAAGGGAGTGGGCAGCTTCCTCCGTGCGGCCCAGCTCGGTCAGTGTCTCGCCGGTATTGCTCAGCGCCTGCGCCACACCGACCCGGTCACCGGCGCGCTTGAACAGCTGCGCGGCTTCGGTGTGGGACGCCACAGCCTGTTCGAACCGGCGCTGCTCATGGAGCGAGAGCCCGAGATTGTTCAGCGCGCTGGCCAGGGCCTGGTGATTCTTCAGCCCTCGGCAGATCTTGATTGCTTTGTGGTGCGCACGAACAGATCTGCGCAGCTTGCGTGTGTCCCGGAGCACCACACCGAAGGAACTCAGCAGAGATGCCTCGTGAAAAAGGTCCTCGCTCCGTCGGCACGACCGGATGCCCGCGGACAGCACCCGCCCGGCATCCTCCAGGTAGCGCGTCTCCATCAGGAATTTTGAGACGGGCACGGCCAGGGCCACACACACCGGATCGTCGTCGGCGTCGTGAGCCCAGAGGGTCGCCGCAACCAGAGTGTGTCGCTCAGCCTCCAGCCACTGCAGCGCTTCGGCTCGGTCGGTGAAGGCAGACTCCACGGCAGGTCCGGTCCTCGCGGGGCGGAAGAGCCTTTCACACGCCAGGGTGGTCATTCTGTGGAAGTGAGCGAGCAGACGTAAGAGGGCTTTGTCCCAGGCGCTGTCGTCCGGGACGAGCTGCTCCCGGGCGTAGAGGCGTACGAGACTGTGCTGCTGCCAGCGGCCATACGGATCTCTCGGCTCGACCAGGTGCCTGCGGGCCAGGTCCAGCAGAAGTCGTTCGGTTTTCTTGAGGTTCTCGCCGTACAACTCGGCAGTGGCCTCGGTAGAGAAGTCCGGTCCGGGATGCAGGGATGTCAGCCGGAAGAGCTTGGCCTGCTCCTTGGTGAGCCTTCGGTAGGACAGTTCGAAGGCCGCGGTTACGGCGCGTTTCTCCCGGCTCAGCACGGAGAGCCTGGAGTGCGCGTCCGCAAGGTCTCGGCGAAGGTGGGACAGGGGTCGGGACGGCACGTCCACGAGGAGGGACGCCAGAATGCGCAGGGCCAGTGGCAGCCCGCCGCACAGCGCGACAAGCCGGTCGGCCTCACTCGCTTCGACTGCCATCCGCGAGTCATCGGGCAGAGCGGTGAGGATGGCGTCGCCCAGCAGCTCTCGTCCCTCCTCGGCGGGCAGCTCCCGCAGGGTCAGTGCCAGAGCGTCCAGTTCCGCGAGGGAGTGCCGTGAGGACATGATCGTGGCGGTGCTTCCGTCACTCGGCAGGAGGTGGCGTACGCGGCGGGTGGCCGGTACGTCGTCCAGGACGACCAAGACCCGTCGCCCGGCAGCGGCCAGTGCGCCGAGTGCAGAACGGTAGACGAGCGCGCGTTCCTCCAACCCGGGAGGGATGTGCTCCGGGGGGATGCCGAGTGCTCGCAGGAGGGTGCCGAGCGCCCGCTTCGGCGACACCCTGCGCTCCGCGTCGTAGCCGTGGAGATCGACGAAGAGGACTCCACCGGGGAACCAGGATTTGTCATGAAGCATTCGGTGGGCTGCCTGCAGTACGAGTTCGGTTTTGCCTGTCCCGGCGAGCCCGGTGACCATTACGGTGCCCTTCGCCTCGCCCGGCGTCGCCGGTGCCAAGGCAGCGAGGATCTGAGCCAGTTCGTTGTGGCGCCCCGCGTAGGTCGCAGACCGTCGGGGAAGTCCGGCGAGTGCAGGGTCCGGACGGCTCGGCAGAGTCAGGGTGACGGTCCGCCCCTGGACGACGAGGCTGAATAGGACTCCTCCGCTGATGTGATTGTCGGTTCCGCCGGTCACTCGCAGGCCTCTCGGTGCCGAGAGAGAGCCCTGTTGAAGGCGATCACTTCAGCGGTGGTGAACCCTTTCCTGGTTTCCTCGGTGACCACGTACCCGACCTCGCGCCAAGCGTGGAGGAACTCAGGGTCGACACCCATCTCGACCGCGCGCTCCGCCATGCGCCGCAGCATGTCGTCAAAGTCTTTCTTGGTGATACGGGTGGGTTCGTCGGCATCGGGGTTGAAGAACAGCGGATCGTCCGGCGCCGGCTCGCGGCCGAACTTGTCCCGGAAGGCATCAATTTGGCTCTCCAGAGCCTCCTTCAACTCCTGCCCCTGCGGAGTGTCGGTCGAGATCCGGATCTCGGAGCTGCCGTCCGCGTTCCAGATGCGCTCGACGGGACGGTCGGACCGGCGGCCTCCGGCGGCCGTACTGCCGGACGCCTTACGGGTCTTCTGCCGCACCGCCTCGCGCACGGACTCACGTCGCTCGGCCCATGGCTCGTCCGGCTCCTTCTGCGGGCTGTTCGTACCCTCGGCGTGGCCCGTCTCCTCGATGTCGAGATTGGCTGCACTGCCGCGAGCGGCGGTACTCAGGTGCATCCGGGTGTGCATGCCCACCCAGTCAAGTAGGTCCGGGGTGATCGCTCGATCCCGGGTTGACACCTCGGGAATGCCCAACTCGAAGGCCAGGCGCGGTAGAGCGAGACCTGGAGAGCTGGTCCAGAGCAGGGCGTCCGAGGGAAACGGCTCGGTGAACGCGGGGACGGCGAAGAGACGCCCGAGGGTTTCAGCGACGGACATCTCCAGCTCGGGGGCGACAAGGAGGATGTCGAGCACCGGCACCAATGGCGACGCTTCGTCCAGGGAAACAGCCCACGCCCAGGCATGTTCGCCCATGTCCTCCAGAAGCTCGCCCGGCTTCGTCATCAGCGCCGCGTACAAGGCCGGCAGTAACACTCCGGACTCGTCTTCGACCGGCAGACCCATGTCATGGAACCGTCGCAGCCCGTTACGGAGAACTGCCTGAGGACTGTCATCGGCCCATGGCTCCTCCTCGTTTTCCCAGAATCGCCGTACGCGCTTCTGCACGTCCTCCGGGGGGTCGGGGACACGCAGATCCAGAGACGGACCATGGGCCGCACGACAGTCCTGGAGGGCCACCTCGGGCAGCAGCCGCCGGGGCAGCCGGCGTTGGTCGAGCCCGGCCGCTTCGAGTCGCCCGATGAGTGCCAACATCAGTTCCGCGTCGTCCACAGGGAGCCCCAGCTCTTCGCTCACCGAGACGGCCTCGCGTACGAAGTGCCGGATGCCCTTCCCGTGCACGGTTCCGCGCAAGAGCCGCAGCCACGCGTCACGTGCGTTGGCGAACTCGAACTCGTTACGGAACCCCTTGGGCCAGGCCGTTCCCAGGAAGAGGACGTCCAAGGGGTCGATCTCCTGGTGCCAGTCCGGATCGGTTCCTTCCTGCTGAGCGAGTCCCAGCGCCGCGTAACCCCACGCGTAGGCACCGGCCAGACTGATCTTCCCCGGCGTGTTCGAGCGCAGTAGCCGCTCGAGGGCTTCCTCGCCGCGCGCTCGCGGGTCACCACCGTCCAAGATTTCTACCGAGGTGGCTTTCTGCGCCCGCTGTTCCTGCTTCTTCCTCGATGCTTTGCCCACATCGCCCTCCCGGCACAAGGATGGCGCACCGCACCGGACTTGACCGCGGTATCCCTGGAACCTCGGCAAGCGGCCGGGAGGTCCATGATGCGAGGGCGAGGGCCGGTGGGGCACGTCGCGCCGAAGGGTGTGCGGACGCTCAGTTGCGCGCGCCAGGTCCGACGAACCGGGTGGCGCCCCGTCCTGTCCTACTGGATGTCTATTCATTCCAATGAGTGGTGGGAATTCAGATTTACCGCCGTGGACCCGAAGAATGGCGATCCCCGCAGGTCACTGCCCCAGGTCACCGCCCAGGGAGAGCCACCGTTGTCCGGACCCGGTCACAGCCACATCCATGCACCGCCGCACGCGCCTCCGCCGGCCTCACCGACTGTTCCGCTGCCGGTCGTCTCCCAGCCGTCCACGACGCTCGGGTACGCCCTCTTCGCCACCCGCTGGCTCCAGGCCCCGCTCTACTTCGGGCTGGTGGCGGCGCAGGGCGTGTACGTCTACAAGTTCTTCAACGAGCTGTGGAATTTAATTCTCCGGTGCGTGACCGGTCAGGCGAACGAGACGTACGTCATGCTCGCCGTGCTGAAGCTGGTCGACGTCGTCATGATCGCGAACCTGCTGATCATGGTGATCGTCGGGGGGTACGAGACCTTCGTCTCCCGCATCGGTCTCCAGGGCCACCGTGACCAGCCGGAATGGCTCTCGCACGTCAACTCCAACGTCCTGAAGGTGAAGCTCGCCACCGCCATCGTGGGCATCTCCTCCGTCCACCTGCTCCAGATGTTCGTGGACGTGCACCACACCTCGCAGCACTCGCTGCTCTGGGGGACGGTGATCCACATGGCCTTCATCGCCTCGGCGGCGATCCTGGCGTACATGTCGGGGCCGATGGCGGAGCACGGGGACCGTACGCACAAGGGGCACGGGCCGGTGCCGGGGCAGGACGGATGCGGCGGGGGGCATTGCGCCTCGACGGCCGTCCCCGCCGAGTTCTCGACCTCGGCGGCGGTCACACAGGCCCAGGTCCCGGCTCAGGTCCAGGTCCAGGTCCCGATCCCGGCCCAGGCGACGGGCTCGTACCTGTCCCCGCCCTCGTACGAGAACCGGGATCCGTCTGCCTACGACTCCTACGAGACGGGGGCCGAGACCCGGATCCGGGCCGCGCGTTTTCCCTCCCGGAAGCAGTTGGAGGAGTTCGACGAGGAGCATCCGCGGGACTTCGACCGGGAGGTGCTGGCCCGGCTCGGCAAGCTGGACTTCGTCGCCGCACGGCGGAACGTGGTGTTCGTCGGGCCGCCCGGCACCGGCAAGACGCATCTCGCCGTCGGTCTCGGCGTGCGGGCCTGCCAGGCGGGGCACCAGGTGCTGTTCGCGACCGCCGCTCAGTGGGCCGCGAGGCTGCGGGAGGCGCGGGCGGCCGGGCGGCTCGCCGAGGAGCTGGCCGCGCTGGACGCCCACCCGCTGCTGATCGTGGACGAGGTCGGCTACACCCCGTTCGACGCGGACACCGCCCACCTCTTCTTCCAGCTCGTCGCGCACCGCTACGAGCGGTCCTCGCTGATCGTGACCGGCGACCGCCCGCTCGGCCGCTGGGACGAGATCTTCGGCGGCGCCGCCCCCGCGATGGTCGACCGCCTCGCGCACCACGCGGAGATCGTCCGCCTCGAAGGGGACAGCTACCGGATGCGCCGGGCTACTTCAGCGTGGGCAGAGTGATGTTGTTGACCAGCGGTCCCTCGATGCTGACCCCCTCGGTGACGAGCGGTTCGACGGCGGCGACCGGGATGGGCAGCGGCAGCGCGGGCTGCGCGGCGGCGGCCTGCGGGGCGAGCACGCCGATGAGCGCGGCCGAGGCGAAGAGCGTGGCGGTGGCGGCGGCGGTACGGATCGTGGTGGGGGTCCGGAGCGTGGAACGCATGGGTTTCTGAAGCCTTTCGAACGCTGCTGAGCGGGGGTGGGGGCCCTCGGAGGGGACGGGCCGGACTCGGCATGCCGAGTCCGGCCCGCGGGGCGTACGGGACGTGCGGGGGCGGCCTCAGAGGGTCAGGCCCCCGCCGAGATCGATGCCGATCGCGGCGGCCTGTGACGCGAGTGCGCCGAGCAGCGCGGCGGTACCGATCAGAACGGTGGCGACACGGCGAGCAGTGCGCATGGGACTACCTCCTGGTGGTGTGATCAGGCCGGTGCCCGATCAGGACGTCCAGTGGCTGCCCCGCGACTCGCGCCGCGATGCGGGAGGTCCCCGAAGGTCCCTCATGGGTGGGAAGCGTGCGGCGTGGCGTGCATGAACCGCCGCCTACACCCGGACGAGTGAGACGGGGGCGGATCTCCGGCCGGGGGCGGGGTGCTCTACCCGACGGGGACTGCCTCAGGCCTGCTCGTCCGCCAGTTCCGCGACGCCCGTCACCCGGTGCAGCGGATAGGTGCGGACCTCGTCCGCGGTGTGGTCGTACGCCGTGACGAAGCCGCCCTCCACCTTGATCGGGGCGATGACGCGCTGGCTGGCGGAGCCCTCGGCGTTGACGTACCCGATCCAGAGGGTGTCGCCGGTCAGGACGGCGGCCTGCATGGTCGCGAGGGTCTCGGCGGAGGTGGTGCGCGGGAGCGTGCCGCCTCGGCCGGGAGCGGCGGACGCGGTGGGCTTGTGCGGGGTCGTGGAGGCCAGGTCGCCCGCGCGGATGGCCCGGATCGCGGCGCCCAGCAGGGTGGTGTCGGGGGACGGCGGACCGTCGGGGACCGGCTCGGGCGCCGTGCGCGGGGGCGTGCGGTGGGCGTGCGCGCGGGTGATCAGTACATCGCCCTCGGCGGACTCGGCGGCCGGTGCGAAGCCCATCGCACGCAGCCCTTCGAGCAGTGTCGCCGGGTCGGCCTGCGCGGCCAGCACCGTGGGCGCCAGGCGGCGCAGGCGCAGGCCCTGGGAGCGCTTGTCGGCGATGATCTCGTTCAGCAGGGCGTCGTCGTCGCAGCGGACGTACGCCGACGCCGAGCCGATCCGCAGATGGCCGTGTCTGCGCGCCACGTCGTCGATCAGGTAGGTGAGCGGCTGCGGAACCGGGGTACGGGAGTGCTCGGAGAGGAAGGCGTGCAGGTCCGAGGCCGAGCGGCCCGCGTCCAGGGCCCGGCGTACGGAGCCCGGTGTGAAGCGGTACACCGTCGCCCCGCCCTTCGACTCCACGTCCGCCAGGACGTCCAGCGTGTCCGCCAGCGGGCGTTGCAGCGGGCCGGGGGCCACCGCCGTCAGGTCCGCCTGGAGGAGGACGTGGTCGAGGGGCTCGGGGAGGAGGGGCGCGAGCAGTTTGCCGGCGCGGGCGGCGGCGGAGGCCAGCTCGGCGGGCGAGCGGGGCTGCGGAGGGGGCGCGGGGTGGTGCCTGTGGTGGTGCACGGGGAGCTTGTCGCCCGGACCGGAGGCCTGGTCCGGGAGAGAGTCCGTCTCCGGGGCGGCCGGGCCCGGTTGCGCCCCGATCAGCGCCCGCCCGTGCGCCGACAGCGCCCCCCGCCCCGTGATCCCCAGCGACTCGGCCTCGGACAGCGTCCACCGGGCGAGCCGCGCCCGCAGGTCGTCCGAGGAGGCGGCGCCGCGCAGCGCGCGCTCCCAGTGGAGGCGGGCGACCAGGGAGTCGGGGGACGCGGAGGCGCCCTCGGGGAGTGCGGCGAGGAGTGTCAGGACGCGGTGGCGGACCTCGGGGGCGGCCGAGCGGTCGAGGCCAGGGCCCAGCGCCGACAGGGTGCGCTCCCTGGTGTCCCGGCCGCCGATCACGCCCGCCGTGCGGGTGGCGGACAGCCAGGCCGCGGCCAGCCGCGTCCAGCGCTCCGCCGACGGAAGCTCCAGCCACTCGTCGTACGCCGGGGTCGCCGCGTACCGCTCGTCGGCCTCGCCGTCCGACGCCAACAGGCCTGCCGCATAGGCGAGTTCGACCCAGAACGCGGCGACCGGCTCCGGGACGTCCAGGGCCACGGCGGTGCGCTTGAGGTCCCGTACGCTCAGGCCGCCCGCGCGCAGGACCGTCGGGCCGCCCTCGTCCCAGTCCTTCAGCAGCTCCTCGATGGTCGCGAGCGAGGTGTACGCCTGGCCGGCCGCCGTCGTGTCCACAACCTGTGGACGGTGCGTGGCGGCGGGCTCGACGGCGGGCGGCAGCGGCTCGGTGTCCCGGTGCGCGCGGCCCGCGCGCAGGTGGAGGGCGACCTCGCGGGGCAGTACGACCGTGCCGGGCGCCGTCGGCAGGAGCAGACCGCGGTCCAGGAGCCAGCGCAGTCGCGAGGCGGGATCGGCGGTCACCTGGCCGTAGGGCGGGCCCCAGACCAGCCGGGACAGGACGTCCAGCGAGTCCGGCGGGGCCGCGGCGAGCAGCTCCGCCATCCGGGCGCGGTCGGTGAACAGGCCGGTCAGGGACGCCACCGCCGACACCGCGTCGTGCGTCGTGGGCAGCCCCGCAGCCGTGAGGATCTCCTGGATCCGGCCGGGGGACATGCCTGAGGTGGCCTCCGCGACCGTCGGCCCGAGACCCGTCGGGGACGGATGCTGCGGCGAGGGCGCGAGCAGTTCACGGGCCGTGCGGACCAGGCGGAGCCGGTCGTCCGGGCCCCACACCAGGGCCTGTTCGCGCAGGGCGGCCAGGGCGTGCGGGAACGCCCCGACGACCGCGGGGTCGTTCTCGTCGCCGGCCAGCAGCGCCAGGAGCGTCTCGCGGTCCGCAGGCTCCGGGGCCACCGCCAGCGCCTCCGCCGTCTGGAGCGTGAACCGGTCCAGGCGCTCCAGGGCACGGATCACCGAGGCGCGGGTGCCGGCACGGGTCGCGAGCTGCGTGAGATCGGTGGGGACGGGCGTGATGAGGTCCGGGCGGGCGCGCAGGAGCGCGGCGAGGGAACCGTCGTCCTTCGCGCGGAGCGCCTCCGCGAGGGACCGCGGGGCCACCTGCTTCTCATCGCTGCTCATCCGCTCAACGGTAGCGGGTGGCGGGCCCGCCAGGGGCCGTGTACCAGGGCGCGGAACCCGTGTGCCGGGCGGATGTCGGACGTACGCCGTGCGGATGCCGCACGGACGCCGGACGGACGGAACGCTTCCCGGACGGCCGCGGGACGAACATCGTCAGGAGGATCACGCCACCCCGGGCGTCACTCCAGGCGTCACCCAAGGCGCCACTCCACCCGCACCGGTCACTCTGGCCTCCCGGTCAACTGCTCGGCCGGTCAAGGGAATTGAGTGATCCGGGGGATCGGGGGCCCCGGGGACGGACCTCGACTCCGACGCGAGTACGAGCCGACCTGACCCGCGTCCGTGCCCACCCCGCTGCGCTAACGTCGTCCCACGGGGTATTCGACGCACCCGCCCCGGAGGGGACTTCGTGGGTATCGAGAGCGACCAGGTCGTCTACGAGTATCTGAGCCGTGTCGGAGACGTGGCCCAGCAACGGCAGCTGCCGTCGGGCATCCGCATGCGCCTGGTCTCGGAGCTGCGCAACGAGATCGACAGGCGCCGGGCCAAGGCGACGATCGACAGTCCGGCCGCGGTCCGCCGCATCCTCGAAAAGCTCGGCACCCCCGAGTCGGTCGTCGCCGCCGCGAACGCCGGCACCGGCGGGGGCGAGGGCCCGGCCGAGCCCCGGACGGCCGTCCCCACCCAGCGCGCTCAGGAACCCGAGCCGCGGCCCAAGCGCCTGCGCCGGGTCGTCCCCCGGCCGCGCCCCGCCGAGCCGGACGTCCCCGCGACCGCCGACTCCGCGCCCTCCCCGCCGCACCTCGCGAGCGCGGAGGAACTCGGGTCCGGACAGCCCGACTGGTGGCGGGTGGAGAACAGCCCGTTCGGGTCGGTGGACAGCGTGCCCGGGTTCACGGGCGGCATCGAGATCCCCGAACTGCTCAAGCCGCCGCCCCGGGAGACGGACGAGCCTGACCCCAAGCCCGCGGCGCCCGTAGTGCCCGCGGCACCCGTCGTGGCGGCCGAGGCGGACACGGAGGCCGGGAAGAAGACCCGCCGCCTCGTCCCCCGGCTGCGCCCCATCGGCGGCGGCTGGACGAACCCGCTCCTGCTGCTCGCCGCGGCCCTGCTGGTCGCGGGCGCCGCCATCGGCAACCTTGTGATGCTCGGCCTCGGCTGGCTCATCGCCTACCTCTCGCGCCGCCTCAGCCCCACCGAGTCGAAGTGGGCCGTCCTCGGCGTCCCCGGCCTGGCCGCCACCGCGGGCATCGTCTGGCTCTGGGGCCGTACGGAAGGCCGCTGGGGCACGCCCATCGCGGACGGCCGGATGAACGACGCGGTCGCCGAGACCTGGCCCTGGGTCCTGCGCGGCGCGGCTATCGCTTCGGCGCTGTACCTGGTGTGGAGGTCCCAGCGCCCGAGGTAGCGGTGCCTGAAGTGCCGGTGCTTGAGGCGGTGGTGTCCGAGGTGGCGGTGCCTGAGGCGGTGGTGTCCGAGGTGGCGGTGCCCTCCGGGACGCCTCCCTGGGCCGGAACCTCCGGGATTTCAGGGGCCTCAGGGGCCTCCGGGGCCTCCGGAGCCTCCGGGCCGTCCGCGGGGCGGAGGCCCTTGGCGTCACCTGCCGGGCTCGGGGCTTCGGGTTCGCTTGCCGGGCCTGGGGCTTCGGTGTTGTCCGCCGGGCTCGGGGCTCCGGGCTCGCCTGCCGGGCCGGGGAGTCCGGCACCGCCCGCCGGGACCAGGGCTTCGGTGCCGCCCGCCGGGCTCGGGGCTTCGGTGCTGCTCGTCGCGCCCGGAACACCGGCATCGCCGCCCCGCCAGGGCGCCCCCGGCACCACCAGCGGCGACCCTGTCACCGGATCCGGCACGACCACGCACTCCAGGCCGAAGACCTCCCGTACGAGATCGGCCGTGACGATCTCCGAGGGTGGCCCGGAGGCGACGATCCGGCCCTCCTTCATGGCGATGAGGTGGTCGGCGTAGCGGGCGGCCTGGTTGAGGTCGTGCAGGACGACCACGACCGTGCGGCCGCGGTCATGGTTCAACTGGCGTACCAGGTCGAGGACTTCCACCTGGTGTGCGATGTCGAGGTACGTCGTCGGCTCGTCCAGGAGCAGCAGCTCGGTCTCCTGCGCGAGCGCCATCGCGATCCAGACCCGCTGCCGCTGCCCGCCCGACAGCTCGTCCACGGGCCGCTCGGCCAGCGAGGCCACGTCCGTACGCTCCATCGCCTCGGTCACGGCCCGCTCGTCCGACTCCGACCACTGCTGCCACCAGCTCTGGTGCGGCTGCCGGCCACGCGAGACGAGGTCCGCGACCGTGATCGCCTCGGGGGCGACCGGCGTCTGCGGCAACAGCCCGATCTGCTGCGCGATCCGCTTGGTGGGCAGCTTGGCGAGCGAGGTCCCGTCCAGGAGCACGGCCCCGCCCTTCGGCTTCAGCAGCCGCCCGAGCGCACGCAAAGTGGTCGATTTGCCGCACGCGTTGGGCCCGACGACGACCGTCACCCGCCCGTCCGGAATCGCGAGATCCAGCTCGCGCACCACCGTGCGGTCCTCGTACGCGAGCGTCAGCTCACGCGCCGACAGCCTGCTCATGCCCAGCCCCTCCTGCCCATTGCCATGCCCTGCCTCACGCCTTGACCCCGGAACGGACGGTACGGCTCCGGACGATGAGCCAGATCAGATACGGCGCCCCCACGGCCGCCGTGAACACCCCGACCGGCACCTCGGTCGGCGAGAACAGCTTCCGCCCCAGCAGATCGGCCAGTACGACGATGACGGCACCGAGCAGCGCCGAGCACACGAGCGGGATCTGCGCGGTCCGGGTCGTCCGACGGGCGATCTGCGGAGCCAGCAGCGCCACGAAGTCGACGGGCCCCGCCGCCCCGGTCGCCACCGAGGCGAGGACGACCCCGAGCACCACGAGCCCCAGCCGCACCCGGTTCAGCCGCACACCGAGCGCCGTCGCCGTGTCGTCGTCCAGGCCGACCGTCCGCTGCGCCCGAGCCGCCCACGCGACGGCCGGTACGAGGACCAGCAGCGTCCAGCCGAGGGGCGCGGCCTCCGCCCAGCCGCGGCCGTTCAGCGAGCCCGTCATCCAGATCTGCGCCTGCTGCGCGACCAGATAGTCGCCCTTCGTCATGAAGAGCGTGGTCACCGAGCGCAGCGCGATCGCGAACCCGATCCCGATGAGCACGAACCGCGTCGCGTGCAGCCCGCCGCGCCAGGCGAAGACGTACACGAGCGCGGCGGCCAGCAGCCCGCCCGCGACGGACAGATACGGCAGGACCGTGTACGACGTCACCCCGAACGTCATCGCACCCACGGTCAGCGCGCTCGCGCCCTGACTGATCCCGATGATGTCCGGGCTCGCGAGCGGATTGCGGGCCACGGTCTGGATCAGCCCGCCCGCGACCCCGAAGGCCGCCCCGACGAGCAGCCCGACCACCAGCCGGGGCGCCCGCAGCGTCCCGACCACCAGCTCGTCCGCCGACGGCCGCCCCGTCAGGACCTTCAGCACCTCACCGGGCGCGACGAAGCTCTCGCCGACACAGAGGTACGCGAGACAGGCCGCCGCGAGCAGCACGGCGAGGCCGGCGGCGACGGCGACCGCCCGCCGGTGCAGCAGGAAGGTGGCCCGCCGGGCGCGGAGTACGGAGTATCCGGCGGAGGTGGCGGTCGCCCTCCCGGCCGTGGAGGCCTTGGGAGTTGGGGGCGTGGCGGGCGTTGGGGGCGTTGGGGTCGTTTGGCTCGTCGCGGCCGTCGTCACGCCGGTACCGCCTTCCTGCGGACGAGCCCGACCAGGAACGGCACGCCGATCAGCGCCGTCATCACGCCCGCCGGGACCTCGCTCGGCGGGAACAGCACCCGGCCGACGGTGTCCGAGACGAGCAGCATGGTCGGGCCGAGGAGGGCGGCCAGCGGCAGCACCCACCGGTGGGCGGGCCCCACGATCGCGCGGGCGATGTGCGGAACGGCAAGCCCGACGAAGGCGAGGGGCCCGGCCGCGGCGACCCCGACCCCGGTGAGGACGGTGGCCCCGAGCCCGCCGACGATCCGTACCGTCGCGACCCGCTGCCCCAGCCCCTGGGCGACGTCCTCGCCGAGCGCGAGCGCGTCGAGCCCGCGGGCCACCGACAGCACGAGCACGGCCCCGACCAGCAGGAACGGCCACACCTGCCCGACGATCTCCGCGTCCCGCCCGGACAGCGAGCCCACCTGCCAGAAGCGGAACTCGTCCAGCGCGGACGCCTTCGTGGTGAGCACGGCCGTGGTGACCGACACGAGCAGCGCGTTGATCGCCGCGCCGCCCAGGGCGAGCTTCACCGGCGTCGCGCCGCCCCGTCCGCTCGACGCGATCGCGTACACCGCGACCGACGCGAGGGCCGCGCCTGCGAAGGCGAACCACACATACCCCGTGAGCGTGTGGATCCCCGCGAACGCGATGGCGAGGACGACCCCGACCGACGCGCCCTGGCTGATGCCGAGGATGCCGGGGTCGGCGATGGGGTTGCGGGTGATGCCCTGGAGGACCGTGCCGGCGAGCGCGAGTCCCGCGCCGACCATGAGGCCGATGGCGGTACGGGGGACGCGGAGGCCGCGTACGACTTCGGCGGCGTCGCTGTGGCCGCCGTTCAGGAGTGCGTCCAGCACGGCGGAGGGTGGGATGGCGCGGGCGCCGACGGCCAGGCTGAGCAGGGTTGCCAGCAGTAGCGCGATGACGGCTGCCGCGAGGGCGACGGCGCGTCTGGCTTGCATGGCTGGTGCTCCGCTGGGCTGGGCGTTGGTTCGGTAAGGCTTGGCTGAGTCTATGTGGCAGTTATGGGTCGTCGGCTGCGGGTGGGTGGGGGCTGGTCGCGCAGTTCCCCGCGCCCCTTAAGGGGCGCTGATGCTCACCGGGGCATCACAGGAGAGCCATCTTTGCTGGGCACAATGGTCCATATGACTTCTCGTGTGCTGACCGTCGGTTTCGATCTCGACATGACCCTCATCGACTCCCGGCCCGGTATCCACGCCTGCTACCAGGCGCTCTCCGCGCGGACGGGGACGTACATCGATGCCGATCTGACCATCACGAGGCTCGGGCCGCCGCTCGCGGAGGAGCTGGTGAACTGGTTCCCGGCCGAGGAGGTCGAGGCCGTGGCGGACGTCTACCGGGAGATGTACCCCACACACGCCATCGCCCCGACGCCCGCGATGGCCGGCGCCCGTGAAGCCATAGCGGCGGTACGGGAAGCGGGCGGCCGGGCCATCGTCGTCACCGCCAAGTACGAGCCGAATGCCAAGCTGCATCTCAGCCACCTCGGCATCGAGCCCGACGCCGTCATCGGCGGCCTGTGGGCCGAAGGCAAGGCGGAGGCCCTGCGCGAGTACGACGCCGGCATCTACGTCGGCGACCACACCGGCGACGTACGAGGCGCCCGCACCGCGAACGCCCTGTCCGTAGCGGTCGCCACGGGCCCGTGCGACGCGGAGGAACTGCGCGCGGCGGGCGCGGACGTGGTGCTCAAGGACTTGCTGGAGTTCCCGAGTTGGCTGGCGGGGCACACGAAGGCGCCCCGCTAGGACCCCTCACGCGCCTGGCGCCGCCCGCTGGCAATCGACTGGAACACCCCCGCCCCCGCAATCAGGAACCCGACCCCCATCAACATGCTCAACCCGAACATGTACGTGGGAAAGGGCGTCGTACCCAGCAACAGTGGGGCAACGGTGACCAGTGTGGCCAAGGCGCCGACGAAGAACACGATGGCACCGGCACGGATCAGTCCGTCTCCGGTCGCGGCGGAATTCGTTTGGGTTTTGTCACGCACCCGACCAGGGTAGTTCCCTGCGCGGAGGAACAATCCGGCGACGTCTTGTCAGCAGCCGCCGGACCATTAGCCTTGGTACCGGCGGGTCCGACGACCCGCTGTAGTGCTATACGGACCCGTTTCCCGAGCAGTTTCGGCCGCAGTTTTCAGACGCAGTTTCCCGACGAGTACGAGGACGAGGACAGACGTGCCTACCGGCAAGGTCAAGTGGTTCAACAGCGAGAAGGGCTTCGGCTTTCTCTCCCGCGACGACGGCGGCGACGTCTTCGTTCATTCCTCGGTCCTGCCCGCCGGAGTCGATGTTCTCAAGCCGGGTCAGCGCGTGGAGTTCGGCGTGGTCGCCGGGCAGCGCGGTGACCAGGCGCTTTCGGTGACGATCCTGGACCCGACCCCGTCCGTCGCGGCCGCCCAGCGCCGTAAGCCGGACGAACTGGCGTCCATCGTGCAGGACTTGACGACCCTCCTCGAAAACATCACGCCCATGCTGGAAAGGGGCCGCTACCCCGACAAGGCCTCCGGCGCGAAGATCGCAGGCCTGCTCCGAGCGGTGGCGGACCAACTGGACGTCTAGGGGACCTGCTTCGCAGGGCTCGACACCGGGCTTCGGCGCCCGCGCCCCGTTGCGGGGGGCGGGCGCAGCTTTTTAGGGGCGCGGGGAACTGCGCGACCAGCCCCCACCGACCCGCACGTACATCTGGACCTGACGACCCCATCGCCCCGTTCAACAACCCTGTTCAGGGAAACGAAAGCGCGTCCGGCGCAAGAGCCGGCACCAGCCCCTCCGCCGCCGCCCGCGTCAACAGCCCCCGAACCGCCGCATACCCGTCCTCACCGAGGTCGGCCGTGAACTCGTTGACGTACAGCCCGATGTGCTGGTTCGCGACGGAGACGTCCATCTCCTGGGCATGCTCCATGACGTACGCCCGAGACGCCTCGGGATCGTCCCAGGCGGCCCGCACCGACGTCCGGGCGGACTCGGCGAGCAGCCGCAAGGTGTCCTCGCCCAGCGACCGCCTGGCGATGATCGCGCCGAGCGGGATCGGCAGCCCCGTCGTCGACTCCCAGTGCTCGCCCATGTCCGCGAGCTTGTGGAGCCCGTAGTTCTGGTAGGTGAAGCGGGCCTCGTGGATCACCAGGCCCGCGTCGACCTTGCCGTCCCGTACCGCCGGCATGATCTCGTGGAACGGCATGACGACGATCTCGCCGACCCCGCCGGGCACGACGTCGGCGGCCCACAGGCGGAACAGCAGGTAGGCGGTCGACCTCTCGCTCGGCACGGCGACCGTGCGGCCGGTGAGGTCCACGCCGGGCTCCCGGGTCAGCACCAGCGGCCCGCAGCCCCGCCCCAGGGCGCCCCCGCAGGGCAGCAGTGCCCAGTCGTCCAGGACGTACGGCAGGACGGCGTACGACACCTTCAGGACGTCGAACTCGCCGCGTTCCGCCATGCCGTTGGTGATGTCGATGTCCGCGAAGGTCACGTCCAGCGCGGGCGCGCCCGGGATCCGGCCGTGGGCCCACGCGTCGAAGACGAAGGTGTCGTTCGGACAGGGCGAGTACGCGATCTTCAGCGGCTCGGTGCCACCGGAGCCGCCTGTGCCTGCACTGGCGTCGGCGTCGGTCTCGTTGTCATTGAGTGCGGTCATGTGGATTCCAACTCTCCAATGCGGGCGCGAGCTTCCCGAATGCCCCGGTGAGTGCCGCGAGGGCGTCCCCGATCCGCCAGGCGGCACGGTCGCGGGGCCCGACGGGGTTGGACACGGCACGGAGCTCCAGCACGGGCACACCGTGCGCGGCGGCCGCCTCCGCGACCCCGAACCCCTCCATCGCCTCGGCGAGCGCCCGTGGATGGCGCCGGCGCAGTTCGGCGGCGCGTTCGGCGCTTCCGGTCACGGTGTTGACGGTGAGAACAGCACCGGTACGCGCTCCGGTGACGGCCGCGACCGCTCGTACGAGTGATTCCGGCGGATGGTGGGTGACGGCGCCGAAGCCCAGTTCGGTGACCGGTACGAATCCGTCCGCGGTCTCGGCACCGAGATCGGCCGCAGTGATCTCGTCGGCGAGGACGAGCGACCCGACGGGCGCCTCGGGCTGGAAGCCGCCCCCGATACCGGCCGAGACGACCAGGTCGTACGGCCCGGAGGGCTGTTCATCCAGCGCGGCTGCCGTCAGCGCCGCCGCGGTCGCGGCGGCGGCCGCCGCCGGGCCCACGCCCGCGGCGAGCAGATCGAAAACAGCGGGGCCGCCGTCCGCGGGCGCCACCCTGCTCAGGCTCGCCCCCGGAATCGCGTACTCCCGGGCCGGCGAGGGCGCGAACGCCGCAGCCACCGCGTCCCGTTCGACGAGGACGGCGGTGGCTACGAGGACACGCATGGGCGGCGGACCGGGCGGCTCAGGCGTCGGCGTTCTCGAGCTTGAAGTTCCAGACGCCCGCGAACTTCGAGTCGGCCTTGTTCTGCTGGACGATGCTGATGTTCAGCGTCTTCGGCGCGGGCTGGCCCTGCTGGCTCGCGAAGAGGTCGACGCCCTCGAAGGAGTAGTACGTCTTCTTGAACGGGTCGGTGACGCGCTGACCGTTGATCCACAGGGCCCAGCCCTCGTCGGCGATCTCCGGGTCGACACCGATCCGCAGCGTCTCGCCCTGCGGGACGCTGATCGTGTCGGAGGCCTTCTTGAGGGCGCACTTGGCGGCTTCCGCGCGGCCGATGTTGTCGCCGTCCTTGTAGCACTCGGCCTCGGTGCTGACCGAGTCGCTGCCGATCGTGACGGTGGCCATCGGCGTCGGCTTGTCACAGGCGGACAGGACGAGAAGTCCGGCGGAAACGGCGCCTGCGGCGGCGACGGCGCGGCGGCGGCGCGCGAGGGGACGCTGGGAGCTCATGGCCGAAGGCTATCGGGCGGTCCCGGGGCCCCACCTATGTGGGTGGGGTTCGCGGCGCGCCGCGCTTGTCCTCAAGCGCCGGACGGGCTGAGGGGTGGCGGGGCCGTGACGAGAGGTGCGGGCCCGTCGTGGCTGGTCGCGCAGTTCCCCGCGCCCCTAAAAGATTGCGCAGTTCCCCGCGCCCCTAAAGACTGCGCCGTTCCCCGCGCCCCCAAAGATTGCGCCGTTCCCCGCGCCCCTCAAAGACTGCGCCGTTCCCCGCGCCCCTTCAGGGGTCGAGCCCGTCACGCCACTCGTGCGTGCTGTCGTCCCCCGCGGCGGGCCGCTACCAGCAGCCCCTTCACCGTGGTGAGCCAGCCGGCGGCGACGATTGCGGCGGCTACGGACAGGCCCAGCGTGCCGTTGAGTGGGAGCGCGATGCCGATGGCCCCGCCGACCACCCAGGCCATCTGCAGGATCGTCTCCGAGCGGGCGAACGCGGACGTGCGGACCAGTTCCGGCACGTCCCGCTGGATCAGCGCGTCCAGCGACAGCTTGGACAGTGCCTGCGCGAACCCGGCGAACGCGGCGAGTATCGCGACCAGGATCACCCCGAAGAACACCGCGGCCGTGATCGCGACCCCCAGCACCACCGCGATCACCGTCACGATGATCAGCTCCGGGGACCGGGTTCTCAGCGCCGCCCCGACCGCCGTGCCGAGCGCGTTGCCCGCGCCCGCCGAGACACCCACTATCCCCAGCGAGACCGCCGCACTCGCACCGGCCAGCGGATGCTCGCGCAGCAGGAACGCGAGGAAGAAGATCAGGAACCCGGAGAGACAGCGCAGCGCCGCGTTCGCGGCGAGCGCGTGCGTGACCGCCGTGCCGACCGTACGCAGCCCCGGGCGCTTCGGCGGTTTCAGGTGCGGCCCGTGCAGGTGCTGCTCGTCCGCGGCGAGCAGGGCCTTGTCCTCGCCCTTGGCCGAGTCGACCTTGTGCGGGAGCTGGAACGACAGGAACGTACCCGCCACGAAGATCACGAAGGCGCCGTAGAGCGGATAGCGCGGCCCGAGCGCCTGCAGCCCGGCCCCGATCGGGGCGGCCACACCGGTGGCGAGGAGACCGCCGAGCGTGACCCGGGAGTTCGCCTTGACCAGGGAGAACGCGGGTGGCAGAAGCCGGGGCACCACCGCGCTTCTGACCACGCCGTACGCCTTCGACGCCACCAGGACGCCGAGGGCCGCCGGGTAGAGCTCGATGCTGCCCGTGACGACCGCGCTCGACAGCAGCAGCGCCATGAACGCGCGGGCGATGAACGCGCCCGCCATCGCGGCGCGGCGGCCGTGCGGGAGGCGGTCCAGGAGCGGCCCGATCACCGGGGCCAGGAGTGCGAACGGGGCCATCGTGATCGCGAGGTAGAGCGCCACGCGGCCGCGGGCCTCGTCCGTCGGCACCGAGAAGAAGACCGTGGAGGCGAGCGCGACGGTGATCATCATGTCGCCGGCGCCGTTCACCCCGTGCAGTTCGATCAGCTTGCCGAGGCCCGACTCGCCCGCGCCGTGCGCGTGTGTCGCCTTTCTGATGCCCCTCGCCGTACCCGTGAACGGCAGGTGCAGGGCACGCCCGACGGAACGGACGGCCCCTCGAACCGGGCCCGATCCGCTCGTTCGTCCGGCCCCGGCCCCACCGATCCCGGTGGCACCATGGGGCGACCTTGCGGCTGCCACTCCGCAATAGTGCCCCGAGAACGGCTCATCTAGCGCGGTTACCGCGCGTATAGGGGCTGAGTGGACGCTGTGAGTTCGCCGCTGAGCGGCAGGTTCCGGGGGATTGCGGAGCCGCTCCGTAAGGGCGGACCGGCGAGATTCCGCCACCGAACGGCGGAGAACGGCCTGGCAGGTGCGCGGAGCCGGCCGTCGCGGGACCGGGCAAAGCGCCCATCGCGGAGCCCGCAAAGGCCACGCCGGGGAGCGGCGAAGAGACCGCGGTGTAGGCCAGGCGCCGACGAGACGGTAGCGTGCGTAGCGCGCCCGCGGCGGTTGTTCTCGGCCGCGCGCCTCTCGGCCATCCCGCAGAATGGATGACGTAGGTGCGCCCGAGTGCGATCGGGCGCGGACGTCGACGCGGCCCTCCGGTCCGCTCCGTCCGCACCCCCGTCGAGGGACGGCGCACTCGTGAGACGGCGTAGGAGAGAAGCGATACCTGTGAGCGCGACAACGCGAAGCCGAACCCCCGACCGTCTGTGCGCCGAGGCCGTCGACCTCGCCCGGGCCGCCGCCGAGGAGGCCGCCGTGCCAGGCGTCGTCGGCGAGCACGCGGGGATGGTCAGCGAAGGGGATCGCGTCGTCACGCACTTCTTCGAGTGCAAGGACCTGGGCTATCGCGGGTGGCGCTGGGCCGTGACCGTGGCGCGGGCCTCGCGGGCGAAGCTCGTCACCCTCGACGAGACGGTTCTGCTGCCAGGACCTGACGCGCTGCAGGCACCCGAGTGGGTGCCGTGGAGCGAGCGGCTCCGGCCCGGGGACATGGGTCCGGGGGACCTGCTGCCCACGGACGCGGAGGATCTGCGCCTGGAGGCGGGGTTCTCCGGCGAGGACGAGCCCGCGCCGAACTCGCCGATCTCCGAGGAGATGGCCGAGCTCGTGGAGGCGGAGGACGCCGAGGTCACGGCCGGGACGCCGGCCACGCTGCCGGCCGTACCGACCCGTGGGTCGATCGCCTCCGTCGCCGAGGAGCTCGGGATGCGGCGGGCGCGGGTGCTGTCGCGGTACGGGCTGCATGTCGCCGCCGACCGCTGGGAGGAGTCGTACGGGCCCAAGACGGCGATGGCCCAGGCCGCTCCCGCCACCTGCGTCAGCTGTGGCTTCCTGAATCCGATCGGGGGCTCGCTCGGGCAGGCGTTCGGGCTGTGCGCGAATGAGTTCTCGCCGGCTGATGGGCGTGTGGTTTCGCTGTCGTACGGGTGCGGTGGGCATTCGGAGGCCGCGGTCATGCCCAAACCGCCTCGTCCCGCGCCGCCGGTGATCGACGAGACCCGGGTGGACCCGTTCCCCCTTCGCCCGTCGCCGGACTCGGGGTCCGTGTCGGTGGGCCCGGACGAGCCGTCGTCGGAGTTCGGCCACTCCTAGGCTGCCGCCGGCTCGCTGTTGAGTGCGGGTTGCCCGTGGCTTGTCGCGCAGTTCCCCGCGCCCCTGGGTGAGTGGGGCTCGGTGTCGTGTATCGGGTGCGGGTGAGTGGGGGCTGGTCGCGCAGTTCCCCGCGCCCCCAAAGACAAAAAGCCAGGGGCGCAGCCCCGCTTTTTAGGGGCGCGGGGAA
>NZ_JBHXSU010000024.1:0-148226 GCF_042715345.1 Streptomyces sp. NPDC058697
CCTTTCAGGGGCGCGGGGAACTGCGCAGTCTTTTGGGGGTTCGGGGGCGTAGCCCCTGAGTAAGTGACGGGAATGGGTAGGGGCGGCGGGGGCGAGAAAGGTCTTAGCCCGCCACGGACACCGACGGCTCGCCGGACGGGATGCCGTCCGCTTCCATCTGTTCGGCGATCTTGAGGGCTTCCTCGATCAGCGTCTCGACGATCTTTGACTCCGGGACCGTCTTGATGACCTCGCCCTTGACGAAGATCTGGCCCTTGCCGTTGCCGGAGGCGACGCCGAGGTCGGCCTCGCGGGCCTCGCCGGGGCCGTTGACGACGCAGCCCATGACGGCGACGCGGAGCGGCACCTCCATGCCTTCGAGACCGGCGGTGACCTCCTCCGCCAGCTTGTACACGTCGACCTGGGCCCGCCCGCAGGACGGGCAGGACACGATCTCAAGACGCCGCTGCTTGAGGTTCAGCGACTCCAGGATCTGCATGCCGACCTTGATCTCCTCGACCGGCGGGGCCGAGAGGGAGACGCGGATCGTGTCGCCGATGCCCTCGGCGAGCAGCGCGCCGAAGGCGACCGCGGACTTGATCGTGCCCTGGAAGGCGGGGCCGGCCTCGGTGACGCCCAGGTGCAGCGGGTAGTCGCAGGCGGCGGCCAGCTGCCGGTAGGCGTTGACCATGACGACCGGGTCGTTGTGCTTGACCGAGATCTTGATGTCCCGGAAGTCGTGCTCCTCGAAGAGGGAGGCTTCCCACAGGGCGGACTCGACGAGCGCCTCGGGCGTCGCCTTGCCGTACTTCTGGAGCAGCCGCTTGTCGAGCGAACCGGCGTTGACCCCGATCCGGATCGGCGTGCCGGTGTCCTTGGCGGCCCGCGCGATCTCCTTGACCTGGTCGTCGAACTGCTTGATGTTGCCGGGGTTCACACGGACCGCGGCACAGCCGGCCTTGATCGCGGCGAACACGTACTTCGGCTGGAAATGGATGTCGGCGATGACCGGCAGCTGCGACTTGCGGGCGATGGTCGCGAGCGCGTCCGCGTCGTCCTGTGTGGGGCACGCGACGCGCACGATCTGGCAGCCGGACGCGGTCAGTTCGGCGATCTGCTGGAGCGTGGCGCCGATGTCCGACGTACGCGTGGTCGTCATCGACTGCACCGAGACGGGTGCGTCTCCGCCCACCGCCACGGTTCCGACCTGGATCTGCCGGCTCTTCCGGCGCTCGGCGAGCTTGGTCGGAATGGACGGCATGCCGAGTGAAATCGCAGTCATCTGCTGTGCAACCCCAAGGTAAGGATCGGTCGGTCCCGAAAGCTGACGGGCTCCAGTCATCGAGATTACGGCACCCCCGTGGACGGGAGCACATCCGCTGCGCAGGTCCACCCAATGGAGGGCGGCCGGACACAAATCATGTCCGGCCGCCACAAACTCCGTATGACTAGGAGATTCTCACCGGGTTAACCACGTCCGCGATCAGTACCAGGATCGTGAAGCAGATGAAGATCCCGGCCACCACGTACGCGACGGGCATGAGCTTCGCCACGTCGAACGGACCGGGGTCCGGCCGCCGCAGCACCTTCGCCAGGTTGCGGCGCAGGGACTCCCACAGGGCGCCCGCGATGTGCCCGCCGTCGAGCGGCAGCAGCGGGAGCATGTTGAACAGGAACAGGGAGAGGTTGAAGCCCGCGACGAGGAACAGCATCATCGCGATCTGGTTCTCCGGCGGGATGTCCAGCGTGAAGACCTCGCCGCCGACGCGGGCCGCGCCGACCACGCCCATCGGGGAGTCCGCCTCGCGCGGGCCGTCGCCGAAGGCCGCGTCCCACAGGGCGGGGATCTTGGACGGCAGGGCGACGAGCGACTCGACGCCGTTCTGCATCATGTCGCCCATGCGGTCGACGGACTGCCCGAGCGACTGCTGGACGATGCCGGAGGCGGGAGTGAAGCCGAGGAAGCCGGCGTACACGTACTTGCCCTCGACGTAGCCGCCGTCGCCGTCGGTCTTGCTGACCTGGTTGCGGATGAGGTGGGCGGTCAGGTCGAGCTGCTTGCCGTCGCGCTCGACGGTGAGGGTGACGTCCTTGCCGGGGTTGGCGCGGATGTCGGCCTGGAGGGTGGACCAGTCGGTGATCTTCTCGCCGTTGAACGCGAGGATCTTGTCACCGCCCTGGAGCCCGGCGGCCTTGGCGGGCGCGGCGGTGTCGCTCTTCTGGCACTCGGACCGGTTCTCGCTCTGCTCGATGACGCAGTCGGAGACCTTGCCGACCGTGGTCGTCTGGGTCTGGATGCCGAAGGTCATCATCACGCCGAGGAAGATCGCGACGGCCAGGATCAGGTTCATGAAGGGGCCGGCGAACATCACGATGACGCGCTTCCACGGCTTGCGCGTGTAGAAGAGGCGTTTCTCGTCGCCCGGCTGGAGTTCCTCGAAGGACTGGGCCCTGGCGTCCTCGATCATGCCGCGCCACGGCGAGGTGGAGCGGGCCTCGATACGGCCGTCGGGGCCGGGCGGGAACATCCCGATCATGCGGATGTAGCCGCCGAGGGGAATCGCCTTGATCCCGTACTCCGTGTCGCCCTTCTTGCGCGACCAGATGGTCGGGCCGAAGCCGACCATGTACTGCGGCACGCGGATGCCGAACAGCTTGGCCGTGGAGAGATGCCCCAGCTCGTGCCAGGCGATCGAGATGAGCAGGCCGATCGCGAAGACGACTATGCCGAGGATCATCATCAGGGTCGTCATGCACGAGCCTCCGCCGCTGTCGTGGCTGTCGCTGTCGCTGTGGTCTGGGCTGTCAGTTCACGGGCCCGGGCACGCGCCCAGGTCTCCGCATCGAGGACGTCCGGGACGGTGAGCGAGGTTCCCGTACGGGGCGTGCCGTGCTCGGCGACGACCTTCGTGACGGTTTCCATGATCCCGAGATACGGAAGCGAGCCGTTCAGGAACGCGTCCACGCACTCCTCGTTGGCCGCATTGAACACCGCCGGGGCCGTGCCCGCGAGCTCCCCCACGTGCCGGGCGAGCCCCACCGACGGAAACGCGTCGGTGTCGAGCGGGAAGAACTCCCAGCTCGACGCCTTCGACCAGTCGAAGGCGGGCGCGGCGTCGGGGACCCGCTCGGGCCAGCCGAGGCCGATGGCGATCGGCCCGCGCATGTCGGGGGGCGTCGCCTGGGCCATTGTCGATCCGTCCGTGAACTCCACCATCGAGTGGACATACGACTGCGGGTGCACGACCACCTCAATCCGCTCGAAGGGAATGTCGTAGAGGAGGTGCGCCTCGATGACTTCAAGACCCTTGTTGACCAGGGTCGCGGAGTTGATCGTGATGACCGGGCCCATGGCCCAGGTGGGGTGCGCGAGGGCGGCCTCGGGGGTGACGTCGGCCAGCTCGGCCTTCGTACGTCCTCTGAAGGGGCCGCCGGACGCGGTGACGACGAGCTTGCGTACGTCGGCCCTGGTGCCGGAGGCCAGTGCCTGGAAGAGGGCGGCGTGCTCGGAGTCGACCGGGATGATCTGGCCCGGCTTGGCCAGCGCCTTCACCAGCGGGCCGCCGACGATGAGCGACTCCTTGTTGGCGAGCGCGAGGGTGCGGCCCGCTTCCAGGGCGGCGAGGGTGGGGGCGAGGCCGATCGAGCCGGTGATGCCGTTCAGGACGGTGTGGCACTCGGAGGCGGCGAGGTGGGTGGCGGCGTCCGCTCCCACGAGGATCTCGGGGAGGGTCTCCCCCGCTCCGTACTGCGCGGACAGGGCCTCGCGCAGCGCCGGTACGACGTCCTCGCGCGCGACGGCGACCGTCCGTACGCGGAGCCGGTGCGCCTGCTCGGCGAGCAGTCCGACCCGCCCGCCCGCGGCGGAGAGCCCGGTGACCCGGAACCTGTCGGGATTGCGCAGCACGAGATCGATGGCCTGGGTCCCGATCGACCCGGTGGATCCGAGGATCACCACATCCCGGACTCCGTCCACAGGATCGAAGACAAGATGCGGATCGGCGAGGGGGGCTGGACTGTCGCTCATCCCCCCATTGTTGCCGCAATGCCGCTGCAACAGGACAGGGGAGTCCCACCATGCCTCGTAAGGGGCACTCCGTGCCCCTTTAGGGGCGCGGGGAACGGCGCGACCAGCCCAACACAACCCGCACCCACACCCGCACCCGCACCCGCACCCGCACCCGCCACCAAACCGCGCAGCCCCCTACCTCACGCGCTCCCGACTACCTCTTCCGCTTCCTGCGACTCCTGGACCTGGCCGCACGCTTCTGCTGAGGCTTCGCATCGGCCACGCTCTCCGCCGGAGGCGACGGAACCGCGTCGGCCGGTTCGAAGTCCCCTTCGACAACCCCTTCCGCCGTGTCCAGCGTGGGCGCACTGAAATGCAGCCCATCGGTACGCCGGCCGGACTCCAGCCCCTCCTGGCCACCGGTCGCCTTCCCGGACGCGTCCAGATTGAAGACGTACCCGACCGACTCCTCCTTGATCGCCTCGGTCATCGCGGCGAACATGTCGTACCCCTCGCGCTCGTACTCGACGATCGGCTCCCGCCCGAGCGTCCACCGCAGCCCGATGCCGTCGCGGAGGTAGTCCATCTCGTACAGGTGTTCGCGCCATTTGCGGTCGAGGACCGAGAGCACGACGAGCCGCTCCAGGTCGCGCAGGGCGTCCGCGCCGAGCTCGGTCTCGCGCTCCTCGTAGCGGGCGTGGACGTCGTCGGTGACGGTCTCGACGAGTTGGTCGGCAGTGAGCTCGGCGCGCTGGCCTGCCGCGTCCTCCAGGTCCTCGATGGTGACCCGGACCGGGTAGAGCTGCTTGAAGGCCCCCCACAACCGCTCCAGGTTCCACTCCTCGGGGAAGCCCTCGGCGGTCTCCTCGGTGATGTACGCGCGGATGGTGTCGTCCATGAAGTGGATGATCTGTTCGCGCAGGTTCTCCCCGTCGAGGACCCGGCGGCGTTCGGCGTAGATGAGGGTGCGCTGCCGGTTGAGCACCTCGTCGAACTTGAGGACGTCCTTGCGGGACTCGAAGTGCTGCTGCTCCAGCTGGGACTGGGCGGAGGCGATGGCGCGGGTGACCATCTTGTTCTCGATGGGGACGTCGTCGGGGACGTTCGCCATCGACATCACGCGCTCCACGACCTGGGCACGGAACAGCCGCATCAGGTCGTCTCCGAGGGAGAGGTAGAAGCGGGAGGCGCCGGGGTCGCCCTGACGGCCGGAGCGGCCGCGCAACTGGTTGTCGATGCGGCGCGACTCGTGGCGCTCGGTGCCGAGGACGTAGAGGCCGCCGAGGTCCTTGACCTCGTCGTGCTCGGCCGCGACCGACTCCTTGATCCGGTCGAGGGCGGCCCGGTGTTCGTCGGGGTTCTCCTCGGGGGTGAGGCCGCGCCGGTCGAGCTCGGCGAGGGCCATCGCCTCGGGGTTGCCGCCGAGCATGATGTCGGTGCCGCGCCCGGCCATGTTGGTGGCCACGGTGACCGCGCCCCTGCGGCCGGCCTGGGCCACGATCTGGGCCTCGCGCTCGTGGTTCTTCGCGTTGAGGACCTCGTGGCGTATGCCCCGCTGCTTCAGCCGGGCGGCGAGGGTCTCGGACTTCTCGACGGAGGTGGTGCCGACGAGGATGGGCTGCCCCTTCTCGTGCTTCTCGGCGATGTCGTCGAGGATCGCGGTGTACTTGGCCTCCACGGTCCGGTAGATCTGGTCGGGGTCGTCCTCGCGGGCGTTCGGCTGGTTGGTGGGGATCGGCACCACGTGGAGCTTGTAGATCTGGTGGAACTCGGCGGCCTCCGTCATGGCGGTGCCGGTCATTCCGCCGAGCTTCTCGTAGAGCCGGAAGAAGTTCTGGAGGGTGATCGTGGCGAGGGTCTGGTTCTCGTCCTTGACCGTCACCGCCTCCTTCGCCTCGATGGCCTGGTGCAGGCCCTCGTTGTAGCGGCGGCCTGCGAGGATGCGGCCGGTGTGCTCGTCGACGATGAGGACCTCGCCGTTCACGACGACGTAGTCCTTGTCCTTCTTGAAGTGCTCCTTGGCCTTGAGCGCGTTGTTCAGATGGCCGATGAGGGGCGTGTGGTCGGACTCGTAGAGGCTCTCGATGCCGAGCTGGTCCTGGAGGAACTCCACTCCGCTGTCCAGGATCGCGACCGTGCGCTTCTTCGGGTCGTACTCGTAGTCGTGGGTGGCCCGCAGTTCGGCGAGGCGCTCCTTGTCCTGCGGCGAGGTGAAGTTCTCGTCCTGGACGGCGACGCCCCTCATCCGCGTGACCATCCTGGAGAACGCCTCGTACCAGTGCGTGGGCTGGTCGGCGGGGCCGGAGATGATCAGCGGGGTGCGGGCCTCGTCGATGAGGATCGAGTCGGCCTCGTCGACGATCGCGAAGTGGTGGCCGCGCTGCACGAGTTCGTCCTTCGACCAGGCCATGTTGTCGCGCAGGTAGTCGAAGCCGAACTCGGTGTTGGTGCCGTAGGTGATGTCGCAGGCGTACTGCGCGCGGCGCTCGGCCGGGGTCGACTGCGTCTTGATGACGCCGACGGTCAGGCCCAGGAAGCGGTAGGCGCGGCCCATCCAGTCGGCGTCGCGCTGGGCGAGGTAGTCGTTGACCGTGACGAGGTGGACTCCCTTGCCGGTCAGGGCGTTCAGATAGACGGGCAGCGTGGCGACGAGGGTCTTGCCCTCGCCGGTCTGCATCTCGGCGATGTTGCCGAGGTGGAGGGCCGCGCCGCCCATGATCTGTACGTCGAAGTGGCGCATCCCGAGTGTGCGGCGGGCGGCCTCTCGCATGGCGGCGAAGGCCTCCGGCAACAGGTCGTCGAGGCTCTCACCGGCCTCGTACCGCTCCTGGAACTCCGGTGTGAGCGCCTGGAGTTCCTCGTCGGTGAGCTGCTCGAAGTCCTCCTCCAGGGAGCCCACCTGTTCCGCGATCCGCTGGAGTTTGCGCAGGATTCTTCCCTCGCCGGCCCGCATGATCCGGCCGGTGATGTTGTCGAGACCGAGAGCCGGCACTGGAATTACCCCCACTAAGCGCTCCGCTGGAAATACGTTGCTTCGTCCACTGGTCCGTCGTGGCCGGTCGCGCAGTTCCCCGCGCCCCTTCGGGGCCCTGCCGAACCGCACCGGACTCACTCAGATCGCGTCCACCAGCATCTGAATGCGGCGATTGGCGCGCTGCAGAATGTGGACGCCGGATCGAAGGAGGCCACGGAGGGCCGCGGTTCCTCGTCGACCAGGGCCGGCGCGCGGTCGTTCAGCTGTTCTCTCGCTTGCCCGCGCGCCCGTGTCAGCTGGACAGAAAATCCCTGACTGTATTGTTCCCCGACACCGTGGCGCATATTTTGTCCCCGTTCGCCATTCTGTTCATTGTTGACGCACACCTTCTGTGCGGCAAGCGGCAGAATGACGACGGGGACGGCAGTGCATTCCTGGGGAAAAGGTCAACGGATGGGGCGGTGGACGTTCTCCCTTTCCGATGGTCCGGGTGTTGCGTCGGCGATCCAGGGGCCTTCGCCGGACGGGTCGACGACTCCCTCCTCCAGCCAGGTGTAGGCACCGCCGAGGACGCCCTTGACGACCTTGCGGTCGAGGTCGTCGGTGTTGGACCACAGCCGGCCGAAGAGCTCCTCGACACGGACCCGCGACTGGCTGCAGAAGGCGTCGGCGAGCTGGTACGCCTCGCGGCCGTGATCGCCGGTGGTGCGCAGCAGTTCGGCGCGGACGCAGGCGGCGCTCATCGCGAAGAGTTCGGCGCCGATGTCGACGATCCGGCCGAGGAAGCCCTGCTTGGTCTCCATCCGGCCCTGCCAGCGGGACATGGCGTAGAAGGTGGACCGGGCGAGCTTGCGGGCCGACCGCTCCACGTACCGCAGGTGCCCGGAGAGGTCGACATGGCCCGCCGGGTGGAAGTCCCCGTACGAGCGCGGGAGTTGGCCGGGGCCCGCAACGAGCTTCGGAAGCCACTTGGCGTAGAAGACCCCGGCGTTCGCGCCCGCCTTCGCCTTGTCCGAGAGGGACTTCTCCGGGTCGATCAGGTCACCGGCCACGGACAGATGGGCGTCGACCGCCTCGCGAGCGATCAGCAGGTGCATGATCTCGGTCGAGCCCTCGAAAATGCGGTTGATGCGCAGATCGCGCAGCACCTGCTCGGCGGGGACGGCCCGTTCGCCGCGGGCGGCCAGCGAGTCGGCGGTCTCGAAGCCGCGGCCGCCGCGGATCTGGACCAGTTCGTCGGCCATCAGCCAGGCCATCTCGGAGCCGTAGAGCTTGGCGAGGGCGGCCTCGATGCGGATGTCGTTGCGGTTCTCGTCGGCCATCTGCGACGACAGGTCGAGTACGGCCTCCAGTGCGAAGGTCGTCGCCGCGATGAAGGAGATCTTCGCGCCCACGGCCTCGTGGAACGCCACCGGCTTGCCCCACTGCTCACGCACGGACGACCACTCGCGGGCGATCTTCAGACACCACTTGCCCGCGCCGACGCACATGGCGGGCAGCGAGAGCCGCCCGGTGTTGAGCGTGGTGAGGGCGATCTTGAGACCCGCGCCCTCCGGACCGATCCGGTTCGCGGCGGGCACTCGGACCTGGTGGAGGCGGGTGACACCGTTCTCCAGCCCGCGCAGCCCCATGAAGGCGTTGCGGTTCTCGACGGTGACGCCCTCCGAGGCGGTCTCCACGACGAACGCCGTGATGCCGCCCTTGTGGCCCTCGGACTTCGGCACGCGCGCCATCACGACCAGCAGGTCCGCGACGACGCCGTTGGTCGTCCAGAGCTTCACCCCGTCGAGGACGTAGTCGTCGCCGTCCGGCACCGCGCTGGTGGCGAGGCGCGCCGGGTCGGAGCCCACGTCCGGCTCGGTGAGCAGGAAGGCGGAGATGTCGGTACGGGCGCAGCGCGGCAGGAAGATGTCCCGCTGCTCCTGCGTGCCGAAGAGCTTGAGCGGCTGCGGTACGCCGATCGACTGGTGCGCGGAGAGCAGTGCGCCGAGCGCCGGGTTCGCCGAGCCGACCAGGGCGAGCGCCTTGTTGTAGTACACCTGCGTCAGACCGAGGCCGCCGTACTTGGTGTCGATCTTCATGCCGAGCGCGCCGAGCTCCTTGAGCCCGTTGATCGTCTCGTCCGGGATCCGGGCCTCCCGCTCGATGAGGGCCGAGTCGATCTTCGTCTCGCAGAAGTCGCGCAACTTGGCGAGGAACTCCTCGCCGCGCTGCACGTCCTCGTCGGGCGGCATCGGGTGCGGATGGATCAGATCGAGCCGGAAGCGGCCGAGGAACAGCTCCTTGGCGAAGCTGGGCTTGCGCCAGTCCTGCTCCCGCGCCGCCTCGGCGACCTGCCGGGCTTCACGTTCGGTGACAGCGGGCTGGTGGGGTGTTGCGGACAAGAGGCTCACCTCGCCGCGAATAGGGATCTTGGTTCCGGTACGGTTACCGACCGGTTCTACTCGATCGTATGTACCCGATTCCGCCCACCCCCACCACCCCTCACGCGCCGTTCGGCCCAACCCAACGCACACAAGAGGGAAACACTCACTCGGGGGCCCGGGGGGATAGTGGGGGCGAAGCCTCCCACTAAGGGGCGCGGGGAACTGCGCGACAAGCCCAACACAACCCGCACCCGCCACCCCACCGAACCCCCCACCTCCATAGGCGCCCCAAGAAAACCGACGGAGTCGAAGCGCTTCGACAACCTATGGACACCCACCCGCCATCAAGCTACTGTCGAGCCACCCTCACTCGCCCCTTATCCGCAACGCGCACTGTCGAAGCGCTTCACACAACGCTTGGAGAGCTGGATGGTCACCCTCGCCGAGGTCGCCCAGCACGCCGGAGTCTCGGCGAGCACGGTGAGCTATGTCCTCAGCGGCAAGCGGTCCATCTCCGCGGGCACCCGCGAGCGGGTCGAGCAGAGCATCCAGCAGCTCGGCTACCACCCCAACGCGGGAGCCCGGGCCCTGGCAAGCAGCCGGTCCAACATCATCGCGCTGATGATCCCGCTCCGTACGGACATGTACGTACCCGTGATGATGGAGATCGCCATCGCCGTGGCGACCTCGGCCCGCACGCACGGGTACGACGTGCTGCTGCTGACCGGCGAGGAGGGCCCCGACGCCGTGCGCCGGGTCACCGGCAGCGGGCTCGCCGACGCGATGATCCTGATGGACGTCGAGCTCGACGACGAACGGCTGCCGCTGCTGCGCGGCACGGACCAGCCGTCCGTCCTCATCGGTCTGCCCGCCGACACCAGCGGCCTGACCTGCGTCGATCTCGACTTCGGCGCGACGGGCGCGCTGTGCGCCGAGCATCTCGCGATGCTCGGTCACCGTGACATCGCTGTCATCGGCGAGGCGCCCGCGGTCTACGAACGGCACACGGGCTTCGCCGAGCGTACGCTCGACGGACTCCGGTCCCGGTCACGGGAGTTGGGCCTGCGCGTGCTGCACCGCCCCTGCGAGGGCGGCTACGACGCGATGTCGCTGACCCTGTCCCGGATCTTCGACGAACGCCCCGGCACCTCGGGCTTCGTCGTGCAGAACGAGTCCGCCGTCGAGCCGCTGCTCGCGCTGCTGCGCCGACAGGGCCGGGCGGTGCCCGAGGACGTGTCGGTGATCGCGATCTGCCCGGACCAGGTCGCCACCCAGGCCTCGGTGCGGCTGACCTCGGTCGCCATCCCCGCGCAAGAGATGGGCCGGCACGCCGTGGAGCATCTGATCGCCAAGCTCGAAGGGCGCGGCAAGGACGAAGTCGTGCTTCTCGCACCCGAGTTGACGGTACGGGCGAGTACGGGCCCGGCCGCTTCCTGAACCACCCGCCCCAACCACCCCTCACCTCACGGGCGTTGGGGCGTCCTCACCTGTCCCGGTCCGCCGGAGCCGCGTCACCGGGTCCTGTCGCCACTCCTTCCTTCAGGAGCACCCCACGTGAATCAGCCTGCCGAAAACCAGCCCGGACAGCCCGGACAGCAGGGTCCGTCCGGTAACCCAGGACAGCCCGGCCAGGGGCCCGCGAGCCTCGCCCAGTCCTCCCCCACCGTCGGCACGTTCCGCGAACGCGACGGCGCCCTGGAGTGGAGCGGCCGCCAGGAGACCGTACGCATCGAGCCGTGGGGCCCCGACGCGGTCCGGGTCCGGGCCAGGCTCGGCGGGCCGGTCCTGGAGGGGCTGCCGGGCGCGCTGCTCGACGAGGCGCCCGCGACCGAGGACTCCGTCAAGATCGAGGACGCGCGTGGGCAGTTGACCGTCGGCGCGCTGACCGTCGAGGTCGACGCCGAGGGCCTCGTCCGCTTCCTGCGCACCGACGACTCGGCGGAACTCCTCACCGAGGAGCGCGCCCACTTCTGGTGGCCGGGACCGCGCCTCTACACCCCGGTCGGCAACGGCCACCACCGCCTGGAGCAGCGCTTCGCCGCGTACGAGGGCGAGAAGCTGTACGGCCTGGGCCAGCACCAGCACGGGCTGCTCGACCAGAAGGGCGCGGTCCTCGACCTGGTCCAGCGCAACGCCGAGGTGACCATCCCAGTGCTCACCTCCAGCCGCGGCTACACCCTGCTCTGGAACAGCCCGGCCATCGGACGCGTCGAACTCGCGGGCAACGGCACGCGCTGGGTGGCGGACTCGGCCCGGCAGATCGACTACTGGATCACCGCAGGCCAGCCGGCCGACGCGCAGCGCCGCTACAGCGCGGTGACCGGCCGTACGCCGATGCTGCCCGAGTGGGCCGCCGGCTTCTGGCAGTGCAAGCTGCGCTACCGCACCCAGGACGAACTCCTCGGCGTGGCAAGGGAGTACAAGCGCCGCGGTCTGCCCATCGATGCGATCGTCTGCGACTTCTTCCACTGGACGCACCTGGGCGAGTGGAAGTTCGACCCGGCCGAGTGGCCGGACCCGGCGGCGATGCAGCGGGAGCTCACGGAGCTCGGCATCAAGCTGGTCGTGTCCGTCTGGCCGTCCGTCTCCCCACTCTCCGAGAACCATCAACTCATGGAGCAGCGCGGCTACTTCATCGGTACGCAGTACGGACCGATGGCGCACGCCGACTGGCCGGACAAGGAGGTCGCCTCCACGGTCCAGGTCGCCTTCTACGACGCGACGAACCCCGAGGCGCGCGACTTCATGTGGTCGCGGATCAAGGAGAACTACCTGGAGCCGTACGGGATCACGGCCTTCTGGCTCGACGCCTGCGAGCCGGAGCTGAAGCCGGGCTTCCAGGAGAACCTGCGCTACTGGGCGGGCCCGGGCCTCGAAGTCGGCAACATGTACCCGAGCGAGAACGCCCGCACCTTCTACGAAGGCATGACCGCGGCCGGCGAGACCGAGATCGTCACCCTCAACCGCTCGGCGTGGGCGGGCAGTCAGCGCTACGGCGCCGCCCTGTGGTCCGGCGACATCGGCACGGACTTCGCGACCCTGCGCCGCCAGATCGCGGCGGGCCTCAACACGTCACTGTCCGGCATCCCCTGGTGGAACACCGACATCGGCGGCTTCCACGGCGGCGACCCGGACGACCCGGCGTACCGCGAGGTGATGATCCGCTGGTTCCAGTTCGGCGCGCTCTCCCCGCTGATGCGGCTGCACGGCTTCCGGAACCCGGGCATGCCGCTCGGCCCGGACATGACCGGCGGCCCGAACGAGGTCTGGTCGTACGGCGAGGAGGCCGGCACGATCATGGAGAAGTACCTGCGGCTGCGTGAACGCCTGAAGCCGTACGTCCTCGACGTGATGCGGGCCGCGCACGAGGAGGGGCTGCCGGTGATGCGGCCGCTGTTCCTGGAGTTCCCGGACGACCAGACGGCCTGGTCGGTCGCCGACTCGTATCTCTTCGGCCCGGATCTGCTGGTCGCGCCCGTCCTGACGGCGGGGGCGAGCGTGCGGACGGCCTATCTCCCGGCCGGGGCGCGGTGGACGGACGCCTGGACGGGAGTCTCGTACGAGGGGGGCACGAACGTCACGGTCGACGCCCCGCTGGACCGGATCCCGCTCTTCCTGCGGGACGGGGCGGCTCTCCCGATCGCCGAGTAACAACCTCTCTTTTCAAGGGAGTTGCGGCGCGACCTCGGCCGCCAGCAGGTCCAGGTGGTCGAGGTCGGAGAGGTCGCGCAGACGCACGTACACGCGGGAGGCCCCGAGGTCGGCGTACTGGCCGAGCACGTCGACGATCTTCCCCGGAGGGCCGTACAGCGGCTCCTCCGGAGGGAGGCGGGACGGCTCGTGCAGCAGGGCGAGGCGGGTGTCGATCTCGGCCCCGGTGCGGCCGGAGGCTATGCCGAGGCACACCGAGAGGATCAGGGGAGGCCCACCTGCCGATTCCCTGGCGGCTCGCGCGCCCGCGAACAGGTCGGCGCTCTGCTCCGGTGAGGTGAAGGGCAGGTTGAACTCGTCGGCGTACCGGGCGGCCAGCCTCGGTGTGCGGCGGGGGCCGCGGCCGCCCACGATGATCGGCACCCGCGGCCGCTGGACGGGCTTGGGCAGGGCGGGCGAGTCGGTCAGGCGGTAGTGGCGGCCCTCGTACGAGAAGCGTTCGCCTGGCAGGGTCGCCCACAGGCCGGTGACGATCCGGAGCTGTTCCTCCATCCGCTCGAAGCGTTCGGCCGGGGGCGGGAACGGGATGCCGTACGCGCTGTGGTCGAGGGCGAACCAACCTGCGCCCAGGCCGAGTTCGACCCTTCCGCCGCTCATCGCGTCGACCTGGGCGGCGATGACCGCGAGCGGGCCGGGGTGCCGGAAGGTGGCCGAGGTCATGAGGGTGCCGAGCCGGATGCGCGAGGACTCGCGGGCCAGGCCGGCGAGGGTGGTCCAGGCGTCGGTGGGTCCGGGCAGGGCGTCGGTGTAGTGCATCGGGTGGTAGTGGTCGGCGACGAAGAACCCCTCGAAGCCGCACTCCTCCGCGTGCCGGGCGGCGCGCGCCAGTTCGTCGTAGGTGGCCCCGTGGTACGGCTCGGTGAAGAGGCGCAGTTCCATCTCCCCGCTCACACTCCCGTCTTATGGCTGGCCAGCAGCAGGTCGTGCAACTCGGCCCGGCAGCGGGCGAGTTCGGCGGCGTGTGCGTCGTGGCCCAGGGAGCGGGGCCGGGGTACCAGGACGTCGAGGACCGTACGGACCTGGCCGGGGCGCGGGCTGAGCACCACGACCCGGTCGGCGAGCAGGACCGCCTCCTCGATGGAGTGGGTGACGAGGACGACCGTGGCGGCGTACTCCATGTGCACGCGTTGCAGCACCTCGCACAACTCCTCGCGGGTCAGGGCGTCCAGGGCCGAGAAGGGCTCGTCCATCAGCATCACGCGCGGCCGCTGGATCAGTGAGCGGCACAGGGCCACGCGTTGCTGCATGCCGCCGGACAACTCGTGCGGCAGGCGTTTGTGGAAGGGGGCGTCCAGGCCGACGGTGGACAGCAACTGCCGTGCGGTTTCCCGATGTCCGGATCGTGGTCGGCCGTGTACCTGGATGGGCAGCAGGACGTTGTCGAGCACCGACCGCCAGGGAAGCAGGGCCGGGCGCTGGAAGAGGATGACGACGTCCCTGCGCGGTTCCCGCACGGGCTCGTCCGCGATCCGTACCTCGCCGGAGGAGGCCGGGAGCAGTCCGGCGATCACCCGCAACAGGGTGGACTTGCCGCAGCCGGAACGGCCCAGGACCGCCACGAACTCGCCGTCCCCGACGTCCAGTTCGATGCCGCGCAGGGCCTCCACGGTCCCCCTGCGGCCGTTGAAACTCTTCGACACGCCGCGCACTCGGATCACGGGCTGCCCTCCATCACCGGTTCACCTTGAGTGGTAGCGGTAGCGGTAGCGGTAGCGGTAGCGGTACGGCCGAGGATAGGGCGGCGCAATCCGTGATCAACCACCTCGGTCGATGTTTGTTACATGACAACCAGGTCTTCGGTATCGACAACTTCCGGCTCAACAGCTCCACTTGAGAGCCATGAGACGGAATACGCGGTTACCCGCCGCGCTCCTGGCCGTCCTGATGACGGCCGCACTCTCCACGGCCTGCGGATCCGACGACGACAACAAAGGCAAGGGCGCGTCCTCGTCCGGCGGTTCCTCGCCCGACAAGGTCACCTACATCACCGGTTTCGGCACCTTCGGGCGTGAGGCGTACGCCTATGTCGCCCAGGACAAGGGCTACTTCAGCGACGCCGGCGTCTCGGTCACCATCCAGCCGGGGCAGGGCAGCGCCATCAGCCTGGCGGCGCTGGCCGGCGGGCGGGCGCAGTTCGCGCCCGTCGACCTCAGCAGCACGATCATGCAGGTCGGCGGCGGCAAGGTGTCCGGCGTGACCGCGGTCGCGGCCGTCCACCAGACCACGGACGCCGCCGTGATGGCGCTGGCCGACAGCGGCATCAGCAAGCCCGCGGACCTGGAGGGCAAGAAGATCGCGGACCCGGCCGGTTCGGTCATCGGGGCCCTCTTCCCGGCATACGCGAAGCTCGCCGGATTCGACGCCGACAAGGTCGACTTCGTCAACCTCGAACCCCAGCAGCTCGGGGTCAACCTCGCGGCCGGCAAGGTCGACGCGGTCGGCCAGTACCGGGTGGGCCGCCCGAACATCGAGAACGCCGTCAAGGGCAAGCAGGTCGTGGTCCTGCCGTTCGGCAAGTTCCTGACCGAGAGCTACGGCTCGGCCATCACGACCACCACGAAGATCGCCGAGGAGGACCCGGACCTGGTCAGACGCTTCACATCGGCGCTGCTCAAGGGCATGCGCTACGCGATCGACCACCCGGAGGAAGCGGCCGCGGTGCTGGCGAAGAAGCACCCGACCGTCAACGAGAAAGCCGCCGCCGCGGAGATCGAACTGGTCGGCGAGGCCGTACAGCCCAAGGACGACGGGGCGCCGATCGGCACGATGGACCGGGAACGGGTGGCCGGGGCGATCAAGGCGCTGGTGGACGCCGGGGCGGTCAAGTCCGGTCTGACGCCCGAGCAGTTGGTCTCCTTCGATCTGGTGCCGAAGTCCTGAAGTGCTCAGGCGGGTGATGGAGTTCGGCTGGCCCGTGCTCGGGCTGGCCGCCGCGATCGGTGCCTGGGCACTGGCCGTGGTCGTGTTCGACGTACCGGAGATCGTCCTGCCGTCACCGGCCGACGTGCTGGACGCCTTCCTCCGCGTGCCCGGCTATCTGCTGGGCGAGGCGGTCACCACGCTCGTCGTCATCGTGCTGGGCTTCGCGCTGGCCGTGGTGGCGGGGCTGGTGATCGGGGTGGCGATCGCGGCGTCGCGGATCGTGGAGCTGATGTTCTCGCCGCTCCTGGTCGCGTTCAACGCGGTGCCCAAGGTGGCGCTGGCCCCGCTGCTGGTGGTGTGGATGGGCTTCGGACAGCAGCCGAAGGTCGTCATGGCACTGCTCGTCTGCTTCTTCCCCGTCGTGTTGTCGGTCGCGGGCGGGCTCACCTCGACGCCGGTCGAACTCGTCGAGCTGGCGCGGTCGTTGCGTGCCTCTCGCACCCAGACGTTCCTCAGGTTCCGCTTCCCGAGCGCGCTGCCGCAGATCTTCGTCGGGCTGAAGGTCGCCATGCCGCTGTCGGCCGTCGGCGCGGTCATCGGCGAGTTCAGCGCCGGGGACGAGGGGCTCGGCTTCGTCGTCGTGCAGTCCGGGGCGAACTCCGACACCGCGCTGGCGTTCGCCGCGATCGCCCTGCTCGGTGTGATGAGTGTGGCGCTGTTCTACGCGCTGGTGCTCGCGGAGCGGACGCTGCTGCCGTGGGTGAGGGAGACGACGTCGCAGCGGTAGGCGCAGAGATGTGCGCAGCCCGGGCCGGCCCCGCGTGGGGGACGGCGCCGACCCGGGCGTACGGTCACCAGCCGGTGACGGCGGGGCTCAACTGCTGGAAACGGTCAGGTTGTTGGTCGCGAAGTCCAGACCGCCGGACGACGAGGTGATCTCGAAGCCGAACTGCACGTCGCCGATGGTCTCGTTGCCCATCCAGCCCTTGGTGTCCTTGATCCACTTGAGGATCGGCAGGACGTTGACGGTCCCGGAGTTCGAGTCCGAGGTGCGCAGGAACGAGAAGACCTCGTTGGCACCGTTGTTGCCCTTGTAGACGGTCCAGGTGTGGCCGCCCAGGGTCACGTTGCCCTGCGAGGTGCCCAACGGGCCGACGGCTCCGTTGTAGTTGACCCAGAGCATGATCTCGTAGTCGTAGTCGGTGTCCCAGATGTCGTACGAGGTGTTGTACGCGCCCGAGGACGGCACGGTGACGTTGTAGCTGCTGCTGAGCGAACCGAGCGAGGTGATCGTCTTGTTGACCACCTTCTTCGAGTTCGGGTACGACTTGATGCCGCCGGTGTTGGGGTGGTTGGCCCAAACTCCCCAGTTGGTACCGGAGTTGGCCCAGATGCACTGGCTGCCGGCGCCGGAGCCCCAGATGTTGTTGTAGAGCGTGTAGCCGTTCAGGCTGGTGTTGCCCCACTGGTCGCAGGAGTTCCAGACGGCCGCCGAGGCGGGCGCGGAGGCGAGGCCGATGGTGGCGCCGAGAGCGAGCGCCGGAGCCAGGAGTGCTTTGGTGATCCGGGTCAGCGTGCGTGTTGCCATGGTGTCCCTTCCATGGGTGGGGGGGTGTGGGGGTTCGAACTGCTGTGGATCTGGTGCGGATCTGCTGTGGATCTACTGCGGCCCCAGGGTGAGGACGCAGTCTTCTCCGGCTCGCAGGTGGAGCGGTCGCGCTCCGGAGGAAGTCCTGAGGTCGACGCGGTGGGTCCGGGTGGGCCGTACCACCGCGCGGGCTCCCGCCGGGCTCCAGCCGAGGTCGACCTCGGCGCCGAACCTCGTCCGTACGCCCCGGAGTTCACCCTCCGGGAACTCGGCGGGCAGTGCGGGCAGGAGGACCAGCCGGTCGGGGGTCGACTGGATCAGCGTCTCGACGATCACGGCGGGCAGGGCGTGGGCGGCGTCCGCGTTGTAGACGTCGCGGCGGGGATAGTGCGCGCTCATCAGCGAGGCGTGGAAGAAGTCGCCCTCCAGCACCTGGCCGAGCGCGTGCGCGACCCGCTCACCGTCGCGCAACCGGGCCGCGACCAACGCGTGGTGCAGATGGCCGTGAGCGGAGTCGTTCTCGGCACCCCTCAGTTCGAGCGCCCGGTGCGCGGCGGCCGCCAGATCCGGGGTGTCGTACGGATTGATCTCGTCGAGCGGCCACACGCCGTACAGATGGCTGAGGTGCCGGTGGTCGTACGTGTCGTCGAGGCCGGGCCACGCCCACTCGGCGAGCGCTCCGTCGTCGTTGATGCGGTGCGGGGGCAGCCGCTCGGCGAGCGCGCGCCGGCGGTCGGCGTCCGGTCCCGGGTGGTACGCGGCCGCCGTGAGCAGGGCGTGCCGGGCCGCCGAGAGGTCCATGGCGGCGTTGATCGCGCCCCAGCTCGCGTTCGCCGGGCGGTTCTCGGGCGAGTAGGAGGGTACGACGACGAGTCGGCCGTTCTCGTCGGTCCGGGTGAGGAAGTCCTCGTAGAACAGGGCGAGTTCGGCGAGTGCCGCCGCCAGCCGTGGGTCGCGCTCTCCGCGTGTCTCGTCGTGGTCGACGAGTGGCTTGAGCAGCCAGTCGGCGCCCGCCGTCCACAGGTGCAGGGGATATTCGCGGCTGAAGTGGTACGTGTGCCCGGACTCGCCGTCCGTGTGCGGTGGGGCGACGATGCCTCGGGTGCCGAAGACGGCCCGGGCGTTGTCCCGCCAGTGCGGCAACTGCCCCTGGATCAGGGAGGCGTGGGCCTCGACGACCTCGGGCAGCGCGCCCGCGACGGCCGACGCCGTCTGCAGATTGAGGTTGGCGTCCGTGGTGAACGCGCCGGACCACGCCGTGTCCCAGTCGCTGGTCCACAGCCCCGTGAGCCTCGGCGGCAGCATCCCGGCGGAGGACAGCAGGTGGTAACGGCCGGCCGCGAAGAGCCGTTCGAGCAGTGCGGGGCTCTTGGGACGCTTGAGCAACTCCGAGCCGGGGAGGGCACGTTCGGCGTCATCCGCGTCCAGAGTGAGGGAGACGCGGTTGTACGCGGTGCGGTGGAGGTCCAGGTGGCGCTCAAGGAGGCTGCCGTACGACTCCTCACCGTCCCTGCCGTCCTGAAGCAGGCCGTCCGGAAGCAAGCCGTCCGGAAGCAGACCGTCCGGAAGCAGCTCGCGCAGAGCCTGCGTCTCCGCCACGGTGTCCGGTTCCCCGGTGTGCCGCCGCACCCGGGTCAGCAGCAGGACCGACTCGGCCCCGGTCACACGGATCCCGGGCGGGGTCAGCGTCGTACGGCCGCCGGTGACGACCGCGAGCGTCACTCCCGTGTACGCGCGGTCGCTGCCGGGATAGCGGGCGCTCAGGGTGAGCACGGCGCCCTCGGGCGTGAGGATCACCCCGTCGCCGACCGCCAGCCCTTCGGGGGCGCCGGGGAGCCGGTGGTCCAGCGCGATGTCCGCGGTGAGGCCGGGAGAGGTGACGTGCTGGACGATCACGTCGTCCGCGCGTGAGACGAAGACACGGCTGCTCCAGCCCGTGCAGACCGCCTCGACGACGCCCGTGGTGAAGTCGACCGAGCGACGGTAGCCGCGCTGCCCGTCGGCGAGCCTGCGCAGCCGCACCTGGAAGGCGGGGTGGAAGGGCTGCACCCACTGCAGCGGGCGCCCGTCTGTGAACTCCTCGGCCGCGGTCAGGTCTCCGGCGAGCAACCTGTCCTGGAGTGCGGGCAGTTGGTCCGCCAGCTCCGGGGGCCTGGCGTGCTCGCCGCCGTTGGGGCGGACCAGGGTGTGGTGCGTGACGATCACACGGTCGTCGTTCGGATCACCGAACACCATGGCGCCGTGACGGCCGTTGCCGCTGAGGAAGGTGTCCTCCCAGCGGAGGGCCGGGCGCGGCTCCCAGGTGGCGTGCGGCGAGGGCGAGAGTGGGGATGTGGATGAGGGCGAGGATGTGGGTGAGGGCGATGGTGAGGGTGAGGGTGAGTGGGATGCGTCGGCGCTCACGGTGAAAGCACCGCCGCTCCGAGACGCCCCAACTCCATTACGCCCGCGACCTGTTGACCGGTGAGCAGGTCCCGATACGTCCCCGGCACCTGCACGGTGACCGCCTCGCGCCCGTGGTTGAGCACGAAGAGCACGTCTCCGCGGCGGACGGCCTCGACCTGCGGGGGAAGCCCGTCGAGCACCGGCCGCACACCCGCGCCGGACGCCAGGCCCGCCAACAGCTCGCGCAGCGTGGCGGGTTCGGGCAGTGTGGAGACGTACCAGGCACGCTCCTTGCGCAACACAGCCGGCATCCCGTCGAGTTCGCCGCCCTTGTAGCGGGCTTCCGCGACCGCGCCCTCCTCGGCCTCGATCTCCTCGGACCACAACGTGCCCCGGAACCCGTCACATTCGGCGGTCTCCCGCGCGTCCAGCGGCCACCACTCGTGCAGGGTTCGGATGCCGAAGAGCTCCCGCAGCCGCTCGTCCATGCCGCCGGGCCGTACCCGGTCGTCCTCGTCGGCGACACCGGTGAGGAAGCCGCTGACGAGGGTGCCGCCACCTCGTACGTACGCGACGAGGTTGTCGATCGCCGCGTCGGTGAGCAGGTAGAGCTGCGGCACGACGATCAGCCGGTAGGCGGACAGGTCGTGCTCCGGGTGTGCGAAGTCCGTGGTGATGTGGGCCTCCCACAGGGCGCGGTGCCAGGCTCGCACGACCTGCGGATGGTCGACCTCGGAGGAGAGACGGCCCTCCTGCGCACCGGCCCACCAGGCGTTCCATTCGTGGAGGATCGCGACGTCCGCCGTCGAGTGACTGCCCGTCACCTCGCCGCCAATGCAGGCGAGTTCGGCGCCGAGCTGCTTGACCTCCTGGTAGGTGCGGCCCTGCTCCCCCGCGTGACTGACCATGCCGGAGTGGAACTTCTCCGCGCCCTGGCGGGACTGCCGCCACTGGAAGTAGCAGACGGCGTCGGCGCCCCGGGCGACGGCCTGGAGCGACCAGAGGCGGTTGAGGCCGCGCGGCTTGGGGTGGTTGACGCCCCGCCAGTTCACGGGTCCGGCGGCCTGCTCCATCAGCATCCACGGTCCGCGGGCCTGGGAGCGGGTCATGTCCTGGATGAGCGCGCCGTTCTGGGCGCCGAAGGGGTCGCGCGGGTCGGGATAGATGTCGACGGAGACGACGTCCTCCGCCGCCGCCCACTTCCAGGCGTCCTGACCGACCCACATCGGCATGAAGTTGGTGGTCACCGGGATGTGCGGGGAGTGCCGGCGGACGATGTCGCGCTCGGCGACGTAACACTCCAGGAGCATGTCGGAGGTGTAGCGCTTGAAGTCCAGCACCTGGCTGGGGTTCTTCATGTAGTGGGCGTGCCGCGGCGGCAGGATCTCCTCCCAGTCGCCGTAGCCCTGACTCCAGAAGGCCGTTCCCCAGGCCGAGTTGAGGGCGTCGAGCGTGCCGTACTTGTCCCTGAGCCAGCGGCGGAAGGTGGCGGCGGCCTCGTCGCCCCAGTCGTAGGTGCAGTACTCGTTGTTGATGTGCCACATCGTGAGGGCCGGGTGGCTGCCGTAGCGGGCGGCCAGGTCCTCGGTGATCGCGGCGGCGTACCGGCGGTAGGTGGCGCTGGAGTGCGAGAAGTGCTGGCGCCCGCCCCACCACTCGGTGCGGCCGTCCTCGTCACGGGGCAGTGTGTCCGGGTGGAGGCGGCCCATCCAGGGCGGGGGCGAGGTGGTGGGCGTGGCGAGGACGACCCCGATGCCGTTCTCGTGCATGAGGTCCATCAGCCGGTCCAGCCAGCCGAACTCCCGCTCCCCCGGCTTTGGTTCGAGCTTCGCCCACGAGAAGACGCCGAGCGTGACGGAGTTGACGCCGGCCGCTTTCATGAGGCGTACGTCCTCGTGCCAGGTCTCCTCGGGCCACTGCTCGGGGTTGTAGTCGCCGCCGAAGAGAATGCGGCCGCGGGTGGCGTCGGTTAGGCCGGGAGGGCCTGGGGTCGTCGGAGCCGGAGCCGGAGCCGAAGCCGGAGCCGGGGCCGGGTTCGCGTTCGGGGGGTTCGGGTTCGGGTCCGGCTTCAGGTCCTGGTCCGGGTCCGGGTTCACGTTCGAGTGGCTCATCGGAGAGGCTCCCCGTACTGGATGCCGCGCCCGTTGGTCGCCAGGTACACCCGGCCGTACACGCGCGGGTCACCGACGACGACCTCGCCGGTCCAGCCCCACTGGTGGGCGTCGTCGTTGATCCGCGTCCAGGTCTTCGCCTCGTCGTCGGAGCGGTACACGGCGGTGATGGTGTCCGTCGAGCCGACCTGGTAGATCGCGGGGTAGTCGGCGCCGTCGGCGGCCTTGCCGAAACCGAGCGTGTACGAGGCCCAGCAGCTGGCCACCTTTGAGAAGCTCGCCCCGCCGTCGGTTGACCGGTAGAGCCCGTTCCACTTGGTGGAGAGCCACAGGTCACCGCTCCGCCCGGGCGCGGCGACGAGCTTGAACTGGGCGTCCCCGGCTGGCAGTCCACCCGCACGGGCCGTGAACGAACGGCCACTGTCAGTGCTGGCGAGTAGCGTTCCTGTGTCGGTGTCGTATGCGTAGAAGTGCGTCGGGTCGGCCGGGTCGGCGACCGGCGTGGCGCCCTTCGGGAAGGAGGAGATCTCGGACCAGGTCGTGCCGCTGTCGGTGGACCGGTGGGCTGCGTACTTCGTGCCGTCCCAGTGCACGAAGGACCACAGCAGCGCGCTGCCGTCGGCGTTGGCGGCGATCGGCCCCGGTGCGTTCTTGGCGATGTCGGGCTGGGCCTCGAAGGGCGCCCAGGTCTGTCCGCCGTCGTTCGAGTAGGCGCCGTTGCCGTGGTCGCCCCATCCGCTGCGCACCACGTACGACGGCCTGGCCGCGGCCTGCGCGAGTCCCGTCGCCGACCCGAACACGGGGTTCGCCGCCATGCCGCGCGCCGGCGACGCCGTGAGCCGCTCGTGGTACATCACGCCGATGTCCCGCGAGCCGCTGAGCAGGTGCGCCTCCCCGGCCGGGGGCGACACCAGCTGCACCACGGATGCCTCCTCCAGGCCCCGGATCTGCGGCGCCCAGCGCTTCAGATCGCGGGTGCCGTAGAGGGTCGCCCCGGTCCCGTACACGATGTGCTTCGAGTCGTACGGGTCCACGGCCAGCGCCTGGATCCACCAGCCGAACTTCGGCTTGTCGTCGCCCCACTTGAGGTAAGGAGTCTCGGACACGTCGAACACAGCAGCGTCCTTGAGGGACGTCCAGGTACGGCCGCCGTTCGTGGTGCGGTACACGGTGTCGATGTCGGCCCAGCGGTTGTTGGTGGAGACGACGAGGGTGCCCGGGCGGCGGGCGTCCACGGCGACCCCGCCGTAGCCGAAGGTGTCGGCGGAGCCGTCGTCCGTCGTGCCACCCGGCTTCACGGGGGTCACATCGGCCCACTTGCCGGTCGCGGTGCGCAGCCTGTGCACGCTGCCGTCGGACTGGCCGTTGGGTCCGGGCGCGTTGGCGTAGGTCACGTACAGCTCGCGGGTGTGCGTGTCGTACGCGGCACGGATCGGCACCTTGGCAGCGGTGCCGGACGGCTGCCCGGGAACGGCCTCCCACGCCGTCCCGTCGGCCGTGCGGTACAGGTTCGCCGTGCCCGAGGTGCCGTCACCGTCACCCCAGCCGGCGTAGACGGCCCGCCCGGCGGCGACGAGGAACACGACGCCCTGCCCGGAAGCGCTCGCCTTCGCCGGAAACCCGCTCACGGCGGCCCAGGTGACCCCACGGTCGGTGGACTTCAGCAATCCGTCGTGCCGCGTCCCCAGCCACAGCGTGTCGCTGTCCCGCGGATCGACCAGCAGCCGCTCCCCCGCACCCCGCCCGTCCTCATTGGCCCCGAGCTTCACATCGAGATCGGTCCGGCTCCAGGTCGCGCCCCTGTCCTCGGACCGCAGCACCGCACCATTGCCGGCCCACGACTGCGCGTACGTGCCAAGGGCGAGGTAGACCCGCCCGGGGTGCCCGGGGTCGACGGCGATCGCCTCCACACCGAGCAGATTCCAGTCGTCCCACCCGAGGTGATCGGTGAGGGGGGTCCACCGGGAGGCGCGGTCGTCCCAGCGGTAGGCGCCGCCGATGTCCGTACGGGCATAGGCGAGACCACGTACGGAGGGATGGAACAGCACCCCGGTGACGAACCCGGTCCCGCCCATGACCACATTCCGCCACCGGTACGCGGACCCGCCCGCGACCGGGGCGGCCACCGCAGGGCTGACAGCCGCTCCAGAGACAGCAGTGCAAGCCACGGTGGCGGCGGTCCCGGCAAGGACGGCGCGTCTGCTCAGGCGGGGCGTGCGCATGACATACCTCGTTCCAAGAAAGGGGGAAACTTCAAAAGGAGCAGCGGACGACGAGCGCCCCTCAAGGGGCGCGGGGAACTGCGCGACCAGCCACATCCAACCCGCGGCCGAAAAACAGCCCAACAATCCCAAGCCAAGCCAGAAGGGGGACGCAAGTCACCCCTTGACCGCACCGGTCAGCATGCCCTTCTTGAAATGCCGCTGTACAAACGGCGAAAGCACCGCGACCGGCAGCAACGCCATCACCATCACAGCCATCTGAATCGCGAGGGACGACAACTGCCCGGTGTTGACCTGGGTCGCAAGCCCCACCGGCCGTTCCTGCTTCTGGACCAGCTGGATCATGACGTTCTGCAACGGCATCATGTCCTGGTCAGTGAGATAGATGGACGCGTTGAACCACGCACTCCAGTACCCCACCGCATAGAACAGCGAAATCACCGCGATCACCGCCCGCGACAACGGCATGACGATTTTCCACAGAATCCGCCAGTCACCGGCACCGTCGATCCGCGCGCTGTCGATGAGTTCGGGCGAGATGCCCATGAAGAAAGACCGCAGCACAAGAATGTTGAAGACGCTCACCGCGCTGGGCAGGATCAGCGCCAGATAGGTGTCGGTGAGACCGAGCGCCTGCACCAGCAGATAGGTCGGAATCAGCCCCGCACCGAAGAACATCGTGGCCAGCAGCGTCATCAGGATCCACCGGTGCCCGAGCGACCCGCTCCGCGAGAGCCCGTACGCGCACAGCACCGACACCGCCATGCTGAACACCGTGCCGACGAGGGTGACACCGAGGCTGACGAGTGCCGCGCGCTGCACCTGGCCGCCGCTGAGCAGCTCCTGGTAGGCGATGAACGTGATGCCCTTGGGGATCACGACCAGGCCGCCCGCCTCGTCGATGGTCTTCTTCGACTGGAGGCTGGTGACGATGACGATCCAGAGAGGGAAGAGGATCGCGAGGCCCGCGATGGTGAGGACCAGGCCCTTGGAGGCGAGGCCGACCTGGCTGGGCTTCTCCTCCCAGGGCGGCCGGGGCGGAGCCGCCCAACGGCCCGGTCGCCGATCGCGCTTCACGGCGGCCTCGGTCGGCTTGTCGATGAGAGCGGTCACTTCTTGTACACCCCCTGCTCGCCCATGAGATGAGCGACCTTGTTGGCCACGAGGACGAGGGTCAGACCGACGATGCCCTTGATCAGACCGGCGGCGGCCGCGTAGCTGAAGTCCTGGTTGCGGATGCCGTTCCACCACACATAGGTGTCGAGGACCTCGGAGGCTTCGGGGCCCACCGCCTGTCTCTGGAGCAGCAGTTGCTCGAACCCGACGGTGAGGGCGTCACCGACGCGCAGCACCAGCAGCAGCGCGATCACCGGGCGCAGTGCGGGCAGCGTGATGTGCCACATGCGGCGCCAGCGGTTGGCGCCGTCCATCGCGGCGGCCTCGTACAGGTCGTTCGACACGGACGACAGCGCGGCGAGGAAGACGATGATGCCCCAGCCCGCGTCCTTCCAGACGCTCTGGAGCGTGACGAGGTACTTGAAGCTCTCCGGGTCCGTCATCAGGTCGAACCCGGTGCTTCCGTGGTCGGCGAGCGTCTGCGCGATGACGCCGGCGCCGCCGAAGATCTGCTGGAAGACGGTGACGACGAGCACCCAGGAGAAGAAGTGCGGCAGATACATGATCGCCTGGGCCATCGCGCGCACCCGGGGCCTGAGCACGCTGTTGATGAGCAGCGCGAGCAGGATCGGTATCGGGAAGAAGAGCACGAGCTGGAGGAAGAACAGGACGAAGGTGTTCTGCACGGCATGCCAGAACTCGGAGTCGGCGAAGACCCGGTCGAACTGCTCGAAGCCCACCCAGGGGCTCTGCAGCATGGCGACGAAGCCGTTGTCGCTCAGGTAGGGGTCGTAGTCCTGGAAGGCGACGACGTTGCCGAACACCGGTATGTAGTTGAAGACGAGGATGAGCAGGATCGCCGGCACCGTCATCAGGATGAGCGTGCGGTCGCGCCGCAGCCGGATCCGCAGACTCACCTTCCCGGAAAGCCCGTCGCCCTTGGCCTTGCTCCTGCCCCTGCTCTTTCCCGGTTTCACCGCCCCGGGCGCCTCCGCCGACGGAGGCGCCCCGTCCTTCGCCTGCGTCTTCGCCTGGGCCCTGCCCCGGGGCACCGTGCTGTGCGACACGGCCTTCTCCTTGCCTCGGTCCGGCGTCAGTTCGCCGAGGAGCCGTTGTCGTCGAGCAGCTTCTTGTACCAGTCGCGCAGCTTGTCGCCGCCCTGCTGCTTCCAGTCGGAGACGGCCTGCTGGACGTCGCTGACCTTCTTGCGGCCCCGTACGACGTCGTCCTCCAACTGCTCGAAGTCGTCGGCGAGGTTGGACCAGCGGTTCGGCTCGGTGACGGTGAGCCCGTAGAAGGAGGACTTCTTGGTGAAGGCGCCCATCCGCTGCTGCCACTCGACCATGCCCTTGGTGACCTCGGGGAGGTCGGGGTGCGCGACGAAGGGCGCCGCGTCACCGGTGTAGTCGAAGGCGCCGTTGACCTCGTTGACGCCCTTCTCGGTCTTGGTGGGCAGGCCCTTCTTGACCTCGAAGTCGGTTCCCTCGACGCCGAAGTTGGTGAGCATGAACTCCGTGGTGCCGTACGGCGCGGCACAGAAGTTGGCGATGGCGAGGAAGTCCTTGATCTGTGTCTTGGACGCCTTCTTGCTGATGAAGGTGAAGATGTTGGCGGGCTGGACCGCCCACAGGCTCGGGTCGCCGCCGTCGGGGCCGAAGATGTCGAACGCGGCCATGTCGAAGTCCGGGTTCTGGGTGAGCTGTTCGGACATCTTGCCCCACCAGGAGGAGATGTTCTGGTTGTAGACGAGCACCTCGCCCGCGCTGAACCGGTTGCCCGCGTCGCCGCCGGCCTTGCCCGACCGCGCGTCGGGGTGGACCACGTCGGCCGCGTACAGCTTCCGTGTCCATTCCAGGGCTTCGAGGTACGCGTCGGTCTCGACGCGGTTGATCAGCTTGCCGCCTTCGAGGTTCCACCACAGCGCCTTGTCGCTGCCGGACAGGACGCCGAAGATGTTGAACGACGTCCACTTCATGTCGTCGCAGGCCCAGACCTTGGACTTGGCGTCGGTGGCCTCCTTGGCCCAGGACAGGAACTCGTCGGGGCTCTTCGGGACGCTGTACCCCTTCGCCTCGAAGAGGTCCCTGCGGTAGAGGGGCGCGATGTCGGTGACGTACGACGCGGGCATCGGGATCGCGCGCAACTGGCCGCCGAAGATGGAGCGTTGCCACGCGTCGGTCGGGACGGCCGCGAGGTTCGGGTAGTCCTTGACCGCGTCGCCGGACAGATACGGGCCGAGGTCGGCGAACTTGGCGTTGATGGCGCCGGGGATCTTGCCCATCAGGTTCCAGCCGGGCACGACCACCACGTCGGGGATGTCGCTGGAGGCGAGGACCGCGCCGAGCTTCGCGTCGTAGGTGACACCGTCCTGGTTCTGCCAGGTGACGTCGACGCCGATGGCCTTGTTCATGGCCTGGTAGTACGGGTTGCTCCCCGACGGAGGAGTGCCCCAGAAGGGCGCCATGACCTTGAGCCCGCCGCCGCTGCCGAGCTTCTTCTCGACCGAGGTCTTCAGGTCGGCGGTGGCTATCGCCTTGGTGAAGCCCGCGGCCGAGCCGTTCTTCGCCGGGATGTCGGGGCTGACGACGTTTCGCGCCACGAAGGCCGGGAGGAGCTTCTTCGCGTCCTTCCCGGACGTGGTGCCCTCCTTGCGGCCTTCCTGCGAACCGCCGCAGGCGGCCAGCAGCGGCATCCCGCCGGCCACCGCGGCGGTGACGACCGCCGTGGAGGCGAGGAAGCTTCTCCGGCTGGGGGCGGAGGCGGAGGTGTTCGGCGTCATTGCGTCAACCCTTCATGGCGCACAGCAGGACACCCGGCGGTGGGGCCGTCGGCTGCGGTGTCTGAGTGGAACTGGCTGAGCTGAAGCGGACCTCGGAGGTATGCGCACCCTCCGGGGGCGACATCTTCGACTATCGACGAGAGTCGAAGCGCTTCGATGTTGCTGCGAGGTTAAGTGAACACCTGGGGGTGCACAAGAGCCGATTCCAACATTCCTCGGAGGTATAAAGGTCTGAACCGGTCGCTTCCGGCCCTTGGGATGGCGGTGAGGATTCGGAGTTGTTGCGTCTGGGTGTCTTGACACCCACCCCGGAGTCGAATGAGCATCGAAGCGCTTCGAAAGTCCTTCGCCGTTCTCCCGCACCTTCCACAGAGGGATCCTCGCGTGACCGCTCAAACGCCGCCTTTCCGCGACTCTCAGCTGCCGTTTGCGAAGCGCATCGACGATCTTCTGTCGCGGCTCACCCTGGAGGAACGGGTCACGATGCTGCACCAGTTCGGACCCGCGGTGGAGCGGCTCGGTGTCGCCGCGTTCCGCACCGGCCAGGAGGCACTGCACGGGGTCGCCTGGATGGGCCCGGCGACGGTGTTCCCCCAGGCGGTCGGCCTCGGCGCGACCTGGAACGACGAGCTCGTACGCCGGGTCGGCGAGGCGGTCTCCACCGAGGCCCGCGCGATGCGCTCGCGCGACGACCGCGTGGGCCTCAACGTCTGGGCGCCCACGGTCAACCTGCTGCGCCACCCCCTGTGGGGCCGCAACGAGGAGGGCTACTCGGAGGACCCGAAGCTGACCTCGGCGATCGCCACCGCCTACACCCGGGGCCTGCGCGGCGACCACCCCGCGTACTGGCGGACGGCCCCGATCCTCAAGCACTGGCTCGCGCACAACAACGAGACGGACCGGGCGACCGCGTCGAGCTCCGTCCGCCCGCGCGTGCTGCACGAGTACGACCTGCGCGCCTTCCGCGAGACGGTCGAGGCGGGCACGGTGGCCGGCGTGATGCCCGCGTACAACCTGGTCAACGGCCGCCCCAACCATGTGTCGCCGTATCTGCGCGAGCAGCTGCGCACCTGGACGGACCGGGACCTCCTGGTCTGCTCGGACGCGGGCGCGCCCTCGAACCTGGTCGACCACGAGCACTACTTCGACACCCACGAGGAGGCCACGGCCGCCTCCCTGATCGCCGGCGTCGACAGTTTCACGGACCACGGCACGGACAGCTCGCAGATCGTCGAACGCCTCCAGGGAGCCCTGGACCAGGGCCTGTTGACCGAGTCCGACATCGACGCGGCGGTCCGCCGCCAGCTCGCGATCCGCTTCCGCCTCGGCGAGTTCGACCCGCGCCTGGACCCGTACGCCGACGCCAAGGACTTCGACACCCCCGCACATCGCGCCCTCGCGCGGGAAGCCGCGGAACAGGCGATCGTCCTCCTCAAGAACGACGGCCTGCTCCCTCTCACCGGACAGGACACCCGCATCGCCGTGGTGGGCCTCCTCGCCGACGAGTGCAAGCTCGACTGGTACAGCGGCACCCTCATCCACCGCTCCACCCCGCTCGAAGGCCTCTACGAACGCTTCGGCGCCGACCGCGTGGACTTCGCCGAAGGCGTGGACCGCGTACGCCTGAAGACCTCCGCCGGTACGTATCTGAGCGTGCCGCCGGCCGACGACGCGACCGACGAGGTCCGCGGCGCCGAGGGTGCGCTGGACCCGGCCCTCCTCGCGGGCCGCACGGACCTGCCCCCGCTCACCACCGACACCACGGGCACCGAACTCGCGCTGATCGACTGGGGCGGGGGCGTCCTCACCCTGCGCGCCCCCGACGGCCGCTATCTCTCGGTCGCCGACGACGGCTTCGTACGCGCCTCCGCCGACCAGCCCGGCGGCTGGGTCGTCCAGGAGACCTTCCGCCTGGAGCCTCACGGATCGCATGAATCCCTGGCATCCCCTGAATCCCACGGATCCCATGAGGGCGGTCACCTCCTGAAGCATGTCGGTACGGGTCGCTACGTCTCTGTCACCGCCGACGGCGTGAAGGTTGCCGCCGAGAACCCGGAAATCCTCGAACTGGAGATCACGGAACGCGGCGAGGACACGGTGGCCCGCACGGCCGCCTCGGCCGACGTGGTCCTCGTGGTCGCGGGCAACGACCCGCACATCAACGGCCGCGAGACGGAGGACCGCACGACCCTCGCCCTCCCCGCCCACCAGCAGCGACTCCTGGAGGCGGCCCGCGCCGCGAACCCCCGCACGGCCCTGGTGATCACGTCCTCCTACCCGTACGCGACCGATCCGACCGGCCTCCCCGCCGTCCTCTGGACGGCCCACGGCGGCCAGGCGGCCGGCACGGCCCTGGCCCGCGTCCTGGCGGGCGACGTCTCCCCGGCGGGCCGGCTCCCCCAGACCTGGTACGCCTCGGACGCGGACCTCCCCGACCTGCTCGACTACGACGTGATCGGCAGCCGCCAGACGTACCTGTACTTCGAGGGCACCCCGCTCTTCCCCTTCGGCCACGGCCTGTCGTACGCGTCCTTCGAGTACGGGAACCTCGTCGCTCACGTGGGCGAGAGCTCCGTGCGCGTCACCTTCACGGTCACCAACACGGGCGACACACCGGCCGACGAGGTGGCCCAGCTCTACTCCCGTGCCGTGACGCCCTCGGTCTCCCGCCCCCGCCGCGAACTGCTGGCCCACCGCAGGGTCCACGTACTGCCCGGCACCTCAACCGAGCTGACCTTCGAACTCCCGCTGTCCGCCTTCGAGTTCTGGGACGTGGCCCACGGCACCCGACGCCTTGAGCCCGGCCCGTACGAACTCCTCGTGGGCGCGTCCAGCGAGGACGTCCGGCTGCGCGCGACGGTCGAACTGGACGGCCCGCCCGCCACCCCGCGCCCGGTCCTCGAACTCGGCCTGAACGCGGCCGACTTCGACGAGCAGCGGGGCGCGGAGATCGTCGACCGTACGAAGCTGTCGGGCGATGCGGTGACACCGGCGCACGGGAACCACGGCAGCCAGGAGAGCCAGGGGAACACAGCCGAACTGGTCTACCGGGGCTGCGACTTCGGCCCGGCGACCAGGAGGGTCACCGTCGAGGTGTCGGGCGAGGGCTCACTCGAACTGGCCCTGGACGGCGGCCCGGTGATCGCCCGGCTCGATGTCCCGGTCACGTCGGGACCGTACGACTACACCACCGTCGTCGCCCCGTTCGACGCCACCGAGGTCCACGACCTGCACATCGGGCTGCGCGGCCCGGTGCGGCTCGCACACGTCGGCTTCTCCGGCTGAGGGTCCGGACGAGGTACGACAACGGCCGGAGTCCCCGCACAGCGGACTCCGGCCGTGGCATGACGCCTCGCGCCCGGTCTCAGAGAGCGAGTCCCGTGAGCACGAGCACGCGCTCGTACGTGTAGTCGTCCATCGCGAACTTCACGCCTTCACGCCCGACGCCGGACTGCTTCACGCCGCCGTAGGGCATCTGGTCGGCGCGGTAGGAAGGCACGTCTCCGACCACCACCCCGCCCACTTCGAGCGCGCGGTGAGCACGGAAGGCGGTCTGCAGGTCGTGGGTGAACACCCCTGCCTGCAGCCCGTACTTGGACTCGTTGACTGCGGCGAAGGCGGCCGCCTCCCCCTCCACCTTCTGCACGGTGAGAACGGGCCCGAAGACCTCCTCGCAGGAGAGGGTCACATCGGCCGGCACATCGGCCAGCACGGTCGGCGCGTACGAGGCACCGTCGCGCTTGCCGCCCGCGAGCAGCGTGGCGCCGGCCTTCACGGCCTCGTCGACCCACGTCTCGACCCGCTTGGCGGCGTCCTCGCTCACCAGCGGCCCGACATCGGTGGCGTCGTCGGCCGGATCGCCGGTGACCTGCGCCTCGACGGCGGCGACCACGCGGGGCAGCAGCCTGTCGTACACGGAGGCGTCCGCGATCACCCGCTGTACGGAGATGCAGGACTGGCCGCCCTGGTAGTTGGAGAAGGTGGCGATCCGCGAGGCCGCCCGGTCCAGGTCCTCGTCGCTCGCCCAGTCGGCGAGGACGACGGCCGCGCCGTTGCCGCCCAGTTCGAGGGTGAGGTGCTTGCGCGGTACGGAGTCCATGATCGCGTAGCCGACCTTGTCCGACCCCGTGAACGAGATGACCGGCAGCCGCTCGTCCTGCACGAGGGCGGGCATCTTGTCGTTGGCCACGGGCAGCACGGACCAGGACCCGGCCGGCAGGTCGGTCTCGGCCAGCAGCTCGCCGATGAGCAGCCCGGAGAGGGGCGTCGCGGGAGCGGGCTTGAGGATGATCGGGGCGCCGGCCGCGATCGCGGGGGCGATCTTGTGGGCGCAGAGGTTCAGCGGGAAGTTGAAGGGTGCGATGCCGAGGACGACGCCCTTCGGGAAGCGGCGGGTGAGGGCGAGGCGCCCCTGGCCGCCGGCGTCGGTGTCGAGCCGCTGGGCCTCGCCGCCGTTGAACCGGCGGGCCTCCTCGGCCGCGAACCGGAACACCGACACGGCCCGGCCTACCTCGCCGCGGGCCCACTTGACCGGCTTGCCGTTCTCGGCGGAGATGAGCCGGGCGATCTCCTCGGTCCGCTCCACCAGGCGGCGGCTGACGTGGTCGAGGGCGGCGGCGCGTACGTGGGCGGGGGTGGCGGCGAACTCGTCCCGTACGGCGTGTGCGGCGGCCACGGCCTCCTCGACCTGGGCGTCGGTCGGTACGGAGACCTTGCCGACGGGGTGGCCGTCCCACGGGGAGGTGACGTCGAAGGTGGACTCGCCTGTGGCCTGGCGGCCGGCGAGCCAGAAGGCGTGGGTGTCGGTCATGTGCGAGTCCGGGCCCTTCCGCGATGGGGGGTGTTCTTGGTCTTCGTCGTCCACGGTAGGCCCGCGGCGCCTCGGCAGCGTCTGTCCGAGTCGTAGCACTCCCCTACCGGGGTGCGCCGCTTTGGCCTAGTCGCCGACCTTTTCTCGCCCCCGCCGCCCCTACCCATTCCCATCCCCTGGGGCTCCGCCCCAGACCCCGTGGGGTGCGATTTCGGGTGCGGGTTCGTCGTGGCTGGTCGCGCAGTTCCCCGCGCCCCTAAAGACCAAAGACCTAAGGGCGCGGGGAACTGCGCAATCTTTAGCCCCTCCGGCGTTTGAGGAGCGGGGGTTCGGGGGCTGGCCCCGAGTAGTGACGGGAATGGGTAGGGGCGGCGGGGGCGGAAAAAGCCCCTCCTACTCCGCCGACGCCGTCGTCTTCAGGGCCAGCCACAGTTCCATCCGTACATCCGGGTCGTCCAGGGACCGTCCGAGGATCTCCTCGACCCGCCGCATGCGGTACCGCAACGTATGCCGATGCACCCCAAGATCCGCCGCGGCCGCATCCCACTGCCCATGCCGCGACAACCACGCCCGCAGAGAGGCGACAAGATTCCCCCGCCCGGTGGCGTCGTGCTCGAACAGGGGCCGCAACAGCCCGTCCGCGAACGCCCGCACCGCGTCATCCGCGAGCAACGGCACCACGGACCCCGCGGCCAGATCCTCGTGCTCGACGAGCACCCGCCCCCGCCGCCGGGCGACGGACAGGGCCTGCTCGGCCTGCTTGTAGGCGGCCCCCGCGGCGATGGGCCCGGCGGGAGCCGAGATCCCGACCACCAGCTCGTCCTCGTCGCCGGCCTGCTCACCACCGCCCTGAGCGCCCCCGACGGCCTCGGCGTATTGGGCGCAGGCGGCAACGACAGCACCCCGGTCCGCGGCGAGCACGACGAGCCGCTCCCCGTCGGGCACCACGAGCACGGCCTCGCCGGAGCGGGCGGCGGCGGACTCCACGACCTCACCGAGCCCGGCCACGAGATCGCCGCCGGCATCGGCGAGGGCGGCGGCGGCCTCGGCGCTGACCGTGGCGCCGCCACCGTCCGTGTCCGTGTCCGCGTCCCCTGCCCGGGCGCGGGCCCGCCCCGCCGAAGCCGACGCGGCCTCGGCCAGGATCATCCGGTAGGGCGCGTCCAGCAGTCCCCCGTACAGGTCCCCGGCGACCCCCCGCGCATGATCCGGCTGCCCGGCCAGCAGCATCCGCAGCACGGCCGCCCCGATCCGCTGCTCGGCGGCGTACAACGACCGGGACCGTTCCGTGGTCAGCGTCAGCAGGGCGATGGCCGAGTGCACGGCGTACCGCTCGGCCGTGCCAAGGGCGGCCGCCGTCCCCACGGCCAGCGCGGCCCGTGCCCTCCGGCCCGTCCCGAGCGAGTGCAGTTCGACCCGGTCCTCCCCGCTCCCACCCCCGCCCTCACCGTCACCGTCACCCGCGCCACCGCCGACGACGGAACTCGCGGGCGCGGCCCGCTCGCGCAGTTTCTCCACGTCGGCGGTGATCCGGGCGGCCCGCCGTCCCGCCCACTCGGGCGCGGTGGCGACGACGGCGCCGGACGCGTCGTACAGGGCGGCCCAGCCGTCCACCTGCGAGGCGAGCGCGGTCAGCAGCCCCTCGGGCCCGTCGCTCAACGCCTGCTTGGTCAGTTCCCGCTGCGCCGCGAAGCCTGCCGTCACCGCCCGGTACTGATCGGCGGCGATGGCGGCGGACACGGCCTTGCTGATGGCGAGGAACGGCGTGCGCCGCGGAACCTCCAGCAGCGGCAGCCCCTCACCCTCCGCCGCGTCGACGAGCGCCTTGGGCGTCTCCTCGTAGTGCACCCCGACGGCGAAGCCGAGCCCGGCCACCCCGGCCCCCACCAGCCGCTTCACATACCGCCGCATGGCGTCGGCGTCCTCCGCGTCCAGCTTGAGCGCGGTGATGAGGAGCAGTTCCCCGCCCTCCATGTACGGCACAGGGTCGGTGAGCTCGCTGGCGTGCACCCAGCGGACGGGGGTGTCCAGACGTTCCCCGCCCGCGCGCACGGTGAGCTTGAGCGCCGAGTGATGGACGAGCGAGGCGAGCGTGGGGGGCATGGGGCCTTCAGGTCTTCGGGTCTTCACAGGTTCTTCGACGGTCGCGGACGATGTGATCTTTGCGATCCTTTGGCCGCAGCGTATGAACGACCTATGTCGATTCTGCCTCACCGTACGGTCGGCCCGTGACCATATGTCCGGACGTCCTGCTCGGCGCACCCGTCAAATGTCCCTCACCAGCGTGCGCGTGGAGCACCCGCCTCCCGCACCCGCTTCAGCTCCGCAGATCCACCAGCAGCGGGGGCGCGTGCTCTCCACGCACGCTGGTGAGCGAGAGCACCGCGTGCCCCGGCGGCACCCCGTGCGCCAGCTCGGACGCGGACCACCGCTCACGCTCGACCTGCCGCACGGTCACGGCCCGGGCGGTGGGCGCATTGCCGGTGATCACCCGCCGCAGCATGTGTACGGCCTTGCCGGCCGGCGTCTCCGCGATGATCTGCCGGTCGGTGACGTCCCGCGCCTCGGTCCACTCCTTGCCCCACACCTCGGCGAAGTCCTGCCCGTCCCACGGTGTGAGCCCGGACAGCGCCATCCGGCACCCGATCGCGCCGAGCAGCGGCGACCGCAGCGGCCGGGGTACGTCGTCGAGCGTGCGCAGCGTCATCACGACACCGGCGTTGGCGGACCGCAGCCGCTGAATGCCCCGTACGGACTCGGGCGTGATGACTCCCGTGGCGTCGTCGAGCACGAGACAGGCGAACAGCGACCGGTCCTCCCGTACGGCGACGCTCGCCGCGAACTGGGCGAGCACGAGCCGCGCCAGCATCCGGGAGGCATCGGCGTGCCCGCGCTCGGGCAGGTCGATCCGCACCCGCACGGGGTGGTCGAGGGCACGCAGGGAGAAGGGGCGGGACTGCCCGGACGTGTCGAAGAACCCGGCGAACGCGGGGCGGTCGAGCAGCGCCACCCGGTCGGCGAGCACACTTCCCGCATCCCCCGGATGCCCCAACTGCCGCTCCCGCGCGTCGAGTTCGCGCAGCAGGGACTCCTGCCCGCCCTCCGTGAGCGCCTTGCGCAGTGCGCCCAGCGGTCCGGGCGCGCCGTCGAGCAGCTGCCTCAGCTCGGGCACGGAAGGGAAACGGCCGTGCACGCCCCGGTACGGACCGAGCAGCTGGGCCAGCACGGTGGTGGACCGCCTGCTGTCGGCGCCCGGATGCGGATCGGCGAGGTCCCCGACGAGCGCCTCGGCGAGCACGGCCGCCGCCTCGTCGGGGTCGGTGGTCCCGCCGTACAGATCGAGGTCGTACACGGACTCGGGGTTGCCCACCCGCACCACGACGTCGTACGCGTCCACCGGCCCGAGCCCCGCCCCCGCGGCCCCGACGACGACCACGGCGGCCCGCCCCGCGAGCGCGTGCAGGCACAGCGACTCGGCGAGCGGCCAGACGACCCCGCCGGTCTTGCCGGACCCGGCAGGCCCGACGGCGAGCAGCGAGGTGCCCAGCAGGTCGGGTCCGAGTGCGAGGCCGGTCCCGCGGTAGGAGTACGGGTTCCGCGGGTCGTCGGCGGTCGTGCCGAGCCGTACCTGCCCGGTGACGAGGTCGTGCTCGGCGAGCCGTCCCGGCAGGTCCCGCTCGCCGGAGGGGTGCAGACAGGCGGCGGCTCCGTCCTGCAGGACGGCCCCGCTGAAGGTGGCGAGACTGTGCCGGCCGCTCCGCACGCCCTGCCAGGCCCGGGCGATCCTGGCCTGGTCGACATCACGCATGCGTCCGGCCCTGGCCTCGGCGCCCAGCCGTTCGGCGGCGTCGGCGGCTCCGGCGGCGCGGAGCTGGTTCCACTGGGCGGGGTCCTCCTCGGGCGCGGGCGGGCGCTCGCTCACGGGCGCGGCGCGGCGCCACGCGGGCAGCCCGTAGCGCTGCCACACCTCGCTCCAGCGGCCGAGGCGCCCGACTCCGATCATGATTCCCAGGGCGATGGCCACGTAGTAGGCGTAGACGACCACGACGGAGCCGAAGCTGTGGGGCTCGGCCCAGGAATCGGGGATCATCGCGTAGAGCGGCAGCAGCCACCATCCGCCGAGGTAGCCGTTCCACAGCAGCGACCAGATCAGCCATCCCACGAGGAACGCGATGAGCGCCCCGCCGATCAGCTGCCGGGCCGGAATCTGCTCCGGCTCCTCGTCCGGCCGCGGCAGATGCCCGAAGCGCCACACTCCCGGCGCGGCCTCGGGCCGGGGCGTCCGCAGCCAGGTGAGGAAGGCGGACCCGTCCGGAGCCGGCGGCATCCCGGGCGCCTGCGCGGGCCGTGGCGGCACCTGGGGCGGTCCCGCCGGCCGCGGCACACGATCGGCGTGCGTGCCCCGTGCGTCCTGCGTGCCGTCGCTGTCCATCGCCTCTGCCACCCCTGACCAGCCGCTCCATACGTGGTTTGCGAGTCAATCTAACGCCCTCACAAGGGGAGTTCACCGCTTACCGGGCCGGGTACGCGGCGATACGGACACCCCGGCCCCTCGCCGCTCCGCGCCCACGCTATGTCCATGGCGGACAACCGAATCTCCCGACACCGCCCAGATGGAGCATGCCCACCCCCCATTCCCGGCTCTAGCCTGCGAAAAAGGAAGCCGGGCGCCATCGAAGCCCTTCCCAAAGACCTTCCCCAAGCCGTTCGCAAGACCCCCCAGGGAGCCCCTCATGAGCACACTTCCGCAGGAGCGCCGCGTCGTCACCGCCATTCCCGGTCCGAAGTCGCAGGAGCTGCAGGCCCGCCGTATCGCCGCGGTCGCGGCCGGAGTGGGGTCCGTGCTGCCCGTCTTCACCGCGCGCGCGAGCGGCGGGATCATCGAGGACGTCGACGGGAACCGTCTGATCGACTTCGGTTCCGGCATCGCCGTGACGTCCGTCGGCGCGTCCGCCGAGGCCGTCGTACGCCGGGCCTCCGCCCAGCTCCAGGACTTCACCCACACCTGTTTCATGGTCACGCCGTACGAGGGTTACGTGGCCGTCGCCGAGGCGCTGGCCGAGCTGACCCCGGGCGACCACGCCAAGAAGAGCGCGCTCTTCAACTCCGGCGCCGAGGCCGTCGAGAACGCCGTCAAGATCGCGCGGGCGTACACCAAGCGGCAGGCCGTCGTCGTCTTCGACCACGGCTACCACGGGCGCACCAACCTCACGATGGCGCTGACCTCGAAGAACATGCCGTACAAGCACGGCTTCGGCCCGTTCGCGCCCGAGGTCTACCGCGTGCCGGTGGCGTACGGCTACCGCTGGCCGACCGGTGCCGAGAACGCGGGCCCCGAGGCCGCCGCGCAGGCGATCGACCAGATCAGCAAGCAGGTCGGCGCGGAGAACGTGGCCGCGATCATCATCGAGCCGCTGCTCGGCGAGGGCGGCTTCATCGAGCCCGCCAAGGGCTTCCTGCCGGCCCTCAGCAAGTTCGCCACGGACAACGGCATCGTCTTCGTCGCGGACGAGATCCAGTCCGGCTTCTGCCGTACGGGCCAGTGGTTCGCGTGCGAGGACGAGGGTGTCGTCCCGGACCTGATCACCACCGCCAAGGGCATCGCGGGCGGTCTGCCGCTCGCCGCCGTGACAGGCCGCGCCGAGATCATGGACGCCGCGCACGCGGGCGGCCTGGGCGGCACCTACGGCGGCAACCCGGTGGCCTGCGCGGGCGCGCTCGGCTCGATCGAGACGATGAAGGAGCTCGACCTCAACGCGAAGGCGAAGAACATCGAGGCCCTCATGAAGGCCCGGCTGGGCGCGATGGCCGAGAAGTTCGACATCATCGGCGACGTCCGGGGCCGCGGCGCGATGATCGCCATCGAGCTGGTCAAGGACCGTACGACCAAGGAGCCGAACGCGGAGGCGACCGCCGCGCTCGCCAAGGCGTGCCACCAGGAAGGCCTGCTGGTCCTGACCTGTGGCACCTACGGGAACGTGCTGCGCTTCCTGCCGCCGCTGGTCATCGGCGAGGACCTGCTGAACGAGGGGCTCGACATCATCGAGCAGGCTTTTGCCCGCATCTGAGCGGAGTCCGTCTCATCGGTTCCGGTGTCGCGGTGGTGAGGAGCGGGGCGTGTGAAGAACGTGTGCGAGGTGCATGACGGGACGCGAATCCACCTGTCGCACGCCTCACCCCTGACGTAGGTTCTACCCAGATGAGAGATACACCCCGGCCACAGGGGACTGTGGACGGTACCGGGACGGGGCCTCCCCAGCTTCGCCCTGGGCGTGCCTCGCGCACACAACCGGAGTCTCTGGCTTCGGGTCTCCTCACCGATCGGACAGTCGCCCGCCCCAAACCCCCCGGGGCGAGCGGCAACCCGATCTGATCGGTTCCACCGAAGGGCTTGCACCTACCCCCCCTGGTGCAAGCCTTTCGGCGTTTTTACGGGTGGGCGTCTGCGGGGCTGGTGTTGTGGGTTGGCTGCGGGTTGGTGGGGGCTTGTCGCGCAGTTCCCCGCGCCCCTAAAAGGGCGCCATCGTCATCCCGGGCGATCATGGCTGGCAAGGTGTGGGGCATGACCAGCGTTCCGGAGCGGCGTTCATCGCCACATGCGCCTGACAGTCGGGGTCGGGCTGGAGGACACCCAGTTTCGGTGCCGCCGGTCTGGGTTCTCTGGCCGCTCGGCCTCCTCTTCGCCTTCCTGACCTGGCAGGCAGCCGTCGACACCCCCGTGCGCCGGGCGGACGAGCGGCTGGCCGGGGAGGTCAGGGGGAGTCGGCTGCCCAGTGGTGCCGCCGAGTTTCTTGCGGATCTCGGGAATCTCGCGGTGGCCGTTCCGGTGCTGCTCGTGGTCGTCGCCTACGTGTCCTGGCGGGCTCGGCGCGCGGGCCTGGCCCGCTGGTGGGTTCCGGCGCTCGCGGCGCTGGTCGCCATGGCCGCCGTACCGGCATTGGTCGTGCCTCTGAAGGAAATCGTCGGACGCACCGGGCCGCCCGGCATGGCCGGGGACGGCTACTACCCCTCGGGCCACACGGCCACGGCCGCCGTCGCCTACGGGGCGGCCGTTCTCCTGCTGCTCCCCTGGCTCCACAGCCGCTATCGCCGTCGCGAACTGGTCATCGGCTGCCTGGTGCTGGTGACGGCGGTGGGATTCGGCCTGGTCCGCCGGGGCTACCACTGGCCGCTGGACGTGGCGGGGAGCTGGTGTCTCAGCGCCATGCTGCTGCTGGGGCTCGCGACGGTCACGAGCGCCAGCAGCAGCGACACGGCTCGTCAGCCGAAGTAGTTGTCGAAGTTCTTCGAGAACTCCCACCCTCCGAACCGGTCCCAGTTGATCGACCACGTCATCAGGCCGCGCAGGGCGGGCCAGGTGCCGTGGGTCGCGTACGAGCCGCAGTTGGTCTTCTTGGTCAGGCAGTCGAGGGCCTTGTTGGTCTCGGACGACGGTACGTGGCCGTTGCCCGCATTCGGCGTCGCCGGCATGCCGATCGCGACCTGGTCGGGGCGCAGAGGCGGGAAGACGTTGTTGGCGTCGCCCGCGACCGGGAAGCCCGTGAGGAGCATGTCGGTCATGGCGATGTGGAAGTCGGCGCCGCCCATGGAGTGGTACTGGTTGTCGAGGCCCATGATCGGGCCCGAGTTGTAGTCCTGGACGTGGAGAAGCGTGAGGTCGTCGCGCAGGGCGTGGATGACCGGGAGGTAGGCGCCGGCGCGCGGGTCCTGGCCGCCCCACTTGCCGGTTCCGTAGTACTGGTAGCCGAGCTGGACGAAGAACGTCTCCGGCGCCATCGTCAGGACGAAGTCGTCGCCGTACTTGGCCTTGAGGGTCTTCAGGGCCGAGATGAGGTTGACGATCCCCGGTGTCTTCGGGTTCTTGAAGTCGGTGTCGTCGGCGTTCAGGGAGAGCGAGTGGCCCTCGAAGTCGATGTCCAGGCCGTCCAGACCGTAGGTGTCGATGATCTTCGAGACCGAGGTGACGAACGTGTCGCGGGCCGCCGTGGTCGTCAGTTGCACCTGGCCGTTCTGGCCGCCGATGGATATCAGGACCTTCTTGCCCGCCGCCTGCTTCGCCTTGATCGCCGCCTTGAACTCGGCGTCGCTCTCGACGTTCGGGCACTCGGTGGCCGGGCAGAGGCTGAAGCGGATGTCGCCGGAGGTGGTCGAGGTGGGTTCGCCGAAGGCCAGGTTGATGACGTCCCAGCTGCCCGGGACGTCGGCCATGCGTGTGTAGCCGGAGCCGTTGGCGAAGCTCGCGTGGAGGTAGCCGACCAGGGCGTGGGCGGGGAGGTCCGCGGGGTCGCCGCCGCCCGGACCGGATGTCGTGGTCGCCGTGACCGCCGGGGACTTCGCGGACTCGCCAGCCTCGTTCACGGCGGTGATCTGGAAGGAGTACGCGGTGGACGGGGACAGCCCGGTGACCGTGGCCGACGTGCCGTTCGCCGACTGGATCCGCGTGCCGTTCCGGTGGATCGCGTAGCCCGTCGCGCCGGGGACGGACGGCCAGGACAGGGCGACGCTGGTGGAGGTGACCGTGCCGACCGTGGGGGTGGCGGGAGCGGCCGGCGGCTGTCCGGCGTCGACGCCCGGGCCGACCAGGGAGATGTCGTCGGCGTGGTACGCGCCGGTGCCGTACCAGCCGTGGGTGTAGATCGTGACCTTGGAGGTGGACGGGCCGGTGCGGAAGGTCGTGGTGAGCCGCTGCCAGTCCGGCGCGGACTGCGTCCAGGTGGAGACGTCGGTGGTACCGGTGCCGCTCGCGCCGAGGTAGGCGTAGTCGCCCCGGACGTATCCGGCGAGGGTGTACTGGGAGTCGGGCTTGACGGTCACGGTCTGCGCGCAGCGCGCGTTGTCACTGCCGGCCGGGGTCGCCTTCAGTGCCGAACCGCCGCTCCGCACGGGCGAGTTGACCGCGCTGCCCGCCGTGCAGGTCCAGCTGTCGAGTCCCGCCTCGAACCCGCCGTTCCTGGCGAGGTCCGCGTCGGCCGCACGGGCGGCCGACGAGAGTGCGGTGATGCCTGGTACGGCCAGGACGGTGGCCGCACAGAGGGCTAGGACAGATCTGACGCGATCCACAAGTACCTCCTGGCGTGGGGGAATTGGAGGGTGGAGCGCGCCCAATTTGGTCCAGACCAATCCAGGTTGTCAAGACCTCCGGCGGCCGGTCGCGGACATCGACGGCAAGCCGTGGTCAACGGCGCTCGGCCGCGGTCTTCGGCGGCTAGTCGCGGTCATCGGTCGCCAGGCCCGCCGCCGCCTCGTGCATCGCCAGTTCCAGCAGGGTCGGGTCGGTGAGCGTGCCGGAGCCGTCCGGTGGGACGAGCCAGCGGACCCCGCCGGTCGACCTCCCCGGATACGGCACCACGATCCACGTACCGTGCCCCGCCGTGCGCACCCCCGTGCCGAGCCACCGGGCCGCCGTGCCCGGGGGCACGAAAAACCCCATCCGGGCGTCGCCGAAGTCGACGAGCACCGGGCCCGGTTGGTCGAGCACCCGGGTCAGCACGTCGAGCGTCGGATAGCCGAGTTCGCCGCGCAGGATGAGTACGTCCCAGGCCCTGCCCGCCGGCAGCAGCGCGACCCCCAGCGGGTTGCGCTCCCATTCCCAGCGGCAGGCCTCTGGATCCGGAGCGACGGATGCCAGCCACTCGACCGCCGTCTTGGCCCCTGTCATGGCGGAACCTCCCTCTTTCTCGTGTCGACGCTGGTCGCGTCACAGGGGAGAGGGAGGTCCGGGCCCGGCATTACGCGGGTTCTGACAACTTGTTGGGAGTGAAGCGGGTCACACGGTCTCAGCTGTCGAAGCCGAGCCCCAGCCGGTCCATCGTCTTCAGCCACAGATTGCGTCGGCCGCCGTGCGAGTCCGCCCGCGCCAGGGACCACTTGGTGAGCGCGATGCCCGTCCACGCGAAGGGTTCCGGCGGGAAGGGCAGCGGCTTCTTGCGGACCATCTCCAGCGACGTACGTTCCGTGCGCTCCCCCGACAGCAGGTCGAGCATCACGTCCGCGCCGAAGCGGGTGGCGCCGACGCCGAGGCCGGTATAGCCCGCCGCGTAGGACACGCGGCCCTGGTGGGCCGTGCCGAAGAAGGCCGAGAAGCGGGAGCAGGTGTCGATCGCGCCGCCCCACGCGTGACTGAAGCGGACGCCCTCCAACTGCGGGAAGCAGGTGAAGAAGTGCCCGGCGAGCTTCGCGTACGTCTGAGGCCGGTCGTCGTACTCGGCGCGCACCCGGCCCCCGTACGGATACACCGCGTCGTAGCCGCCCCACAGGATCCGGTTGTCGGCGGACAGCCGGAAGTAGTGGAACTGGTTCGCCGAGTCCCCGAGGCCCTGCCGGTTCTTCCAGCCGATCGAGGCGAGCTGGTCGGCGGTCAGCGGCTCGGTCATCAGCGCGTAGTCGTAGACCGGGACGGTGTACGAGCGCACCCGCTTGACCAGGTTGGGGAAGATGTTGGTGCCGAGGGCGACCCGGCGGGCGCGGACGCTGCCGTACGGAGTGCGTACGGCCATACCGGCGCCGTACGGCTTGAGGGTGAGCGCGGGCGTGTTCTCGTACACCCGGACGCCCAGCTCGACGCAGGCGCGCTTGAGGCCCCAGGCGAGCTTGGCGGGGTGCAGCATGGCGACACCGCGGCGGTCGTGCAGGCCCGCGAGGAAAGTCGGTGAGTCGACTTGTTCCCGTACGGCTTCGGCGTCCAGGTGGTCGACGCCGTCCGCCAGGCCGCGGCGCTCCAACTCCTCGTACCAGTCGCGGAGTTCGGCCGCCTGGTACGGCTCGGTGGCGACGTCGATCTCGCCGGTTCGCTCGAAGTCGCAGTCGAGGGAGTAGCGGGCGACGGTGGCCTCGATGCCGTCGAGGTTGCGGGCGCCCAGCTCCTCCAGCTTGTGGATCTCGTCGGGCCAGCGGGTCAGGCCGTTGGCCAGGCCGTGGGTGAGGGAGGCGGCGCAGAAACCGCCGTTGCGGCCCGAGGCGGCCCAGCCCGCCTCGCGGCCCTCGACCAGGACGACCTCGCGCCCGGGGTCGCGCTCCTTGGCGAGGAGCGCGGTCCACAGTCCGCTGTAGCCGCCGCCGACGACGAGCAGGTCGCAGGTCTCGGCGGTGGTGAGGGCGGGCTCGGGCCGGGGCCTGCCCGGGTCGTCCAGCCAGTACGAGACCGGCTGGGCGTCCGACAGCGACTTCGCCCAGTTCTTGTCACGGCTCATGGCGCTTGGGGCCATGATTTCAACTCCCTACGACTGCTGCTTTCCCGGTGTTCTTGCGCTGCTATGCCTTTTGGCGGTTCTTTCGGTTGCCGATGACCATTCCGGCCAGCACGAACAGTACGGCGACGATGAACATGGCCGTACCGATGACATTGATCTGAACGGGTGTTCCGCGCTGGGCCGAGCCCCAGACGAACATGGGGAAGGTGACGGTCGAGCCCGCGTTGAAATTGGTGATGATGAAATCGTCGAAGGAGAGCGCGAAGGCGAGCAGCGCTCCGGCGGCGATTCCGGGGGCGGCGATCGGCAGGGTGACACGGACGAAGGTCTGCACGGGACCCGCGTACAGGTCCTGGGCGGCCTGCTCCAGCCGCGGGTCCATCGACATGACACGGGCCTTGACGGCGGTCACCACGAAGCTCAGACAGAACATGATGTGGGCGATCAGAATCGTCCAGAAGCCCAGCTGCGCGCCCAGGTTGAGGAAGAGCGTGAGCAGCGAGGCGGCCATCACGACCTCGGGCATCGCCATCGGCAGGAAGATCAGCGAATTCACGGCGCCGCGCGCCCGGAAGCGGTAGCGGACGAGCGCGAAGGCGATCATCGTGCCGAGGACGGTCGCGCCGAGGGTCGCCCAGGCCGCGATCTGCAGGCTCAGCGAGAGCGAGCCGCACAGGTCCGCGACCCCGCAGGGATCGGTCCAGGCGTCCGTGGAGAACTGCTGCCATTCGTAGTTGAAGCGCCCCTTCGGATTGTTGAAGGAGAACACCGTGACGACGATGTTGGGCAGCAGCAGATAACCGAGGGTCAGCAGACCCGCGATGACGACGAGACGGCGCTTCAGCCAGCGTACGAGGGCCATTTAAACCAGATCCTCCGTCCCGGACTTGCGAATGTAGAGCGTGACGATGGCAAGGATCCCGGCCATGAGAATGAACGAGAGCGCCGCTGCCGTCGGATAGTCGAGAATCCGCAGGAACTGCGTCTGGATGACGTTTCCGACCATGCGGGTGTCGGTGGAGCCGAGCAGATCGGCGTTCACGTAGTCGCCGCTCGCCGGGATGAACGTGAGCAGCGTCCCGGAGACGACACCGGGCATCGACAGCGGAAAGGTCACCTTGCGGAAGGTGGTGAAGGGCCTGGCGTACAGATCGCCCGCCGCCTCGTGCAGCCGCCCGTCGATGCGTTCGAGGGAGGTGTAGAGCGGCAGGATCATGAACGGCAGGAAGTTGTACGTGAGACCGCAGACCACCGCGAGCGGCGTGGCGAGGACCCGGTCCCCGGCCGTGATGCCGAGCCAGCTGGTGACGTCCAGGACGTGCAGCGTGTTGAGGGCGCCGACGACCGGGCCGCCGTCCGCGAGGATCGTCTTCCAGGCGAGCGTACGGATCAGGAAGCTGGTGAAGAACGGCGCGATCACCAGGATGAGGATCAGGTTGCGCCAGCGGCCCGCGCGGAACGCGATCAGATACGCGAGCGGGTAGCCGAGCAGCAGACACAGGATCGTGGCGGTGCCGGCGTACGCGATGGAGCGCAGGAACTGGGGCCAGTAGTCGGCCACCGCGTCCCAGTACGTCGCGAAGTGCCAGGTGACCTTGTAGCCCTCCTCCAGGGAGCCCGTCTGCACGGACGTGGAGGCCTGGTAGACCATCGGCAGCGCGAAGAAGACGAGCAGCCAGAGGATGCCGGGGAGCAGCAGCCAGTACGGGGTGAGGCGCCTTCTCTTTCGAGGCGGGCGCTCCTCGGGCGCGGGCGTGGGCGCCAGGGGTGGCGCGTCGGTGACGGTCGTCATCAGGCCGCCTCTTCCTCGACCGTTTCGATGCCGGCGTCGATGTCCTGTGCCGCGTCCAGGCCGAAGGTGTGGGCCGGGTTCCAGTGCAGGACGACCTCGGTGCCGGGCACGAGCCGGGAGTCGCGGTCTATGTTCTGGGCGTAGACCTCGAACTCGGGACAGACCGGGCTGTCGATGACGTACTGCGTGGAGACGCCGATGAAGCTGGAGTCGGCGATCGTGCCGGTGATGCGGTTGCGGCCCGCCGGGATCTCGCCCGCGTCGTCGGCGTGCGTGAGCGATATCTTCTCGGGGCGTACGCCGACGAGGACCTTGCCGCCGGTCGTCGTGGGCGCGGAACAGCGTGCCTCGGGCAGGACGAGCTTGCCGCCGCCCGCCTTGAGGACGATCTCGTCGCCGCTCTTCGTGTCCACCTCGGCCTCGATGAGGTTCGAGGTGCCGAGGAAGTTGGCGACGAACGTGGTGTTCGGGTTCTCGTAGAGGTCGGCGGGCGAGCCGAGCTGTTCGACGCGGCCCGCGTTCATCACGGCGACCGTGTCGGCCATCGTCATGGCCTCCTCCTGGTCGTGCGTGACGTGCACGAACGTGATGCCGACCTCGGTCTGGATGCGCTTGAGCTCCAGCTGCATCTGGCGGCGCAGCTTGAGGTCGAGGGCGCCGAGGGGCTCGTCGAGGAGGAGCACCTTCGGGGTGTTGATCAGAGCGCGGGCCACGGCGACGCGCTGCTGCTGGCCGCCGGAGAGCTGGTGCGGCTTCTTCCGGGCCTGCTCGCCGAGCTGGACCAGCTCCAGCATGTCCTCGACCTGCTTCTTCACCGACTTGATGCCGCGCCGGCGCAGACCGAAGGCGACGTTCTCGAAGATGTCGAGGTGCGGGAAGAGCGCGTACGACTGGAAGACCGTGTTCACCGGCCGCTTGTACGGCGGCAGGTTCGTCACGTCCTGGTCGCCGAGCCTGACCGTGCCGGAGGAAGGTTCCTCCAGACCGGCGATCATGCGCAGGGTGGTGGTCTTGCCGCAGCCCGAGGCCCCCAGGAGCGCGAAGAACGAGCCCTGGGGCACGGTCAGGTCGAGCGGGTGGACGGCGGTGAAGGAGCCGTAGGTCTTGCTGATTCCGGAGAGGCGGACGTCACCGCTGGTGTCTGTGTTCTTCATGGTCACGGTGATCACGCTCCCGTCAGCTTTGCGAACTTCTCTTCGTAGGCCGTCTCTTCCTTCGTGCTCAGGGAGCGGAAGGAGTGGGACTTGGCCGCCATGGCGGCGTCCGGAATGATCAGCGGGTTGTCGGCCGCCGATTCGTCGATCTTCGCCAGCTCGGCCTTCACGCCGTCGACGGGACAGACGTAGTTGATGTACGCGGCGAGCTGCGCGGCCGGAGCGGGCTCGTAGTAGTAGTCGATGAGCCGCTCGGCGTTGGTCTTGTGCCGCGCCTTGTTGGGGACCAGCAGGTTGTCCGTGGAGGTCAGATAGCCGCTCTCCGGGATGACGAAGTCGACGTCCGGGCTGTCCGCCTTGAGCTGGACGACGTCACCGGCCCAGGCGACACAGGCCGCGAGGTCGCCCTTGGTGAGGTCGGAGGTGTAGTCGTTGCCGGTGAAGCGGCGGATCTGGCCCTTGTCGACGGCCTTCTGGAGGCGGGCGATCGCCGCGTCGAAGTCGTCGTCGGTGAACTTCGCCGGGTCCTTGCCCAGGTCGAGCAGCGTCATCCCTATGCTGTCCCGCATCTCGGACAGGAAGCCGATGCGCCCCTTGAGCTTGGGGTTGTCGAGCATGTCGGAGAGGGACTTCACCTCCACGCCGTCCAGCGCCTTCTTGTTGTAGGCGATGACCGTGGAGATACCGGTCCAGGGGTAGGAGTACGCGCGCCCCGGGTCCCAGTCCGGCGTACGGAACTGCTGGGAGAGGTTGGCGTACGCGTGCGGCAGGTTGGAGGCGTTCAGCTTCTGCACCCAGCCGAAGCGGATGAGCCGGGCGGCCAGCCAGTCGGTGACGCAGATCAGGTCGCGGCCGGTGTCCTGGCCCGCCGCGAGCTGCGGCTTGAGCTTCCCGAAGAACTCGACGTTGTCGTTGATGTCCTCGGTGTACTTGACCTTGATGCCGGTGCGCTTGGTGAACTCGTCGAGCGTGGGATGGCGCTTCTCGCTGTCGTCCACGTCCATGTACTCGGTCCAGTTGGAGAAGTTGATCTGCTTCTCCTTGGCCGAGTGGTCCTCGGACGAGACGCCCGCGGTGTTCTTCGCCGCGGGGATCCCGCAGGCGCTCAGCGTCCCGATCCCGCCCAGCGCGAGCGCGCCGCCGGCGGACGCACGCAGCAGCGAACGGCGGCTGAGGGAGGCCCTGCCGTTCCTGAGGCTGCGCCGCATGGCGGCCAGTTGGGCCGGGGACAGACTGTCGGGCTCGTACTGCTCCATGCTCGTGGTGCCCTTTCGGGAGGGTGCGGCCTGGTCTTGGCCGGTGACGACTAGCGGTCCCCGAAGATCGTGCGGTGCCAGTCCTTCCTGGCCACCGCGGTGTTGTCGAACATGACGTGCTTGATCTGGGTGTACTCCTCGAACGAGTACGAGGACATGTCCTTGCCGAAGCCGGACGCCTTGTAGCCGCCGTGCGGCATCTCGCTGATGATCGGGATGTGGTCGTTGACCCACACACAGCCCGCCTTGATCTCGCGCGTGGCACGGTTCGCGCGGTACACGTCACGGCTCCACGCGGAGGCGGCGAGGCCGTACGGGGTGTCGTTGGCGAGCCGGATGCCCTCGTCGTCGCTGTCGAAGGGCAGGACCACGAGGACGGGGCCGAACAGCTCGGACTGCACGATCTCGCTGTCCTGCGCGGCGTCCGCGACCAGGGTGGGCCGGTAGTAGGCGCCGTGCTTGAGGTGCTGCGGGATCTCGCCGCCGGTGACCACGCGCGCGTAGGAGCGCGCCCGGTCGACGAATCCGGCGACGCGGTCGCGCTGGGCGACCGAGATGAGCGGCCCGAGGTCGGTGTCGGGCGCGAAGGGATCGCCGAGCCGGACGGTGGCCATCAGCTCCGCCGTCCGGGAAACGAACTCTTCGTAGAGGGGCCATTGCACGTACGCGCGCGTGGCGGCCGTGCAGTCCTGGCCCGTGTTGATGAGGGAGCCCGCCACCGCGCCGTGCACGGCGGCCTCCAGATCCGCGTCGTCGAAGACCACGAAGGGCGCCTTGCCGCCGAGCTCAAGGTGAAGGCGCGTGACGGTGGCGGTGGCGATCTCGGCGACGCGCTTGCCGACGGCGGTGGACCCGGTGAACGAAGTCATCGCGACATCGGGATGACCGACGAGATGCTCACCGGCGTCCTTGCCGGCCCCGGTGATGATGTTGACGACACCGTCGGGAATGCCCGCCTGGGTGGCGGCCTCGGCGAACAGCAGCGAGGTGAGCGGGGTGAGCTCGGCGGGCTTCAGCACGATGGTGTTCCCCGCGGCGATCGCCGGGAGGACCTTCCAGGCGGCCATCTGGAGGGGGTAGTTCCAGGGCGCGATGGAGCCGACGACACCGATGGGTTCACGGCGTACGTACGAGGTGTGGTCGCCGGAGTACTCGCCCGCGGACTGGCCCTGCAGATGCCGGGCGGCGCCCGCGAAGAAGGCGGTGTTGTCGATCGTGCCCGGGACGTCGAACTCCCGGGTCAGCTTGATCGGCTTGCCGCACTGGAGGGACTCCGCCTGCGCGAACTCCTCCGCGCGGTCGGCCAGCACGGCGGCGAAGCGGTGCATGGCGTCCGAGCGCTCGCCCGGGGTGGTCGCGGCCCAGCCCGGGAACGCCTCGTGGGCGGCTGCGACCGCCGCGTCCACGTCCACGGTGCTCGCCAGCTCGTACGTGTAGACGTCGTCACCGGTGGCCGGGTCGACGACCGCGTGGGTGCGGCCGGACGTGCCCTTCGTCGGCCGGCCCGCGATGTACTGCGCGCCCGCCTCGAAGCGGTCCTGTGCCTGGAAGCGATGGCCCGGATTGTGCATGTCGCTCTCCTCCGCCGTCCTCCCCGTTGACCGGGGGTCGGCGTAGCTCCAGCTCGATTTGAGTGCCGATCCTGACAGAGCAACGGCCCTCCAACAAGTGATTCCGTTGTTGCCTTTTGGTTACGCGACGGAATCTGTCGACCAGGTGTCGAGTTCGCTTGGAAAAGGCGGGACGGAGTGTCAGTGGTTCCTGCCAGACTCGCGTGCATGGGGAAGATCGATTCGCGGGACGCGCTGGTCAGCGCGGTCCGGTCGGGGGTCAAGGTCAAGTACCTCCACTTCTGGGGGCACCGGGCGCGGGCCGACGGGCAGGTGGGGGCGGGCTGTCTGAGTCAGTGGTGGCCGTCGCCGTTCACGGTGGACGGAGTGGAGTACCGCACGGCCGAGCACTGGATGATGGCGCGGAAAGCGCGGCTGTTCGGTGACGAGCGGGCTGAGCGGCTCGCTCTCGACGCCCCGAATCCCGCGCTCGCCAAGAAGGCGGGGCGGCTGGTGCGGGGGTTCGACGAGGCGGTGTGGGAGCGGGAGCGGTTCGGGATCGTCGTGGAGGGGAGCGTGGGGAAGTTCGCCTCGGACGGTTCGCTGGCGGCGTTCCTGTTGGGTACGGGGGAGCGGGTCCTCGTTGAGGCCAGCCCTCTTGACCGGGTGTGGGGCATCGGATTGTCGGCCGACGACGACCGAGCGTTCGATCCAGAGCGGTGGAGGGGGCCGAACCTGCTGGGGTTCGCGTTGATGGAGGCACGGGGGCGGTTGGGGGCGGCTGCGTGACGGGGGCGGGCCGCGCCCCTTGGCCCCAGGGGGCGTCGGGTTCGCTTGCTGGGTGCGGTCCGTCTTTGGCTGAGCGCGCAGTTCCCCGCGCCCCTGGGGGGATTCGGGTCCGTGGGCTGGGTGCGGGTTGTCGTGGGTTGCTCGCGCAGTTCCCCGCGCCCCCAAAAAAGGCATGAGGCGCCCTACGCTTTTCAGGGGCGCGGGGAACTGCGCGCTCAGCCAAGGACGGCCCGCACCCGACACACAACATCAGGCCCCACCCACCCCAGGGGCGCGAGGAACTGCGCGACCGGCCACAGACGGCCCGCACCCGACACACACCGTCAAGCCCCACGCACCCCAGGGGCGCGGGGAACTGCGCGACCAACCCCCACCGGGCCGCAGGTCAGCCGGAGACGGTCAACGACGTGTTGAAGCCGTCGTCAACGGTTCCCGAGTCGCTTTCGGAGTCGTCGGGGACGATGAGGAACACCACCACGAAGGCGATGGCCAGGGCTATACCGACGGCCCCGCAGATGATCCCGGCCAGCGCCTGGCCGGGATTCGTGGCCTCGCCCCGGCGAGCCTTCCCCCGCCCGATCGCACCGAAGATCACCGCGAGAATCCCGCAGGCAAGGGCGACCGGCCACAAGCAGAACCCCACCGCCGCGATGATGCCGAGCACAAGCCCGGCCGTGCCCAGCCCGTTGCTGGGCGCCATCGGCATCCCCGGCCAGCCGTAGCCGGGGCCACCGTAGCCCGGGTAGCCGTATCCGTACGGCATCTGCCCAGGGCCCTCGGGCGCGATGGGAGGCGGCGGGACGGAGGAACCGGGAGCGGGGTGGAGGTGGGGCCCGGCCGGGGGCGCGTACGGGTAGGGATTCGGCGGAGCCGAGGCGGCCGGCGGCGCGAACGGATCGGCCCAGGGCTGCGGGCCTGAGCCGGGCAAGGGGGCCGAGGGGGCCGCAGAGCCCGAGCCGGGCGGCACCGGAGCACCCGGCCCCGTAACCGAACCCGCACCCGGCCCCGCCCACGGCACCTGCGGCATCCCGCCCGGCAGCGACGTCACCGTCTGCTGGTCGTGCACCGAAGGCGGCGGAGGGCCGGCACCCTCCCCAGGGGCCGCGTCCACCGGCGGGGCCCAGGGGTTCGGCTCGGCGGGCGGCTTGCTCAGCGGAACCTTCGCCGAGGGAGCCGCGTCCTCGGGGCGGACCCCCGATTCGTCGCCGCCCGCCGCACCCGGCGTCTGCGCGTCGTCGGACATGCGCGGAGTCCCCTCTGTCGTACGTAGCGTCATGCTACGGCCCGGGCCTCCCCCGCAGGGACCGCGTCCTACGATGATCCCTGAACCACCGATCAGCCGATCACCCGCGTCCGCCGGACACACGGCCGGACGCCGTCCCGGGGAGAGACCCTTGACCGACCACCACGACCTGCACGCCTTCATCGCCGGACTGCCCAAGGCCGAACTCCACGTCCACCACGTCGGCTCCGCCTCCCCCCGTATCGTCTCGGAACTGGCCGCCCGCCACCCCGACTCCAAGGTGCCGTCGGACCCCGAGGCCCTGGCCGACTACTTCACGTTCACGGACTTCGCCCACTTCATCGACGTGTACCTGTCCGTCGTCGACCTCATCCGCACCCCCGAGGACGTACGTCTGCTGACGTACGAGGTCGCCCGGGACATGGCCCGCCAGCAGATCCGCTACGCCGAGCTGACGATCACGCCGTTCTCGTCGACCCGTCGCGGTATCGACGAGGGTGCCTTCATGGAGGCGATCGAGGACGCGCGCACGGCCGCCGAGGCCGACTTCGGGACCGTACTGCGCTGGTGCTTCGACATCCCGGGCGAGGCGGGAATCGAATCCGCCGAGGAGACGGTCCGGCTGGCCACCACCGACAAGCTCCGCCCGGAGGGCCTGGTCTCCTTCGGGCTCGGCGGACCCGAGATCGGCGTGCCCCGGCCGCAATTCAAGCCGTACTTCGACCGTGCGATCGCGGCCGGCCTGCACTCCGTCCCGCACGCGGGCGAGACGACGGGACCGGAGACGATCTGGGACGCGCTGACCGATCTGCGTGCCGAGCGCATCGGACACGGCACCAGCTCCGCCCAGGACCCGAAGCTCCTCGCGCACCTCGCCGAGCACCGGATCCCGCTGGAGGTCTGCCCCACCTCCAACATCGCCACCCGCGCGGTCCGCACCCTCGACGAGCACCCCATAAAGGAGTTCGTACGGGCCGGAGTCGTCGTCACCATCAACTCCGACGACCCGCCGATGTTCGGCACCGACCTCAACAACGAGTACGCGGTCGCCGCCCGCCTCCTCGACCTGGACGAGCGGGGTCTCGCCGCGCTCGCCAAGAACGCCGTCGAGGCCTCCTTCCTCGACGACACCGGCAAGGCGAAGCTCGCGGCGGACATCGACACCTACACCTCTGCCTGGCTCGCTCCCTGAGCCAGCACAATGGGCCCATGCGTACCGTGACAGCCGTGGCCCATCGCGGCGACCCCTACCGCGCCCGCGAGAACACGATCGACTCCCTGCGTTCCGCGCTCCAACGGGGCGCGGACGCGGTGGAGATCGACGTCCGGCTCACCCGCGACGGCGTGCCCGTGCTGCTGCACGACAGCACGCTGAAGCGGCTGTGGGAGCAGGACCGGCCGTTGCGGTCGCTCTCCTGGGACGAGGTGCGGGGCCTGACCTCCGGCGGTGTTCCCACGCTGGAGGAAGCCCTGAAGGCGACGGACGACGGCCGGCTCATGGTCGATCTGCCGGGTCCGGCGGACGCGCGTGCCGTCCGCCGGATCGTCGGTGTCATCCGTGACCTCGGCGCCGAGGACCGCGTGTACTACTGCGCCGGCGCCGACGTCATGCTCGCCGTCCGCGCCGCCGACCCCGCCGCGGAGATCGCCCTCACCTGGACGACCCTCGCGCCCCCGCGGCCCGCGCTGCTCGACGCGGTACGGCCCCGATGGCTCAACTACCGCTTCGGGCTTGCCAATCGGGACGTGATCGCCCGTACGCACCGCGACGGGTACCTGGTGTCCGTGTGGACGCCCGACACCCGCCGCTCCATGCGGCGCCTCCTCGACGCAGGCGTCGACTCGATCACCACCAACCGCATCGACACACTGTGCGCCCTGCGCAAGGGCCCAAAGGCCTAGCCAGAGGGCTGCGCGAACTCCCGTGGCGGGGCGATCGCCTGGGCGTCCGCTCCCTCCCCGACCCACAACCCGATCAGCAGCGCCGCCGTCGCCTCCAGCAGCCCGGCCCGGTCCAGGCCGCCCGCGTTCAACGGCTCGCAGCCCAGGTCGCGTACGAGCCGGCGTACGACGGTCAGCGCAGCCTCGTCGTCGCCGCACAGCGGGACCGCCAGCGGGCGGCCGTCGAAGACCGGCGGGGTCAGCCGCCAGACGTCCACGTGGCAGAGGTTGAAGGCCTTGACGACGGGCGCGGCCGGGGCGGCGGAGGCGATCCGCTCGGCCGCCGCGGGTCCGCCCGCCGTGAGCAGGGCGAAGCCCGGGCCCACCGGGTTGGTGCAGTCGATCAGCACCCGCCCGCGGAGCGTGGGCTCAAGACCGGCGACCACGTCGACCACCGCCGCGTACGGCAGCGCCAGCATCACCGCGTCCGTGCCGAACTCGGCCGCCTCCCTCAGTCCGCCCGAGCGGCTGCCCGCGAGCACCTCGTGTCCGGCCCGCCGCCACTGCGTGCCGAGCGCGTCCGCCATGCCGCCCTTGCCGAGAATCCCTATCCGCATCCGCCCGTACCTCCGGTCCGTGAGTCGGTCTCCCCCGACAGTAGGAAGCCGCTCGGGCACCATTCGGTGTGTGAGCACCGAACCGTTCTTCCTCGCCGACTGCCGTGCCCGGCTCGCCTTCGACCTGCTCTCCAACACCTGGAACGCCGTGGTCCTCTGGGCACTGCGGCACGGGCCGAGGCGGCCGGGTGAACTGCGTGAGCACATCGGCGGGATCAGCCAGAAAGTGCTGACGGAGACCCTGCGGCGGCTGGAGTTCAACGGTCTGGTCCTGCGGCGCGCGTACCCCGGGTCGCCGCCCCGGGTGGAGTACGAACTCACCGCGCTGGGGCGGACGTTGCTCGACCCGATCGAGTCGTTCGGGGCGTGGGCCTTCGACCACGGGGACGAGGTGATGGCCGCCCAGGACCGGGCAACTAGCCCGTCACCCGCGACTTCTGACGGACCGTCGAAGCGTCCGCCGGGGTCGAGCGGGTGACGTACTGCGGGATCGGTGTCGTGTCCTTTCCCGTGTCGCGGACGAGGCCGTAGCGGATGGCGCCCTGGGCGGGGCCGGTCATGACGTCCTGGGTCACGGCGTCCCGGTTCGACGGGAAGACGATCAGCCCGTAGTCGGCGCCGCGCTCGTTCTGGACGAGGGTGACGGTGCCGTCGACGTAGAAGTACTCGTTCTGCCACATCTGCTGGGTGCCGGCCGGCAGGACGGTGTATCCGACGCGCGGCCCGCCCATGCCGGAGGTGTAGCCGTCGGCGTTCTCCGCGAAGGTGTCGTCCATCCGGCGGCCGCCGCCCGACGCCACGTGGAACAGCTTCCCCTTGAGGCCGGTCCAGGCCGGCATGACCAGGGCGCCTGGCCGCGACTTGGGAGAGATCTGCCAGCGCACCAGCACATAGCCCCGGCCGCTGAGCGTCACGCTGTCCCCGCGGTGCTGCATCACGGCCTTGGGCCCGCCGGTGCTGGTGAGCCCGGTTTCGGGGCGGCGCGGCAGGTCCCCGGGGCGCGCGTTCGGGTCCGGGGCCTTGTCGAGGGCGTCGACGACCGTGCCGTACAGGTCCTGGCGGGTTCTGCTGGGAGACGGTGACGGGCTGGGCTTCGCGGTGGGGCTCGGTGCCTTCGGTCGCGAGGTGCTCGCCGCTGTGGGTGGCGCGGCGGCCCTGGGCGGCGCCGAGTCCGGCTGGGTGACGACGTATGCGCCGCCCGCGACGATGGTCGCCCCGGCGGTCATGGCGACGGCGGGCTTGGTGAGCGCGGCGACGACCTTGGCCGACCAGCCGACCCCCGTGGCGGCGGTCGTCGCGGCGGCCGCCGTCTTGCCGCCGAGGGCGAGCGAGAGCGTGAAGCCGACCGGGATCGGGACGAGCGCGAGCCCGACGAGCAGCCGTTCGGCCGGTACGACCGCCTCGCCGGGCGCGGCGCAGTGTCGGCAGCCCCTGATGTGCCGGGCCAGCCGCTTGCGCCACACCGAGTCGGGGCGCCCGTCCCAGCGGGCGGTCACCTCGCGCAGTCCGGGGCAGGACGAGTCGAGCGCCCGCACGATGCCGCGCGCGGCCTCCAGGCGGGCCTTCATCCGCTGGACGCGTACGGCGGTGTGCTGGCGGCTGATACCCACGGCCGCCGCCAGTTCGCGCCGGGTGAGTTCGCCCGCGACCTCCAGCCACCACAGCGACAGCAGTTGCCGGTCCTCGTCGTCGAGCCAGCGCACCGCCTCGGCGACCTCGCGCCGCTGGCCCTCCAACTGCAGCCGCAGCACGGTGAGTTCGGCGAAGTCGGTGGCCTCCTGGGCGGCGTCGTCGGCCAGTGACTCGGAGGTCCGGCGTCTGGCCCGGTCGCGTATCTGCCGCATGGCGATGGCGACGAGCCAGGAGCGGAAACTGTCCGGATCACGCAGTGTGCCGAGGTTGTCGACGGCCCGCAGCATGGTCTCCTGCACGACGTCGTCGACGTCCGCATGACCGTTCAGCGCGCGGCCGACGATGTTGTAGACCAACGGCAGCCAGCCCTCGACGAGTTCGTCGAGCGCGCGCCGGTCACCGGCCTGCGCCGCCGCGATCGTCGTACGCCACTGCCGCCCGTTCACGTCCGTCCCTTCCCGAAGAGGTGTCACTTGGCGTAGAGCAGCGTCCCGAAGCCGAGCTGGTCGAAGCCGCCGCTGTTCGGCCCGTAGTCGCCGCCCCCGCCTTCCGCACGCACCCTCTCAGCCATGGCCGTGATGTTCGGAACGGAGAGCCGGCGGCGGCGCGCGTAGTGGTAGTGCAGGATCTCCCAAACGGGACGAGTCTCTCCACGCGCTATGCCGGAGATCACAGCCTGCTCGTTGTACTTGCCCCGCCCGGTGCCGCTGCGCCAGGTGTACTTGGTGAAGGGCACGTCGCCGCCGAGGTTGTACTTGGCGACGTACTCGGCGGCCTTCATGAACCGGCTGTCGTCGTGGCCGTAGAGGTCGACGCCCTGGTTCCAGGCCATCTCGCAGATCGCGCCCATCTGGCCGATGCCCATCGCGGTGTGCCCCTGGTCGCGGCCGGCCTCCTGCCACTGGGCGAGGTCGTCTGACTCGTGGACGAAGGGGATGGCGTTCCCGATCGAGCCGTTGCCCGCGCCCTTCTTGAAGTACTCCACCGCGCGGTCGAACAGGGCCCTGTCGTTGCAGAGGATGCCGATCGCCATGACGGAAGCCACGTTGCACAGGTCCCAGTTGGCCCAGTAGTTGGTGATGACGGCGCCGTTGTGGTGGGTGAGGAAGTCCTCGTTCATGGGGTGGAAGACCTTGAGCATCATCTTCTGGAAGCGGACCAGGTCGAAGCCGTCGTGGTCGCGCACCAGCTCGGCGGCGTTGGCGAACTGGTAGCCGTAGAGCCCGGCGGCCAGGAAGCGGTCGGCGTTGCCGGTGACCGTGGTGAGCGTGGCCGACCAGGCGTTGAGGATCGCGACGGCCGCCTCGGCGTTGTCCTTCGTGCCGGCGATCTTCCAGCGCAGGGCGTTCTGGTAGGCGGCGTGGATGTCGTTGTAGAGGGTCACGTAGTTCTGGCCGGTGCCGCCGCGGACGACCGTGGCCTGCGGCCTGGGGGCCCAGGTGCTCGCGGAGTGCCGGTTGGCGGTCAGCCGCTGCCAGCCAGCCGTCCAGGGCTCCCGGCGGGCGGCGACGCGCACCTTGGCCCGGTTGAGGTCACCGGCGTTGTGCAGCATCCCTGGGTGCGCGAAGACCGGCTTCCCGGCGGACTCGCCGGGCGACGGGGAGGCACCGGTCTGCGCCGCGTCGGCCGAGTCACCTCCGCCCAACGAGACCGCGATGCCCCCGACAGCTCCCGCGGCGGCGACACCACCGGCGATCCGGAGCGCGCTGCGACGGCTGATGCGGTGCTTGTTGTGCTCTGCCACGGATGACTCCTGTGCGGATGGAGGGGCGTGTGTGGTGCGTGTTGCACGCGTGCTGTGTGTGCTGCGTGTGCACAGGAGACGGAGGAGGGGCTTCCGGGATAACAGTTTTTTCCGTGAAGGCGTGCACCGCCCTAAGGGAAACCCCTGACAACACCCTTGTCCCGTACGGCAGTTGACGGGGACGAGACCAGGGTCGGCACCCTCCTCGGAGAGGATCCGCGGCGACGGCGTACGACCGGAGGATGAAGGTCACCGATCACCCCTGGGAGTCAGCCGATGCATGTCCGAATCCGTACCGCCTGTGCCGCCCTCGTGGTCCTGGGACTCACCGCGGGGCCCCTGGCCGGGACCGCGCTCGCCGCCCCCGCCCCCACGGCGGTCGTACAGGAGACCGTGAGTCCGAAGACCGACAAGGCCTTACACGAAGCTCTGAAGGGAATTCCGGACGAGGACACGACGGCCGCGCTGGTACGCGTCGGGGGCAAGGCCGGCAAGTGGCGCGGCAGCGCGGGGGTGCACGACCTGGCGAGTGGTCGCAAAGCTCTGGAGCACGGGCGCTTCAGGGCCGGTTCGACCACCAAGGTGGTCACGTCGGCCGTCGTGCTCCAGCTCGCCGCCGAAGGCAGGATCGACCTGAACGAACACGTCCAGACCTACCTCCCCGGCCTCCTCCCGAAGGCGTTCGAGCCCATCACCGTACGGCAGTTGCTGACGTTCACCAGCGGGCTGAAACCGGGAGCGACGCTGGGTGACGTGAACGGTGAGGGGTACGAGCGGCGGTTCGAGACGCTGACTCCGGAGGCGGTCGTGGCCTCGTCCGTCGCCGCCGGCCCCGCCTTCCGCCCGGGCGAGCGGCAGCAGTACGCCAACATCGACTACACCGTGCTCGGCCTGCTCATCGAGAAGGTCACCGGCGACACGTACGAACACCAAGCGGCCGTACGGGTCCTGCGGCCGGCCCGGATGCATCACACGTCCTTCCCAGGCGGCCCCGACCCGCGCATCCACGGCCCGCACAACCGCGGCTACCAGATCCTGGCGGACGGCAGACTGGTGGACGCCACCGAGTGGAACATGTCGGACCGGTGGGCCGCGGGCGACATGATCTCCACGACGGAGGACCTGGAGCGCCTGCTCTTCGCACTGTTCCGCGGCCGGCTGGTGCCCCAACCCCTGCTGGAGCAGGAGATGTTCACGCTCCCCGACGTGCCGAACGCGACGATGAGTGCCGGCCTCCAGCAGTACGAGCTCGACGAGAACACCGTCATCTGGGCCAAGTCCGGCGCCAGGCCCGGCTACAGCACGGTGATCGCCGCCACGCGCGATCTGTCCCGCACGCTCGTGTACTCGGTGAACGCCACCGACGCGAAGAGCGAGGAGATGAACCCGGTGGCGGAGCGGATCCTGTGGGCGGCGTTCGGAACCGAAAGCTGAGGATCCGGCCGGGGGCGGCCGGGGCGTTCGGCTCTTGGTCTCTCAGCTCTGGGCCTCTCAGCTCTGGGTCTTGCGCGGCCAGGCCGCTGCCGTGGCGGCGCAGCCAAGGACGTGGACGGTGACGAGGACAGCGAAGGTGGTGACGAGGGCGTCGGCGTCCTTCAGGCGTTCGGTGGCGACGGGCGGCGACCAGCCGTCCGGGATCACGGAGACGGAGATGACGGCGCCGGCGGGTACGCGTGTCACCGGGCCGAACCGCAACCGGCCGAGGTCACGCTCGGTCGCCGCGTCCGCGATGCGGTAGTGGGTGAGCCCGGTGTCGTCGCCATAGTCGTCGATGACAGGCTCGACCTCGAGGACGCGGACCTGTGCCGGCTGCCCGGCCAGCTCGTGGAAGGCCCAGGGAGCCAGCCCCGGTGCCGTGAAGATCAGAGCGGCTGCCGTGAGCCCGGGCGCCGCGGTCAGGAGCTCCCGCGGCGTCGGGTCCATGTACGAGCGGACCCAGATATGGCCGATCGCCAGACCTATGGCGCCCGAGGCGATCGCGAGGAGGAAGAAGACCGCCACCCATGACGTTCCGTAGCTGCGGGACGCCAGGACGACCAGGATCGGTACGCCGACCAGGGACCACGTCATCGTGCAGGCGAGGACGCCTCGTCCGCGCAGGCGCGGCCGGCTCACTCCGGCCGGTCCTCGGCCGCGCCGTGCAGGGAGCGGGTGATCTCGTCGAGTGTGTCGAGTCCGGTCTGTACGGCGTCGAGCTCGTGGTCGAGGGCGGTGAGGTCCGGAGGGGCGGCGGAGGCGTCCGTCGCGGCCTGGAGGGACAGCAGCATGGCCCCACGTTCCGCCGCGGCTTCCAGGCGCAGGGCGGTGGCCTCCATGGTGGTGATCAGGAGCTGACGCAGTTCGGCCAGGCGCTTCAGGGTGGCGGCGCGTTCGCCCGTGGCGCGCGCGGCGTCCTCCTTGGCCCGCCGCAGCGGGCCGTCGGGAAGGGCCCGGGCCTCTCCCACCAGGCGCTTCTGGTCGCGCCGCAGGGCCTCGTGGTCGGCGGGTGTGCCGCTGGTACCGCTCGTACCGCTGGTACCGCTTGAGTCGATGACGCGGACCGCCTCGGCCGCGGCCGTCAGCCGGTCGGCAGCGGCCCGTACGGAGGTCGCCGCCGTTGCCAGCGTCGGCCAGAGCGAGGCGTTGGGGCTCTGTCTGCACTGGTGCTGCAGCCGGTCGGCGGCCGCCGAAGCGCGGGTCAGCCACCGGGCGGCGTCGGCGGGCGGTTCGGGCAGGTGGCCGGACAGCGGGTCGGACAGCGGGTCGGAGGGCGTGCCCGTCGGCCGATCCGCGTCCCGGGCGTCCGCCCGGCCGGTCGCGGGCCTCGCGGATGCCGACTCCGCCGGGCGGGTGAGGCGGCCGGTGAGGGCGTGCGTCCCCCATACGAGGCCGCCGACGCCCGCGCCGACGGGCAGGGCGGCGGCGGCCGGGGCACCGGCGAGGAGAGCCGTGACGCTGCCCGCGACGGCGAACAACGCGACCGCGACGCCGGGAAGGAAACGGCTGCCCATCGCGTCCTCTCTATCTGCATCTATCTGTATCTATCTGTGTTGCTCGATCTGTCTGTGCCGGGTCAGAAGTTGCTGATGACGGAGACCATCACCTTGTCGATGACCGCCGGGTCGCGGGCGTCGTAGGAGGTGGCCTTGGTGGCGGAGGCGATCTTCGTGAGCGTGCCGAAGTCGGCCTGGCCGCTGAAGGCGACGGTGAAGACCCGTACCGAGCGCTCCAGTTGACTGGCGTCGAGGTCGCGCAGAAGGGCGTCGAGGTCGTTGTCGGCCGGGTACTCGTTCTGGCCGTCGGTCAGGACGACGACGGCGTTGATGCGGTCGGTGTCCAGGTCGGCCAGCATCTCCTTCTGGGCGGCGCGCACGGTGGTGTAGAGAGCGGTGCCCCCTTCGGCGTTGAGCCCGTTGATGGCCTCGGTGAGCCGCTTTTCGTTGTCACGGACGGGGCGGGGCGGCACGATCTCCCGGTACGGCTGGGGATGGTCGTCGGTCTCGGTGGAGAACGCCCACAGGCCGACCTCGTCGTCGGGGTGGTAGAGGCCGAGCGTGTCGGCGGCTGCCTTCTTGGCCGCCTCCATCCGGCTCTGTCCGCCGCCCGCGGTCTGGTTCATCGACCCGGAGACGTCCATGACGAGCAGCACCCGGGCCTTCTTGCGCAGCTCGTCCCAGCTGTCCAGGACCGCCGCCAGCACGTCGTCCCCGGGCGGGTCGATCAGTGACAGGTTCCCCTCGCTCTGCTCGGACAGGCTGACCGAGCGGGCGAGTTCGCTGCCCGCGTTGCCCTCGTGGTCGCGGAATCCGGTCTGCTGGAAGCGGCGTTGCTGGGCGTCCTCCAGCAGGAAGGCACGGAAGTCGGCGGCCGCGGCCCGCTGGTCCTTGGACGCCGAGGGCAGCACAGCGAAGGGGTGGTCGAACATGAGCGTGCCGTCGGCCGGGTGCACGGCCACCAGGGGCACCTGCGGCTTCTTCCCCTTGCCGATCCGTTCGGTCTCGCCCGTGGGGCTGCCCTGGTTGTAGAGGTGGATCAGCTGTTCCTGTACGGCGACGGCGCTGGCGTACGACAGGGCCTGTCCGTCGGCGTCCGCCTCGGCGAGGTTGGCCATGTACGCGGTCGCGTCGGAGGCGTAGTGCAGGACGCCCGACTCGACGCCCGCCACGAACCGCCGGGTCTTCGCGTCCTTGACGTCGTCCACGGTCAGGTCGCTGGAGCGGCCGGTGGCGGCGTAGAAGGTGGCCACGGTCGCGCCCAGGCCGGAGGTGGAGGTGTGCGGGTTGTCCTTGCCCAGGCTGAAGCGGCCCCACTCGGGCCGGCCTACCGAGGCCCAGCCCTTCTGCGTCAGGGACAGCACGTCCCGCCAGCCGATCTTCTTCTCCGGCCAGCCGAGCGCCTCCGCCATGGGCCGGGGCATGCCGATCGACAGTGGGCTGGTGGCGAGCGAGCGCGGCTTCTCGTCGGTGAGCAGTTTGCGGTCGGCGGCGGTCGCGTCGCGCTGGAGCAGTGTCAGCCACAGCGAGGAGGAGGGCGTCCACACCTGTGGTTCGGGCGCGCCGTCGCGCCGCTCGTCCCAGCCCTGGGCGAGTGCGTCCTTGGCAACGCCGGAACTCGTCTCCGACACCGCCACTCGGGCGCACTTCCCGCCCGCGAGTTCACGTCCGGAGTCGTTGTAGTCCTCGGCCAGGTCGGAGAGCAGATTGCCCTTCTCCGTCGAGGAGTTCACCTCCAGCCGTACGCCGCAGTCGTCGTCCGAGCCGCCGACGGCCGCGTTCACCACCACGCCCACGGCGGCGAGCAGCACCAGCCCCACCACGACCGCCACCAGTATGGGCAGCCTGCGTGCGTTCCCCATGACACCCCCGTGTCCATGCCTCACCCGAGGCGGACTCACACACAATGAGACGCGTGTCATCACACGGTCTACACAGCGCGCTGCGATGTCAATGGCCTTTGCCACAAAGGAAGTTGGGGTTTCGCGGGCCCGGCCCGACGCTGCCGAGGTGAGCCTGGTTCGACATGGATTGAGTTGATCTATGCGATCTGGGAGGGTTTGGCGTTGGTCGTCCGCCGTCGTGGCGGCCGCCGTCCATCGCTGCACGACCGAGCCGATTCGAGCCAGTACGACGAGGCTCGGCGGGCAGCAGGAAAAGTGAAAGGTGTCGCCGGCCATGTCGCTCGCCCGTGTCCACAACTTCTCCATCTCACTCGACGGCTTCGGCACCGGCGAGGGCCTGAGCCGTGACGCGCCGTTCGGCCACGCCGGCGAAAGGCTGCACCAGTGGATGTTCACCACCCGGTTCTGGCACGAGATGACCGGCCGGCCCGGCGGAACCGGCGGCCTCGACGACGCCTTCGCCCGGCAGTTCGACCCCGGGATCGGCGCCGAGATCATGGGCGCCGGGAAGTTCGGCTACCCGGGATGGCACGAGGACCCGGACTGGAAGGGGTGGTGGGGGCCCAACCCGCCGTTCCACACACCGACCTTCGTCCTCACCCATCACCCGCGCCCGTCGATCGAGATGGAGGGCGGCACGACGTTCCACTTCCTCGACACCTCGCCCGCCGAGGCGCTGGAGACGGCCCGCGAGGCCGCGGACGGCCAGGACGTACGCATCGGCGGTGGCCCCACCGTGGTCCGCGACTTCTTTGCCGCCGGGCTCATCGACCGCCTGCACGTCGTGGTGACCCCGATCCTGCTGGGCCGAGGCGTCCGCCTCTGGGACGGCCTGGAGGGCCCCGAGAAGGACTACGAGGTCGAGGCCACTTCCTCGCCGAGCGGAGTCACACATGTGACGTTCACGCGTGCGGGCCTCTGAACGGCCTGCGCGAACCACTTCGGTGAACCACTTCGGTGAACCACTTCGGTGAACCGCTTCAGTGATCCGGGTCGGTCGAGGCCCCAAAAGGCGGGTGGGCCTGGGTCCTCAGGGCGGTGACCCTGGATCACGGCCATGCCCCGTCGCCTGAATCCGGTCTCCGACGTGGAAACCCGCCCCGCACCCCTGACCGGCGGGGGTCCAACCCCCGGTCGGCGGATTCCGGTTGGACGGCTGGGCCGGGAATCGTGAGCCACACACAGTGATCACGCGCAGAGAGCCGAGGCACCATGGAACACCGACTCCGCCCGCTGAGCCGGCGCGGCATACTCACCGCTGCCGCCGCGGGAGTCACGACCGCAGCCCTCGCCGCCTGCGCGAAGGAGAAGAACAGCGGCGGCGGGGGCGGCGGCGGTACCGGGGACCTCGACGTGATCGTCATAGGCGCCGGAGTCGCCGGTCTCGCCACGGCCCGCGAACTGGCCGACGGCGGCAAGAAGGTCGTAGTCGTCGAGGCCCGCGACCGCATCGGCGGGCGTATGTTCACCGACCACACCTCGATGTCGGTCCCGATCGAGTTCGGCTGTCAGGTCATCCACGGGGCGAAGGCCTCGACCTGGGACCTGGTCCACAAGCAGAAACTCAAGACCCACCAGCTCACCACCGTCGCCACCCGCAAGCAGCCGGGCGACCCGTGGGAGAGGTCCGAGCGGCAGGACGGCGGCCTGTGGGACCAGCCTCCTGGAGACATCCCGCCCGAGTACAAGAACTACCGCGTCATCGGGGGCTACAACCAGGTCCTCGCTCCACTCGCCGACAAGCTGTCCATCCGGCTCAACACCGTCGTCAAACGCGTCGAGTACGCGCCGACCGGAGTCGTCGTCAACGCTGAACGACGGGGCCGCCCGGTCACCTACAAGGCCCGCGCCGTGGTCGTGGCCATCCCCGTCCCCGTCCTGGCCGCCGACACCATCGAATTCGTCCCACCCCTGCCGGCGAAGAAGGTCGAAGCCTTCAAAGCCGTGCCGCAGGACCCCACCATGAAGATGATCCTGGAGTTCGACCACCCGGTGATCCCCGAGGACGCAGACGTCGTCCAGGATGCCTCCGTGCCGTGGTGGCTGGTGAACGGCTCGAAGGGGGAGCCCGGTTACAAGGGGCAGATCTTCGTCGTCGTGGCCGATTCCCCCGAGGACACCGAACGTCTGCTGGCCCTGCCCCGCGAACGGCGCCACAAGGAAGTCCTCGACGTGATCCGGGACATCACCGGCGACCCGAAACTCCGGCCCGTCAAGGTCGCCGAGCACGAATGGGCCAAGGACCCGTTCGCCCGCGGCGCCCTCTCCCCGTACGACGTCCCGGAAGCAGACGTGATCCACGAGCCGAACGGCGACACCCTCCACTGGGCCGGCATCATCACAGAGTCGGTCGACACCTCTCGCGACCACGGCAAGAAGGTCGCCGCCCAGGTGCTCAAGCAGCTCGGCGGGCGATGAGCAGGCAGGCACCTTCGCGCTCCGGCGGGTACGAAGTGTGGCCGAGCGGCGGCCCAGCTGTGGACATGGAGGTGTGGCCGAGCCGTGCTCCTACCGCAGCCGGCCTGGTCACAGCTGATCGCACGTCCGGCTACAACCCCGCGATCGCGTTCCACCGCTTCGCGAACTCCGTGCGTTCCTTCGCCGTGATGTCCCGGGCGATCGCGAGCCGCTTGCGCATAGCGGTGTCCGGGAAGATGAGCGGGTCCTCGGCGAGGGCGGCGGTCTCCTCGTCCTTGGCGGAGGCGAGGATGTCCTGGGCGGCCGGGACGGGGCAGACGTAGTTGACCCACGCGGCGAGCTCGGCGGCCACGGACGGCTCGTAGTAGTAGTCGACCAGTGTTTCGGCGTTCGCCTTGTGGCGGGCGAGGTTCGGGATCATCAGGGACTCGGACCAGAGCTCGGCGCCCTCCTCCGGGACGACGAACTCGATGTCGGGGTCGTCGGCCTGGAGCTGGATCACGTCACCGCTGTACGCCTGGCAGGCCAGTACGTCGCCGCTCGACAGGTCCTTGATGTAGTCGTTGCCGGTGAAGCGGCGGATGTGGTCCGTGCGGACGAGTCTCTCGACCTGCTCGCACATCGTGTGGAAGTCGTCCGCGGTCCACTTGGTGATGTCGACGCCGTTGCCCTGCATGAGCAGCGCGAACGCCTCGTCGAGACCGGAGAGGAGCGTGACGCGGCCCTTGAGGTCGTCCGCCCACAGGTCGGAGACGTGCCGGATCTCCCGACCGACCGTACGGCGGTTGTACGCGATGCCGGTGATCCCCGACTGCCACGGCACGGTGTGCCTCCGGCCCGGGTCGAAGGCCGGTGAACGCAGTTGCGGGTCAAGGTACTTGGTGACGTTCGGCTGCCGGGAACGGTCCATCTCCTGGACCCAGCCCAGGCGCACGAACCGCGCACACATCCAGTCGCTGATCACCATCAGGTCCCGGCCGGTCTCCTGATGGTTCATCAGGGAGGGGCTGACCTTCCCGAAGAACTCGTCGTTGTCGTTGATCTCCTCGGTGTACGTGACCGCGATCCCGGTGCGCTTCTCGAAGGCGTCCAGGGTGGGGCGCCGCGACTCGTCCTCGTCGTCCGTGTCGATGTAGAGGGGCCAGTTGGCCCAGGTCAGGCGCTTGTCGGTGGCCGACAGATCGCTTCTCGACCGGTCCGAGGGCGCGACGTACGCCGCCGGTACGCCGCAGCCGGCGGCCAGTGCGGTGGCTGCGCCCGTGCCGATGGTGCGCAGCAGGCTGCGGCGGGAGATTCGGGGTCTCGGGTTCGCTGGCACGTGGGCAGCATGCCGTTCGCCCTGCCGGGCGGGCAATGGACGCAGCGTCGAGCCGTCCGGCTCGGGGACGACAGAGTGTCGCCCCCGAACCCCCGCTCCTCAAACGCCGGAGGGGCTAACTATTAGCCCGTCCGGCGTTTGAGGACGAGGCCGTTCAGGCCGATGGGCGGGGGTCTGGGGGCGCAGCCCCCAGGGTCGGGACGGGAAGGTGCGGCGGGGGCGGAAACACCACCTCCACCCACAACCCACCCTCCCCCCGGGCCCGCGCCTCCACCACACCCCCGTGCGCCGCCGCGATCGCCGCCACGATCGACAAGCCCAACCCGGAACCCTCCCGGCCTCGGCCCCGAGCCCGAACCCGCTCGGCCCCCAACCTCCGAAACGGCTCGAACAGAACACCCACCTGCCCCGACGGCACCACAGGCCCACTGTTCACGACCCGCAAGGAGGCCCGCCCATCCACGACCCCGGTCCAGACGGAAACCCAACCCCCCTCCCCCAAGGGCACGTTGTGGCGTACTGCGTTCTCGACGAGGTTGCTCACCAGCCGCCCGATCAACTGCGGGTCCCCCACAAGGCCCGCGGGCGAGAGCTCGGCGGACACCCGGGGCCCAAGCCCAGCGTCGGGCAACAGCTCGGCCGCCACCACGGACAGGTCCACGAACTCCCGCTCCGGCACCCCCCGTTGACTGCACGCCAACGTCAACAACGCCTCGATCAACCGCTCCTGCTCCTGCCCGGCGGCCCGCACCCGAAGACAGGCGGCCCGCAGAGCCCCGGCATCCGCCCCAGGGTCGGCGAGCGCCACATCGATGACGGCCTGCTGAAGGGTGAGCGGCGTACGCAACTCGTGCGACGCGTTGGCCACGAACCGCCGCTGCGCCTCGAAGGAGCCTTCCAACCGGGCGAGCAGATCGTCGAACGTGTCGGCGAGGTCCTTGAGTTCGTCGGCCGGCCCGGCCACCGCGAGCCGTCGGTGCAGAGCGTCCGCCGAGATCCGCCGCACCGCCCCGGTCATGCTCCGCAGAGGCGCGAGCACCCGCCCGGCCACCAGCCACCCGAGCACGAGCGAGGCAACCGCCATGATGCCGAGGGCGACCCCCGACTCGACGAAGAGCTGATGCAGCTGGTCGCTGCGCTGGGCGACCAGCTGCTCACGTACGTACCCCTGGACGGCGGGCGCCCCCGCTCCCACCGGAGGCACGTCGGGCCTGGTCACCGACACCTGTTCGCCACTCTCGAACATGAGGGCGTACGTGAGGGCCAGCAGCACCGCCCCCGCCACCACGAACAGTCCGCTGTAGAGCAAGGTCAGCCGCCACCGGATGCTCTGCGGCCCCCGGATCCCCCGCAGCCCGCGCAGCCCGCGCAGCCCGCGCAGCCCGCGCAGCCCGCGCAGGATCCTCGCTCCGCGAATCCGCCACCCCGAGGGAAGCCCAGAACGCACTCTCATACCCGGTACCCGGCCTGCGCCACCGTCTCGATCAACGGCGGTTCCCCGAGCTTGCGCCGCAGCCGGCTGACCGTCACCTTCACGGTCTGCGTGAAGGGATCGGCCGCCTCGTCCCAGGCCCACTCCAGCAGTTCCTCGGCAGAGACCACGGCCCCACCCGCACCCATCAGCAGCTCCAGGACCGCGAACTCCTTCGGGCTGAGCGGGAGTTGGCGTCCGTCGCGGGACGCCACCCGCCGCGCGGGGTCGAGCCGCAGATCGCCGTGGACCAGGACCGGCGGCAGCGCAGGCTGGGCCCGGCGCCCCAACGCCCGTATCCGCGCGACGAGTTCGGTGAAGGCGAAGGGCTTCGGCAGATAGTCGTCGGCGCCCATCCCGAGCCCCGCGACCCGGTCGGCGACCGTGCCGGACGCGGTCAGCATCAAGACCCGCGCCCGGCTGCCCCCCTCGGCCAGGGCCCGGCAGACCCGGTCTCCGTGCAGCCCGGGCAGATCACGGTCGAGTACGACGACGTCGTAGCCGTTGACCGTGGCCCGCTCCAGCGCCGCATGGCCGTCCAGCGCGATGTCGACGGCCATACCCTCTCTGCGCAGTCCCGCCGCGACGGTCTCGGCGAGCTCCTCGTGGTCCTCGACCACCAATACGCGCATCGGCATCTCCGGCTGCGTCTCCGGCTGCTGCGAACCCTGCGGAAAGCGTGCCCGCCGGGCGGTAACAGGGCGGTAAGAGCACCCGTTCCCGTGCCGTAACCGCCCACGCGCTGAGGTGATTCGAGGAGAAGCACTCCCGGGAAACACTCCCGGGACGTGCTCCGGAGACGCACCCAGGAGGATCCTCATGCGAAGTACGACGAAGGGGCATCGCCGGCTGGCCGCGGCCTGCGCCCTGATCACCGCGGTCACACTCGGCGGGGTGTACGCGGGCCAGGCCGTCGCGGCCGACCCGTCTTCACCGTCGAGCGGCGGGTCGTCGTCGGAGCCCCCGAAGAACGACGGCCCGGGCGACTCCACGGACTCGACCGACTGGAAGCGCCAGGACAAGGCCTCCCGCGAGTTCACCGAGTGCGTGCGCGACAACGGCCTGGAGGACTTCCCCGACATCGTCGTCTACACATCGGACGACGGCGACGGCGTACGCGTACGGATCGACGCGGGAGACCGGACGAGCCGTCCCGACCCGGTCTCCAAGGAGTTCCGGAAGGCCGTGAAGGCCTGCAAGCACATCCTGGAGGACATCGGCGTCGACTTCCCGGTCCCGCCCGACGAGCTGCCCGGCAAGGGCGAGCGGCCCTGGCCCCCGGACTGCGGCGGCCGCGAGGTGCACAAGAACGAGGAGGGCGACAAGAGCGGGAAGGAGTCCGACGCAGAGCTGAGCGTCACCGGGCTCGTACTCGCCCAGGCCGTCTGACACGGCACAACACGCACAACACACAGCACAGCCCCGAGCGGATCAACTCCCGCCCGGGGCCGTGCCGTTCACTCCGTCAGCCGCAGAGGCTCAGCCCTCGATGGACGTCATCACGTGCTTGATCCGCGTGTAGTCGTCGAACCCGTACCCCGACAGGTCCTTGCCGTAGCCGGACTTCTTGAAGCCGCCGTGCGGCATCTCCGCGACCAGCGGGATGTGGGTGTTGATCCAGACGCAGCCGAAGTCGAGGACCTTGGACATGCGCATCGCGCGCGAGTGGTCCTTGGTCCAGACGGAGGAGGCGAGGGCGTACTCGACGCCGTTCGCCCACTCGACGGCCTGCGCCTCGTCCGAGAAGGACTGGACGGTGATGACCGGGCCGAAGACCTCGTTCTGGATGATCTCGTCGTCCTGCTTCAGCCCAGACACCACGGTCGGAGCGTAGAAGTAGCCCTTCTCGCCGACGCGGTGGCCGCCCGCCTCGACCTTGGCGTGGGCGGGCAGGCGCTCGATGAAGCCGGTGACCTGCTTGAGCTGGTTCGGGTTGTTGAGCGGCCCGTACAGCACGTCCTCGTCGTCCGGCATGCCGGTCTTCGTGTCGGCGGCGGCCTTGGCGAGCGCGGCCACGAACTCGTCGTGGATGGACTCCTGGACGAGGACGCGGGTGGCGGCCGTACAGTCCTGGCCCGCGTTGAAGAAGCCCGCGACCGAGATGTCCTCGACGGCCTTGGCCATGTCGGTGTCCTCGAAGACGACGACCGGCGCCTTGCCGCCCAGCTCCAGGTGGACGCGCTTGACGTCCTTGGCGGCGGACTCGGCGACGGAGATGCCCGCGCGCACGGAACCGGTGATCGACGCCATGGCGGGCACCGGGTGCTCGACCATCGCGCGGCCGCTGTCACGGTCGCCGCAGATGACGTTGAAGACGCCCTTGGGGACGATCGAGCCGATGATCTCGGCGATCAGGACCGTGGAGGCGGGAGTGGTGTCCGACGGCTTGAGGACGACCGTGTTGCCGGCCGCGAGCGCGGGGGCGAACTTCCACACGGCCATCATCATCGGGTAGTTCCACGGCGCGACCTGCGCGCAGACGCCGACCGGCTCACGGCGGACGATCGAGGTCAGGCCCTCCATGTACTCGCCGGCCGCGCGGCCCTCCAGCATGCGCGCCGCGCCCGCGAAGAAGCGGATCTGGTCGACCATGGGCGGGATCTCCTCGGACCGGGTGAGTCCGATGGGCTTGCCGGTGTTCTCCACCTCGGCCGCGATCAGCTCCTCGGCCCGCTCCTCGAAGGCGTCCGCGATCTTGAGCAGGGCCTTCTGGCGCTCGGCCGGGGTCTGGTCGCGCCAGGCCGGGAAGGCCGCCGCGGCGGCTGCCATCGCGGCGTCGACGTCGGCCTGTCCGGACAGCGGCGCGGTGGCGTAGGCCTCGCCCGTCGCGGGGTTGACCACGTCGGTGGTCCGTCCATCGGCGGCATCGCGGAATTCTCCGTCGATGTAATTGCGCAGACGACGCAGCTCGGTGCTCACTGCCGGCCCTCCAGTCAGATGTCCAATCACTGAGACATCCACCCTAGTCCCGCGACCCACGTTTTCAACACCCCCGATCGCCCCAGAACTGCGAAATCCGCACATGTGGGCCGCGCAGACAACGAATTTCATCAATCAACTCTTGCGGAACCGCTGAAGCCTCATGCACAGTGAGCACGTGTCCAGTCGCAGCGCAGAGCCGAAGGGCTCCCGAGACACCCGGTCGGGGAACACCACTCCCCCGCTGGACAGCGTCTCCCTCGCCATCATCGAGCAACTCCAGGAAGACGGCCGGAGGCCCTACGCCGCGATCGGCAAGGCCGTCGGCCTCTCCGAGGCGGCCGTGCGCCAGCGCGTCCAGAAGCTGCTCGACCAGGGCGTGATGCAGATCGTCGCCGTCACGGACCCGCTCACCGTGGGTTTCCGCAGGCAGGCGATGGTGGGCGTCAACGTCGACGGCGACCTGGAGCCCGTGGCGGACTCGCTGACCGCCATGGCGGAAGTCGAGTACGTGGTGATGACCGCGGGCTCGTTCGACATCCTCGCCGAGATCGTCTGCGAGGACGACGACCACCTGCTGGACGTCATCAACAAACGCATACGGGCCCTGCCCGGAGTGCGCTCCACCGAAAGCTTCGTCTACCTCAAGCTCAAGAAGCAGACCTACATGTGGGGAACCCGATAGCCGTGACCACCAAGGACCTCAGCCGAACCGCGTACGACCACCTGTGGATGCACTTCACCCGCATGTCCTCGTACGAGAACGCTCCCGTCCCCACGATCGTCCGTGGCGAGGGCACGTACATCTACGACGACAAGGGCAAGCGCTACCTCGACGGTCTCGCGGGGCTGTTCGTGGTCCAGGCGGGCCACGGCCGCCGGGAGCTGGCCGAGACGGCGTTCAAGCAGGCGCAGGAGCTGGCCTTCTTCCCGATCTGGTCCTACGCCCACCCGAAGGCCGTCGAGCTCGCGGAGCGCCTCGCGAACTACGCGCCGGGCGACCTGAACAAGGTCTTCTTCACCACGGGTGGCGGCGAGGCCGTCGAGACCGCCTGGAAGCTCGCCAAGCAGTACTTCAAGCTGCAGGGCAAGCCGACCAAGTACAAGGTCATCTCGCGCGCGGTCGCCTACCACGGCACCCCGCAGGGCGCCCTGTCCATCACGGGCCTGCCCGCCCTGAAGGCACCGTTCGAGCCGCTGGTCCCGGGCGCCCACAAGGTCCCGAACACCAACATCTACCGCGCGCCCGCCTTCCTCGACCAGGGCTCCGGCGTCTCCCCCGAGGCCTTCGGCCGCTGGGCCGCCGACCAGATCGAGGAGCAGATCCTCTTCGAGGGCCCGGAGACGGTCGCCGCCGTCTTCCTGGAGCCCGTGCAGAACGCCGGCGGCTGCTTCCCGCCGCCGCCCGGCTACTTCCAGCGCGTACGCGAGATCTGCGACCAGTACGACGTGCTGCTCGTCTCGGACGAGGTCATCTGCGCCTTCGGCCGCCTGGGCACGATGTTCGCCTGCGACAAGTTCGACTACGTACCGGACATGATCACCTGCGCCAAGGGCATGACCTCGGGCTACTCCCCGATCGGCGCGTGCATCATCTCGGACCGGCTCGCCGAGCCGTTCTACAAGGGCGACAACACCTTCCTGCACGGCTACACCTTCGGCGGCCACCCGGTGTCGGCGGCCGTGGGTCTCGCCAACCTCGACCTGTTCGAGCGCGAGAACCTCACGCAGCACGTGCTGGACAACGAGGGCGCGTTCCTCTCCACCCTCCAGAAGCTGCACGACCTGCCGATCGTCGGCGACGTCCGCGGCAACGGCTTCTTCTACGGCATCGAGCTGGTGAAGGACAAGGCCACCAAGGAGACCTTCACGGACGAGGAGTCGGAGCGCGTGCTCTACGGCTTCGTCTCCAAGAAGCTCTTCGAGTACGGCCTGTACTGCCGCGCCGACGACCGCGGTGACCCGGTCATCCAGCTCTCGCCGCCGCTGATCGCCGACCAGTCGACCTTCGACGAGATCGAGGGGATCGTCCGTCAGGTGCTGACGGAGGCATGGGCGAAGCTCTGATCCCGCCGGGCCCTCAGGGGTTCCGATGAGCTGAATCTGTGATCAACACCGGCCCCGGTGCCGCCCGTTCGAGTGAGAATGGGCGCTCCGGGGCCGCGTGCTGTCCGGCCTCCCGGCCCCGACTACCTAGCGTGCCCAGTGACCGATCGGCCCTGCCTTCGTTCCCCCGGAAGGGGGACTTCGCACGGCATTTCTGATCTGAACCGAGGTGTACGCCATGGTGGCTCCGCCGGACAACGACGTGCTGTGGGCACGCGCCCTGCACGTCAAGCACAACGGCTCGCCCGCGCTCACCGGCGTCTCGCTCGGGGTCCGCGAGGGCGAGATCCTCGCCGTCGGCGGCCCACGTGGCAGCGGCAAGACAACCCTGCTCCAGTGCCTGTCCGGGCAGTTGCGGGCGCAACAGGGCGAGGTCTGGTTCAACAGCACGCCCGTGCACACCATGGGTCCGCTGACCCGCGAGCGGCTGCGCCGCGACCGGTTCGCCTGGATCGACCCGGCGCCGGTCCTGGTCCCGGAGCTGAACGCCTGGGAGAACGCGGCGCTGCCCCTGATGCTGCGCGGAGTCTCGCGCCGCCGCGCCAAGACCGCCGCCCTGGAGTGGCTGGACCGCCTAGACATCGGCGGCTGCGCCCGCAAACGCCCGCACGCGCTGCTGCACGCCGAGCGGCAGCGCGTGGCCATCGCCCGCGCCCTGGCCCCCGCGCCGACCGTGCTCTTCGCCGACGAGCCCACCGCCCCGCTGCACCGCGCCGACCGGGCCCATGTGCTCCGTACGCTCACGACGGCGGCCCGTTCGCACGGGATCACCGTCGTCCTGGCCACCCACGACGCGGAAACCGCGGCCCTCGCCGACCGCACGGTGTCGCTGCTCGACGGGCGGCGCGTGAACACCGTCCATCTGCCGCCGGTGGCCGACAGCGCGGAAGGCCGGGCCGCGTGCTCGCTCTCCGTCTAGCGCGCGGGGCCCGCCCCGCCGTCCAGCTGCGCAGGCTCCTGGTCGCGGCGGCGTCGGCGGGCACGGGCTTCCTCCTCCTGTGCACCCTGGGGTACGCGATGGGGCACCCGGACTCGTCCGGCGCGGCCGTGCTGCGGCTGGCCTGGTGCGTCGCGCCGCTCGCCGCGACCGTGCAGTTCGCGGTGGCGGTCGCCCGGACCGACCCGGCCACCCGTCCCCGGCAGGGGCTGTCGGCGCTCGGCCTCGGCCCCGCACGCCTCACGGTCCTCGCGGCGATCTCCACCGCCGTGTCCTGCACGCTCGGTTCGATGGTCGCCCTGCTCTTCTTCCTGCATCTGCGCGGCGACCTGAGCGGCCTGCCCTTCGACGGCGACGCCGCCGACCTCCTCGCCGCGGACGAGCCGCTGCCCCTCCCGGCAGCGCTCACCCTGCTGGCCCTCGTACCGATCATCGCCTCGGCCGCCAGCGCGGCGGTGCTCCGGCCGCGGGGCCCGAGGCCGAGCGGCTTCAGGGCCGGCGGCCGGCCGGGACGGCTGAGCGGCTTCGGCGGCTACGGACGCTCCGTCGAACGCGTCGGCTTCGGCGCGTACGGCCGCTTCGGGACACGTACGGAGGCGAAGGCGGGCCCTCGCGCGGAGGGCCCGGACGGTCCGGCGGGCCCGGGCGGTTCCGGGGGCCGGGACGGTTCCGAGGGCAGGGAGGCTTCAGAGGGCAGGGGCGGTTCCGGGGGCCGGGAGGCTTCAGAGGGCCGGGGCGGTTCCGAGGGCCGGGAGGCTTCAGAGGGCAGGGGCGGTTCCTGGCAGGGCGCCACCGGCCGCTCCGGGCGGGGCGGCGTTTCCGACGGTCCGAGCACGCAGGGCGCTCCCGACGGTCACGCCGGACGCACCGCGCACGCAGGGCAGGCCGGGCACTCCGGGCACGGCGGCCCGGAGGCGTCCACCAGCGCCGCGGCGCTCGATGTGCCCCGCCGCTCCGGCGCGCGCGCCCGCGCGAGAGTCGAGGGCCGCCCGGGCGACGAGCAGCTCGCCGCCACCCACGCCACCACCGACTCGCCCGCGCGCAACGGGCACACCGGTCACGATGGTCACACCGGTCACGCCGCAGCCGACCGCCACGCCACCTCACAACACCCCGGCAGCACCAGCAGCACCAGCAGCACCAGCAGCCACGACAGCCCCGGACTCTCCGGCCGTCCAGGCCGCACCAACCACCCCCTTGACCCACTGGACCCCCAACACCCCCCGGCCCCCCTCCCCACCCCCTCCGGCCTCCCCTGGGGCGCCGCGGTGCTCGCGGCCGGGCTCGCCGTGGAGACGTACGCCGGTCGTACGTCCCCGGCCCTCGCGGGACCCGAGCTGCCGGGCGGCTTCAACGTCGGGCCCCTCGGTGTGCTGGTCGGCTGGGCGCTCACCGCGTTCGGTCTCGCGCTGGCCGGGCCCGCGATCACGCACCTCTGCGGCAGGCTGCTCCAGGCGGTGCGGCCCGGCGCCCTGCGGCTGCTCGCCGGACGCGTGCTCATGGAGGAGGCGGCCCGCATCGGGCGCCCGCTCGGCGTGGTGTGCGCGGTGGCATCGGGGGCGTACGCCATGGCCGTGCTCTACGGCCGCGCGCGCCCCGAGGTGGGGCCGCTCACCACGCTGGGCGCGCTGCTCGTCGTGGGATGCGCCGTCGCGACGCTCCTGACCGCCGCGGTGGAGGCGAGGAACGCGCGCGCCGACACCACGGCCGCCCTGCTGCGGCTCGGGGCGCCCGCCACCGCGCTGCGCAGCGCCGCCGCCCTCCGCACGGGCGCCCTGCTCGCCGTCTTCGGCCCGCTGACCTGGGCGGTAGCGGAGCTGGCCGCACTGCCACTGACCCGCTGACGGCCCGCCCGAGAAACTCGTCCGGAAAAGTTCGCGGGACGCCGATGACTTTTCGACGACCCCCCGGTCTACCCCTCCGAACAGCACATCACGCGATGGGAGAGACCTCATATGTACCAGCAGATGATCTTCGTGAACCTGGCCGTGAACGACGTCGACGCCTCCAAGAAGTTCTTCACGGAGCTCGGCTACACGATCAACCCGCAGTTCTCGGACGAGAACTGCGCGTCCGTCGTGATCAGCGACACGATCGTCGCGATGCTGCTGAACAAGCAGCGCTACGCGGACTTCACGAAGAAGGAGATCGCGGACTCGACGAAGACCAGTGAGGTGCTGCTATGTCTGAGCGCCGAGAGCCGCGAGAAGGTGGACGAGCTGGTCGACAAGGCGGTCGCGGCGGGCGGTTCGGAGACCCGCGCCCCCCAGGACTACGGCCAGATGTACGGCCGCGCCTTCGACGACCCGGACGGCCACACCTGGGAGGTCATGTGGATGGACCCGGCGGTCGTCCAGGGCTGAACCGACCGTGCTTAGCATGGGCGGGTGCAGACGAGCCCCGCCCATGCGGCCCACCACAACGACCGTGAGATCGAGACGCTGGAGGAGTTCGACGCAGTCGTCTCGTCCCGCGGCACCCTCGCCGGCTTCCGTGTCCAGTGCGTCGATCTGACGGACCGTACAAGGGAGTTGCTGGCCAGCGACGCCACCGGCGCCGTATTCCTCGGCTGCCCGATGCGGGAGAACGCCGCGGCGAAGGTCCGTGCCGACGGCGCCCTGGTCTTCCCGCCGCTCCCCGGCCTGCCCTTCGACCCGTACCGCGGTCATCTGTACCGCCCCGCCGAGCTGTTCGCCTCGCTCGACAAGGGGTACGAGGAGACGCCGGACGCCCTCGCGTACGCCTGGTTCCAGCGGACAAAGACCGACGGCGACATCTACGCCTCGATGCTGCGCTCGGTCCACGACGACGCGATCTCCGACGCCCTCGACGAACTCCTGCGCGGCACACGGGTGGTGGGCGTGATGGGCGGCCACGCGCTCGGGCGCGGCACGGACGCGTACGGCGGCGCCGCCCGGCTGGGCCGTGCGCTCGCGCGCGCCGGGTTCACCGTGGCGACGGGCGGCGGCCCCGGCGCGATGGAGGCGGCGAACCTCGGCGCGTACGCGGCCCCGTACGACGACACCATGCTGGACGAGGCGTGCGAACTCCTCGCGAAGTCACCGTCGTTCGTGCCGTCGGTGACCGACTGGGCGCGCGCCGCCTTCGAGGTGCGCAGGCGCTGGCCGAAGGGCAACACCTCCGTGGGGATCCCCACTTGGTTCTACGGTCACGAGCCGCCGAACGCCTTCGCCTCGCACATCGCCAAGTACTTCGCCAACGCCACCCGTGAGGACGGCCTGCTGGCCCGTTCGAACGCGGGTGTGGTGTTCCTGCCCGGCGCCGCAGGCACGGTCCAGGAGATCTTCGACAACGCGACCCCCAACTACTACGAGTCCCGCGGCGAACCCACCCCGATGGTGCTGGTGAACCGGGCGCACTGGACCGAGCGGCTCCCCACCTGGCCCCTGCTCCAGGCGCTCGCCCGCGACCGCGCGATGGAGTCGCGGATCGCGCTGGTCGACCGGATCGAGGAGGCACCGGAGGCGCTCATCCGGTTGGCTCATGTAAATGAAAGCTAAAGCCAAGGGGTCAAGACGGACAGACGGATTGACAACCCGAGACGCGGCCCAATAAACCTGTGAGGCGTCTGGGATTGCTGTTTCTTCGCAGCCAATCCCCCACCCCCCTCGTTTGTGCATCCCGTGAAGGGCAATCGTGTCCATATCTCGCCGTACCGCACGTTCCGTGCGCATTCTCGGAGTTGCCTCCGCCTCGGCCGCGCTCACGCTCGGCCTCGCCGGCAACGCGCTCGCCTGCAACATCAGTGAGTTCTCGGCCGTCGCCAAGTGCGACGGCGCCAAGGGCGTCATCAGCGTCACCGACAAGGACCCGACCGGCGTCCCGGCCACGGTCACGGTCTTCCTGGAGTCCAACGGCGCGGACGAGAAGCTCGTCGGCACCCAGGAGGTCAAGGGCTCCCGCGAGGGCGTGACCATCGACTTCTCGGAGGACTGGAAGCCGAACGCGGAGTACCGGATCCACGTCAAGGCCGGCAACCAGGTCGACGAGGACATCAAGCCGAACCTCGTCACTCCGTCCGAGGCCTGCAAGTCCGAGGAGCCGTCGACGCCTCCGGCCACCCCGTCCCCGTCCGACGAGCCCTCCTCGCCGGTCACCGCGAAGCCCGAGTCCCCGGCGCCCTCGGAGTCGGAGAGCACCCCGGCCGCGTCGGCCGGCGGCAGCACCCCGTCCCCCGCGGGCGGCGAGTCGAACCTCGCCGAGACCGGCTCCAGCTCCAACACCGGTGCCATCGCCGGAATAGCGGCCGCGCTCGTGGCGGCCGGCGCCGGAGTGATGTTCGCCCTCCGCCGCCGCAGCACACCGAACGGCCGCTGAGCACCCCTCGGTTCACCAGTTCCCCCAGTTCCCCGCGCCCTGTAAGGGGCGCGGGGAACTGCGCGACCAGCCCAGGCCGACCGGCACCTGGCAAACCGGCCTCGCCACCGGCTTTTCAGGGGCGCGGGGAACTGCGCGACAAGCCCCCACCGAACCCGCAGACGCATCACCGGCCGGGCGCTAGCCAAACGTGGCCCTCTCCAGCCAGAAGTCCAACAACTCCCGCTCCCCCAGAACCTCCAACCCCCCACCATCCGGCGCCATCCGACGATAAAAGGCAAGCAGCACCTCAGTCAGCGGCCCCCGCAGCGCAACGGTCGCCTTCTCGTGCCCACGCCGCCAATCGATCCCCTCGTCCTCGAACTCGATGAGCCACTCGGCATCAAGTCCCGGCTCCGCATCGGTGGCATGGAGATGGATACTGCGCCCCACCCCGCGCAGCTCCCGCGCGGCATCACTGGGGTACTTCTCCTGCGCGAACCGCACGATCTGCAACCACTCGTCGATCGCGTCGGCGGCGAACGCCGGCGCAACCTCGTACGTCACGCCCGCGGCAATCGCCGCGTCGGCCCGGTGGATCACCGTCTCGTGGGTCATGCGCCGCGCCCAGAACCCGGCCGTGTGCTCCCAGGCCCAGGACCAGGCGGCGGTGTCGGCGCCGGCGGTACGAAAGGTCTCCGCGGCCTTCTCGGCGCCCTCCGCGAGCCAGGCGTCCAGCGCGGCGGGGTCGTCACCCTCCGGCCCTCCGACGTCGGCCACGTCCTCGATCGGCACGCTCTTCGCCGCCCGCGTCCGCACGATGTGCTCGGCCCACCGATGCGCCTCGCCCACATGCACGGCGAGCTGCCGCAGCGTCCAGTCCGGACAGGTCGGTACGGTCGCGCCGAGGTCGGCCCCGGCGAGATGCGACCTCAGCAGCGCGGTCTGCCCGACGATTTCGCCGCAGTAGCGGTCGTGCCCGAGTAGCGTCATGAGCCGCACCCTAGGCGTCGGAAGCTCCCCCGAGTACGACAATTTCCGCTGCGTCGAACGCCACCCCGACCTCGTCCCCCGTCTCCGGCGCGTCCCGCAGCGCACACGCCGCCTCCAGCCACGGCGCGTCCTCGGGCTGCAGGCGTACGGCGACATGGGTGCCCCGGAAGGTCCGCGCGGCCACCGTGCAGCGCAGCCCCTCGGCCGCCGGTACGAGGCGTACGCCTGCGGGCCTGACGAGCAGGTCGACCTCACCCTGTGGCGCGTCCGAGGGCACCGGCAGCTTGCCCCACGGCGTGTCCGCGGCCTCCCCGCTGACGGTCGCCGCGGTCACGTTCTCGAAGCCGAGGAAGCGGGCCACGAACGCGTCGGCCGGGCGCTGCCAGACCTCAAGTGGCGTACCGGACTGGGCGATCCGGCCGTCCCGCATCACGACGACCCGGTCGGCGAGCGCGAACGCCTCCCCCTGGTCGTGGGTGACCGCGAGCACGGTCGTGCCCAACTCGCCGAACAGCTCGCGGAGTTCGACCACCAGCCGCTCACGCAGCGAACGGTCCAGCTGGCCGAGGGGTTCGTCGAGCATGAGCAGCCGGGGGCGGGGCGCGAGGGCCCTGGCGAGCGCGACGCGCTGCTGTTCACCACCGGAGAGGGAGGCGACGGCCCGTCCACGGGCACCGGGCAACCCCACAAGGTCGAGCAACTCCCCCACACGTACGGCCTGTTGGTCCTTCGACTCGCCGTGCATCCGCAGCCCGAAGGCCACGTTGCCGCCCACGTCGCGCTGCGGGAACAGCTGGTGGTCCTGGAACATCAGGCCGACGCCCCGCTTGTGCGCGGGCACGCCGTGGAGGTCCCGGCCGTCCAGGAACACCCGTCCCCCGTCGAGGGGTTGGAGCCCCGCGACCGCCCGCAGCAGGGTCGACTTGCCGCTGCCACTGGGCCCGAGCACGCACACGATCTCGTGCTCGGCGACATCGAGCCCGACGGAGTCGAGCACGGCCCGCCCACCGAAACGTACGGTCGCTCCATCCAGTTCGAGCTTTGCGTGGCTCATGGTCAGAACTCCCCGGTCCGGTCGGTACGAAGGCGTTCGAGAACGAGCAGTGCCACCGCGCACACCACCATCAAGATCGTCGAAAGTGCCATGGCCTGCCCGTAGTTGAGCTCGCCGGCCCGCCCCAGCAGCCGTGCCACGGCGACCGGCAGCGTCGGGTTGTCGGGCCGCGCGATGAAGACGGTCGCGCCGAACTCGCCGAGCGACACGGCGAAGGCGAACCCGGCCGCGATCAGCAGCGCCCGCCGCACCATCGGCAGATCGACCTCGCGCCACACCCGCCACGGCGAGGCCCCGAGCACCGCCGCCGCCTCGCGCAGCCGTCCGTCCACCGCCCGCAGCACGGGCAGCATGGTCCGTACGACGAAGGGGACGCCCACCAGCGCCTGCGCGAGCGGCACGAGGATCCAGGTGCTCCGGAGGTCCAGCGGAGGCTTGTCGAGCGCGATGAGGAAGCCGAACCCGACGGTCACGGCGGAGACGCCGAGCGGCAGCATCAGCAGGGCGTCGAAGCCCCGTACGAGACGGCCGGCGTCCCGGCGGGTGAGGGCGGCGGCCGCGAGTCCGCCGATCAGCAGCGCGATGGCGGTGGCGGCGAGGGCGTACTGCAGCGAGTTGCCGACGGCCTCGATCGGCGGGACGAGGAAAATGCCGCCTTCATCGCTGGTCAGCGCCTTGTAGTAGCCGAATCCGGGGGCGTCGAGGGACCGCTCGACCAGCACGGCGAGCGGCAGCACGAGCAGGATGGCGATGGTGGCAAGGACGGCGGCGAGCAGTGTCCACTGCCCGGTGCCGCGCGGCCGTCGTGCCGTCACGGACGCGTCGACCAGGCGCAGGGCCGTCTCCCGCCGCCGCACGGTCCAGGCGTGGACGGCGAGGATCGCGCCGACCGCCACGAACTGGACGAGGGTGAGGACGGCGGCCGTCGAGAGGTCGAAGATCTCCGAGGTCTGCCGGTAGATCTCGACTTCGAGCGTCGAGAAGGTCGGGCCGCCGAGGATCTGCACCACGCCGAACGAGGTGAAGGTGAAGAGGAAGACCATGAGCGCGGCGGCCGCGACCGCGGGGCCGAGCGCCGGAAGCGTCACCCGGCGCCAGGCCGCGAACCGCGAGGCGCCGAGCATCCGCGCGGCCTCCTCCTGGCGCGGATCGAGCTGCGACCAGAGGCCGCCGACCGTGCGGACGACGACCGCGTAGTTGAAGAAGACGTGCGCGAGCAGGATCGCCCACACGGTCGTGTCGAGCCGTACGCCCCACAGCTCGTCCAGGAGCCCGCCGCGGCCGAGGAGGGCCAGGAAGGCCGTGCCGACGACCACGGTCGGCAGCACGAACGGCACGGTCACGATCGCCCGCAGGACCTGTTTGCCCCTGAAATCGAAGCGTGCGAACACATACGCGCCGGGGAGCGCGATCAGCAGCGTGAGCGCGGTCGAGGCGAGCGCCTGCCAGGTCGTGAACCACAGGACGTGCCGGATGTCGGATTGCGCGAGCACGTCGCCGATCCGCCCGAACCGCCAGACCCCGTCGATCCTGAGCCCGCGGGCCGTGATCGCCGCGACCGGATAGGCGAAGAAGAGCCCGAAGAACGCGACGGGCACGGCCATGAGAGCGAGCCGCGCCGCGCTCCCCGTACGCGGGCGCGTGCGGGGGCGCGGACGGAGGCGCGGACGCCGGCGCGCGGGCGGCTCCGCCTCGGCGGGGGGCTCTACTTCAGTACGAGCGAGGTCCATGACTTGACCCACTCGTCACGGTTGTCGGCGATCTTGGCGGGGTCGAGGGTCTCGGGGTTCTCGGCGGCCGGGCCGAACTTGGTGAACTCGGCGGGCACCTTCGCCCCCTCGACGACGGGGTACACGAACATGTTCAGCGGCATGTCCTCCTGGAAGGTCTTGCCGACCAGGAAGTCGATGAGCGCCTTGCCGCCCTTGCTGTTCTTCGCGTTGCTGAGCAGGCCCGCGTACTCGACCTGGCGGAAGCAGGTGCCGTCCGCGACACCGGTCGGCGCGGTCTTCGGCTTCGGGTCGGCGTAGATGACCTCGGCGGGCGGGGACGAGGCGTACGAGACGACGAGCGGCCGGTCGCCCTTGGCCTTCTTGCCGCCGGCGGACCCGGAGAACTCCACGTTGTAGGCCTGCTCCCAGCCGTCGACGACCTTCACGCCGTTGGCCTTGAGCTTCTTCCAGTAGTCCTGCCAGCCGTCGTCCCCGTACTTCGCGGCGGTCCCGAGGAGGAAACCGAGGCCGGGCGAGGACGTCGAGGCGTTCTCGGTGACCAGCAGGTTCTTGTACTCGGGCTTGATCAGATCGTCGAAGGACGTCGGCGGGGCCAGCTTGTGCTTGCTGAAGTAGGCCTTGTCGTAGTTGACGCAGATGTCACCGGAGTCGATGGGCGTGACGCGGTGCTTGTCCTGGTCGACCCGGTACTGCGGCAGGATCAGGTCCGAGCCCTTGGCCTCGTACGACTGGAAGAGCCCGTTGTCGAGCGCGCGCGACAGCAGGGTGTTGTCGACGCCGAAGAAGACGTCGCCCTGCGGGTTGTCCTTGGTGAGGATGGCCTTGTTGACGGCCGTACCGGCGTCGCCGTCCTTGAGGACCTTGACCTTGTAGCCGGACTCCTTCTCGAAGTCCTTCAGCACGGCCTTGGTGTAGGCGAAGGAGTCATGGCTGACGAGGGTGACGGTCTTGGACCCGGAGCCCTCGTCGCCGGAGTCGGACGAACCGCACGCGGTGAGCGCGGCGAGGCCGAGCCCCACGGCCACGGCCGTGAACTTCCTGGTGGTGCTCACTGAATTCCTCCTGGGGGTGACCAGGAAGAGACGCGGCCCTGCCCGGGACCTCGGTCGGTTCCCGGGCAGGGCGCAACAGCTTGAGTAGTGACCGAACTTCCTACCCAGAATGACCTGGGCAAGGTTCAGAGGGTCTGCGGGCTGTCCCGCACTCTCAGCGCTGTGGCGCTCCCCTGTCGGAATATGAAGATGTACGTACGTCCGCCAGACTACCGCTCGGTGGCCGCGAGCTGCCCGCAGGCCCCGTCGATCTCCTGGCCACGGGTGTCCCGGACGGTGACGGGCACACCATGGGCGGCGATCGCCTCGACGAACGCCTTCTCGTCCTCGGGCCGCGAGGCGGTCCACTTGGAGCCGGGTGTCGGGTTCAGCGGGATCAGGTTCACATGCACCGGCTTGCCCTTGAGCATCCGCCCGAGCCGGTCACCGCGCCACGCCTGGTCGTTGATGTCCCGGATGAGCGCGTACTCGATGGAGAGCCGGCGGCCCGACTTCGCCGCGTACTCCCACCCGGCGTCCAGCACTTCCCGCACCTTCCACCGCGTGTTGACCGGGACGAGGGTGTCGCGCAGCTCGTCGTCCGGTGCGTGCAGGGAGATGGCGAGGCGGCACTTGAAGCCCTCGTCGGCGAAGCGGTTGATGGCGGGGACGAGACCGACCGTGGATACGGTGATCCCCCGCTGCGACAGCCCGAGCCCGTCCGGCTCGGGGTCGGTGAGGGCCCGGATGGACTGGACGACCCGCTTGTAGTTGGCCAGCGGCTCGCCCATGCCCATGAAGACGATGTTGCTGAGCCGGGCCGGCCCACCGGGGATCTCCCCGTCCCGCAGCGCCCGCATCCCGTCCACGATCTGGTGCACGATCTCGGCGCTGGACAGATTCCGGTCGAGACCGGCCTGCCCGGTCGCACAGAACGGGCAGTTCATCCCGCAGCCCGCCTGTGAGCTGATGCACATGGTGACCCGGTCCGGGTAGCGCATCAGCACGGACTCGACGAGCGTGCCGTCGAAGAGCCGCCAGAGGGTCTTGCGGGTGGTGTTCTCATCGGTGGAGAGATGCCGCACGACCGTCATCAGCTCGGGCAGCAGCGCCTCCTGCAGCTTGGCGCGCGATCCCGCGGGGATGTCGGTCCACTGCTCCGGATCGTGCGCGTACCGCGCGAAGTAGTGCTGCGACAGCTGCTTGGCACGAAACGGCTTCTCACCGACCGCGGCAACCGCCTCTTTACGCTCGGCAGGCGTGAGATCGGCAAGGTGCCGCGGCGGCTTCTTGGCTCCGCGGGGGGCAACGAAAGTGAGTTCTCCGGGCTTAGGCATGGCTGTACCAGTGTCGCAGATCGATTCGTGTGACTTGTGCCCCCGGCGGTCTCAGCCGCGGGGCTGGGCATCCAGGAACCGGTGGAGGGATTGCGTCATGCTCGCCACGAAGGAGTCGCGGGTCCGGTCGGCGACCAGGTCCAGGGACAGGTACGGGTTGAGGTCCTCCAGCTCGACGAGGAGCAGCTCGCCTTCCGGGGTGCGGCAGGCGTCCACTCGCTGGATGCCGTGATCGAGGGTGTTCCAGTCGATGAAGCGCCGGGCGAAGGCCAGGTCGGCGTCGGTGGGCTCGTAGGGATCGAGGACCCAGCGGCGCTCGGGATCGGGGGCGTGAAGGGCGTACTGGAAGGCGTCGTCGACGTAGTAGAAGGACACCTCGTCGCGGAAGTCGATGCGCGGCTGGACCAGGATGTCGCCGTAGTCGAGGCCGCCGAGCTGCTCGCGGGGCACGAAGGCCAGGCCTATGGAGTCCGCGCCCACCTTGGGCTTGACCGCGTACTGGCCGGTCTCGGGGAGCAGGTGCAGGTCCTCGGGCCGGTCGACGGTGGGGATGACCGGGTGTCCTGCGGCGGTCAGATCCAGCAGGTACTGCTTGCCGGCCATGTCGCCGCGCCCGGACAGCGGGTTGTAGACCAGGGTGCCGCCGGCCGTGGCCCGCTCCCGGAAGGCGTCGTACTCCTTCTGGTAGTGCAGCACGGGCCCGCTGTTGCGGACCACGACCACATCGAAGGCGTCCATCAGCGCGGCTGCGTCCAGCGGGTGGCACAGGGCTACGTCGAAGTCGTCGCGCAGCCGGGAGGTCAGGAAGATGTCCTCGTCGCAGTAGCGCCGCCCCCGCGCCTGGTAGGCGAGATCGGTCACGTACAGAGCTCTACGGCGGTCCGGCATCGCACGCCCTCCTTCAATCGCACATCTCCTTCAGCGGTGCGACAAACCTACCCATCCCGCGGAACACGGCCTCGGGCAGGCGCGTGGTCGTGGGCTGTCGGCCCACTCAGGACTGATGCCGGAGGACGCGGGCACTGTCCCATGGGCCACACCTGGACCTACAATCGAACTCGTGTACGAATATGTGTCTCACCCGGATCATCGGCGCAGCGACCGCGATCGGCTGGTCCGGCGGCTGCGCCGCACCGACGACACCAGCGCCTCCGCCTCCGCCGTGGCCGCGGCCACGGCCACCGCCTTCGCCTTCGCCGGCACCACGACCTCCACCACCGCCTCCGCCTCCGCCTCCGTCGAGTTGGAGTGGAGACTCACCCCCTCCCCCACCCCCGATGCCATCCGCGGTGAGCTGTGAACCGCGAGCATGCACAGCCTGAAGGCGAGGGCACCGCGCCCATCGTCGTGCACCGCGCGGCGGGCACCGGCGGCCGCCGGGTGTCGATCCGCGCCCGGTTCGCCGGCCTCGCGCACAGCGACGCCGACCTGATCGAGTTCCTGCGCCGCGCGGGCCTGCCGGACGCCTGGGAGCTCCTGGACGATCCGCACTGGGTGGACTGGCAGGACGGCCGACCGCACGAATACGGCACGGAGTGACAGCACTACGGGCCGCCCCTCTCGGCGCTGGTCGCGCCCCAACAGCCCAAGAGGACAGCCCCGCCTCATCAACGGTCGTCAAGGAACTCGCCGGTCAGCACCATGATCGGATGCTCGATGAAGTCGTGTTCGAGGTCGAGGGACAGGGCGGGGCGTGCCGGGTCGAGCCAGGTCACCGTGATGCCCACCACCGCGGCCAGGCCGGAGACCGCGAACGTCACCGGAATGTCGACGGTCGTGCTGTCCGCCCTGCGCCCCGCCACGAGTCTCAGTTCGGGCACCGTGATCCCGGGTGCCTCGCGCAGGGTGGCCAGGGCGGTGATCGTGCCGATGCCACGGGCGGCGAAGTTCACTCCGGTGCCGTTGACGGCGAGCACATGGTGAGCCTGCTGCACGTCCACCGCGGTGACGGTGACATAGCGCCGCAGCGCGGTCGTCGGGAACGGATCGGGCAGGGCCAGCGTGTGATGGACGCGCAGATCCGTGGTGTCGGCGGTGCCCGGCAGCGTCGTCGTCGCGCCCTCGGGCAGGACGATGTCGAGCGGTGCGGTGCTGAGCCCCGTGCCGTCGATACGGCCGTACCGGATCAGCCGGAGGTCCAGCGGGGCGGCGTTGCGTGCCCGGGGCGCGGCGGGATCCGCCAGATCGACGGCCAGGTCGTCCGCGCTGCTGGTGGTGTGCAGGTTGAGGACGACATTGCCGACGAGGGGCTCGTGCACACTGTCGAGGCGCAGCCCGACACGGCCGAACAGCGGTCTCGTACGGCTCGCGGTCAGCTGTCGCAGAAAGAGGTTGGCCTTGACGATCGCGGGCAGTTCGCTGTCGTCGGTGATCTCCATGGCGGCCAGGAACGTATGCGGGCGCGGGCCGTCGGCGAACGACGGCGGACTCACCAGGGAGGACGAGAAGGTGACCGGCGTCCGGCCGTCCAGGGTGGACGGGAGAGCGGCCAGCCGGACCGTGTCCCTGAGGGCCGGGTGCGCGGTGGCATCGGCCCAGAGCCGCATGAGGTCGACGGGGTCGACGACCGGCCCCAGGGTGAAGGAGAACTGGAACCGGCAGCGGCTGTTCGCTCCGGAGTCGAGGATCGCGTCGCACTGCTGCGCGCAGCCGTCCTTGCCGCGCGACACCCCATAGACGGCCGGTACGGCCATCAGCGTGCCGCTCACCGCTCCCAGGTACACGGCCCGGAGCGAGGGATACCGGGAGGGGATGTCGCCCAGCGCGGTCACCTCGGCGTACTCCGACTGCCGTACGTCGAACTGCCGCAGCTGGTCGACGCCGTGCAGGACCGTGGTCGAACCGCCCACGGTCACCGTGCGGCTCTCCCGGTAGGACGGTCCGGCGTACTTCATGCCCAGATCCAGCGTGCCGGACTGGCCCACGCCCTGCTGCGTGCCCTGGCCCTGCAGGGAGCCGGAGAGGCCCGGCGGCCGCGGGCGGAAGTAGACGATCGGCCCGCCGTGCCGGTCGGCGACGGGGACGGTGTACCAGCAGCTCAGGTCGACGGCCACGGCGGCGGTCACGGTGAGTCCGGTGAACGCGAGGATGACGTCGTCGCCCATCAGGCCGCGTGCCGTCACGAGCAGTCCGGTGGGAGTGACGGCCACCTCCGCGGGGAAGGCACGCGTCCGGCTCGTACCGTCCTGGTCCTTGTATCCGACCCGTACGACGGCGCCGGCCGATACGAGCGGCAGTCCGTAGTACTGCGGCTGCGGGGCCCGGACGTCACCGTCCGGGCCGGTCGGGCCGGTCGGGGCGGGCGTCGCGGTGAGCATCGTGTCGCCGGTGTCTTGCGGGGGCAGCAGGGCGGAGGGGCCCCGGCGCAGCGAGAAGGAGAGAACGGCCTGGTGGAAGGGGTCGCCCTCGCCGTCGTTGCCTTCCCGGCGGGCGTCGAACCGGAAGGCGGTGTCGGGATCCGGTTCGAGCGTGTACCGGGGGACGTACCAGTGGATCGCCGGATCGGTACGGTCGGGGAAGGGCGCCCCTCCCTCCAGGCCCGTCATCAGGGATTCGCCGGATAAGTGGCGATGTACCTGTTGACGGTGGCGACCTGGGCGGCCGGGACCGGAGGCAGCGCCAGCTTGAACGGGTTCAGGTACTTGAGGCGCCCCGACGGCAGCGGCACGGTGACGGGAGCGGCGGTCCCCCAGATCACCGGGTCGTCCGTGAAGTCCGGGCCGGTGACCTCCACCTGCAGCGAGTAGGTGAAGGAGTTCTCGCGCACGAACTTGTCGGAGTAGATCTCCCACAGCGCGTTCTTCTGGTTCTGCCGGGTGATCGTGAGGGTGTCGGTGCGCGAGCCGATCCGGCAGGTCAGCGTCATGGCGATGTTGTCCTTGGGCAGGACCCGGTCGAGCATGAACCGCACGAAGACATAGCCGACCTCGTCCGCGGTGAGCTTGGGTGCGTGTCCGATGCCTGTCTGCTCGATGGTGTAGACACTGCCGCCGTTGGACAGGTCGACGCGCGGATCGTCCCCGTCGAACACGATGGTCTTGGTGAGTTTGACCTGGTCGGCGGGCCACTGGGGGATATCGGCCTCCAGCCGGAGCGTGGAGATGTTCACGATGTCCTGCGGGTTGTCCTCGGTCCACATCGCGAGTTCCAGTCCCGCTCTGGGGTTCTTGTGGCCGAGTGTGTAATGGAATCCCTGGGCCTGGGTCACCAGGTTGACCGTGCCGTCGGCGCGGACGGGATCGTGGTAGTCGGGGTAGCCGACCTCCAGTTGGACGGACCGGATCGGGTCGCGCAGATCGGTGCCGTCGGCGAGTACGTCGTCGAAGTCCACCGCGCAGACCCCGGCCACCTGGATCTTCCGGAAGTGCTCGCCGATGTCCACCACGGCGAGATACCGGTCGGGGTGTGCCTGTACGGCGGGAAGCAGATCGTTGAGGGTGCCCGACACGGTCTGGTGGACGCTGATGGTGGTGTCCAGCCGGAACGTCTCGGTGAAGGTGACACCGCGGTGCTGGTAGTTCGACTTCAGGGAGACCGACGAGCCGCCGAAAATGCTGCTGAAGAGACCACGGCTGGCCGTGGCAGGGGACTGTTCCGTTGGCTTCCAGTCGAAGATCTCGCTCTTGACGAGGTTGAACGCCCGCGTACGCATGTCGTCGGCGTTCTTCATGACCCACTGCTGGAGCTCGGGGGTGAGCACGCCGTTGTCCATCTGGATCTCGGTGATGATTCCACCGGTGGTGACCAGATTGCTGTAGGCGTATTCGAGGGAGGCGCTCGAAATGCCCAGGAATCCGCCTGCGGACAGTGCCGTGGAGAACTGGTTGAACGTCTTGTCCGCGTCGACGGTGACCTTGATCTGGCACCCGTGGATGTAGACCTGCTCCTTCAGGTGGCAGTGCACGGTGAACGGCGAGACACCCTCTTCCAGGCTGCCGGCGATCGCACCGGCCGCCAGCTGATTGCACGTCACCAGGAAGCTGCTGTAGCCGTGTTCCTCGATCGAGCCCTTGCCCGCGCCCTGGGCGTCGATGTACATCGGTGCCGCCGGGCCTCCGGCGGCGTCCAGGCGGGGCACCTCGATCGTGACGTTGTTCTCGATGATCGGCACCACGCCCAGCAGCGGATCGGGGTCGCCCGAGCCATAGGTGAAGAACAGGCTGCCCAGCCGGGGCTTCGGAGCCGCGTGCTGTCCTGCCCTGAGCGCCTTGACCGCGTTGGCGATCACGCTGTCCGGCACGGCGAACGTGGTGGTGAACGTGCAGAAGCCGCCACCCGCCTCGATGTCGCCCCCGGCCTGCTCGGCCTCCACCCCGATGTGCGTCTCCGAGGTCAGCAGCCCCTTGAAGACGGTCATGCCGAAGTCGAAGTCCTCCGGGCTGGTCTGCTTCTTCGCCAGGTAGACCCGGGCGGGCTGCCAGTAGTACTGCGGGGCCTGCCCCGCGGCACGCAACTCGTCGTTGCTCGCGTCCGGGTAGACCTGGAGGGCGTACCGCTGCCCCGTCTCGTCGTTGACCGTGACGAGGACGAAGTCGGGTCCGAAGAGCGGTCCGGTGGCGGAGAGAAAGTCGGGCATGGGCGAACCTCTTTCGTACGGAGCGAGAGGCGGAGGCCGAAGCGGTACGCGGGCTCGGGCGGACGCCGGCCACGGAGATTCGGGCAAGCGCCTGCCACGAAGAAATCGGCAGCGGTTTCGGAGGTGAGGGACGCGGGGCCGCACAGGCGCCAGCGCCGGAGGCCCGGGATACGAGCGCCGGGTCTCAGTGGTCGCGGGGCTGAAAGCGCAGGTGGTGGCGGGAGCGGAGGCACAGGTGGTGGCGGGAGTGAAGGCACAGGTGGTGCCGGAGCCAAGGGCACAGGTGGTGCCGGAGCAAAAGGCACAGGTGGTGCCAGAGCCGAAGGCTCACCTGATGCCGGAGCCGAAGACCCATCTGATGCCGGAGCCGAAAGCCCATCTGGTGGGGATCGTGTGCCGAGCGGGCGGGCAGCCGAGAGCCGACCGGCCCGTCGGGCGCCTGCCCTGCGAGCCAGGCATCGGCACCAACCCCCGCCGCGTGCCGCGCAGCACCGACGCCGCCGGTCCCGGTCCCAGTCCCGGTCCCGGAAAAGACGCCCTGTCCATACCGGAGAAACCCGCCATGTCATCCCCCATGAGCCAGCGGTCCCGTTGACACACCGTATGTCCCGATGTCCCGGAAACCTGCTGCGATGATCGGGCGCACAGTCCTGCGGCGTCCATCGATTTCGCCGCACCCGACACGCCGGACAGATATCGAACGGCCTGGTCAGAGCGGGTGTCCCGGTACCCGGATTCACTCCATTGGCTGACACCCGTTCGAGTGGCCCGGGCATCCGGCATGCCTGCGGCAGACATACGGCCGGACATACGGCAGGGGCTCGCCGTCCAGTTGGACGACGAGCCCCTCGTACCGCGAAAACCGCAAACCATGAGCCTCGGTGTCAGCTGCCGACGAACAACACGAGCAACAGCCACACCACCGGAGCCGTGGGCAGCAGCGAGTCCAGGCGGTCCATGATGCCGCCGTGCCCCGGCAGCAGGGTGCCCATGTCCTTGATGCCCAGGTCGCGCTTGATCATCGACTCGCCGAGGTCCCCGAGCGTGGCGCTGGCCGCGACCGCGAGGCCGATGATCAGGCCCTGCCACCAGGTGCCGTCGTCGATGAGGAACTGCGTGCACAGCGCGCCCGCCACCATGGCGAAGGCGAGCGCGCCCAGCAGGCCCTCACGGGTCTTGCCGGGGCTGATGCGCGGGGCGAGCTTGTGCTTGCCGAAGCGCCAGCCGACGGCGTACGCGCCCGTGTCGCTGACCACGGCAAGCAGCAGGAACGTGAGCACCCGCCGCGCACCGTCGTCCGCGGTGAGCATCATCGCCACGAACGTGGCGAGGAAGGGGATGTAGAAGGCGGCGAAGACCCCCGCGGTGACGTCCTTGAGGTACCCCTCGGGCGGTTCCGTCATCCGCCAGACCAGGACCGCGAGCGCGGTGAGCGCCATGGCCACCCAGGCGCCCTCGGCGCCCCGGACGTATCCGGCGATCACCATCGCGGCACCGCCGACCGCCAGCGGCACGAGCGGCGCCCTGATGCCCTTCTGCTCCGCGAGCCGCGAGGTGAGCTCCCACAGGCCGACCACGACGGCGACCGCTATCACTCCGACGAAGGCGGCCTTGACGACGAACAGCGACGCGACGATCACCGCACCGAGCCCGACCCCGACCCCTATGGCAGCGCCCAGGTCCCGGCCCGCGCTCTTCTTCTGCGGCGCGGGTGCGGGCTGTGCGGCGCTGGACATGGGCTCCTGCGGATTCTGCGACTGGTGGGACGGCACCTGGGAGGACGGATCCTGGTGCGGCGGCGTCCAAGGCGTCTCGTCGCGGAACAGGGGGCCACCCGTCCGAGCAGCCCCCCGGTCGTCATCCTGGTCTCCGCCATGCGCGGGTACGTCGGGCACGATGGGCATGGGGCGAGTCTGCTGCGCGTTGTGCGCATCGTAGGCGGGACCCGCCGGGGCAGCCCCCTGGACAGGCCCCTGGTCGGACGGCCCCCAGTACCCGGCTTGTGGCGGCGCCCCCCAGGAAGAGTCGTTCATCAGACCTCGAGCAGCTCTGCTTCCTTGTGCTTGAGCAGCTCGTCCACCTGGGCGACGTACTTCGCGGTGGTGTCGTCGAGCTCCTTCTCCGCACGGCGGCCCTCGTCCTCGCCGACCTCGCCATCCTTGATCATCTTGTCGATCGTGTCCTTGGCCTTGCGGCGCACGGAGCGGATCGAGATCTTGGAGTCCTCGGCCTTGGTGCGGGCGACCTTGATGTAGTCCTTGCGGCGCTCCTCCGTCAGCTCGGGGAACACCACCCGGATGATATTGCCGTCGTTGCTCGGGTTGACGCCGAGGTCGGAGTCACGGATCGCCTGCTCGATGTTGCGCAGCGCGCTCTTGTCGAACGGGGTCACCACGGCCATGCGCGGTTCGGGCACCGAGAACGAGGCCAGTTGGTTGATCGGCGTCAGCGCGCCGTAGTAGTCCGCCACGATCTTGTTGAACATCGCCGGGTGCGCACGGCCGGTGCGGATCGCGGCGAAGTCCTCCTTGGCGACCACGACGGCCTTCTCCATCTTCTCCTCGGCCTCGAGGAGGGTCTCTTCGATCACCACTTGCTCCTGCGTGTCTTGAGTAGGCCCGGCTGCGGTTCCTTGGCGGGTAGGCGGCCGGCTGCGTCGCGTCTTATTCCTGCACGGTTCCCGACCGGCAGGACATTGTCCATCCCCCGGTCAGGCCCGACTGCCCTGGTCACCCACAAGCGTGCCGATCTTCTCACCCTTGACGGCCCGCGCGATATTGCCCTCTGCCAGAAGCTCGAAGACGAGGATCGGGAGCTTGTTGTCGCGGCACAGGGTGATCGCGGTCATGTCGGCGACCTTGAGATCGCGGGTGATGACCTCGCCGTAGCTGAGCGAGTCGAACTTGACCGCTTCGGGGTTGGTCTTCGGGTCGGAGTCGTAGACCCCGTCCACCCCGTTCTTGCCCATCAGCAGGGCCTCGGCGTCGATCTCCAGGGCGCGCTGGGCGGCGGTGGTGTCGGTGGAGAAGTACGGCATGCCCATGCCCGCACCGAAGATGACCACACGGCCCTTCTCCAGGTGCCGCACGGCCCGCAGCGGGATGTACGGCTCGGCGACCTGCCCCATGGTGATGGCGGTCTGCACGCGCGAGTCGATGCCCTCCTTCTCCAGGAAGTCCTGGAGGGCCAGGCAGTTCATGACCGTGCCGAGCATGCCCATGTAGTCGGAGCGGGCCCGGTCCATGCCGCGCTGCTGGAGTTCCGCGCCGCGGAAGAAGTTGCCGCCGCCGATGACGACGGCGATCTGGGCACCGCCGCGGACCACCGCGGCGATCTCCCGGGCCATTTTGTGCACCACGTCGGGGTCGACGCCGAGTGCCCCGCCACCGGCGAAAGCCTCGCCGGAAAGCTTCAGCAGGAAGCGGCCGGCGCCCTTGCCGGTGTCGCTCTTTTCGTCCTTGTCGGCCTTGGTGGTGGTCATGGAGATCTCGCCTCTTCTACGTGTCGCACATACAAAGAAGGCCATTGCCGGTGGGGTGTTGGTGGCAACCCATGCGCGGCAATGGCCTCCTCGTCAGATCTGCTGCCGACCGTCACGCACGTACGTGACGGCGTACGCGGACGACTGCTGTCGACCCTATAGGGGTCGCGCGTCGATCGCGGTACGGACTCAGATGCCGACCTTGATGCGTACGAAACGCTTCAGGGTGACACCGGCCTCGTCCAGGATCTTCTGGACGGACTTCTTCTGGTCGAGCGCGTACGGCTGACCGAGAAGGGTGGCTTCCTTGAAGAAGCCGTTGACGCGACCCTCGACGATCTTCGGGAGGGCGGCCTCGGGCTTGCCCTCGGCGCGAGTGGTCTCCTCGGCGACGCGACGCTCGGACTCGACGACCTCGGCCGGAACGTCCTCACGGGAGAGGTACTTCGGCGCGAAGGCGGCGATGTGCTGCGCGATGCCCTTGGCGAGGTCGGCGTCCGGCTTGTCCAGCTCGACCAGGACACCGATCTGCGGGGGCAGGTCGGGCATGGTGCGGTGCATGTACGAGCCGACGTAGGCGCCGGAGAACTGCGCGAAGCGGTCCAGGACGATCTTCTCGCCCAGGTTGGCGTTGGCCTCGTCGACGTACGCCTGGACCGTCTTGCCGGCCTCGATCTCGGACGCGAGCAGCGCCTCGAGGTCGGCCGGAGAGGTCTTGGTGACGTGCTCGGCGATCGTGTTGGCGACGGCCTGGAACCTCTCGCCCTTGGCGACGAAGTCCGTCTCGCACTTCAGCTCGACCAGGACCCCGGAGGTGTTGTCGTCGGCGATGATGGAAACCACGGCGCCGTTCTCGGCGGAGCGGCCCTCGCGCTTGGCGACGCCCTTCTGGCCCTTGATGCGCAGCGCCTCGACGGCCTTGTCGACGTTGCCGTCGGCCTCGTCCAGGGCCTTCTTGCAGTCCATCATGCCGGCGCCGGTGAGCTCGCGGAGCTTCTTGACGTCAGCGGCGGTGTAGTTCGCCATGATCTGTGAATCTCTTCTCGGAGTTCGAAGTCTCGAAGTCGGCGTCCGCCGCTGATCGGGCGGGCGTCCACCGAAGATCTACGGGCTGGGGGTGAACGGCGGGCGGCGCCCTTGGCACCGCCCGCCGTCACTCAACCGTGACGCTGGTTCGTCAGGCCTGCTCGGCCTCGGCCGGCTTCTCGGCCTCGGCCTCAGCAGCGGGGGCCTCGGCGACGGGAGCCTCGGCAGCGGCCGGAGCCTCGGCCTCGGCGGCCGCGGGGGCCTCCTCGGCGGCGGGGGCCTCAGCAGCAGGCGCCTCGGCGGGAGCCTCGTCGGCCTTCTTCTCGCCACCCTCGAGCAGGTCGCGCTCCCACGCGGCGAGCGGCTCGCCCGCGGCCTTGTCACCCTCGGCGGCCTTGCCGGCACCGGAACGGGAGATGAGGCCCTCGGCGACGGCGTCGGCGATCACGCGGGTGAGCAGGGTGACGGAGCGGATCGCGTCGTCGTTGCCCGGGATCTTGTAGTCGACCTCGTCGGGGTCGCAGTTCGTGTCGAGGATGGCGACGACCGGAATGTTGAGCTTCCGGGCCTCACCGACCGCGATGTGCTCCTTCTTGGTGTCCACGATCCAGACGGCGCTGGGAACCTTGGACATCTCGCGGATACCACCGAGGGTCTTCTCAAGCTTGGCCTTCTCGCGCGAGAGCACGAGAAGCTCCTTCTTGGTCAGACCGGACGCGGCGACGTCCTCGAAGTCGATCTGCTCAAGCTCCTTGAGGCGCTGCAGACGCTTGTAGACGGTGGAGAAGTTGGTGAGCATGCCGCCCAGCCAGCGCTGGTTGACGTAGGGCATGCCGACGCGGGTGGCCTGCTCGGCGATGGCCTCCTGCGCCTGCTTCTTCGTGCCGACGAACATGACCGTGCCGCCGTGGGCGACGGTCTCCTTGACGAACTCGTAGGCGCGGTCGATGTACGACAGCGACTGGAGCAGGTCGATGATGTAGATGCCGTTGCGCTCCGTGAAGATGAATCGCTTCATCTTCGGGTTCCAACGACGGGTCTGGTGACCGAAGTGGACGCCGCTTTCCAGCAGCTCCCGCATCGTGACGACGGCCATGGCCGTTCTCCTTGAGTTTCTCGGTTGTGCCGCGCGTGCCGGACGGCACTCGCGCCTGACGCCCGCGATGCGCCTTGCCCGCTAGGGACCGAGAGGCGCTGACACCGGCTGTTTGAGGGCCTGGTGTCGGGGCGTGCGAAGTCGACCCGGTGACCCGGATCGCCACCAGAAGTGTACGGGACCCACGAGGTGCCGGGTGACGCCGCTGTCCACAACCGGCCGGTACTCCACAGATCCTGGCCATGATCCACTTTTTTCCGTCGCGCACGGGACCGTTCTCGCATGCGAGAAGACCGATCGATGCGTACATGGCTGACGCTGCTGCTGGCCCTGATGATGGCCGCAGTGGGCGCCGCGGGTGCCGCTCTCCCCTCGGCGACCGCCCTCGACGGCGATCCCGGCGGTGGCCCTGGCGGCGGTCCCGTCAGCGGTCCCGGCGGCAGTCCGCCCCCGGCCCCACCCGCCGTCCCGTCCCCGCCCACCGACACATCGGTGCCCGCCGACACATCGGTGCCCGCCGTCGGCCGCGCCTGGCCGGTGGGCCTGCGTCCGTCGGTGATACGCGGCTGGGAACCCCCGGCCACCGTCTACGGCCGGGGCCATCGCGGGGTCGACCTCAGCGCGGCCCCGGGCACCCCGGTCCGCGCCGTCGCCCCCGGCCGTATCTCCTTCGCGGGCCGGGTCGCGGGCCGCGGAGTCGTCTCGGTGGAACTGAACGGCACGGGTGACCCACCCCTGCGCACGACCTACGAGCCGGTGCGGGCGACGGCGAAGAAGGGCGCGGAGGTGACGGCGGGCCAGGTGATCGGCGTACTGGAACCGACGGGTTCCCACTGCCCGGCGTCCTGTCTGCACTGGGGACTGCGCCGGGCCGACACCTACCTGGACCCGCTGTCCCTGCTGCCACCGTGGCTGCTCGGCCGGGGCCCGTCACGTCTGCTGCCGGTCATCGGAGTGCCCGTGCTCTAGATACGGCGAACTCTAGATACGGTCCGTGCCCTGGCTCTGGTCGGATCGGCCGGACGGCGGCACCTCATGAACCGACCGTCGCGAGGGGTACCACTCCGCGCCCACCGGACGGCCCGCCATGTTCCAGCTCCAGGAGACGGTCGGCGTGATGCGCACGTACAGCCCCGGGCCGACCATCCCCACACGCTCGACGGGTTCTTCGGCGGTGCCGTAGACCCGTACCCCCCGCGCGATGAACGGATCGAGGGACACCAGATCGTCGATGACGAGGGCCACCTCGTGGTGACCGGCCCGGATGTTGCGGAACTTGCGGGTCCCGGCGACCGACGAGCCACTGCCGCCAACCCAGAAGTGCGTGCCGTCGTACTCGAAGGCGAGCGGGACCACGTCGGGCTGCCGGCCGTCCGGAGACAGCGTCGCGACGCGGGCGAGCGGCTGCGACCGCATGTAGGCGATCTCTTCGTCGGTGAACGACATGACAACCTCCGGACGTACGTGTCGAAAGGGGCCGCCGCCCTCCCAGAGGGAAGGACTCCCCCACTCCCATACGAACGGCATCCCACCGAATCGACACCGACCGACACACCTGAGAGACACCCGGACCGGCAGACGCCGGAGCGAGAGCGACCGCCCGGCCGTCGCTGGAGGGGTCCCGTCCACCGGCGCCGAAGGGATCCAGACCGTCCGAGGCCGGTAGAACCCCGACCGTCGACGCCGTGGGGAGTTCAGCCCTGGACGCCCCGCAGGGCCATCGCCACCGCGGCGTCGGTGATCACAGCGGGATCCTCGGCCGCGCCGATCTCGATCCTGCGCACGGCCGCGTCCACGATCCCCTGGAGGAGCATCGCGGCCATCCGCGGCTGCTCGTGCCCGATGTCCCGCAGCGCCTCGACGATCATCGCGACGAGTCCCCCGTGAGCCGCGCGGATCTTCTCGCGCGCACCCGCGTCGAGCTCGCTCGCGGAGATCGCCACGACGGCCCGGTGACGCCGGTCGCCGACGAGACCCAGCTGTTGGCGGACGTACGCCTCGACCTTGCCCTCGGGCGTCCCGGCCAGCGCCATCGCCGCCTCGACCTCGGCCGCCCACACCGGGAAGTCGACCTCGCAGAGCTCTTCGACGACGGCCGCCCGCGACCGGAAGTACTCGTACACGGAGGACCGCGCAAGACCCGTCCGCTCGGCGAGTGCCGGGAACGTCAGCGCCTCCGTCCCGCCCTCGGACAGCAGTGACCGCGCCGCGTCCAGCAGGGCGGCTCGCTGCATCGACCGGTGCTCGGCCACGGAGGCCGCTCGAATCCTTGGCACGCCCCCACTTTACGGATGCCCCGCCCAAGACGGGAGACTCTCGCCCGTCAGGGCTTGGTCCTTGGGGCCCCGGCCGAAAGAAGTCCCACTACAGAGGCGTTACCGAGGAAACGAGGTCAGCGTCCGAAGCTCGCCAGTTTGGCGCGCAGCTGGAGGACGGACTTGGTGTGGATCTGGCTGACCCGGCTCTCCGTCACGCCGAGGACATTGCCGATCTCGGCGAGCGTGAGCCCCTCGTAGTAGTAGAGCGTGACGACGGTCTTCTCGCGCTCGGGCAGCGTGTTGATGGCACGTGCCAGGAAGCGCCGCAGTTCCCGGTCCTCGGCGACCTCCACGGGATTGTCGGCCGCGGTGTCCTCAAGGGTGTCCATCAGGCTCAGCCGGTCGCCGCCCTCACCGCCGACATGCAGCAGCTCCTCCAGGGCCACCACGTTCGCCAGAGACAACTGACTGAACACCGCATGCAGTTCGTCGACCGCGATGCCCATCTCGCCGGCCACCTCGCACTCCGACGGCGTACGCCGCAGCCGTGCCTCCAGCGTCGCGTAGGCCCGCTCGACATTGCGTGCCTTCTGCCGCACGGACCGCGGGATCCAGTCCAGCGCCCTCAGCTCGTCGATCATCGCGCCCCGGATCCGCGTGATCGCGTACGTCTCGAACTTGATCTCCCGCTCGATGTCGAACTTCTCAATGGCGTCGATCAGCCCGAACACTCCCGACGAGACGAAGTCCGCCTGCTCCACATTGGGCGGCAGCCCCACGCTGACCCGGCCCGCGACGTACTTCACCAGCGGCGAGTAGTGCAGGATCAGCTGCTCGCGCAGTCGCTCGTCGCCCGTGGTCTTGTACGACCTCCACAGCTCGTCGAGCGTCGAGGGGGCGGGCGGCCGCACGCCGCCGCGGGCAGCGGGGGTAACAGCCGCCCGGTCAGACCCGGAGGTGTGCTGGGGCATTCGTCGCCTTGTGCCGTTCTGCCGTGAACTGGGGGTGCCTGAGTGAGCTGTCGGTCTGATGTCGAGTTGCCTGTCTGAGTCGGAATCCTCGTGAGCGTAGCGTGACTGGGGAGTCGCAGTGTGCGAAGGGCGAGGGTTCCACCGTGCGCAGATACGTTCCGCTGGGCGCCCCTCGGGGTCACGATCGTCGCCGTGCGTAATCACCGTGGAGCGCCAACTACGGGAATTGCCAAGGGTTTCGGGGGGTCGCCCGGACGGCCGAACACTGTCGGTCAGCATCGCCCCCGATCCGTGTCGACGGAGATAGTGGCCTGGCGTGTCAACTTCCAGCCGTCGCCGTGTCGTTCGACGAACCCAAGTGAGCGGAGTTCGTACAGTCTCGCGACCGCGTCGTCCGCCGTCGTGCCGGCGCCCCTGGCGGTGTCCTGGGGCGACGCGGTCCCGTGGGCCGGCAGCGCGGCAAGCACACGGGCGGCGGCGGGGTCCAGGAGGTCTCGGGGCAGCACCGGTCCACGCCGGTCCGGCGCCAGCTCGCCCATGTCGCCGACCAGCTCCGCCACTTCCGCGGCGTCCGTGACCAGCGCCGCGTCACCGCGCAGCAGTTCGTGCACTCCCGCCGAGAGCGCGCTGGTGGCCGGGCCCGGTACCCCTATCGCGTACCGGCCCAAGCGCTGAGCGGCCCGGGCGGTGACCAGGGCGCCGCTCCGGTACGCCGCCTCGACGACCACCGTGCCGCGGGTCAACGCCGCGATGACTCTGTTGCGCAGGATGAACCTGCTCGGTGTCGGATGGTCGCCGGGCGGCAACTCGCCCACGACCAGTCCCTGTTCGGCGATGCGGGTGATCAGTTGTGTGTGCCCGCGCGGATAGGGCCGGTCGACCCCGCAGGCGAGTACGGCGACGGTGGCCCCGCCCGCGCCGAGCGCACCGCGGTGTGTCGCGCCGTCCACCCCGTAGGCACCCCCGGACACCACGACCCACCCGCGCTCGGCCAACCCCGCGCCGAGCACCGACGCCATGTGCGCGCCGTACTCGGTGCAGGCCCGTGCGCCCACGACCGCGACCGAGCGCAGCGCCCATATCCGCAGGCTGGGCCGCCCTCGCACCCATAGACCGGTGGGCCGCGCGTCCCCGAGGTCGTCCAGCTGTGCGGGCCATTCGGCGTCCCCCGGGCAGACGAAGCGCGTCCCGGCATCCCGGGCCACGACGAGGTCACGCTCCGGGTCCGCCCGCTCGGCCCGGGCCCTCAGCCCCGCCCATCGCTTGTCCGTCACGCCCGGCAGCTGTTGCCCGCCTCCGATGAGCCGCCGGACCACCTCCGGGGCCCCGAACTCGCGCAGCCACCGTCCGCAGACCTCGTCCCCCGGTTCGACGACACGCGCGAGGAAGGCCCGGTGAAGCCGCGCGTCGTCCCGGCCGTCTCTGCTGTCCTGGCCGTCTCTACTGTCCCCGCCATTGCTCCTGTCCCCGCTGTCACTGCGGTCTCTGCTGTCCTCGCTGCCTCCGCTGTCCCTGCCATCCCTTCTGCCCCAGCTGTCCGTGCTGTCCCCGCTCACGACAGCGCTCCGATCGCCATGGGCACCCCCCGAGGGACCCCGGTGCGCAGTTGCAGGGCGAGGGCGACGTCCGTCGCGTCGGGCCGGTCGTGTCCCACGAGGTCCGCGACGGTCCAGGCGACGCGCAGGACACGATCAAGACCGCGCGCGGTGAGCACGCCGCGCTCCAGACTGCGCTCGGCGTCGTCCATGGCTCCCGGGGAGGCGAACCAACGGCTGCGCAGCTCCCGTCCCGGCACTTCGCTGTTGGTCCGCCAGGGAGTGTCCGTCAGCCGGGAGACGGCCCGCTCCCTGGCCGCACGCACCCGGTCGGCGACCGTCTCGGTGGATTCGCCCCGCGCGCCCCTCTCCGTGAGCTCGGACCGGGTGACGCGGTCCACCTCGACCCGCAGATCGACCCGGTCGAGCAGCGGTCCGGAGAGCCGTGCCTGGTAGCGGCGGATCGCGGAGGGCGGGCACTCGCACAGGCTGTCCCGCTGCGAGAAACGGCCGCAAGGGCAGGGGTTCGCCGCGAGCACCATGAGGAACCGGGCCGGGAAGCGCACGACTCCGGCGCTGCGCGCGATCACCACATGCCCCGATTCCAAGGGCTGGCGCAGGGCGTCGAGGGCGTGGCTGCTGAACTCGGGTGTCTCGTCCAGGAAAAGCACTCCCCGGTGAGAGAGGGACACCGCGCCCGGCCGTGCGATTCCCTGGCCGCCTCCCACGAGCGCCTGCATGGTCGCCGAGTGGTGCGGCGCGCAGTAGGGCGCGACGTCGACCAGGGGCTTCCCCGGTGGCAGCAGTCCCGCGACCGAGTGGACGGCCGTGACCTCCAGGGACTCGCCGCGGCTGAGCCTCGGCAGGATGGCCGGAAGTCGCTCGGCGAGCATCGTCTTGCCCGCCCCCGGTGGACCTTCGAGGAACAGGTGGTGTCCGCCGGCCGCGGCGACCTCCACCGCGGTCCGTGCCGAGTGCTGGCCCACGACGTCGGCGAGGTCGTGTCCGTGGTCGTGCTGCATGGCGCCCATGCTGTGCATGCCCGTGGCCGCGCCCGTCCCCGGCATGCGCAGGCCCGCGAGCAGCGGGTCCGGGCGGCCCTGATCGTCGGGCTCCTCGTCGGGCACCGGTTCGTCCGTGAGGACGGCGATCAGCTGCCGGAGGCTGCGGACGCCGAGCACGGACACCCCGGGCACCAGCGAGGCCTCGGCGGCAGCGCACTCCGGCACCACCACCTGCTCGTATCCGGCGTCCGCGGCGGCCAGCACGGCCGGCAGCACACCCCGGACGGGCCGGACGCGCCCGTCCAGGCCCAGCTCGCCGATCATCACGATGTCGGAGAGCACCCGCGGGTCGATGCGCTCGGAGGCCCCCAGGGCCGCGCATGCGATCGCGAGATCGAATCCGCTGCCACTCTTGGGCACCGAGGCCGGGCTGAGGCCCACCGTGAGCTTCTTCTGCGGCCACTCGCCGCCGGAGTTGACCACGGCCGCCCGCACCCGGTCCTTGCTCTCCGTCAGGCTCTTGTCGGGCAGGCCGACCAGGGTGAACGCCGCGACGCCGGGCTCCAGGTCCACCTGGACCTCGACGACGACGCCCTCCACGCCGACGAGGGCCACCGAGCACGTACGCGCGAATCCCATCAGGCCACCCCCCGCACGTGCTCCACGACGGGGGCGCCGCGGTCGGGCAGCAGGACTCCGACGACGTCGATGCGGACGCCGCCGGGTGGGGCTCCTCCGTGTTCCTGCAGCCATCGCTCGGCCAGGCCACGCAGCCGCTGCGCTTTGACGGGCGTGACGGCGGCCATCGGGTGCTCGAACGTTCCCGTGCGGCGGGTCTTGACCTCGCAGACGACGAGCGCGTCACCGTCCCGGGCCACGATGTCGATCTCGCCGGCCCTGCCCGAGCGCCAGTTGCGCTGCAGGACCGTCATTCCCGACTCGGTCAGCCGCCGCGCGGCCAGATCCTCGCCGTACTTTCCCAGTGCATTGCGTGCCTTGGACGTCTTCATGTGGGCACCACCTCCGGCACCCACACTGAGCCCGCCGCGGCCCGCTATTGGATCTTGGTGGACGGCCACTCGGTTGTGGACAACTCAGTCACCCACACGAGCGGCCGTTCCCACCTCCGGCGGTCGGCGACCGTGATCCCTCAGCTGCTCGGCAGTTCGAGATCGCTCTTGTTGAGCTCCTCGATGTTCACGTCCTTGAATGTGAGGACGCGCACCTGCTTCACGAACCGAGCAGGCCGGTACATGTCCCACACCCAGGCATCCGCCATGGACACCTCGAAAAACACCTCGCCCTGGACCGAGTGCACCTGCATCTCGTAGTCGTTGGTGAGGTAGAAGCGCCGTTCGGTCTCGATCACGTATTTGAACAGACCGACGACATCGCGGTACTCCCGGTAGAGCTTCAGCTCCATCTCGGTCTCGTACTTCTCGAGGTCCTCGGCGCTCATGGCATGTTCCCCTTCAGCCGTGCGTCCCCCTATTGTGCGCCAGCCCCGCGAGCCCCTAGACGATTTCCGTGTCGAGGGTCTCGGGACCGGCCGGGGGCCCTTCGTCGAGCAGCCTGCGCAGCAGCTCGGCGAGTCTGGTCGGATACACCGTCTCATGTGCCTGGTTAAGTTCCTGGCACGTCCACCAGCGCGCTCCGGCGACACTGCGCCGTTCCAGCTCGGTCAGTCCCAAGGGCTCGGTCGCCGTCTGCGTCGTACGGGCCAGGTAGTACCACTCCTCCTGGTCCCAGCGGCGCCCCGCGAACGGGAACGAACAGGTCCGCCGCCACAGCACCGGGCCCAGCTCGACCTCGGTGATGCCGGTCTCCTCGGCGAGTTCCCTCCGGGCGGCCTCTTCCCGCGTCTCGTCGCCCTCCACGCCACCGCCCGGTGTGAACCACCAGTCGTCGCAGGGGTCCTCGGGTTCGTGGCCGTGGAGCAGCAGGATGCGGTCCTGCGGATCGAGCAGCACCACCCGGGCGACCTTCCGCAGCTCCCCGAGCTCGTCGGCCCCGGGGACCGGCTGCCCACCCTCGTTTCCAGGCCCGCGGACCGTCCCCTCACCCGCGCTTCCAGGCCCGTGGGCCGCCCGCTCACCCGCTCTTCCGGACTCGGCGGGCAGCCGCTCACCCGCGCTTCCGGACTCCGCGGGCAGCCGCTCGCCCGTGCTTCCGGACTCCGCGGCCGAAGCAGAGACCCCGGCAGAGACCGAGGCCGACCGCCCGCCCGCTCCCCGCGGCGCCTCAGCCCGCAAGGGCCTGCTCCCTCGTCCCCGTGCGGCCGCGCCGGCGCTCGGCCCGCTTGGCGATCGGACCGTACGCCCCTCCGCCGAGGACGAGTACCGCGCCCACCACGATCGCCGTGAGGACCAGGCGCAGGGGCCCCGGTTCGGAGACGGCGCCGAGGGTCTCGAAGTTGGTCGGCCGGGCCAGCATGCCGTTCATGGGCCAGGCCACGGCGTCGACGCGGGCGTCCACCGAGCTGCGCGGCACCGTGCCGCTGCCGGCCTCCGTGAGGTGGGCGGTGGAGTCGAGGGAGCCGCTGCGCTCGTCGCCGAGCAGGAAGAGCCTGCCCTCGGGAACCTTGATGGCGGGGATCGTGGTCGCCTCGGCCGCGCTGCCCTTGGGGAGATACGGTTCGTCGATCTTCTTGCCGTTGACGGTCAGCTTGTCCGCGGTGCAGCAGGCGACGGTGTCCCCGCCCACGGCGACGACGCGCTTGACCATGGGCATGTTGCCCCAGCTGGCCTGCTTGAAGACGACGACGTCACCGCGCTCGACGTCGGAACCGTCGATCCGCTCGGCGAGCACCCGGTCGCCGGCCGTGATGGTCGGGGACATCGAGTCGGTCGGCACGGTGTAGGGCTGGTAGACGATCGCGCCCCAGACGAACCCGCCGAGGAAGAGCACACAGCCGAGGGCCATGGCGAATCCCGACAGCTTGCTGCCGAGCCGCCCATGGCCCTCGTCCGTACGACTTGTCCCGCTCATCCCAGTGCTCCCCCAACTCGGAGAATCGACCCCGCGGCCCAGGTGCGGGCCACGGAAGATCGGCGATCTGGGACGGCACCCTACCCGGCGGTACCCGGCCCAGAAACCCTGGTGTTCCCGACGGTGAGACGGCGCCTGCGCCACAGCACCAGCGGCACCGCGCCCGCGAGCCCGAGCGCAGCCGGAGCGGCGGCGCTGAGGTTCTGGTCGAAGGTGTCCGGCACCGGCAGCGTGGACCAGCGGGTGGGCGGCCAGGCGACGACGATGGCGCGGCCCACGACGTTGTCCACGGGCACGAAGCCCCCGTACTTGTCCTGCTGGTGGTAGCGGGAGTCCAGCGAGTTCTGCCGGTGGTCACCCATGACCCAGATTTTGCCTTCGGGCACCTTCTTCTTGAACTGGCCCCCGAGGTCGTCCACCGTGCAGGGGGTGTTGCCCGGGTACACGTAGGAAGACTCGTTCAGCGCCTTGCCGTTGACCTTCAGCGGGCCGGTGCCCTTGCACTCGACGGTGTCGCCGGCGACACCGATGACACGCTTGATGAGGTCCTTCTCCTCGGCGGACGGCATCAGGCCGATCCAACTGAGGCCCTTCTGGATCGCGTTCGGGTTCGGGGTCGGCTCGCCAGCCAGCCACTTGTCGGGGTCGTGGAAGACGACGACCTCGCCGCGCTCGGGCTCCGAACCGAACCACGGGGTCAGCTTGTCGACCAGGACGCGGTCACCCTGCTGGAGGGTGTTCTGCATCGAGTCCGAGGGGATCGAGAACGCCTGGACCAGGAAGGTCTTGATCAGCAGCGCGAGAACGAGCGCGATGCCGATGAGCAGCGGGAGTTCTTTCCAGAAGGACCGCGGTTTCTTCGGCTGCGGGGTGGCTCCGTCGCCGTCCCGCGCGTCTCTGCCGCCGTCGCCGCCGGAGTCGCCTCCGTTGTCACCCCCGGCGGTCACGTCGTCCTCTACGGGCGGGGGGACCGACTCTTCGGGTCGTTCCGGTCGCTCCTCGGGGCCCTCGTGTCCGGACCGTGCGCCGACCGCCAAATCCCCCACATCCACTCCTCACTCCGTGCCGCCGCCTGCGACGAATGCGACGCAGGCCCACCACTCCCATAACGAGCGGGAGTTCCGCAGGGGTCGGGAGCGGGATCAATCCGTATCGATCCGCGGTGGCCACCCTATGCGACGCGCCGAGCACCACGCCCGCCCCACCGGGCGCGTCGGGCACGGAGGCATACGTTTCCGGCTCGTTGAGCCGGCTCCAGTGACCGATGGGCCAGGCGATGACCATGGCGCGGCCCACGACGTCCTCGGAGATGGTGCCGTTGTACTTCTCGGTGCGGTGATAGCGGGAGTCGGCGGAGTTGGAGCGGTGGTCGCCCATCACCCACAGGCGCCCCGCCGGCACCTTCACCTCGAAGGTGAGTGACGAGGGCTTGTCGCCGGGGTTGAGGTAGGGCTCGTTGAGCGGCATGCCGTTGACGGTCACGCGGCCCTGGGTGTCACAGCACTTGACGGTGTCGCCGCCGACCGCGACGACCCGCTTGATCAGGTCCCGTTCGTTGTCGGAGGGCAGCAGGCCGATGAAGGTCAGCAGCTCCTTGACCTGCTTGACGACGATGGGGTCGTCCGCCTTCGCCACCGGCTGTTCGTCCTCCAGCCATCCGCCGGGGTCCTTGAACACGACGACGTCGCCGCGCTCGGGCTTCGAGCCGAACCACGGCGTGAGCTTGTCGACCAGGACGCGGTCACCGATCCGGATCGTCTGCTCCATGGAGCCCGACGGGATCACGAAGGCCTGGACGAGGAACGTCTTCAGGACGAGCGCTATGAGCAGGGCGACCCCTATCAGAAGGGGTATCTCCTTGATCGCCGAGCGCTGTCTGCGCCGCTTGACCCTGCGGGCGAGCTTGCGCCGGTCGGCGCGGCCGGGCATGACGGGGCCGCCGGTACGCCGGGTACCGGTGGGCAGGAGGTCCTCGGCGGCGCTGTGGGCGCTGCGGGGCTTGCCGCGGTTACCCATGGACACCGTCCGCGGTGCTCGGCCCGCTCGACGCCGGGGCACTGGGCCCTGTGGCGGCGGGCACGCGCGCGTGGTCGTCGGCCCGCCCCAGGCGGGTCCAGTGGCCGAGGGGCCAGGCGATCCAGTCGGCTCTGCCGATCACGTCGTCGACAGGGATCATGCCGCCGCCCGGGGAGCCCAGATGGTCGCGGGAGTCGCTGGAGTCGCCGCGGTGGTCACCGAGCAGGAACAGAGTGCCGTCGGGCACCGCGACGTCGAAGGACACCTCTGACGGCTTGTCGCCCGGGAACAGAAACGTCGACTCGTCGACCGACCGGCCGTTCACCTCGATCCTCCCCTGCCTGTCGCAGCAGACCACATGGTCTCCCCCCACGCCGACGACACGCTTGATGTAGTCGGCGTCGCCGAAGTAACCGGTTCCGTCGAACACGACGACGTCACCGCGCCTCGGCTCAGCACCGAAACGGTACGCCAACTTATTTACGAGAACGCGGTCCCCGATCCTCAATCCGGGCTCCATCGAGCCACTGGGAATCTCGAACGGCTGGATCACGAAGCGGCTGAGCAGCAGCAGAAAAAACAGACAGAACAGCACGGTCAGGGTGATCCGGCCCCCGGGCAGCCGGTCCGCCAACGCGAAACGCGACCGTTCCTCCGTCCCCTCTGTGTCCGAGATCTCCTCGGATCCGGCGGGGTGGGAGGAGCGGTCGCGCTCCGTGTGCTGTGCTTCGGCGTCCATCGGGGCCAGATGCTATCCGGCCCTCATACGGAGCCCGGCGCGAGCTCTCAGTTGTCGCGCTTCTCCTTGATCTTCGCGGCCTTGCCGCGCAGGTCACGGAGGTAGTAGAGCTTCGCGCGACGCACGTCACCGCGGGTGACGAGCTCGATCTTCTCGACGATCGGGGTGTGCACCGGGAAGGTGCGCTCGACGCCGACGGAGAACGAGACCTTGCGGACCGTGAAGGTCTCGCGGACCCCGGCACCCTGGCGACGGATGACTACGCCCTTGAACTGCTGCACACGGGAGCGGTTGCCCTCGATGACGCGGACGTGGACGTTGACGGTGTCACCCGGGCGGAAGGCCGGGACGTCGCTGCGCAGCGACGCGGAGTCGACTGAGTCGAGCAGGTGAGACATGATCGTCTGCTTTCTTCGCCGATGCCACAGGTCATCAACGGAAGTCGGTGTTCCAGAAAGGGAGGCCGTGCGAGTCGGGGCGGGCGTCGTGTCCCCCTGTGGCAGGGGCGCACGCCGGACGACGTACAGCAGCCGCCTATTCTTCCACGGCCTCTGGCCTGCGCCAAAATCGGCCGTCGGGGCCGGGCTGCCAGCCGAGGATGGAGAGCATTTCGCGGTCCTTCTTGTCGAACGCCGCGGGGTCGCAACGCTCTATGAGGTCCGGCCTGTTGGCCGTCGTGCGCTTCAGGGCCTCGTCCCGCCGCCAGCGGGCGATCTTCCCATGGTGGCCGCTGAGCAGCACGTCCGGGATCCCACGGCCGCGCCACTGGGGCGGCTTCGTGTAGACGGGCCCCTCCAGGAGGTTGGCCATGGCTCCCGGCGCGAAGGAGTCGTCCCGGTGCGACTCGGCGTTGCCGAGGACACCGGGCAGCAGCCGGGCCACGGCCTCGGTGACGACCAGGACGGCCGCCTCGCCGCCGGCCAGCACATAGTCGCCGATGGACACCTCGTAGACGGGCATCCGGGTCGCGTACTCGTCGATGACACGCCGGTCGATGCCCTCGTAACGCGCGGGCGTGAAGACCAGCCAGGGGCGCTCGGAGAGCTCGACGGCGAGCTCCTGATTGAACGGACGCCCGCTGGGCGTGGGGACGACCAGGACGGGCCCGTGGGAGCCCGTCTCGTAGCCCTCCGCGAGGACTGAGTCCAGCGCGTCGCCCCAGGGGTCGGTCTTCATGACCATGCCGGGGCCGCCGCCGTAGGGGGTGTCGTCGACCGTGTTGTGCCGGTCGTACGTCCATTGCCGAAGATCATGCACGTGCACATTCAGCTGTCCACGCGCGCGTGCCTTGCCGACGAGCGAGACGTTCAGGGGTTCCAGGTACTCGGGGAAGATCGTGAGGACGTCGAGCCGCATTACGCCTCGTCTCCCGCGGAGGTGTTCTCGTCACTCCTGGAGGTGTTCTCGTCATCCCCCGAGGAGTTCTCGGCATCCCTGGAGGAGGCGATTTCCGCCCGGTCGTCGATCAGTCCGGGCGGCGGGTCGATGACCGCCCGCTGCTTCTCCAGGTCGATGCCGACGACGATCTCCTCGACGAACGGGATCAGGACCTCGGTCCCGTCGGCCCGCTCCACCACGAAGAGGTCCTGCGAGGGCAGGTGCGAGATCTCGGTGATCCGTCCGACCTCGGTGCCGTCCTCCAGGACGACGTCCAGGTCCATGAGCTGGTGGTCGTAGTACTCGTCCGGGTCCTCGGGCTTGTCGTCCGGGTCGACGTCGGCGATCAGCAGGGTGTTGCGCAGCGCCTCGGCGCCGTTGCGGTCGCGTACGCCCGCGAAGCGCAGCAGGAGGCGGCCGCTGTGCACCCGCCCCGTCTCGATGGTCAGCGGACCGGCCGAGGCGGGGTCCGTGGCCAGGACGGCGCCGGGCGCGAGCCGCAGCTCCGGCTCGTCGGTACGTACCTCGACGGTGACCTCGCCCTTGATGCCATGGGCGCGGCCCACCCGCGCGACTACCAGCTGCACTTGCCTGATCTCCTGTCGTGTGGCTACGGCATTGCCGCGTAGACGACTACGGGCCGGGGACGGCCCAATGGCCCTCCCCGGCCCGAGCCGGTGCTGCTTTTACGTCAGCGGACGTGGTCCACGTCGACGAGGTCGACGCGGACGCCGCGGCCGCCGATGGCGCCCACGACGGTGCGCAGCGCGCGTGCGGTGCGGCCGTTGCGGCCGATCACCTTACCGAGGTCGTCGGGGTGCACCCGGACCTCGAGAACGCGTCCGCGACGCAGGTTGCGCGAGGCGACCTGCACATCGTCCGGGTTGTCGACGATGCCCTTCACGAGGTGCTCGAGAGCCTCCTCGAGCATGCTCAGGCCTCGGTCGACGCGGACTCGGCGGAAGCCTCGTCCTTCTTCTCAGCCTTCTTCTTCTGGGTGATGGCCTCACCCTTGCCCTCGTCGTCGCCGCCCAGGGCGTCGAACAACGGGCGCGCGGCCTTCGGCTCGGCCACGAGCAGCGGCGCCGGGGCGGGCTCGCCCTTGTGCTTCTGCCAGTCGCCGGTCAGCTTGAGAATGGCGAGCACGGGCTCGGTCGGCTGCGCGCCGACACCCAGCCAGTACTGCGCACGCTCGGAGTCGACCTCGATGCGCGAGGGGTTCTGCACCGGGTGGTACAGACCGATCTCCTCGATGGCCCTGCCGTCACGGCGGGTACGGGAGTCGGCTACGACAATGCGGTAGTGAGGCGAACGGATCTTGCCCAGACGCTTCAGCTTGATCTTGACTGCCACTGGAGTGGTGTCTCCTGGTCTTGACGTGGTTGGGCACGACGAAATTGCCGCGTGGGGTTGCGGTACCCGAGTGCCCGATGGACGCGTCAGCCGGAGGAGAGAGGGGTCCTGTGCGGCTGTCGAGTACAGCTGGCCATTCTGCCACACCCTGACCGGGGCCTCGACCCGGGCAGCGCATGACCGGCCCGCGGCACGGTCGGGCCCCACGCGGGTGTCGCCGTCGAGGTGGGCCGCTGCGCAACCCGGCACCCACGAGATGCCACTGCGCTCTCCCGCACCACCCCGGCGGCACGACGGCCCGCCGCTACGACGACTGTCCGCTCAGCCCGCTGCGGCGCCGACCACCTCCGGGATACGGAACGGCTTCCCGCACCCTCCGCACACGATCGGCGCCTGGGCGAGGACCGACGGGACGACGCGGACGTTGCGCCCGCAGTCGCACACCGCCTTCACGCGCACGCCTCCTCCGGAGGAGCCGTGCCGGGCGGCCGGGCCCCGGAAGCTGCGGGCCGTGTCCGCGGCGGTCGCGACCGTGTGCGCCTTGAGGGCGCGCTGCAGCCGCTCGATCGTCGGGCGGTAGCGCCGCTTCGCCTCGGGGTTGAGCGTGACCAGCGAGAAGCCACTGCTGGGATGCGGCTCCTCGGGGTGGTCCAGGCCCAGCTCCTCGGCGATCGCGAGGAATCTGCGGTTGTGGTACCGGCCGGCGCGGGAGGTGTCTCGGACACCTCGCGCGGCGGCGATGCCGTGGACTGCTTCGTGAAGCAGTCGCTCGAAGGAGAGCTCGTGCCCGCAGGCGGACGACGACTCTCCGATCAGGGACTCTGGCGCGGCAAGATCGGGCAGCTCGGGGTGGTGCCGCTGAATGTCGGCCCACGCCCCTGCCAGCTCTGCGGCGAGAACAGGTGGTGTCGTGCTCACGTAATGACAACGAGCCGGGGTGCCTCTGTGTTCCTATTCCGGGGCATCCCAAATAATTTACACGTACCCGTCAGTTGCCGCTGATGCGTCCTGACGAGGGCGGGTGCGCTGATCTGCGGAGAAGCCTCGCAGTTCACACCTAGCCGGTACGTAGTGACTCGTACGCCCCGGCCTGTAGACGGTGTCTGCGCGCCGGGGCACCTGCGGTCATCAGATGCGCAAGAGGCGTTTCGGTCCTTCTCGCGACGGAATGCCGGGGCTCAGTAGGCGCGGGCCACGACTGCGACGTTACCGGGTGCGTCGTCGCTCCCGGGCACCGACCCGTCTTCCGCGACCAGACACCGTACGGTCACCGCGTGGGCCGCGAGCTCGGCCTCGCCCTCTTCGCCGAGGGTGGCCCAGGGAATACGCGCCCATCCGCCGGCGACGGCGGCCTCGATCGCCTCGCCGATCGTCGACACCTCGGACGTCCGGGACTCCCGCCGCTCGCGCGACTGCGTCAGCAGCAGGGCCTGGTCCTCTTCGAGCACCGCGGGCAGCAGCCGTACGAGGGAGTCGATCGTCACCGGCTCCTTTCCGCCGGGGATGCGGCGGGCCAGCATCGCGGTGCCGTTCTCCAGGTCACGGGGGCCGACCTCGATACGTACGGGGACGCCCTTGAGTTCCCAGTCGACGGCGCGGCGGCCGAACGGGGTGTCCGTCCGGTCGTCGACCCGGACCCGTACGCCCGCCGCCTTCAGCCGGTCGCCGATCTCGTGGACCTTGGCCAGAACCGCATCGTCGCCCTTGATGGCGAGGACGACGGCCTGTACGGGGGCCAGGCGCGGCGGCACCCGCAACCCACTGTCATCGCCGTGCGACATGATCAGGCCACCCACCATGCGGGTCGAGGAGCCCCAGGAGGTCTGCCAGACCAACTCCTGCCGGCCGTCCCGGGACAGGTACCGGGTGTTGAATGCCTTCGCGAAGTTCTGGCCCAACTCATGGCTGGTGCCCATCTGCAGGGCCTTGCCGTCACCCATCATGGCTTCGAGGGTGAGGGTGTTGACGGCGCCCGCGAACCGCTCGGCCGGTGTCTTCCGCCCCAGCACCACATCGATGCCCAGGACGTTCACCATGAAGTCGGCGTACACCTTCTCGTGGATGTGCGCGGCGTAGTCCCGGGCGTCCTCGTACGTGGCGTGGGCCGTGTGTCCCTCCTGCCACAGGAATTCCGTCGTACGGAGGAACACGCGCGGGCGCATCTCCCAACGGACCACGTTCGCCCACTGGTTGATCAGCAGCGGGAGGTCGCGGTAGCTCTGCACCCACTTGGAGAAGTAGTCGTTGACGATCGTCTCGGAGGTGGGGCGGACGACGACCGGCTCCTCCAGCTCCTTGCCTCCGGCGTGTGTGACGACGGCGAGCTCGGGCGCGAAGCCCTCGACGTGCTCGGCCTCCTTCGTCAGGTACGACTGCGGGATGAAGAGCGGGAAGTACGCGTTCTGGGCACCCGCCTCCTTGATCCGGGCGTCCATCTCCTGCTGCATCCGCTCCCACAACCCGTAGCCGTACGGCCGGATGACCATCGTGCCGCGCACCGGACCGTTGTCGGCCAGCTCGGCCTTGGTGATCAGGTCCTGGTACCAGCGCGGGAAGTCGTCCGCCCGAGGCGTGAGAACAGGTGCCTTTGCCATGACGCGATGGTACGGGCACATGTTGCCGGTATGTGAATTTTTGCGGCGCGCGCCGGTGGCACACAAACCGGGCTCCGTAACCCCTGGACGCCACGACGAGCGCGGAGTTTCCTGGCATACGGGGGCGGAGTGCGCGCGCACTGCACGGGGGCGGAGAAACGGGGCACAGGAATCAACTCTCGGCGGATTGGGGCGCTTTCGATGACACCTACGCTCGTGCGGCATCACCTACCTCACGCGGGGACCGCTCCCCGGGTGGATCCGTGGGCACGCGCGCGTGACTGGGCCGAGATTCAGGAGCGGATGCTCGTCCCGCTCTACGAGGCCGTGTACCAGCGGCTCGAAGTGGGCTCAGCCACCCGGCTGTTGGGGCTCGGCTGCGGATCCGGTCTCGCGCTGCTGATGGCTGCCTCCCGGGGTGCCGGAGTCACCGGTGTCGATGCCGGCGCGCCCGAGCGGCTGGCTCTCGCGCGGGAGCGGTTGCTGCCCCAGTCGTGGGGCACGCGTGCGCGTGCCGGGACTCGGCTGGTCGACGGGGAGCCTGCGGACCTCGCCTCCGGCGCTGCTGACTCGGACGACTCGGGTGCGGCCGCGTACAACCTGGTGACGGCCTTCGAGCCGATCGGGTGTGTGGGCGGGGACTCCGAAGGGCTGGGTGAGTTGCTGGCGGGGGCGCGTCCGCTTGTGGGGCGGGGGGTTCCTGTCGTGCTCGCGGGGTGGGGGCCGCCCGAGCGGTGCGCGACCGCCTCGGTGCTGCGGGTCGCCACGAAGCTGGCGGATCCGCTGCGGGGGGCCGGGAGTTGGCGTCCTGCCCTTCGGGACGATCTGGAGGAGGTCGCTCAGCGTGCCGGGCTTCGGCCCGACGGGTCGGGGCGGGTTGCCTGTCCCTTCGGGTACGCCGATGTGGACGCCGCGGTGCGGGGGTTGCTCTCCACGGGGCTGTTCGACGCTGCCGTCGCGGCGACGGATCAGGCTCAGGTCGACAAGGAGGTCCGCGAGGCGTTGCATCCGCATCAGCGGCGGGACGGAACGGTGTGGATGCCGAACATCTTCCGCTACCTGATCGCGCGTACGCCCTGACCCGAATTTCCTTCGCCCCCGCCGCCCCTACCCGTTCCCATCCCCTGGGGGCTGCGCCCCCAGACCCCCGCATCGGCCTGAACGGCCTCGTCCTCAAACGCCGGACGGGCTGAAATTGTCGGCCCGGGCCGCGAAATCTTCAGCCCCTCCGGCGTTTGAGGAGCGGGGGTTCGGGGGCGGAGCCCCCGAAAAGGGACGGGAATGGGTAGGGGCGGCGGGGGCGAGAAAAGTGATCCTCAGTCGTCCTTCGTCAGGCGCGTGACCCCCGCGACCCGGTACGCGTCCGCCTCGTCCAGCGTCTCGTTCTCCAGGAGCGCCGCCGCGAGGGCATCGAGTTGGGGGCGGTGGGCGCGGAGCTTGCCGCACGCCTCCTCGTAGCACTCGTCCACGATCCGCCGCATCTCGTGCTCGATCGTGTCGAGGGTCTGAGGCGCGGCGGAGAGCCCGTACGCCTGCTGGGCATCGCCCGGAAGGGCGGAAAGGCGGCCGACGCGTTCGCTCATGCCCCAGCGCGCGACCATGCCCCGGGCGATGTTGGTGACCTGCTCCAGATCGTTCTCGGCCCCGGTCGTGACCACGTCGAAGACGACATGCTCCGCCGCCATGCCACCCAGGGCCCCGATGATCCGCCCGCGCAGATACTCCTCCGTGTACGCGTACCGGTCGGCGTCAGGAGTGGAGAGCGTGACCCCCAGCGCCCGCCCGCGCGGCACGATGGTGACCTTGCGGACCGGATCGGCGCCCGGCTGCAGCATGCCGAGGAGGGCGTGCCCGCTCTCGTGGTAGGCGGTGCGCCGGCGTTCCTCCTCCGGCATGACCAGCGGCCGTTCCGCCCCCAGCTGCACCTTCTCCAGCGCCTCGGAGAGGTCGCTCCGGGTGACCTGGGACTGCTTGCGCTTCACCGCGAGGAGCGCCCCCTCGTTCGCCAGGTTGGCCAGCTCCGCACCGGTCATGCCCGGCGTCGAACGGGCGATCTGACCGAGGTCGACATCGGGCGCGAGCGGGATCTCCCGGGTGTGGATCTCCAGGATCGCCTCACGGCCGGCGCGGTCGGGAGGCGAGACGCTGACGACCCGGTCGAAGCGGCCGGGCCGGGTCAGCGCGGGGTCCAGGACGTCGGCCCGGTTCGTCGCCGCGATGACGATCACGCCCTCGGAGCCGGAGAAGCCGTCCATCTCGGTGAGGATCTGGTTCAGCGTCTGCTCGCGCTCGTCGTGGCCACCCATGCCGGAACCGCCGGCCCGGGCCCGCCCGATGGTGTCGATCTCGTCGATGAAGATGATCGACGGGGCAACCTTGCGTGCCTCCGCGAACAGCTCCCGCACACGCGAGGCGCCGACGCCCACGATCATCTCGATGAACTCCGAGGCGGAGGCCGAGAAGAACGGCACGCCCGCCTCCCCGGCGACCGCCCGCGCGAGCAGCGTCTTGCCAGTCCCGGGCGCACCCGCGAGCAGCACCCCGCGTGGCATCTTCGCGCCCATCCTGCGGTAGGCGTCCGGGTTCTTCAGGAAGTCGACCACGTCGTTGAGCTCGCCCTCGACCTCATCGATACCGGCCACGTCGGCGAACGTCGTGCGCTCGGCGCCGGGCTGCAGTTCCACCGGCTTGGGCGGCGCCTTGCGGCCGAGCATGCCGCCGGCGCCGCCCAGGCCCGCGCGCATCCGCCGGGCGATGAAGATCCACAGGACGACCAGCAGCAGCATCGGCGCCAGCGAGATCAGCAGGTTCGCCAGGAGGCTGCGCTGCTGGACCACCGGCTCGGCCGTCACGGTGACGTTGTGCTTGTCCAGCTGTTCCCAGAGCTGATCGTCGGCGAAGACCGGGCGCTGGGTCTTGAACTTGGTGTACTTCCCGTCGTCCTCGGGGTTGTCCTGAGCCTTCTTGAGCTGGCCCTGGATGGCGTCACCCTTGGAGTAGATCTTGGTGACATTGCCGTCGTCGACCTGCTTGCTGAACTCCGTGTACGAGATCGTCGGTTCGTCGCCCTCGTTGAAGAAGGACAGCACGAGGTTGGCGATCAGGAAGACGACCAGTGCTGCGAGAACCAGGCTCCACCAGCCGCCGCGGAACCGCTTCCCACCACCGGGCGACGGCTTCGGCGGCTCCTCCTCCGGAGTGCCCTCGGAGCGCCACGGCTGGTCGGGGGCCTTGCGCGGCGGCACGGGGTTGCTCATATGCGGACGTTACGACACGAAGGCCGCACCAGCATGCGCGCGAAGGGCAAGCGCCGACGCCCACGCCCACGCCGGTCCTGACACCGGCACCGGCACCGGCACCGGCACCGGCACCGGCACCGGCACAAACGTGGCTGGGGGCGCCCTCCCAAAGAAGGGCGCCCCCAGCCTCGTACCGAAGCCTCGTACCGAGAAGTCGTCAGCCCATGAACTTCTTGAACTCGTCCGGCAGCTCGAAGTCCTGCGGCTGCTGCTGGCCGCCCGGCAGGCCGAAGGCTCCGCCGGCCTGTCCGGCTGCCTCGCGGCGCGCGGCGGCCTCCTCCTCCTGCTGCTTGCGCTTCATCGGGTTGCCGGAGCGCTGCTTGCCCTTGGCCTTCTTGGGCTGCTTCTTCGAGCGGCCGGCGCCACCACCCGTACCCGGCATCCCGGGCATGCCCGGCATACCGCCGCCCTGGGCCATGCGGGACATCATCTTGCGGGCCTCGAAGAACCGCTCGACCAGGCCCTTGACCGCGCTGACCTCGACACCGGAGCCCTTGGCGATACGGGCGCGGCGCGAACCGTTGATGATCGTCGGCTCCTGGCGCTCGCCCGGCGTCATCGACTTGATGATGGCGGCCGTGCGGTCGACGTCACGCTCGTCCAGGTTGTTGATCTGGTCCTTGATCTGGCCCATGCCGGGGAGCATGCCGAGCAGCTTGGAGATGGAGCCCATCTTCCTGACCTGCTCCATCTGGGCCAGGAAGTCGTCGAGCGTGAAGTCCTGGCCCTTCTTGGAGGCCAGCTTCTCGGCCATCTGCTCGGCCTCTTGCTGCGAGAAGGTCTGCTCGGCCTTCTCGATCAGCGTGAGCATGTCGCCCATGCCGAGGATGCGGGACGCCATGCGGTCCGGGTGGAACGCGTCGAAGTCGTCCAGCTTCTCGCCGTTCGAGGCGAACATGACCTGGCGGCCGGTGACGTGCGCGATGGAGAGCGCGGCACCACCACGGGCGTCGCCGTCGAGCTTCGAGAGGACCACGCCGTCGAAGCCGACGCCGTCACGGAAGGCCTCGGCGGTGTTGACCGCGTCCTGGCCGACCATCGCGTCGACGACGAAGAGGATCTCGTCGGGCGAGACCGCGTCGCGGATGTCCGCGGCCTGCTGCATCAGCTCCTGGTCGATACCGAGGCGGCCGGCGGTGTCGACGATGACGACGTCGTGCTGCTTCTGCTTCGCGTACTCGATGGAGTCCTTGGCGACCTGGACCGGGTCACCGACGCCGTTGCCCGGCTGGGGGGCGTAGACGCCGACCCCGGCGCGCTCGGCGACGACGCTCAGCTGGGTCACGGCGTTCGGGCGCTGGAGGTCGCAGGCGACGAGCAGCGGGGCGTGCCCCTGGCCCTGGAGCCACTTGCCGAGCTTTCCGGCGAGCGTGGTCTTACCGGCACCCTGCAGACCCGCGAGCATGATCACGGTCGGCGGCTGCTTGGCGAAGCGCAGCCGACGGGTCTCGCCGCCGAGGATGCCGACGAGCTCCTCGTTGACGATCTTGATGACCTGCTGGGCGGGGTTGAGTGCCTGGGACACCTCGGCCCCGAGGGCCCTCTCCTTGACCTGCTTGATGAAGGCCCGCACGACCGGCAGCGCGACATCCGCTTCCAGCAGGGCGATACGGATCTCGCGCGCGGTGGCGTCGATGTCCGCCTCGGACAGGCGCCCCTTGCCGCGAAGGTTCTTGAATGTCGCTGCGAGGCGATCGGAGAGAGTGTCGAACACGGCGGTCGCGAATCCTCAAGTAGGGGGCAGGGGGGCAGGTCCGCCCTCCAGGGTATCTGTCCGCGCCAGGAAGGGTCTCCACCCCGTCACAGGCTTCCGCCCGCAGAGCCCCTTCAGGGGCGCGGGGCTGTGACATCATGCGGCTCCGCCGCGTGGGCGCGACCAGCCACAGACGGCCCGCAGCCAACGACCGACCCGCCGACGGAACACTCACTCCCGCAACGTGTCCTCCAACGCCCGAGCAACCGAAGCCGCCTGCTCCCCCGGCAACGGCGCCCCCTCCGGCCCCGTCACATAGAACGCATCCACCGCGTTCGCCCCCAGCGTGGACACATGCGCGCTACGCACCCGCACCTGCGCCTGCTCCAGCGCCCGCCCGATCCGGTGCAGCAGCCCAGGCGCGTCATGCGCACGCACTTCGATGACGGTGGCGAGCCGGGACGCGGCGGCAGCCACGGTCACCCGGGCAGGCGGCGCCACGATCCCCCGTCGGCGCGGATACGCGGCGTCCCGCTCGGCGAGGCGTCCGGCGATGTCGAGGGACCCGTCGAGGGCGCGTACGAGATCGGCGCGCAGGCGGGCGGCCTGCGGCAGTGAGCCGTACTCGGCGGCGACCCGCCAGTCGAGGAGCAGTACGGAGCCGGAGACGCCGTCGGGCAGGTCCAGCGCCCGCAGCTCCGCCGTCCGCACGGTGAGCCGGTGCATGGCGAGGACGCCCGCGACGGCCGGCAGGACGCCCTTCTGGTCCGGTACCGCGATGAGCAGCTCCACACCGAGGGGCTCCGGGTCGCCGGACGGCTCCTCGGCGGGCGGTTCGGCCGGCGGCTCGGTCTGGGCGCGCAGCGCGAGTACGGGTCCGCCGGTGCGGAACGCCTCGATGGCGAGCCGCTCCTGCTCGGCGGTGGGCGCGGCGGCCTCGGGCTCCTCGGGGGTGTCCCCGGCGAGCACGGCGGAGACCCGCTTGACCAGGTCGGCGACGAGGGAGGCGCGCCACGAGGACCAGGCTGCGGGCCCGGTGGCCAGCGCGTCGGCCTCGGTCAGCGCGTGCAGCAGTTCCAGCGTGCCCTGCGAGCCGACCGCCTCGGCGACCGAGCGCACGGTGGCCGGGTCCTCCAGGTCGCGCCGGGTCGCCGTCTCGACGAGCAGCAGGTGATGGCGTACGAGGGTGGCGAGCACGGCCACGTCCGAGCGGTCGAAGCCGATCCGGGCGGCCACGTCCCGCGCGATGATCTCGCCGGCCACGGAGTGGTCGCCGGGCCAGCCCTTGCCGATGTCGTGCAGCAGGGCGGAGACCAGCAGCAGGTCGGGGCGGTGGACGCGGCGGGTGAACTCCGCGGCGCGCACGGCCGTCTCGATCAGGTGGCGGTCGACGGTCCAGATGTGGACGGCGTTGCGCTGCGGGCGGCAGCGGACGCGCTCCCAGTCGGGCAGCAGCCGGGTGATCAGGCCCTCCGCCTCCAGGGCCTCCCAGACCTCGATGGTCGAGGGTCCCGAGCCGAGCAGCGTGACGAGCTGCTGACGGGCTTCCGCGGGCCAGGGTGTGGGCAGCGGGCGGACCCCGGCGGCCATGCGGCGCACGGCGTGCAGGGAGAGGGGCAGGCCTGCCTGGGCGGCCGCGGCGGCGGCGCGCAGCGGCAGCACGGGGTCGCGGTCGGGGCGTGCGGCGCGGGCGAGGACGACCTCGCCGTCCTGCTCGACGACGCCCTCGGCCAGCGGTGAGCGCTCGGCGGTCGGCTTGCCGCCGCCCAGCATGGCGCGCAGCCGAGGCCGTACGGCGCGCGACCGCAACACGCGCCCCACCTCGCGCCAGGTGACATCACTGGCGTACGAGACGACGCGGGCGGCCTCGTACACCTGGCGCAGGAGTGTGTCGGCGTCGAGCAGGCCGAGTTCGGCGGCGACCTGGTCCTGTTCCTGGAGGGAGAGGCGGTCGGTGGCGCGGCCGGTGGCAAGGTGCAGGGCGTCACGGACGTCGAGGAGGCGCCTGCGGGCGTCGGCGAGGCCCTCGCGCGGGGCGTCGGCGAGCCAGGAGGCGGCGACGGCGCGCAGCGCGGTGGCGTCGCGCAGGCCACCGCGGGCCTCCTTGAGGTCGGGTTCGAGGAGGAACTGCAGCTCGCCCTGGCGCTCGGCGCGTTCGGCGCACAGTTCCTGGAGTTCGGGGAGACGTTTCGGCGCCTGGTTTCGCCAGTCGGCGAGGACGGCCGTGCGCAGTCCTGCGGTGAGGCCGAGGTCGCCTGCGAGGTGCCGGGCGTCGAGCAGTCCGAGCTGGACCTTGAGGTCCTCGCCCGCGACCTTGCGTGCTTCGGCGGGCGTACGGACGGAGTGGTCGAGGTCGAGGCCGAGGTCCCAGACCGGGTACCAGATGCGGTCGGCGAGGGAGGCCACGGCGCCGGAGTCGGCGCTGCCGTCGTGCAGGAGCAGCAGGTCGAGATCGCTGCGCGGGGAGAGCTCTCCGCGGCCGTAGCCGCCGACGGCGACGAGGGAGATGCCGCGGAGCTTGTCGGCGCCCGCGTCGAACAGACCGGACAGCCAGTCGTCGGTCAGTTCGGCGAGGGCCGCACGGCGCGGCGGCCCGGACCGCGCCCCCTCCTGGAGGAGGCGCAGCCGGGCCGCCGCATAGCCGCTGGGTCCCGAGTCCTCTGCTTCCGTACGCACGTCCGTACTCGTCACCCAGTGGCTCCTGTTCTTGTTCTGCCTACAGCGCGTCGGGTCCGCGCTCGCCGGTCCGGACCCGGACCGCCGTCTCGACCGGGACGGACCAGACCTTGCCGTCGCCGATCTTGCCGGTACGGGCCGCCTTCACGATGACGTCGAGCAGCTGCTCGGCGTCGTCGTCCTCGACCAGCACCTCGATGCGGATCTTGGGGACGAGGTCGACGGTGTACTCGGCACCGCGGTAGACCTCGGTGTGGCCCCGCTGACGACCGTAGCCGCTCGCCTCGGTGACCGTCAGACCGTGCACGCCGAAGGCCTGCAGGGCCTCCTTGATCTCGTCGAGCCGGTGGGGCTTCACGACGGCGGTGATGAGCTTCATGCGTCCACCTTCTTGCTCGCGCTGCCGGCGACCGGGGCCGGTACCGCGGTCCGGGCGGCGCCGCCGCCGGCACCGCTGAAGTCGTATGCGGTCTCGGCGTGCTCGGCCTGGTCGATGCCCGCGATCTCGTCGTCCTCGGAGACACGCATCCCGATCGTCTTGTCGATCAGGAAGGCGAGGACCGCGGAGGCCACGAGGGAGTAGGCGAGGACCGCGAAGACACCGGCGCACTGCTTCCAGAACTGGTCGAGGCCGCCGCCGTAGAAGAGGCCCGCGACGTCGGACTGGCCGCCGCCGGTGGCGAAGAAGCCGATCAGCAGGGAGCCGACGACACCGCCGACGAGGTGGACGCCGACGACGTCGAGCGAGTCGTCGTAGCCGAACTTGTACTTGAGGCCGACGGCCATGGCGCAGAGCAGACCGGCGATGGCGCCGACGGCGATCGCGCCGAGCGGGGAGACCGCACCACCCGACGGGGTGATGGCGACCAGACCGGCGACCGCGCCGGAGGCGGCACCGAGCGTGGTGAACGCGCCGTGGCGGACCTTCTCGTAGGCGAGCCAGGCCAGCATGGCCGCGGCGGTGGCGATCTGCGTGTTGATGAACATCAGCGCGCCGACGCCGTCGTCGTTGCCCAGCCAGGAGCCGGCGTTGAATCCGAACCAGCCGAACCACAGCAGACCGGCGCCGAGCATGACCAGCGGCAGGCTGTGCGGGCGCATCGGGTCCTTCTTGAAGCCGACGCGCTTGCCGATCACGAGGATCACACCGAGTGCCGCGGCACCCGCGTTGATGTGGACCGCCGTACCACCGGCGAAGTCGATGACGCCGAGCTCGAAGGCCCAGCCGCCCGCGCCCCAGACCCAGTGCGCGACCGGGAAGTAGACGACCGTGGCCCACAGGGCGACGAACAGCGCCCAGCCCGTGAACTTCACACGGTCGGCGACGGCGCCGCTGATCAGGGCGGGCGTGATGATCGCGAACATCAGCTGGAAGACGGCGAAGACGTAGATCGGGATGGTGTAGCCGTCCCAGAGCTGCGTGATGCCGATTCCGCTGAGGCCCACGAAGTCCGAGGACCAGCCGATGATGCCGCCCGAGTCGGTGCCGAAGGCGAGCGAGAAGCCGTAGAGCACCCACAGGATGGTGACGATCCCCATGCTGATGAAGCTCATCATCAACATGTTCAGGGTGCTCTTGACCCGGACCATGCCTCCGTAGAAGAAGGCGAGTCCGGGAGTCATGATCAGCACCAGGGCGGAACAGATGAGCATGAACCCGGTGTTGGCGGCAGACAGCGTGGGAGCGTCTGCGGCAAGCGTGATGGCTGGTGCCATCGGCGTCTCCTCGTCGTTTGGTACGGCCCCGTGCGGGCGAAGCCATGAGCGGTTATGAGGGGTGGGCCGGTTATGCGCCAGAGATTGGCGCAGCGCCGTTTCGACCGGCACCCCTCGATGTTTCGCCGCAGTGACGAAGAGGTCCTGTGTGTTACGCGTCGATGAACTGGCAGATGTCGGTCCGCGCGATCGTTATCGTGGCGCAACCTTCATCGAAGGTATGGAACCGGCCGCGGTCGGCCGTCCGATGACCTGGCATGGGGGAGCCGAGTCGGGCTGTTAAGGACGGCGGCCGCGGCCGGGGTACTGGGGTCAGACCGCCTCGGCGGTCTCGGGCAGATCGATGGCGAGCTGCTCGGTCAGGTCCACCACTGCGGCGAGATCCCCGAAATCGCGTACAGCCGTGTCGACGGTTTTTCGGATACGAGTGTTGACCCGCTCGGAGCGCACCTTCTTGGCGATCCTGAGGGCCTGGCGCACCAGGACCGTGCTCTGCTCGGGCTCGCGCCGGAGCAGGTGCACCGTGCCCATCCCGACGAGGTTGAGTGCGTACGAACGCTGGTGCTCGGCGTCCTTCTCGAAGAGGTCGACGGCCTTCTGCATGACGGGCTCGGCGAGCGAGGCGTACGTGGGGCTGCGGCCCGCGACATAGGCCAGGTCGCGGAAGGAGTGGGAGTTCTCGCCGTGCAGCTCGGCCTCGGAGAAGAAGCGGATCCAGTCGGGCTCGGGCTCGTCGGACTCGACCGCGTCACCGAAGGTGTCCTCGGCCATCCGGACGGCCCGCTTGCACTTTCCGGGCTGCCCCATGTTGGCGTAGGCCCGGGCCTCCATCGCATACAGCATGGACTGGGTGCGGGGGCTCGCGCAGTCGCGGCTTCCGTACTGCGCGAGGTGGATCAGTTCCAGAGCGTCGTCGGGCCGGCCGAGGTGGATCATCTGGCGGCTCATGCTGGACAGGACGTACGAACCGAGGGGCTTGTCGGCGGCTTCCTTGGCGGCGTGCAGGGCGAGGACGAAGTACTTCTGGGCGGTCGGCTGGAGACCGACGTCGTAGCTCATCCAGCCCGCCAGCTCGGCCAGCTCGGCGGCGACCTTGAACAGGCGCCTGGTGGTGGCCTCGGGCTGGGGCTCCTGGAGGAGGTCGGTCACCTCGTGCAGCTGGCCGACGACCGCCTTGCGTCGCAGACCGCCGCCGCACTGGGCGTCCCACTGGCGGAACATCACCGTGGTGGATTCGAGGAGGTCCAGCTCGGGCTGGGAGAGCCGGCCGGGGCGGCGCGAGGCGGCGGCCGACTCGGGCTGCTCACGGGGAGTGACGGGGCTGGGCACCAGCCAGCGCTGCATGGGCTCGATCAGCGAGGGGCCCGCCGAGAGCGCCAGTGACGTGCCGAGGAATCCGCGCCGCGCCAGCATCAGGTCGCTGCGCGAGAACTCACCGATCAGGGCGACGGTCTGCGGACCGGTCCACGGCAGGTCGACGCCGGACACGGACGGTGACTGGTGGGCGGCGCGCAGGCCCAGGTCCTCGACGGCGACGACACAGCCGAAACGCTCGGAGAACAGCTCGGAGAGGATGCGCGGGATGGGCTCGCGGGGATTCTCGCCGTCCAGCCAGCGGCGGACGCGCGAGGTGTCCGTCGAGATGTGGTTGGCTCCCAACTGGCGTGCTCTGCGGTTCACTTGACGCGCCAGCTCGCCCTTGGACCAACCGCTGCGCACGAACCACGAGCCCAACAGCTCATTGGGGCGCTTGTCAGCAGTCGTCCCGCCTCCGCCGTTGCCGCCCACTGGAACGCCCCCATCCCTGAACCCACTTGTGCGCTGTGTGCGCCAAGCCCTACCAGAATGCCGGTACATATGGTCGTCCGTCCGGTGGTTCTCACCCATCGAACGGGAAGCCGAGTTGCCTCCGGCATACCCACGAGTGCATGCGTCCCCAGGACCCGTGCACTCACGGTAATCCTACGATCACCCCTCCAGCCATGGCGATCCCGGAAACGCCACCATTCGCCACCCCTTCGAATGAACTCCCGGCGGCCTGTACGCGATTCACTTGACACATGACGGCCGGAAGTGGGCGGAGCGATGCACATCGGGGCGCGCGAAGCCGGACGCACCACCCGTGACACCACCGGGCGCCGCATGAACCGCACAGCGTTGGGAACGCAGAGTTACGGTTCCGTTCCGTCACGTAACCACCGGCGCGCTGGACCCGTTGGAGGGGGCATGGGCTTCACGATCGGCGGCATCCGCGAAATCCGGTCCGGCTCTCGTCGCCGCGGCCGCTCCTCGGAGTGCACGGCCGTGGCCGAGTTCACCGGTCTGTGGGGCTGGGACGTGGCGCCCGGCGCCCGGACCGCCGCGGGGACCTGCTCGTGCGGCCGGGACGACTGCCCGGCACCCGGCGCGCATCCCCTGGACTTCGCCCCCGTCGTCCCGGCCGGTGCCACCCTCGACGAAGTGACCCGGGCCTGGGGCGAGTTCCCCGGTGCCGCGGTGATGCTTCCCGTGGGCCGCGCCTTCGACATCATCGAGGTCGCCGAGCCGGCCGGCCGCCGCGCCCTGGTCCGGCTCGAACGCATGGGGCTCCCGGTGGGCCCCGTGACCGCCACCCCGGACGGCCGCGCCCACTTCTTCGTCGCCCCCGGCGCCGCGGCCGAACTGCCCGAGCTGCTCTACCGCATGGGCTGGGACGACGCCGCGCTCGACCTGCACGGCCTGGGCCCCGGCGCGTACATCACGGCCCCGCCCTCCGACCGCGCCGGCCTCGGCCCGGTCCACTGGCTCCGCTCCCCCGCCCTCGACTCGGCCACGAAGCCGCCCGCGGCCCGGCTGTTGCTGGGCACACTGGCGTACGTGGCACATCGCTCGCGCGCCTAGCCCGGCCGGCCGGCAACAGCGAAGGACCCCACCGCATCTGCACCATGTGGCGGGGTCCTTCTTCGAGCCACCACATACCAATTTTGGTAAGTGGTCTGTTGGTAGGTGAGTGTCACTCCCCGATAAGGGCATCCACGAACGCCTCCGGCTCGAACGGGGCCAGGTCGTCCGCGCCCTCGCCGAGGCCGACGAGCTTGACGGGGACGCCCAGTTCGCGCTGGACGGCGATGACGATGCCGCCCTTGGCCGTGCCGTCGAGCTTGGTCAGGACGATGCCGGTGATGTCGACGACCTCGGCGAAGACCCGGGCCTGGACCAGCCCGTTCTGACCGGTCGTGGCGTCCAGGACGAGCAGCACCTCGTCCAGCGGGGCATGCTTCTCGACGACGCGCTTGACCTTGCCGAGCTCGTCCATGAGACCGGTCTTGGTGTGCAGCCGGCCCGCGGTGTCGATGAGCACGACGTCCGCGCCCTCCTGGATGCCCTCCTTGACGGCGTCGAAGGCGATGGAGGCGGGGTCGCCGCCCTCGGGACCGCGCACGGTACGGGCGCCGACGCGCTCGCCCCAGGTCTGCAGCTGGTCGGCGGCGGCGGCACGGAAGGTGTCGGCCGCGCCGAGCACCACATGCTTGCCGTCGGCGACGAGCACGCGCGCGAGCTTGCCGGTGGTGGTGGTCTTGCCGGTGCCGTTGACCCCGACGACCATCACGATGCCCGGGGTGTCCAGACCGGACTCGGTGTTCACCGTGCGGTCGAAGTCGGGCACGAGGAGGGTGAGCAGTTCCTCGCGCAACAGGGACCGCAGCTCGTCCGGAGTGCGTGTGCCGAGGACCCGTACGCGCTCGCGCAGCCGCTCGACCAGCTCCTGGGTGGGCTGCACGCCGACGTCGGCGGTGAGCAGCGTGTCCTCGATCTCCTCCCAGGTGTCCTCGTCGAGGTGCTCGCGCGAGAGGAGCGTGAGCAGCCCCTTGCCGAGCGCGTTCTGCGAGCGGGAGAGGCGGGCGCGCAGGCGGACCAGGCGGCCCGCGGTCGGCTCCGGGACCTCGACCGGGGGTGCTTCGACCACCGGCACGGGCTCGTCGACGGCGACCGGCGCGCCCGCCGAGGCGTCCGGAAGATCCACCTCCTCTATCGTGCGGCGCGGTTCGTCGCGCGGCGTCTCGGCCTCGTCGCCGATATGCGGCTCGGCCGGCGGAGCGGTGATGTCGGGGGCGGCGGGGGGCGACGGGGGCAGCTGCTTGCGCCTGCGGCTGCCGATGACGAGCCCGCCGAGCGCGCCGATCACGACCACGGCGATGACTACAGCAAGGATGACGATTTCCATAACGCACCCAGTATCGGCCATGGGCCCCGGACGGCTACTGCTTGTGTTTTCCTCCGAAGGACATAAGCCCCTTAAAGGAAAGATTCGAACTAAGGTTCGATCAACGCGTTCCCCATGACGGGCCCCGCACCCACGAACTCCTCCCGAGCCGAAGCCGGAGCCCGAGTCGCCCAAGAAGCCCGCCACTCTGGCTGTCTGACGATCCGTCAGCTACCGTCCCCCTGCACCGACATCACCGGCACCCCACCCGGCTCGGCGAAGGGGGACTTTCCCATGCCCGCAACGGTCGTACGTTTCAACCTCGTTGAGCCCGGCGCGACACCCGCCTCGCTCAGCGCCCGCTACAAGGCCGCGCTGGAGATGGCGGCCTACGCCGACGACCGCGGGATGACCACCGTGCAGACCGAGGAGCACCACGGTGTCGACAACAACTGGCTGCCCTCGCCGTTCACCTTCGCGGGCGCGGTCTTCGGCGCGACCCGGCGCATCGCGGTCACCGTCTCGGCGATCATCGGCCCACTGCACGATCCGCTGCGGCTGGCGGAGGACATCGCCGTACTCGACCTGCTGAGCGGCGGCCGGCTGATCACGGTCGCGGGGATCGGCTACCGGCCCGAGGAGTACGCGATCTTCGACGTGGAGTGGAAGCAGCGCGGCCGACTCCAGGACGAGCTCCTGGAGACACTGCTGAAGGCGTGGACCGGCGAGGAGTTCGAGTACCAGGGCCGTACGGTACGGGTCACGCCGCGCCCCTTCTCGGATCCGCACCCCCTGTTGCTGGTCGGCGGCTCCTCCAAAGCGGCGGCCCGGCGCGCGGCCCGGCTCGGACTGCCGTTCTTCCCGAGCGCGCATCTGCCGGAGCTGGAGTCCTACTACAAGGAGCGGCTGGTCGAGTACGGCAAGGAGGGCTGGACCATGATGCCCTCGGCCGTCACCCCGCTCCTGCACCTCGCCGAGGACCCGGACCGTGTATGGGCCGAGCACGGCGAGCACTTCCTGCACGAGGCGAGGACGTACGCCTCCTGGCAGTCGTCCGACATCCGCTCGGCGGTGCGGTCGGCGGCCACGACGGTCGACGAGCTGCGCGCCGAGGGCGTCTACCGGATCGTTACGCCGGACGAGTGTCTGACGCAGGGCCTCGACAACTACGTACTGCATCCGCTGTCCGGCGGGATGCCGCTCGACGAGGGCTGGCGCAGCATGCACCTGTTCTGCGAAAACGTGCTGCCCCGGCTCAAGGGCCTCTAGATCCTGGGGCGGATCTTCGGAGGCCGAGCCGGGGCAGTACGCCTTACGAGTACGGGGAGAGGGGCAGCGGGGACTTGGCCCTTCTCCCCGAGTCCGGGGAGCCGCCGGGGCGCGCGTGGGCCACGGCGGCCGGAGGGGCTAGCCCATCTCCTCCAGGGTCTTGCCCTTGGTCTCCGTCACGAACTTGAGCACGAACGGGATGGAGAGCGCGGCGAAGACCGTGTAGATCACGTAGGTCAGGGAGAGGTTCCAGTCGGCCAGCGACGGGAAGCTCGCGGTGATGGCCCAGTTGGCGATCCACTGTGCGGAGGCCGCGACACCGAGGGCGGCGGCGCGGATCTTGTTCGGGAACATCTCGCCGAGGAAGACCCAGACGACGACACCCCACGAGAGGGCGAAGAAGAGCACGAACACATGGGCGGCGATCAGGGCGACCCAGCCCTGGGTGGCCGGCAGCTTGCCGTCGACGAGGTCGAAGGAGAAGGCCCAGGCCTCCAGGCCGAGACCGATGACCATGCCCACGGAGCCGATGAGCGCGAGCGGCTTACGGCCGATCCGGTCGACGAAGATCATGGCGATCACGGTGCCGACGATGTTGATGATCGACGTCGTGAACGAGTAGAAGAACGACTCGGACGGGTCGACGCCGACCGACTGCCACAGCGTCGAGGAGTAGTAGAACGCGACGTTGATGCCGACGAACTGCTGGAAGACCGAGAGGCCGATGCCGATCCAGACGATCGGCTTGAAGAAGAAGCTGCCGCCGAGCAGGTCCTTGAAGACCGACTTGTGTTCGCTCTTCATCGCGTGCTCGATCTCGGCGACGCGGGCGTCCAGGTCGACGCTGTCGCCCTCGACCTCGCGCAGCACCTCACGGGCGCGCGCGTCCTTGCCGGCGGAGATCAGGAAGCGCGGCGACTCGGGGATCGCGAACGAGAGCAGCCCGTACAGGACGGCCGGGATGACCATGACGCCGAGCATGACCTGCCAGGCTTCCAGGCCCATGATCTCGCCGCGCTGGTCGCCGCCGGCGGCGTTCAGGATGCCCCAGTTGACCAGCTGCGAGATGGCGATGCCGATGACGATCGCGGCCTGCTGGAAGGAGCCGAGCCGTCCGCGGTACGCGGCCGGGGAGACCTCGGCGATGTAGGCGGGGCCGATGACGGAGGCCATACCGATGGCGAATCCGCCGATGATGCGCCAGAAGGCGAGGTCCCACAGCGCGAACGGCAGCGCGGAACCGACGGCGCTGACCGTGAAGAGGACGGCGGAGATCTGCATGCATCGGATGCGGCCGATGCGGTCGGCGATCCGGCCCGCGGTGGCGGCGCCGATCGCACAGCCGATCAGCGCGATGGCGATGACCTGGGCCAGGGCCGCGGAACCGATGTCGTAGCGGTGCCGGATGGCCTCGACGGCGCCGTTGATCACGGCGCTGTCGTAACCGAAGAGAAAACCGCCCATCGCGGCCGCCGCCGCGATGAAGATGACGTGCCCGAGATGTTCGGGGTGAGCCTCAGGGGCTCCTGACTTGAGCGGCTGCGCTGAGCTGGTCACGTGTAACTCCTCGGGCCACCGGCCTCACTGCCGGGGGTGGGGGCGAGCCCTCCAGGACGGTGTTTCCAGTGGCGCACACGTTTACGCCGCCCACCACCTGAAGGTAAAAGCAACGCCGTCGAGACTATGCCTTCAAGTTTCGAAGTCAAGAGGGGGTGGATGTGACCAACGAGACCCAAGGTAACGAGGATGTGTTCAACTCTTGAAGAAATAGAGGCGAACCGTCAAAGCCGCCTGGCCATGGGCGCCCCTCAAGGGGCGCGGGGAACTGCGCGACCAGCCACAACGAACCCGCACCAGCAAGACGACCGACCGCCCGGCGCTACCGCAACCGCTGACTGATCACCTTGGAAACACCATCCCCCTGCATGGACACGCCATAAAGCGCGTCAGCGACTTCCATCGTCCGCTTCTGGTGCGTGATCACGATCAACTGCGAAGCCTCCTGCAGCTCCTGCATGATCCGGATCAGCCGCTGAAGATTCGTGTCGTCCAGCGCCGCCTCGACCTCGTCCATCACATAGAACGGACTGGGCCGCGCCTTGAAGATCGCCACGAGCATGCCCACGGCGGTCAGCGACCGCTCCCCGCCGGACAGCAACGACAGCCGCTTGACCTTCTTCCCCGGCGGCCGTGCCTCCACATCGACGCCCGTGGTGAGCATGTTGTCGGGGTCGGTGAGAATGAGCCGCCCCTCCCCACCCGGGAACAGCCGGCTGAAGACCCCTTCGAACTCCCTCGCCGTGTCCCAGAACGCCTGGGTGAAGACCTGCTCGACCCGCTCGTCGACCTCCTTCACCACCTGAAGAAGATCGGCACGCGTCTTCTTCAGGTCCTCAAGCTGCTCGCTGAGGAACTTGTGGCGCTCCTCCAGCGCGGAGAACTCCTCCAGGGCAAGCGGGTTGACCTTGCCCAGCTGCTGGTAGGCCCGCTCGGCGGACTTGAGCCGCTTCTCCTGCTCGGCACGGTGGAAGCGGCGGGGCTGGTTGCGCGGATGCTCCGGATCCTCCGGCAGCTCCTCGCCCTCGGCGGGCAGGGAGGGCGGTACGAGCTGGTCGGGCCCGAAGTCCGCGATCAGTCCGGCCGGTTCGACCCCCAGCTCCTCCAGCGCCTTGGCCTCCAGCTGCTCGATCCGCATCCGCTTCTCGGCGCCGAGGACCTCACCGCGGTGCACCGAGTCCGTGAGCTTGTCGAGCTCGGCCTTGAGGTCACGGCCCTCGTTGCGGGCGACGACGAGGTCCTGCTCGCGCCGCGCCTTGGCGCGCTCCGCGGCCGTACGCTCCTCGTCCGCCCGGGCGAGCGAGACCTCGACGTGCGCGAGCAGCTGCCGCGCACCGGAGGCGACGGCCCCGGCGACGGCGGCCTCGTGCCGCAGCCGTGCCCTGCGCTGCTCGGCACGCGCGCGTGCCTCACGTTCGGCGCGCGCGGCCCGGTCCAGCGAATCGGCCCGCCCGGCAAGCCCCTTGACCCGTTCCTCGTGCGTACGCGTCTGGAGCCGGGCCTCCATCTCGGTCTGCCGGGCGTTGGCCCCGTCGGCCGCGAGCCGGTCCCTTACGGAGGTGTCGGGCTCCTCCTCGAACGGCATCTCCTCGGCGACGGCGAGCCGTTCGGCCAGCTCCTCCGCCTCCTGGACGGACCGTTCGAGGGCTTCCTGTGCACGGGCGGCCGCCGCGGCGCTCCGCTCGGCCTCTCCGGCGGCGCCCCGCGCCTGCCCGGCCAACCGCCCCAGTTGCTGGGCGACCTGGGACTTCTGCCGCTCACCGGCCCGTCGCCGTTCGCCCAACTCCTCGACGAGAGCGGTCCGTTCCCTGCGCAGTTCAGCGGCGCGGCGCTGCTCCTCGGTCAACTCCTCGCACAGCACGCCCAGTTCTTCCAGCTCGGCGGCCGCCTCGTCGACGGAGGCCTGTACTTCGAGCAGGCTCGGCGCCCCGGCGGAACCGCCCTGGGCGAAGTGCGCCCCGAGCAGGTCCCCCTCGGCGGTCACCGCGGTCAGCTCGGGCCGGGAGTAGACGAGATCCTCTGCGTCCTCCAGCGTCCCGACCACGACGATGCCCCGCAGCAGCCGCCGTACGGCAGGCATGAGATCGGAGGGCCCACGGACGAGATCGGCGGCGAACGACGGACCACCGCGCTCCGGATCTCCCCCGGAGGACGTCCCGCCTGCGCCCGCGCCGGACTGACCTCCTTGTACGGCTTGTACGGCGCCCGGGATGCCGGACGCGCTCCCGGCGGGATCCTCCGGCGCCCCCGCGAGCAACAGCGCCGCCCGTCCCCCGTCCTGCTTGCGCAGCAGGCGGATGGCGTCCGCCGCCGCGGACGGGCTGGTCACCGCGATGGCGTCCGCCGCCGCTCCGAAGGCGGCCGCGACCGGGACCTCGTGGCCGGGTGTGACGGAGAGCAGTTCCGCCGCCGGGCCCAGCAGACCCGTCAGCCGGTCCTTCGCCACGAGCAGCGCCCCCGTGCCGTCCTTCCGGCGCAGCCCCAGGGACAGCGCCTCGTGGCGGGCCTGCGTGGCGGCGCGTTTGCGTTCGGCCGCGGTGGCCGCCTCGCGGGCCTCGGTGAGGGCGGACTCGGCGTCGGCGAGGGCGCGCTTGGCCGTCTCGTGGCGCTCGGCGAGTTCCTCGTCGCCCGCGTCCAGGCCGTCGACCTCGGCCTTGAGCTGCTCGTACTCCTCCTGGGCGGCGACGGCCCGCTCCTGCGCCTCGTCGCGGGCGGAGGCGAGCCGGTCGATCTCCGCCTGGGCGGAGGCGGCGCGCGAACGGGCCGCGTTGACCTGCCCGTTCAGCCGGGCCAGGCCTTCGCGGCGGTCCGCGATGGCGCGGGCCACGTCCTTCAGGCGCCGCTCCTCCACCGCCAGTTCGCGCTCGAGGTCGGCCCGGTGGGAGACGGTGTCCTCCAGGGCCCGCTCGGCCGCTTCCAGGGCGGCTTCGAGCTCGGCCTCCTGCTCACGGATCCGGGCGGCCTCGCGCTCCATGTCCTCGGGGTCGCGCCCGCGCCGCTCCTCCGGCGGCTGGGCGGTCGCGCTCTTGACCCGCGCGTCCGCCAGGGAGACCGTGCCGCGCACCCGCTCGGCCAGCTGCGACAGCTCGTACCAGGTCTGCTGTGCCCGCTGCAGGCGCGGGGTGAGCCGCCGTACCTCGTCCTCCAGCATCGCCTCCCGCTGGAGCGCCTTCTTCAGCTCGGCCTCGGCCGTCTCCTTGCGTTCCTTCAGCGCGGCTTCGTCGGCGACCTCGGCCTGGAGCGCGCCCCGGAGCCGTACGAGATCGTCGGCGAGCAGCCGGAGGCGGGCGTCGCGGAGGTCGGCCTGGATCACGGCGGCCCGGCGGGCGACGGCGGCCTGCCGGCCCAGCGGCTTCAGCTGGCGCCGCAGTTCGTCCGTGAGGTCCTGCACGCGCGCGAGGTTGGCCTGCATCGCGTCCAGCTTGCGGAGCGCCTTCTCCTTGCGCTTGCGGTGCTTGAGAACGCCCGCGGCCTCCTCGATGAAGGCGCGGCGGCCCATCGGATCGGCGTGCAGTACGGAGTCGAGCTGGCCCTGGCCGACGATGACGTGCATCTCGCGGCCGATGCCGGAGTCGGAGAGGAGTTCCTGGATGTCGAGGAGGCGACACGTGTCGCCATTGATCTGGTACTCGCTGCCGCCGTTGCGGAACATGATCCGCGTGATGGTGACCTCGGCGTACTCGATGGGCAGCGCGCCGTCGGAGTTGTCGATGGTCAGGGACACCTCGGCGCGGCCGAGCGGGGGCCGCCCGGTGGTGCCGGCGAAGATGACGTCCTCCATCTTGCCGCCGCGCAGCGACTTGGCGCCCTGCTCACCCATGACCCAGCTGAGGGCGTCCACGACATTGGACTTGCCCGAGCCGTTGGGGCCCACGACACAGGTGATGCCCGGCTCGAACCGCAGCGTGGTCGCCGAGGCGAACGATTTGAACCCGCGCAGGGTCAGGGCCTTGAGGTGCACGCAGCCGGACTCTACCTTCCGGGTGGGTCTCACTCCATGACCGCGCGGTTTCACCCTTGAACGTGCAGGGCACACCAAACGTTAAAGACAGTGAAAGAGTGCGCGGGGGCAAGAAAGACAAGAAAGAAGGGACGCCGAAGCGTCCCTTGCAACTCTGTCAGCGGCTGACACGGGCAGCCTGTTCACTGGTGGCGACGATGCGATTCAGTGATCAGGTGAGCGCAGGCTCCGCCTGGGGTACGTCGATGCTTTCGAGAAGCGAGTCGTGAGAAGCGGCAGCCGCGAGCGCGTCGTTCTCGGCCTGGATCCGTACGAGCTCGGATTCCAGGTCCTGGACGCGCTGCTGGAGCCGTCGCATCTCGGCAATGAGTCGCGGGTCGGAGCCGCCGACGTAACCGAGAAGCGCCTTTGCCATGATGGATGGTCCTCCACACTGAGTGACCGACCGAAGCGGTGTGGGTCGTGAGGGAATCGCACCCGCGATGCTTGGCACTGACGAGTTTTTGCTGCCGCTCTTACATGCCAAACAGCTAAGGTGCGCGGGGACTTTCAGCGTCTCACCAAAAAGTTTGACGGTCAACACGATCACGCCCCGTATTGGGGGCCAACCCGGGGCGCGCGGCTTGAGAACGGGCGGCGCGGCCACTGTTTCGGGGCCCTGGGGGCGTGGAGATCATCCTTACCGGCGGAGCCTGCCACGACAAGCGATTCTTGGCAACCACCAGGCGCTTTCTGCCCGTGGCAGGTGCCCGGCGCACGCCCCGCGCCCGCTGCCAGGGGTGTTGCAACCGGTGGAGCGGAGTGGATCTCACCGGATGGCGAAGCCGTCGTAACCGCCGCGGGGCGTGTCCCAAATCTCAGTGACTCCGTCGACGCGTCCCGGCGTGTCGTCCCCCTGAAGCCAGTCGAGGAGTCGCTGGCATCCGGCCCGAGGGCCTTCGGAGACCACCTGGACCCGTCCGTCCCCCAAATTGAGAGCAAAACCACTCAGGCCGCCGATCTCCAATGCCTTAGCCCGCGTGTACCAGCGGAAACCCACACCTTGGACCCGTCCGCGTACCCACGCGACCAGCCTTACATGCTCGCTCATGCCTGCACGCTAACCGGCCAAATGCTCTCGGAGCACTTCCTCCCCTTGCGCCATGGGGTACCGTCCCGACCCAATGAGCCTCACTCGTTCGGGTGAGGAACGTTGACCGCAAGGATGAGGAAGGCCAGGAGATGGGACGCCACCGACGCTCCGCCGCCGGCCGCGCCGCCACAGGCCGCGCCACCGGGGTCACACAAACGTACGATACATACGCGGGCGGTTACACGGCGGCAGACTCGGGTGATTACGCGGGTGAGGGCGACTACGCGGCTGCCGGCGACCACCTGACCGCCGGGGACTACCTGAACGGCAGCCCCTACGCGACCACGGGCATGTACGACTCGCCGGGCGGCATACACGAGACCGGCGACTTCTACTCGAAGAGCGACACCTACCTCTTCGCCGCGGATCCCGCCGCCCACGCCACGACCGGCTATGCGCCGGACGGCGGCGCCGGGCGCGGCCACCGCCGCCGCAAGAAGAACGTGACGCCCGTACGCACCGGTCTGCTCGGTGTCTCGGCCGCCGTCGCGATGGGTGCCGTCGCGGTCGCCTCCGGGCTGATACCGGGCAGCGACAGCCTCTCGATCGGCGGGGGCAACGCGGACAAGGTCCGCGCCCAGGACTCGCCGAGCGACGTGCAGACCCAGGGCGGCACGGACGGCACCACGGAGGACCGCGAGGACTCGGGCACGAGCCGTGACCTGGAGCGCTCCGCGTCTCCGACGGTCTCGCCGACCAAGGCCCCGGAGAAGACCGAGACGAAGACTCCCTCCGCGAAGCCGTCGACCAAGGCTCCCGTCAAGGAGAAGCCGAAGACCGAGCCGACCACCAAGGCGCCGGAGAAGAAGGCACCCGAGCCGGCTCCGTCGAAGGCGGTGTCCACCGCGTCCAAGGCCGAGGCCGAGGTGTTGTCGCTGGTCAACGAGGAGCGGGCGAAGGCCGGCTGCAGCCCGGTGACCGCGTCCAGCACGCTGGCGGCGCTGGCCGAGTCCTTCAGCGAGGACATGGCCGCGCGGGGCTTCTTCGACCACACGGACCCGAGCGGGGCGTCCCCCTGGGACCGCGCCGAGAAGCTCGGCATCGCGAACCTCGGCGGGGAGAACATCGCCCGCGGCCAGGCCGACGCCGCCGCGGTGATGGAGGCCTGGATGAACAGCCCCGGCCACCGCGCGAACATCCTGAACTGCGACTTCAAGACCCTGGGCGTCGGCGCGCACTTCGCGTCGGGCGGCCCCTGGTGGACGCAGGACTTCGGCTACTAGCCGCGCAGAACCGAAGAGGGGGCGCTAGCTAAAAGTTAGCGCCCCCTCTTCGGTTTGCGCTGTGCCGAGTATTCTGGGCGCATGGACCTGACGGAGCGACCGAACTTCGAGTTCGACGTGTTCTCCAAGGCGTGCCCGTCCCGGGGCACGCTGGAGCACGTCACGGGGCGCTGGGGCGCGCTCACGCTGGGGGCGCTGTACGAGGGCTCGTTCCGTTTCAACGAACTGCGCCGGCGCGTCGACGGCGTCAGCGAGAAGATGCTGTCCCAGACCCTGCACGCGCTGGAGCGCGACGGCCTGGTGCACCGCGAGGCCCAGCCGACGAATCCGCCACGGGTGGACTACGAACTGACGCCGCTGGGCCGCGAGGTCGCCGAGCGGCTGCTGTCCCTCATCCACTTCGTGCAGGGGCACATGGACGACATCCTGGGAGCGCGCGAGCTTTACGACACCACGCGCGGCGGGCGCTGACAGCGCGGGCAGAAGTAGCTGGACCGGTTCATCCAGGGCCTGCGCCGCATCAGGGTGCCGCAGCGCCGGCACGGTTCACCCTCCCTGCCGTACGCGTCGAGCGAGCGGTCGAAGTAGCCCGACTCCCCGTTCACGTTGACGTAGAGGCTGTCGAAGCTGGTGCCGCCGACGGCGAGGGCTGCGTTCATCACATCCCGTACGTGGCCCAGGAGTTCGGCAGTGCGCGGGCGCGTGAACCCGGTGGTGGAGCGCTCGTAGTGCAGCCGCGCACGCCAAAGTGCCTCGTCCGCATAGATGTTGCCGACGCCGCTGATCAACGACTGGTCCAGCAGGGCGCGTTTGACGGTCGTACGCCGACGCCGCAACGCCTCATGGAACGCGTCGTCGTCGAACAGCGGGTCCAGCGGGTCACGGGCGATGTGCGCGATGACATCGGGCAGCCCGTCGGGCGTCGTCTCGTGCAACGACAGCCCGCCGAAGGTCCGTTGGTCGACGAAGCGCAGCTCGGTGTGGAGGGCGTCCTCGAACCGGACGCGGATGCGCAGGTGCTTCTCGTCGGCCGCGTCCTGCGGCTGGACGAGGAGCTGTCCGCTCATCCCGAGGTGCGCGAGAACGGCACTCGGGGAGTCCGCGAGCGGCAGCCAGAGGTACTTGCCGCGGCGCTGGGGCAGTCCGATCCGGTGCCCCTTGAGCCGGGCCCCGAAGTCCTCGCCGCCCGCCATATGCCGGCGCACCGCACGCGGGTGCAGCACCTGGACGTCGGCGACGATCCGTCCGCTGACCCAGCGTTCGAGGCCCCGTCGTACGACCTCGACCTCGGGCAGTTCGGGCACGGCTTCTCCTCCGGATGCGTGGGGCGACGACTCGGGCGCCCCGGACCGGGGCCGCGCGCCCGCAGCGTACCGCCGACGCCCTCGAACACGATCGCCCGCCCCCTCGGACGGGGGACGGGCGATCGGTCACAGCGCCGAACTGCGGTTCGGTCAGGCGGAAGCGGTGTCGGACGCCGCCGTCGAGGGAGCCTCGACGGCTTCATCGGCCGCCACGGCCTCCTTGGCGGCTGCGGCCTTCTCGGCTGCCGCGGCCTTATCGGCAGCCGCGGAAGCTTCGGCTGCCGCGACGGCCTCGGCCTCGACGGAAGCCTTGGCCGCTGCGGACGCCTCGGCCGCCGCCACCTTCGCGCGTTCGTCCGCGGCGGAGCGGATCGCACGCCACGCGGACTCCGCGGCCTGCTGTTCCGCCTCCTTCTTGCTGCGGCCGGTGCCGGTGCCGTACGAGACGCCTCCGACGCGGGCAGCAGCAGTGAAGGTTTTCTCGTGGTCCGGGCCGGTCTCGGTGACCAGGTACTCGGGCACGCCGAGCCCCTCGGTCGCCGTGAGCTCCTGGAGACTGGTCTTCCAGTCCAGGCCCGCTCCCAGATTCGAGGATTTCTCGATCAGCGGGTCGAAGAGACGGTGGACGAGTTCGCCCGCCGCGTCGAGACCCTGGTCGAGATAGACAGCGCCGATCACCGCTTCAAGGGTGTCGGCGAGGATGGACGCCTTGTCCCGGCCGCCCGTGCCCTCTTCGCCCCGGCCGAGCCGGATGAAGGAGCCGAGTTCGAGCCCGCGGCCCACCTCCGCCAGCGCACGCGAATTGACCACCGCGGCCCGCAGTTTGGCCAGTTGGCCTTCAGGCAGGTCGGGGTGGGTTCGGTACAGCGTGTCCGTGACCACGAGGCCGAGCACGGAGTCCCCGAGGAACTCCAGACGCTCGTTGGTCGGCAGACCGCCGTTCTCGTACGCGTACGAACGGTGGGTCAGTGCACGCACCAGAAGGGCGGACTCGAGCTTGTACCCGAGCCGCCCTTCCAGAAGCGTGTGGGACGAGGCTGTGTTGTCCGCCTTTTTCTTGGCGTTTACGTCCGCCTTGGCGTCAGACATGAAGCCTCTCACCAGCCGCTCAGACCTCGAGGACCTGGCGCTTGTTGTAGGTGCCGCAAGCGGGGCACGCGATGTGCTGCAGCTTGGGCTCGTGGCAGCGCTCGCACGCAACCAGGTTGGGGACCGCAGCCTTCCACTGCGACCGGCGGTGGCGCGTGTTGCTGCGCGACATCTTCCGCTTCGGAACAGCCACGGCTACTTCTCCTGCTTCTCGTTGGCGCGCGCCGATCGAGGCGCTTCGCCACTCATCTCGTCCTTCTCGCCATCTTCGAGTGAACCGGCGAGTCCCTGCAGTGCCGCCCAACGGATGTCGACGGCGTCATGGTGGTGGTCCGGGTCGTCCGCGAGCCGCGCTCCGCACTGGGAGCACAGGCCGGGGCAGTCGTCCTGGCACACCGGCTGCATCGGCAGTGCGAGCACCACCGCATCACGCAGCACGGGTTCGAGGTCGAACAAGCCGTCCTCGATGAAGAGCGTGTCCTCGTCGTCCTCGGCGTCGTCGGCCGGCTCCGCTTTCACACGGCCCCGGTCGTCGGCGTCAGGGTACGAGAACATCTCCTGGAAATCCGCTTCGAGCTGCTGCTCGACCGGCTCCAGACACCTTACGCACTCCCCCTTGGCCTGTGCACGGGCGGTGCCTGTGACAAGCACACCTTCCATGACCGACTCAAGGCGGAGTCCGAGCTTCACCGGGGCGCCTTCCGGCACTCCGATGACTCCCTGGATACCGAAATCCTTGGGAGCTTCGATCTCACGGGTCAGGCGCTGCAGCGCGCCAGGACGCCGCCCCAGCTCGTGTGTGTCGAACACGAGAGGGTTGCGGTGGTCGAGGCGGGCGTTCAGGGCCATTCCTGCTTTCGATCTTGAAACTCTGTGGGGCGCCGCCCTTCGGTGCTTCCCGGGCAGCGTTGATCGCGGACGTACACGCGACCGAAGAACCAGGGTACTGGACCTTTCGCTCTCGGCCCAATCCGGCCTCAGCGCCCCTGTTCGTACGCCCTGAGCTGCTCCGCGCTGATCATGGTGGTGTCGAAGAGACTGGTCTCGTCGAGGGCGTTGGCCTGCGCCTGCTGCGGCTGGGGTGCCTGCGGAACCTGGCCGTACGCCTGCTGCAGGTTCGGGTCGTACGCGGCCTGCTGGTCGTAGCCCTGCTGCTGCGGATAGGCGGCGTACGGATCGGCGGTCTGCTGCTGGTAGCCGTATCCGTCCTGCTGCGCGTACTGCTGCTGGTACCCGTACGGATCGGCGGTCTGCTGCTGATAGGCGTACGCGTCCTGCTGGGCGTACTGCTGCTGGGGCACGGCCGCCGGGGCCTGGGGCTGGACGGCGGCCGGCTGGGCGGGCCGCTCGGAGAGGTCCGAGAGGCCGTCCAGGTACTCGGCGTCGGTGGTGTGCTGCGCGTTGCCGTCCTCGGCGAAGCCGCCCAGGTCGCCGAGGTCGTCGCTGGCGATCCGGCCGTGCAGCTTCTGGCGGCCGCGGCCGACGGCGTCCAGGGTCTTGGCGAGCACGGCCTCGAAGGCGCCGAGCTTGACGTCGACGTACTCGTCGGCGTTGCGGCGCAGGGTCTCCGGGTCGTGGCTGCGCTCGGGAGCGTCCTCGTCCTCGTAGCCCTGCTCGTCGGTGCCGGGGCCCGTGCCGAGGAGCTTCTCGCGGCCGCGGCCGACGGAGCCGAGGGTCTTGGTGAGGACGACCTCGAAGTTGGCGAGCTTGGAGTCGACGTACTCGTCGGCCTCGGCGCGGACGTCCTCGGCCTCCTTGCGGGCCTCGGAGAGGATGCGGTCCGCCTCGTTCTGCGAGCGGCGGGCGACCTCGGTGTCGGAGATCAGGCTGCCGCGCTCGGCGTGCGCGGACTCGATGATCCGCTCGGCCTCCAGGCGGGCCTGCTCGACCATCTGCTCGCGGCCGCCGATCAGCTCCTCGGCCTGGGCGAGGGAGCCGGGCAGCGCCTGGCGCACCTCTTCGAGCAGGGAGAGGAGCTCGGCGCGGTTGACCACGCACGAGGCCGACATGGGCATGGAACGGGCGCTGCCGACCGCCGAGACGATCTCATCGAGCTTCTTCTGCACGTCCACCGTGTGCTCGCCACTCTCTACAGCTGTGATGGAGACGGACGCCTCGACTGTACGACCACACCCGCCCCTCCCGACACCGGGTGACGCACTGTCAGGTCTCCGGGCCTCCGTCAGTCCTTCTTGAGTCGCTCCCTGAGGGCTTCCAGGACCAGCGGCGGCACCAGGTGGGCGACGTCACCGCCCCAGGTCGCGACCTCCTTGACCAGCGAGGAGGACAGGAAGCTGTAGGTGGGGTTGGTCGGGACGAAGAGGGTCTCGACGCCGGAGAGGCCGTTGTTCATCTGGGCCATCTGCAGCTCGTAGTCGAAGTCGCTGACCGCGCGCAGGCCCTTGACGATGGCCGGGATGTCGCGCTCCTTGCAGAAGTCGACGAGGAGGCCGTGGAAGGACTCCACCTCGACGTTGCCGAACTCCGCGGTGACCTGGCGGATCAGCTCGATCCGCTCCTCGATCTCGAACAGGCCCCTCTTGGACTGGTTGATCATCACCGCGACGTGCACGACGTCGTACAGCTTGGAGGCTCGGGCGATGATGTCGAGATGTCCATTGGTAATCGGGTCGAACGACCCGGGACAGACGGCGCGGCGCACTTGAGATCCCTCGCTCTCCGGTCCGGTCATCGTGCGTCTTCGCACGTAGAGGCGGCGCGACCGTACCAAAACGTTCCCTCGCCGTAGCGACGGGACCTCAATGCCTCGAAGCCGTCGGGCCACCGGAATTCGCCGCCTCTAGTACTGCGTTCAACGGTGACGAGCGCTTCGCCCGCGAGCCAGCCCCCGGAGCGGAGTGTGAGCAGGATCTCGCGAAGATCGTCGTCCGTGACGGCGTACGGCGGATCGAGAAAGACGAGGTCGTACGGGGCTGCCGGCGCCGCCGTGCGGATGATCTGTTCCGCTTTGCCGGGCCTGACCTCGGCGCCGGGGAGGCCCAGTGCCTTCACGTTCTCCCGGATGGTGCGGGCCGCGCGGGCGTCGGCCTCCACGAGGAGGGTGTGTCCGGCGCCGCGGCTCAGCGCCTCCAGGCCGACGGCGCCGGAGCCCGCGTACAGGTCGAGGACGCGGTCGCCTTCCAGGGGGCCGCCGAGCAGGGACTGCCAGGTGGAGAAGAGGCCCTCGCGGGCGCGGTCGGAGGTGGGCCTCGTGCCGGTGCCCGGGGGGACTGCCAGGCGTCGTCCACCGGCCGTGCCGGCGATCACGCGGGTCATCCGGGGTCCTTGCGGGTGGGGATGGTCACGGGTCCCAGTCTTGCAGGCGGGGGTGGCGGGTGCGTTTTCTGGGCTGCGGGGGTGGGGGGTAGGTGGCTCGGCGTTGGGGGTGGCTGCGGGTGGGTGGGGGCTGGTCGCGCAGTTCCCCGCGCCCCTTTGGGGCGCGGCCGACGAGGCGCGTCCAACGGGGCCGCTTCTGTGCTCAGCCCTTTTCCAGGTACTGCTCCCTCTCCTCGTCCAGCAGGGCCTGGAGTGCCGTGCGCAGGCCGGGGAGGTGTTCCAGGTCCGGGTCGGACGCGACCACGGCGGTCGCCTCGTCGCGGGCCTCGGCGATGATCTCCTCGTCCTCGATGACGGCGAGCATCCGCAGTGAGGTGCGGGCGCCGGACTGGGCCTGGCCGAGGACATCGCCCTCGCGGCGCTGTTCGAGGTCGATGCGGGAGAGCTCGAAGCCGTCGAGGGTGGAGGCGACCGCGGTCAGCCGCTGGCGGGCCGGGCTGGCCTCGGGCATCTCGGTGACCAGGAGGCACAGGCCCGCCGCCGAGCCACGGCCGACGCGGCCGCGCAGCTGGTGGAGCTGGGAGACGCCGAACCGGTCGGCGTCCATGATCACCATCGCGGTGGCGTTCGGGACGTTCACCCCTACCTCGATGACGGTGGTCGCCACCAGCACGTCCGTCTCGCCCGCGGCGAAGCGGCGCATCACGGCGTCCTTGTCGTCCGGGGGCATACGGCCGTGCAGGACCTCGACCTTGAGGCCCTGGAGCGGGCCCTTGGCCAGTTGGCCGGCGATGTCGAGGACCGCGAGGGGCGGGCGCTTCTCGGCCTCGTCCTCGGGGGACGGCTTCTTCTTGGACTTCTTCGGGTCGTCGTCCTCGTCACCGATGCGGGGGCAGACCACGTACGCCTGATGGCCGTTGGACACCTCCTCTCGCACGCGCTCCCACGCGCGCGAGAGGAAGTGGGGTTTGTCGGCGGCCGGGACGACATGGCTGGCGATGGGCGAGCGGCCGGCGGGGAGCTGGTCCAGGACGGACGTCTCCAGGTCGCCGAAGACGGTCATGGCGACCGTGCGCGGGATCGGCGTGGCGGTCATCACCAGGAGGTGCGGGGGCTGTTTGCCCTTGCCGCGCAGGGCGTCGCGCTGCTCGACGCCGAACCGGTGCTGTTCGTCCACGACGACGAGGCCCAGGTCGTGGAACTGCACCTTGTCCTCGATCAGCGCATGCGTCCCGATGACGATCCCGGCCTCGCCGGTGACCAGGTGGAGCAGTGCCTGTCGCCGCGCCGCCGCCCCCATGGACCCGGTGAGCAGCACCACCTTGGTGGAGTGCTCGACGCCACCGAGCATGCCGCCCTCGGCCAGCTCCCCCATCATCTCCGTGATCGACCGGTGGTGCTGCTGGGCAAGCACCTCGGTGGGCGCGAGCATCGCGGCCTGCCCACCCGCGTCGACCACGGCGAGCATGGCGCGCAGCGCGACCATCGTCTTTCCGGAACCGACCTCTCCCTGAAGCAGCCGGTGCATCGGATGTTCCGTGGCCAGGTCGTCGAAGATCTCCTTGGAGACCTTCTGCTGGCCCTCGGTGAGGGTGAAGGGGAGCTTGGCGTCGAAGGCGGAGAGTAGGCCGTCCTTCTTGGGTCTGCGGGCCACGGCGGGCAGTTGGGCGTCCGCGTGGCGGCGGCGGGCCAGGGCCACCTGGAGGACGAAGGCCTCGTCCCACTTGAGGCGGGAGCGGGCGTCCTCGATGTCCGCCTTCGTGTGCGGGCGGTGGATCTTCAGCAGGGCCTCGGGGAGGGGGACCAGACCGCGGCCGGCCCGCAGGGACTCCGGCAGCGGATCGGTGGCCTCCTGTGCGCTCGGCAGCACCGTCTGCACCGACTTGGCGATCTTCCAGGACTCCAGCTTGGCGGTGGCGGGATAGAGCGGGATGAGGGCGCCCGCCCAGGTGTCCACCGTCTCGGTCACGTCCTCGCCGCGCAGCAGCTCGTACGCCGGGTGGGCCAGCTGGAGGCGGCGGTTGAAGACGGAGACCTTGCCCGCGAACAGCGCGCGGGTGCCGGGCAGGAGCTCCTTGTGGGGCTTGTGCACGCCGTTGCCGAAGAAGACCAGCTTGAGCTGGCCGCTGCCGTCCGTGATGGTCACTTCGAGGCGCTGGCCCTTGCCCCGGGGGGCCTTGGCCGAGGCGAAGGTGAGCAGGCGGGCGTCGGCGACCTGGGCGACCACCGTGACGTGCTCGTCCATGGGGAGGTCGGCGAGGTGGGTGAGCTGGCCGCGCTCCTCGTACCTGCGGGGATAGTGGTGCAGGAGGTCGCCGACGGTGTGCAGGCCGAGGTGCTCGGCCATCACCTTCGCGGTGGCGGGTCCGAGCACCTTCTTCAGTGGTTCTTCGAGCGCGGGCACGAGATCCATTGCACACCACCGCACTGACAATGCCGTATACGTCCCGGAAATCCGCTGGTCAGACGGCTGGTTCCGGGCCTAGGATGTCCGGCTCCGGCCCTGTTCGCGGTCACCTCGTCTTGGGACCGCCCGACCCCGCGCCGTCGCACGTCCCCCCACCGGCGCAGCGACGATGGACTCCCAGATCTCACAGTCAGCTCAGGCATCCCAGTCACCCCATACGTTCCAGGTCGACCTGCGCGGCCTCGTGGACCTTCTCTCCCATCACCTCTACTCCAGCCCCAAGGTCTATCTGCGCGAACTGCTGCAGAACGCCGTGGACGCGATCACCGCCCGGCGTGCCGAGCAGCCCGACGCGCCTGCCCTGGTGCGGCTGTTCGCCGAGGGCGGCCCGGGCGGTGCCCTTCGTGTGGAGGACTCCGGGATCGGGCTCACCGAGTCGGACGTGCACAGCCTCCTGGCGACCATCGGCCGCAGTTCCAAGCGGGCGGAGGGCCTGGAGTCGGCGCGCTCCGACTTCCTCGGGCAGTTCGGCATCGGCCTGCTCGCCTGCTTCGTGGTCGCCGAGCGCATCCGGGTGGTCAGCCGCAGCGCCCGTACGCCGGACGCACCGCCCGTGGAGTGGACGGCGGCCGACGACGGCTCGTACACGGTCCGTACGCTGCCGCACGAGGCCCGCCCCGAACCGGGTACGACCGTGTATCTCGTGGCGCGTCCGGGCGCCGCCGACTGGCTGTCCGAGGAGCGGGTCCTCTCGCTGGCCCGGGACTTCGGATCGCTGCTTCCGTACGACGTACGAGTGGGCGACGAGGCGGTCACGGACCTCCCGGCCCCCTGGGACCGCGCGTACCCGAGCCCCGCCACCCGAAGGGTGGCCCTGGGACGGCACTGCCACGACCTGTTCGGCTTCACGCCGCTGGACTCGATAGACCTGGACGTGCCGCTCGCGGGGATACGCGGAGTGGCGTACGTACTGCCATCCGCGGTCAGTCCCGCCCAGCGTGCCGGTCATCGCGTGCACCTGAAGGGCATGCTGCTCACCGAGCGGGCCGAACAGCTGCTGCCCGACTGGGCGTTCTTCGTGCGCTGCGTCCTCGACACGGACAGCCTGCGGCCCACCGCGTCCCGGGAGGCGCTGTACGAGGACGAGGCCCTGGCGGGCGTACGGGAGGCGCTGGGCGAGCGGATCAGGGCCTGGCTGACGGGGCTCGCGGCCGGTGATCCCGAGCGGCTCGCGGCCTTCCTTTCGGTGCACCACCTGGGCGTGAAGTCCCTGGCACGGCACGACAGCGAGATGCTGCGCACGATGCTGCCGTGGCTGCCCTTCGAGACGACCGACGGGCAGCTGTCCCTGGAGGAGTTCGCCCAGCGGCACCCGGTGGTGCACTTCACGCGGTCCGTGGAGGAGTACCGCCAGGTCGCGCCGATCGCGTCCGCGCAGGGCGTGGGTGTCGTCAACGGCGGCTACACGTACGACAGCGAGCTCGTCGAGGCGCTGCCCTCGGTGCGGCCCGGGACGGTCGTGGCGGAGCTGGACGCCGACACGGTGACCGCGCATCTGGACTCGGTCGACCCGGCGGTGGAGCTGGCCCTGTCGGCCTTCCTGGGGGCCGCGCGGGCCAAACTCGACCCCCTGGGGTGCGATGTGGTCCTGCGTGCCTTCCATCCCCTCTCCGTGCCCGCGCTGCACCTGGACGACCGGGCGGCCCGCCACGAGCAGGCGCGCGCGGACGCCGAAGAGCAGGCCGACGACCTGTGGGCGGGCATTCTCGGCTCGCTGCGGGGCAGCGCCCCGCGCGCGCGGCTGGTGCTCAACCACCTCAACCCGCTGATCCGGAAGATCAGTTCGCTCGACGACCGGGAGCTGATCGGGACGGCGACGGAGTCCCTCTACGGCCAGGCCCTGCTGATGGCGCAGCGTCCGCTGCGACCGGCGGACTCGGCGCTCCTGAACCGGGCGTTCATCGGCCTCCTGGAGTGGGCCACCCACAGCGACACCCCGGAGGAGGGCCCCCGATGAGCGGGACCGGTGAAAACTTGGACTTCGACGCGCTGCGCCGAGCGATGCAGGAGAACTACGAGCAGCCGGAAGGCCCGGCCCGCAACGCGCGCGCGGAGGTCCTGCTCGCCGAGGCCGAGAAGCTGAACATCCCGCTCGCCGTGATCGAGGCGCTCGGCCACCAGCTGAAGGTCTACAACTACAGCTCCGAGAAGGACAGGATGTTCGTCCCCTTCGCGCGTCTGCTGCGCATGTGGGACGAACGGCCGGAGGACTTCGACGAGTACGAGACCCACTCCCTGCACTGGGTCTTCAAGTGGGTGTCCTCCGGAATGGTCGGCCAGCCGCACGTTCCACTCGCCTCCATCGAGAAGTGGCTCGGCGAGATGGAGCACCGCTACCGGCTCGCCGGTCACTCCGAACGCGCGGTCCGCAGTACCGAGTTCACGGTGGCGCGGTCCATCGGGGACCTGGCGCGGGCCGAGCGGGCGTACACCGCGTGGCTGGCCGCCGACCGGGACAGCATGGCCGACTGCCACGCCTGCGAACTGCACGACCAGGGCTGGTGGCTGGCCGAGCGGGGCGCCGACGCCGAGGCCCTGGAGCTGTGGCGGCCCGTCCTGTCGGGCGAGTACACCTGCGCCCACGAGCCGCACGCGGTCCTCGCGTCCTCGCTGCTGCCCCTGCTGCGACTCGGCCGCCTGGACGAGGCGCGGGCCCACCATCTGCGCGGCTTCCGGCTCGTACGCCCCATGGAGAGCATGCGCGGCGCGTACGCGGACCATGTGGAGTTCTGCGCGCTCACCGGCAACGAGGCACGGGCCCTGGAGCTTTTGGCGGAACGTCCCGCCTACTTCACGGACGCCGGGGAACCGCGCAGCCGGATGGACTTCCTGGCCGTGGTCGCCCTGCTGACGGACCGGCTGACCTCGCTCGGTCTCGGCGCGCAGACCGTGCCCGGACCGGCCGGCCGCACCTGGACCGCGGGCGAACTCGCCGCCCACGCGCGCGTGGAGGCCCTTTCGCTGGCGGGCCGCTTCGACGAGCGCAACGGCACGGCGTACGTGAGCGGACGCGTCCGGGAGCGCATGGACCAGCAGCCGCTGGTGGAGCGACTGCCCCTGGGCATACGCGCGACACCGACCGTGGCCGCTCCCGTGCAGCCCGCGCCCGCCGCGTCCGCGGATGCCGCTGCCGACGGCGGGCCGGACCTGGCCGCGCTGCTCGCCGAGGCCCGCCGGCTCTCGGCCGCCCTGCACCCGGATTCCGTCGCGGCATGGGCCGCGGTCGCGGAGGCGGCCGACGACGAGGACCTGACTCCCCGCGACCGCGCGGAGCTGACCGACCACGCGGCGATGGGCCTCGGCCCCGAGGGCGTGGAGCTGTTCGCCCGCGCCGCCGAGCTGTACGAGGCCGCGGGCGACCCGGGCGAGGCCCTGGCGGCACGCGCGCGTGGAGCGTACGTACTGGCACTCTCCGGCCGGACCCGTGAGGCGCTGGCCGCGGTCTCGGACCCGTACGAGCGGGTGCTCGCCCTCTTCGCGGAGGGCGGGACCGGGGTCCAGCAGGCCGCCTCGGTGCTGGTGGGACGGGCGCGCATCCTGCTGCAGCGGGTGCACGAGGCGGCGGAGGTGAACGGGGCGGGAGACGGCTCCGAGGCCCTGGCCGCCGCGGAAACCGCCGCACGGGAGCTGCTGGCGCTCGCCGGACCGGAGGCCGGAAACGACGTCATGGTGGCCTCCCGGGCCGCGGAGGCGCAGGCCATGCTCGGGGAGCTCGCGGCGCACGCCGGGGACGCGGAGAGGGCCGCGGAGCTGCTCACGCGGGGCTCGGAGGCCTTCGTGGCGGCCGGGCTGCCGTGGTTCGCGGTGGAGTACGAGGCCCGGCTCACCGGAATCGCACGCCACCTGGGCGACGCCGAGGCGGCCGAGCGCGCGGCCCGGGCGGCGCTGGAGCACGGCGCGGCCTTCCTCGAACCGACCGGCCACGCCCAACTGCACCTCCAGCTGGCCGAGATACTGGCCGCCACCGGACAGTTCGGGCCCGCCGCCGACCACGCCCTGGAGGCCTCGCACTGGGCCGACGAGGCCGGCGAGGCGGCCACGCTCGGCGCCTGGGCCAGACATCAGCTCGGCGGCTTCCTGCTCCGCCAGGGCCACTGGGCCGAGGCCGCGGAGGTCCTGGAGTCGGCGCTGCCGGAGCTGAGCGCGCAGACGCACGGCGACGGGGCGATCGTGCAGACCCATTGGTGGCTCGGCGACTGCCTCACCGAGCTCAACGAACACCGCGAGGCCGCCGAACACTGGCTCCAAGCGGCCGAGATCGCCCGGCACTGGCCCGAGCAGCGCGACCACGCGATGCTCGCCCATCTCGCCGCGGAGGCGCTCGGCCACGCGGAGCTGCTCCCTCAGGCGGACCAGGCCTACGCGCGCGCCGGTGACCTCTGGCGGTCCCTCGGCAACGTCCATGGGCTGATCCGCTCCTTGCGTGCGCGCGCGTGGCTCGCGGTGCGCGAGGAGGGCCCGGGGCTCGACACGGCACGCGAGTTGATGGGCGAGGCGGTCCGCGCGTGCGAGGACGAGGTGCCCGAGGACCACGAGGAGCGCGAGCAGCTCGTCGCCGAACTCGCCCAGACGCACCGGCAGTTCGGCGACCTGGTCGCCCGCTCCGCGCCCGACGACGCCGAGGACGAGCTGATCTACGCCCTGTTCGAGGAGGCCCTGGCCCACGTCACGCTGGCCGTCGCGGGCTTCCTCTCCCTCGGCGAGGACGCCCTGCACAGCCGCACCGCTGCCCAACTCGCCGCGGGGTGGCTGGAGGCCGACCTGGAGCACCCCGACTGGGCGGCCGCACGCGCGCGTGAGGTTCTCTCCGCGTATGCCGACGGGGATGGGGCGGATGAGACGGTGGTCGCCCGGCGTGGTGAGGCGGAGCGGCTGCTGCGGGCGACGTCGTCGACCGAGTAGCGGTCCGTTCGGGGGCCGGTCCTATTGGGGTCGGTTCTTGTCTGCGGGTCCGCTGTGGCTGGTCGCGCAGTTCCCCGCGCCCCGTTAGGGGCGCGGGGCCGGCGGGTAATCCACCCCCAAAAGCAGCAGAGCGCCCAGGCGGCCCCCCCCGTACACCACCCTGTCGACCGCCCGGTAGGACACCCAGACGCCAGTCT
>NZ_JBHXSU010000025.1:0-30774 GCF_042715345.1 Streptomyces sp. NPDC058697
GTCGTGGCTGGTCGCGCAGTTCCCCGCGCCCCTGAAAGACGGGGCTGCGCCCCTGCCTTTCGTCTTTAGGGGCGCGGGGAACTGCGCGACCAGCCCCCACCGGGCCCGCACGTTGTCCACCGGCCCAAGCGCCCGCCAGGGCAAGGCAGTTCACACAGCGCACACCCACTGGTGCGCATGGTGTAGCGCTGGTCCCCTTCCTGTTCTACCGTCCTCCCGTCACCCAAGGACGGGAGGACGACCCGTGCGCACCGACAGCCCACAGACGGCATCCCCTCAAGGCCCTCGCAAGGCAAGTCCGCAAACCATCGCCATCTGGACCGTCGTCGCGCTGGTGTGCGCGGCCGGTTGGTCCGTCCTCGCACTGTCCCGGGGCGAGGAGGTGTCGGCCGTCTGGATGGTGGCCGCCGCCCTCGGCTCGTACGCCATCGCCTATCGCTTCTACTCGAAGTTCATCGCCTACAAGGTCCTGAAGGTCGACAAGACCCGGGCCACGCCCGCCGAGCGGCTCGACAACGGCATCGACTTCCACCCCACCGACCGGCGGGTGCTGCTCGGCCACCACTTCGCGGCGATCGCGGGGGCGGGCCCCCTGGTCGGACCCGTACTGGCCGCGCAGATGGGATATCTGCCGGGCACCATCTGGATCATCGTCGGCGTAATCTTCGCGGGGGCGGTCCAGGACATGGTCGTCCTGTTCTTCTCCACCCGCCGGGACGGCAGGTCCCTCGGGCAGATGGCGCGCGAGGAGATCGGCCCGTTCGGCGGCGCGGCGGCCCTGCTCGCCGCCTTCGCCATCATGATCATCCTGCTCGGGGTGCTCGCGCTGGTCATCGTGAACGCGCTCGCCCAGTCGCCGTGGGGCACCTTCTCCATCGCGATGACGATCCCGATCGCCCTGCTGATGGGCTTCTACCTGCGGGTCCTGCGGCCCGGCCGGGTCAGCGAGGTCTCGCTGATCGGCGTCGGCCTGCTGCTGCTCGCGCTGGTCGCGGGCCGCTGGGTCGCCGAGTCGTCGTGGGCCGACACGTTCACGCTCGCGCCCTCGACACTGGTGATCTGGCTGGTGGCGTACGGCTTCGTCGCGTCGATCCTGCCCGTGTGGATGCTGCTCGCGCCCCGCGACTACCTCTCCACCTTCATGAAGATCGGCACCATCGCGCTGCTGGCGATCGGTGTCGTCGTCGCGATGCCGACGCTGAAGATGGACCCGGTCACCGATTTCGCCACACGCGGGGACGGGCCGGTCTTCGCCGGGTCGCTCTTCCCGTTCGTCTTCATCACCATCGCGTGCGGGGCCCTGTCCGGCTTCCACTCCCTGATCTCCTCCGGTACGACGCCGAAGATGATCCAGAAGGAGACGCAGGTCCGGATGATCGGGTACGGCTCCATGCTCATGGAGTCGTCCGTGGCCGTGATGGCGCTGATCGCGGCGTCCATCATCGACCCGGGCCTGTACTTCGCGATGAACGCGCCGGCCGGTGTCATCGGGGACACGGTCCAGAACGCCTCGCAGGTGGTGGGGAGCTGGGGGTACCAGATCTCCCCCGAGGACCTGGCGGCCGCGGCGAAGAACGTCGAGGAGGCGTCCCTGCTGTCGCGGACCGGTGGCGCGCCCACCCTCGCGATCGGCGTCTCGGAGATCTTCTCCGAGGTCACCGGGGGCGGTCTGCGCGCGTTCTGGTATCACTTCGCGATCATGTTCGAGGCGCTGTTCATCCTGACCGCGCTCGACGCGGGCACCCGGGTGGGCCGCTTCATGCTCCAGGACACGCTGGGAAACCTCTACAAACCCTTCAAGAATGTGAGCTGGAAGCCCGGACTGGTCATCACGAGCGGGATCGTCTGCGGTCTCTGGGGCTACTTCCTGTGGGTCGGCGTCCATGAACCGCTCGGCGGAATCAACCAGCTGTTCCCGATCTTCGGCATCTCCAACCAGCTCCTCGCGGCGGTCGCCCTGGCCGTCTGCACGACCCTGCTGGTGAAGTCCGGACGCCTCAAGTGGGCCTGGATCACCGGGATTCCGCTCGTCTGGGACGCCACGGTCACCCTGACCGCGAGCTGGCAGAAGGTCTTCTCCAGCGACCCGCGCGTCGGCTTCTTCAAGCAGCGCTCGGTCTACCAGGGCGGCATCGACCGGGGTGAGGTCATCGCGCCCGCCAAGAGCATGGACGACATGCACACGATCGTCACGAACTCCACAGTCGACGGTGTCCTCACGGCGGCTCTCGCCCTGCTCATCGTGATCGTGATCGCGGACGCCACAAGGGTGTGCATCCGGCACATACGCCGTCCCGCGCTCTCCACGCTGAGCGAGTCGCCGTACGTCGAGTCGAAGATCGTCGCCCCGGCCGGGCTGTTCCCGACCAAGGAGGAGAAGGAGGAGGAACGCGATGCAGTCGGCGCTGCACCGGGCGGCTAGCCGGGCGGTCAGGGGCGTGCGCTGGTACGTACGGGAGCTCACCGACGAATCGGCGTACGACCGCTATGTCGCGCATGTGCGCAAGGGGCACCCGGACGCGGCCGTGCCGTCGCGGCGGGAGTTCGAGCGGATGCGCACGGACCGTCAGGAGGAGGATCCCCGGCAGGGCTTCCGCTGCTGCTGAGCCCGGTCGGCAGCAGTGAGCGGAGCGCCGTATCCGTTATGCGGACAGGGGTTCCATAAAGCGGAACCGTCCCTTAGATTTCCTGCGCGTTGCACAGGTGATCACTGAGGGGACGGAGCCGCCGTATGTCTGAAGCGCCGGATGCGCCAAGAGCGCCCGAAGGGAAACCGCCGGCGGTGACCCCGCCGGCCGTGACACCGCCTGTCGTCACACCGGTCCGCGTGGTGATCGCCGTCTGCCTGATCGCGCCGTTCGTGGCGATGCTCTGGGTCGGCTCGTACGCGAAGGTCGACCCGGCCTTCATCGGCATCCCGTTCTTCTACTGGTACCAGATGCTGTGGGTGTTCATCTCGACCGCGCTCACGATGATCGCGTACCAGCTGTGGAACCGTGACCAGCGCGCCCGCAAGTCCCAGAAGGAGGGCGCGTCCGCATGAACGACGGCGTGAACGGCGTGGCACTCGCCGTCTTCATCTTCTTCTTCGTGGCCGTCACGGTCATGGGCTTCCTGGCCGCGCGCTGGCGCCGGGCCGAGACCGAGAGCCTCGACGAATGGGGCCTGGGCGGACGGTCGTTCGGCACCTGGGTCACCTGGTTCCTGCTCGGCGGCGACCTCTACACGGCGTATACGTTCGTGGCGGTCCCGGCGGCGATCTACGCGGCGGGCGCGGCCGGCTTCTTCGCCGTGCCGTACACGATCCTCGTCTACCCGCTGATCTTCACGTTCCTGCCCCGCCTGTGGTCGGTCTCGCACAAGCACGGGTACGTGACGACGTCGGACTTCGTGCGCGGACGCTTCGGCTCGAAGGGCCTGTCGCTGGCCGTCGCAGTGACGGGCATCCTCGCGACGATGCCGTACATCGCGCTCCAACTGGTCGGTATCCAGGCCGTCCTGGACGTGATGGGCGTCGGCGGCGGCGAGGACACCAACTGGTTCGTCAAGGACCTGCCCCTGCTCATCGCCTTCGGCGTGCTGGCCGCGTACACGTACTCGTCCGGTCTGCGCGCGCCCGCCCTGATCGCGTTCGTGAAGGACACGCTGATCTACATCGTCATCGCGGTGGCGATCATCTACATCCCGATCAAGCTGGGCGGCTTCGACGAGATCTTCGCCAAGGCGGGCGAGGCGTACAGCCAGACCAACCCGGCGACGGGCGCGCCACGCGGTGCGCTGGCACCGGGCGAGGCGGGCCAATGGACCTACGCCACGCTGGCGTTGGGCTCCGCCCTGGCCCTGTTCATGTACCCGCACTCGATCACGGCCACGCTGTCGTCCCGCAGCCGTGAGGTGATCCGGCGCAACACCACGATCCTGCCGCTGTACTCGCTGATGCTGGGCCTGCTCGCGCTGCTCGGGTTCATGGCGATCGCGGCCGGAGTCAAGGTCAGCAACGGGCAGTTGGCGATCCCGCAGCTCTTCGAGGACATGTTCCCTGCATGGTTCGCGGGGGTCGCCTTCGCGGCGATCGGCATCGGTGCGCTCGTGCCGGCCGCGATCATGTCCATCGCGGCGGCGAACCTCTTCACCCGCAACATCTACAAGGACTTCATCCGGCCCGACGCGACGCCGGCCCAGGAGACCAAGGTCTCCAAGCTGGTCTCGCTGCTCGTGAAGGTGGGTGCGCTGGTCTTCGTCCTGACCATGGACAAGACGGTGGCCATCAACTTCCAGCTGCTGGGCGGGATCTGGATCCTGCAGACCTTCCCGGCGCTGGTCGGCGGGTTGTTCACCCGGTGGTTCCACCGGTGGGCGCTGCTCGCCGGGTGGGCGGTCGGGATGCTGTACGGGACGGTCGCGGCGTACGGAGTCGCCTCGCCGACCCAGAAGCACTTCGGTGGTTCCTCGGAGGAGATTCCCGGGATCGGGGAGATCGGGTACATCGGTCTGACGGCGTTCGTCCTGAACGTGGTCGTGACGGTCGTCCTGACCTTCGTCCTGAAGGCCGCCAAGGCGCCCGAGGGCATCGACGAGACGTCCCCCGAGGACTACACGGCGGACGCGGGCGACAAGGGTGTCCAGGTCGAGCTGCCGCCGGCCACCGCGGGGGCCAACCACTAACCCCCGCTGCGCAGTTCCCCGCGCCCCTAGGTACCTAGGGGCGCGGGGAACTGCGCGACAAGCCCCCACCGGGCCCGCACCCGACAACGCCCCCTGGCCACACCGCAGTCCACGGTTACGCTGGTCCGCGTGACCGCGAGCTCGCCGATCGTCCTCGACAGTGACCCCGGCATAGACGACGCCGTGGCCCTCCAGTACCTGCTCGGCACAGGCAGGTGGGACCTCAGGGCCTACACCTCCGTGGGCGGCAACCTCCCCGCCGAGCAGACCTACCGCAACGCCCGCGCCCTGGCGAGAGCCCTCCGTATCGACACGGACGTCCCGGTCCACCGCGGAGCGGCCCGTCCGCTCACCCGCCTCCCGTACATGGCCGCAGGTCACTTCCACGGCCCCGGGGGCCTCGGCCAGGAGACGCTCCCCGACTCGACCGCCGGGCACCTGACGGAGTCCTCCGCACAGGCGCTGCTGCGGCTCTCCCGGGAGCACGAGGGCGAGCTGACCGTGTGCGCCACCGGCCCGCTCACCAACGTGGCCATCGCGCTCCTGGAGGACCCGGCCTTCGCCCGCCGCGTGAAGAAGTTCGTGTTCATGGGCGGCAACGCGCAGGTGCCCGGAAACATCACCCCGGTCGCCGAGTTCAACATGTGGGCGGACCCGGACGCCGCCGAGGTGGTGCTCTCCTCCGGCATCCCGTTCACCATGGTCGACCTGGACGCCTCGCACCGCTGGCTCTTCGGCCCCGCCGACCTCGCCGCGCTGGAGGCGGCGGGGACGGGCGCGGCGCTCGCCGCCCGGCTGCTGCGGGTCTACACCGACTCCTACCGCCGCCACGGCGGAGGCGACTCCTGCCCGCTGCACGACCCGCTCGCCGTGGGCGTGTGCGCGGACGAGTCGTTCGTGACGCTCGCGGAGGGAGCCGTCGTCGTCGAGTGCTCCAGCGAACTCACCCGCGGCCAGACCGTGTTCGTCCCCTCGGCCGCCCAGCGGAACTACTACACCGAGTCGCCCGCCCTGACGGCCCGCACCCGCCTCACGGGCCGCGTGGCCCTCGGCCCGGGCCCCCGCGACTTCACGAAGGACTTCGTCACGACCCTCCCGCAGTGGCCGGCCGTGGGCTGAGCCCGCCCCTGGGAAAAACTCGGCGACCTCTGTCGTACCCCTCGGGCACACTGCCAAGCATGACCATCGTGATCAGGCGGGCGAGGCCCGAGGAGTACGAGGCTGTGGGCGAGATCACCGCGCAGGCCTATCTCGGCGACGGGCTGCTCGACTTCGGGGAGAGCGACGAGTATCTGGGCGAGCTGCGGGACGTGGCGAAGCGGGCCGCCGCGGCCGACGTACTGGTGGCCGTGGTGGGGGCGGGCGCGGGCGAGCGGGTCGTCGGCGGCGTGACCTTCGTCCCGTCCGGCGGGCCGATGGCAGACATCGCGCGCGAGGGCGAGGCAGAGATACGGATGCTGGCGGTCGCGAAGGAGGCCCGCGGGCACGGGGCGGGCGAGGCCCTCGTGCGTGCCTGCGTCGACCGCGCCCGGGCCACGGACGGCTGCATACGCGTCGTGCTGTCCACCCAGCGCACCATGCACAGCGCCCATCGCATCTACGGACGCCTCGGCTTCACCCGCGCCCCCGACCGCGACTGGAACCCGGTCCCGGACCTCGACGACATCATGCTGCTCACCTACGAATTGACACTCTGACACCCTCCGAAGCCGACACGACACAAGATGTGGGGGTGCTTCCCGAGCCCGGCACAAGATGTATGCTCATGCTCGCTGTCGCCGCAGGGGAATCCGGTGCGAATCCGGAACTGTCCCGCAACGGTGTACTTGTGCATGTCTGTCCCCAGAGGAGAGCCGTGCGCCTGGTCAGTCCGAGGACCTGCCGACAGCGTGCCCAGGCCACCCGGCCCGGGTGCCATGACGTCCGGGCCTCGCGGAGTGGGCCGGTGGACGCGGCGTACCGCTGCGCAGAGCGTGTACCCCCGTGTGCCCCGAACCCCTCTCCCCGCAGGCCCCGTGCCGAGCGAGGGAGAGCCCCACGTGACCATCGCGCCAGCCGATCCGGTCTCAGCGAAAGCGCCCCAGTACCAGCAGGACAGGGCCGAGGCCGACGGACCGGGAACCGTGTTGCTGCGGACCCTGACCGACCTCACCGCCGACCTTCCCGACGCCGATCCCGGCAGGGTCGCCGCCGCCGCGCTGCGCGGCCGGTCCTCCGTCGGGGCCGACGGGATCACCGCGGAGCTGCGCGAGCTGGCCACGGAGTCGGCCGCGGGCCTCATCTCCGAGGACCCCGTGTACTCGAAGCTGGCCGCCCGTCTGCTGACGATCGGCATCGCCGAGGAGGCCGCCTCGCAGGGGGTCAGGTCCTTCTCCGAGTCCGTCGCGGTCGGCCACCGCGAGGGCCTGATCGCCGACCGCACCGCCGAGTTCGTACGGACCCACGCGGCCCGTCTGGACGCGCTGATCGACCTCGAAGGTGACGACCGCTTCGGCTACTTCGGCCTGCGCACGCTGCACAGCCGGTATCTGCTGCGGCACCCGATCACGCGGTCCGTCATCGAGACTCCCCAGCACTTCATGCTGCGTGTCGCCGCCGGCCTCGCCGAGGACGACTCGACCAGGTCCGTCGACGAAGTGGCCGCGCTGTACCGGCTGATGAGCCGCCTCGACTACCTGCCGTCCTCCCCCACGCTCTTCAACTCCGGTACGCGGCACCCGCAGATGTCGTCCTGCTACCTCCTCGACTCCCCGCTGGACGAGCTGGACTCCATCTACGACCGCTACCACCAGGTCGCCCGGCTCTCGAAGCACGCGGGCGGCATCGGTATCGCGTACTCCCGTGTCCGCTCGCGCGGTTCCCTGATCCGCGGGACGAACGGGCACTCCAACGGCATCGTCCCGTTCCTGAAGACGCTCGACGCCTCGGTGGCCGCCGTGAACCAGGGCGGCCGGCGCAAGGGCGCGGCCGCGGTCTACCTGGAGACCTGGCACTCCGACATCGAGGAGTTCCTGGAGCTGCGCGACAACACCGGTGAGGACGCCCGGCGTACGCACAACCTGAATCTCGCGCACTGGATCCCGGACGAGTTCATGCGCCGGGTCAACGAGGACCGCGTGTGGTCGCTGTTCTCGCCCTCCGACGTGCCCGAGCTGGTCGACCTGTGGGGCGAGGAGTTCGACGCCGCCTACCGCAAGGCGGAGGACCGGGGCCTCGCCAAGAAGACGATCCCGGCCCGCGATCTGTACGGCCGCATGATGCGCACCCTCGCGCAGACCGGCAACGGCTGGATGACCTTCAAGGACGCCGCCAACCGCACGGCCAACCAGACCGCGCTGCCCGGCCACACGGTCCACTCCTCCAACCTCTGCACGGAGATCCTGGAGGTCACGGACGACGGGGAGACGGCGGTCTGCAACCTCGGTTCGGTGAACCTGGGTGCCTTTGTCGACACAACGACAGGTGACATCGACTGGGAGCGGCTGGACGCGACCGTCCGTACCGCCGTCACCTTCCTCGACCGGGTCGTCGACATCAACTTCTACCCGACCGAGCAGGCGGGCCGTTCCAACGCCAAGTGGCGGCCGGTGGGCCTGGGCGCGATGGGTCTGCAGGACGTCTTCTTCAAGCTGCGGCTGCCCTTCGACTCCGCCGAGGCCAAGGCGCTCTCCACCCGGATCGCCGAGCGCGTCATGCTCGCCGCGTACGAGGCGTCCGCCGACCTCGCCGAGCGCAACGGCCCGCTGCCCGCCTGGGAGAAGACCCGTACGGCACAGGGCGTGCTGCACCCCGACCACTACGACGTGGAGCTGAACTGGCCGGAGCGCTGGGCCGCGCTGCGGGAGCGGATCACCTCGGTCGGCATGCGCAACTCGCTGCTGCTCGCGATCGCGCCCACCGCGACGATCGCGTCCATCGCGGGCGTCTACGAGTGCATCGAGCCGCAGGTCTCCAACCTGTTCAAGCGCGAGACGCTCTCCGGCGAGTTCCTCCAGGTCAACGCCTACCTGGTGGCGGAGCTGAAGAAGCTCGGCGTGTGGGACGCGCAGACCAGGGAGGCGCTGCGCGAGTCCAACGGCTCGGTGCAGGGCTTCGCCTGGGTGCCGCAGGACGTGCGCGATCTGTACCGCACGGCGTGGGAGATCCCGCAGCGCGACCTGATCGACATGGCGGCGGCCCGGACGCCGTTCCTGGACCAGTCCCAGTCGCTGAACCTGTTCCTGGAGACGCCGACCATCGGCAAGCTCTCCTCGATGTACGCGTACGCCTGGAAGTCGGGGCTGAAGACGACGTACTACCTGCGCTCGCGCCCGGCGACGCGCATCGCCCGTGCCGCGGGTTCCTCCACGGCCGCGGCCGCCCCCATCCCCGTACAGGCGACTCCCGCGACTCCCGACGAGGACGCCGTCGCCTGCTCCCTTGAGAACCCCGAGTCCTGCGAGGCCTGCCAGTAATGACCACCGCTCCCGACAAGACCGTCAAGGCTGTGCTCAATAAAAACCTGCTCGACCCGGGCTTCGAGCTGACCCTGCGTCCGATGCGCTACCCGGACTTCTACGAGCGCTACCGGGACGCGATCAAGAACACCTGGACCGTCGAGGAGGTCGACCTCCACTCGGACGTCACCGATCTGGCGAAGCTGTCACCGGGCGAGCAGCACATGATCGGCCGGCTGGTCGCGTTCTTCGCGACGGGCGACTCGATCGTGTCGAACAACCTGGTGCTGACGCTCTACAAGCACATCAACTCCCCCGAGGCGCGGCTGTACTTGAGCCGTCAGCTCTTCGAGGAGGCCGTGCACGTCCAGTTCTATCTGACGCTGCTCGACACGTATCTGCCGGACCCGGAGGACAGGGCCGCGGCCTTCGACGCGGTGGAGTCCATCCCGTCCATCCGCGAGAAGGCCGAGTTCTGCTTCAGGTGGATCAACGAGGTCGAGAAGCTGGACCGGCTGGAGACGAAGGCCGACCGCCGCCGCTTCCTGCTGAACCTCATCTGCTTCGCCGCGTGCATCGAGGGGCTGTTCTTCTACGGTGCCTTCGCGTACGTCTACTGGTTCCGCAGCCGGGGTCTGCTGCACGGTCTGGCGACGGGCACCAACTGGGTGTTCCGCGACGAGACGATGCACATGAGCTTCGCCTTCGAGGTCGTGGACACCGTCCGCAAGGAGGAGCCGGAGCTCTTCGACGACCAGCTGCAGGAGCAGGTCACCGACATGCTCCGGGAGGCCGTCGAGGCCGAGCTGCAGTTCGCGCGCGACCTGTGCGGTGACGGCCTTCCGGGCATGAACACCGACTCGATGAGGCAGTACCTGGAGTGCGTCGCCGACCAGCGCCTGGCGCGCCTCGGCTTCGCTCCGGTGTACGGCTCCGAGAACCCCTTCTCCTTCATGGAGCTGCAGGGTGTTCAGGAGCTGACCAACTTCTTCGAGCGCCGGCCCTCGGCGTACCAGGTGGCCGTGGAGGGTTCGGTCGGCTTCGACGAGGACTTCTGATCCTCGCGGTGTCCCTGCTCGGCCTCCCTGAGCTGACGGTCGATGCGCCGGTCGCGCACGATGCCGATCACCGAGGGGAGGACGAGCAGGACCAGGATTCCGAGGACGAAGAGCATTGAGATCAGGCCTTCCAGCTGTGTCGTTTCCATGGACACCACTGTCGCGCCGATTACTCCTTACCGTGAGTGGCAGCACTGCCGCACACCCTCGATTTCCTGCCAGATCTGATGCACACTGGCAGCATGCTCAACAACGTGGCCGTCGTCCTGCTCAACGGCGTGCATCCCTTTGAACTCGGCGTCGTCTGCGAGGTCTTCGGCCTCGACCGCAGCGACCAGGGCCTGCCCGTGTACGACTTCGCGGTCGCCTCCGCCGAGGGGCCGACCCTGAGCACGCACGCCGGCTTCTCCGTGCACACCGAGCACGGGCTCGAACGGCTGGAGAGCGCCGACCTGATCGCCGTACCGGCCGGGAACACCTATGCGACCAGGGAGTATCCGCCGGAGCTGCTCGACGCGCTGCGCCGGGGCGTCGAGCGGGGTGCCCGGGTGCTCAGCGTCTGCTCCGGAGTGTTCGTGCTCGCCGCCGCGGGGCTCCTCGACGGACGGCGGTGCGCCGCGCACTGGCGGCACGCGGACGAACTCGCCCAGCGGTATCCGCGCATCGACGTCGAGCCGGACGTCCTGTACGTCGACGAGGGCCCGGTGATCACCTCCGCCGGCACGGCCGCGGGCATCGACGCCTGTCTGCACATCGTGCGCGAGGAGCACGGGCCCGAGGTCGCCAACGCCATCGCGCGCCGCATGGTGGTGCCCCCGCACCGGGACGGCGGCCAGGCCCAGTACATCGAGCGGCCGCTGCCGCGCTCGCAGTGCGACACGGTCGGCGAGGTGCTCGTCTGGATGGAGCGCCACCTCGACCAGGAGGTGACCGTCGAGCAGCTCGCCGCTCGCGCGCACATGTCCCCGCGCACGTTCGCCCGCCGCTTCCAGCAGGAGACGGGCACGACTCCGTACCGCTGGCTGCTGCGTCAACGGGTGCTGCTGGCCCAGGAGTTGCTGGAGGGCACGGACGAGACGATGGACTTCATCGCGGACCGCACGGGGTTCGGGACCGCGGCCGCGCTGCGCCACCAGTTCGTCCGCTCGCTCGGGACGACCCCGAACGCGTACCGGCGCACGTTCAGGGGCACGGAGGCCGCCTGAACGCGCGCCGCAGCGTGATGCGGCGGTGGTTCAGTCGTTCGCGACGATCGGGTACCGCGGCTCGTTCTCGGCCATCTGCCGCAGCGCGTCCTTGCGCTCGCGCTTGGAGAGCCGGTCGATGTACAGGTACCCGTACAGGTGGTCCGTCTCGTGCTGGAGGCAGCGCGCGAAGTAGCCGGTGCCGCGCACCTTGATCGGGTTGCCCTTCTCGTCCTGCCCGGTGACCTCGGCGTAGTCGGGCCGGGCCAGCGGCGCGTACGCGGTCGGCACCGACAGGCAGCCCTCGTTGCTCTCGTCCAGCTGGCGCCGCTCGGCGGGCAGCTCGACGAGCACGGGGTTGCAGACCACGCCCACGTGCCGCTTGCCCTCGTCGTCCGGGCAGTCGTAGACGAAGACCTTCAGGTCGACGCCGACCTGGTTGGCGGCCAGGCCCACGCCCTCGGCGGTGTGCTGGCTGGCGAACATGTCGTCGACCAGCTTGGCGAGGTCGTCGCCGAACTCCGTGACGTCCTTGCACTCCTTGTGCAGTACGGGGTTCCCGACGACCGTGATGGGCCGCGAGGAGCCGCGCCCGCGATAGGCCGCCTCACGCTCCCCCGCGTCGTCCTCACTGTCGATGACGAAGCCCTCGTCGTCCACGGGGAGCACGCCCACGTGCTGCTGATCGGTGTCCTGCTGCGCCATGACCGACGTAAGCCTTCCTCGGAAAACAGGGTTGTGATGCTGATACAGGGTACGGGGGCACGCTCCCGACAGGGGGCGCCCCCGACAGGGCGCCCCTTCAGGGGCGCGGGGAACTGCGCGACAAGCCACGACGCACCCGCAGCAGACAGCCGTCCGAGCCGCCCCTAACAAACCTCTTCCAGATCCCGCCAGTCCCTGGAATCCGGACTGTCGGCAACCCACCCGTCCAGCAACCCCCGCACCAACGAGGCGGGGGCGGCAAGCCCACACTCCCGCTCGGGCACCCACAGCTGCCCGTCCGTCCGGTGCCCGAGCGGCCCCGGATGCCCCGGCTCACTGTGATCGTGCGGATCGAGATGCTCCCCGTCCCCCTCGTCGGACGGCATCCGGGACTCGGAACACATCCGGCAGAGCAGCCGGACGGACGACGACCAGTCCTCCGCGGCGAACCCGGCGTCGGCCGCCAGCCGCTCCAGGGCGTTCCGGTCGTCCTCGGTCTCGGCTTCCAGCAGCACGACCCAGGTCGGCACGGGAGAGGGCGCCCACAGCTCGATCTCGTCGAACACGGGATAGGAGTGCCCCGCGGCGGTCGTCCGCTCACCGTGCGGAACCCCGTCGTGCAGCACGACCTCGCCCCAGCGCCGCCCGGAGGACGGCAGCGGAATGGAGAGGACCTCGATCCGGGCGGGGTCGAGCCGCCGCCCCCACACGACCTCGGCCTCGCCCTCGGGCGACAGCCGTACGGCCGCGCTGCCGAGGTCCATGCCGACCGGTTCGCCCGAGGCGGTGGCGCCACCCGGCACCCGCAGTCCGTAGGCCTGCCAGGCCCGCCGCGCGAGCGGCCAGTCCTGCAGGGCGGTGGCCGCGATGCCGACGTTCCACCAATCAGGGGCCCCGGTCTCCCGGTCGAGCAGTGCCACGGCCCTCAGACCGGCCGCCCGCGCCTGCTCCCAGTCGTGCCGGAACTTGTGCAGGAGCGCGAGGTTGAACCAGGACTCGGACAGCCAGGGTTCCAGGTCCGCGGCGCGCGTGAGCAGCGCCCCCGCGTCCTCGTACCGGCCGTCGCCGATCAGCGTGAACGCACGGTCGGTGGCCTGCCGCCATGAGGCGGAGGGCCGGTGCCGTCCCTTGCCGAAGATCCTCACGATTCCCGCCTGCCAGTTCGTTGAAGAGCGTGCAGCCTCGGGCTGGACTGTGCCCCCTGATGTCCTCTTCCTCGCATCCAACCACGGACGGTCGGACGGGCGCTCATTACCCATGGGTTACCCAGCCAGGGGCAGCATAAGACTGCCCCTCGCCAGCACCCTGGCCAGCGACTCGACCACCTCGGGCTGATAGTCCCGGGCGGTGCCGAGCCTCAGCTCCTCCAACGCCTTGAGGGGCCCACCGGGACCTGCTTCCCTGGCTTTCTCCTCGTACGCGTTGACCGCCCGTACGATTCTGGCGCTGACCGGCTGTTCGCGGTACGGGTCCGCCTGGCGCTCCACCACCACGGCGACCTCCGCGTCCACCCCGGTCTGGCGCACCACGGCGCCGCCGAGCAGGGCGATGCGCCGCTGGTCGTCGGGGGCGAGGGAGGCGGTGGCCCCCGCGGGAACGGGGTCGACGAGGGACAGCTGACCGATGTCGTGCATCAGGGCCGCGTACTCCAGAACGGTCAGTTCGGGCTCGGAGAGTCCCAGCTCACGGCCGACGGCCCGGCTGAGCGCGGCCACGCGTCTGGCATGACCCGCCGGGGTGTAGCCGGCGATCTCGGTGGCCCGGGCGAGGGAGGCGATGGTCTGGCGGTAGGTGGTCCGCACGGCCGCGTACCGCCGGAAGGACAGCTGGGTGAGCAGCAGCGGCAGGGAGAACACGGGCAGCGCCCACAGGCCGGCGACGGCGACCGCGAGCGCCATCACGGCGCCGGTCGCGCAGACCGCCGACCCGATGCCGAGGGTGCCCCGCAGCTCGTCCCGCAGCAGCGGCCCGAACGGCCAGCGGGTCCGCGCGTGCGCCATGGCGGCGGCCAGTACGGCGTCCCACAGCGCGGACAGCACGAGCAGCGCGACGACGAGGGCCGCGTACGCGGGTCCGTCCGCGGCCCACTCCCTCAACCTGCCCTGGTTGTAGAGGGGTTGGAAGCACACGGCGGCGAAGGCGACGGTCAGCACGCGCCGTGTGAGGTGGTCGGCGGTGGGCCCGTGCCCCTTGGCCACATGGGGCACGCACCCCAGCAACGAGGCCGCCACGACGACGGCGACGGTCTGCAGCACCCCGTGGTGGGTGCTCTGCCCGCCGTTCTCCCCCAGCAGCGCGTACGCGAGCGCCCCGGCCGCCCCGAGCGGCGCCGACTCCCGCTGCTCCGCCCCACCCCACCGGGCCAGCTCCCCAACAGCGATCAGCACCCCGAAGGCAAGAGCCACCCCGCGTTCGTCGAGGCCGTGCCAGAGGGTGCCGACGAGGGCGACGACTGCGAGAAGGCCGGCGGCGACGCGGGCGAGGGTGAGCACGGACAGGGGGCGCGACGGATTCACGGGGACCTCCGGCGGGCCGTGCGGGCGGGTGCTCGGAGGGCGGAGCCCCCGGAGGGGAGGCGGGCGGGGAGGCGGGCGTGGGAGTCGGTGGCTTGTGAGGGTGAGGTGTTGCCGGGGGCCCTCATGGTCTGGTCCCGTCGAGGCTTTTACGTTGACCTGGTGGCGTGCTGGAAACGGGCGGAGCGGGTGGGTAAGCATCGCCGCGCAGCGGCGTCTCGTCAGCGGTGACAACGGGATGCCACCCCCCGCGGGCAAGCCCCCGCACCAGCGCCTCCACCATCCGCGGATCGAACTGCGCCCCCGCACACCGCTCCAACTCCTCCAGCGCGGCCGCAACAGGCCGCGCCCGACGGTACGACCGGGTCGACGTCATCGCGTCGAAGGCGTCCGCGACCGCCACCACCCGCGCGAACTCCGGAATCTGGCCCCCCTTGAGCCCGTACGGATACCCGCTCCCGTCCAGCCGCTCGTGGTGGTGCAGGATCGCCGACCTGGCCTCCCCCAGAAAGCCGATCCCGCGCACCATCTCGTGCCCGTACTCGGGATGCAGTTCGATCACCCGCCGCTCCTCGGGCGTCAGCGGCCCGTCCTTGCGCAACAGCCGCGTGGGGACCCCGAGTTTGCCCACGTCGTGGAGGATCCCGGCGAACCTGAGCACCTCGGCCCGCTCGTCGTCCATGCCCAGTTCGCGCGCGATCACCATCGACGCCTGCCCCACCCGCTCGCTGTGCCCGCGCGTGTACCCGTCCTTGATGTCGACGGCCTGCACGAGCGCCCGGATGGTCGCCTGGTGGGCGGCCCGTTCCCGGTGGTACTGGGCGAACACCCACCACGACACGTACATCGGCAACAGGACGAGGAGCGCGGCGACCGGCCCGTACGGACTGCGCCAGAGGACCGCCATCATCAGCCCGGCGAGCCCGTGCACGGCGACCGGCGCGAGCGAGCGGAGAAAGAGACCGCGCCAGGCGGACCGTACGGGCACCCGCTCGGCGAGCACCAGGATCCCGCCGTCGAGCACGGTCAGCACCAGGCAGAACGCCACGACGGCCGCACCGGCGGTGACCAGGACGTACGGGAAGTCGGACGAGAGGACCGCGTCCCGCCCGCCCAGCGCCCAGTGCACCCAGGAGGCGGCCCATGCCGCGAGCGCGAGCTGCCCGGCCCGCCACACCCGTCGCAGCCACCGCGGCCGCTGCTCGACCCGGGTCAGCAGCGCCCCCGGCAGTGCCACGAGCGCCGCGGCCGGAGGCGGCAGCAGAAAGGCCGCGGCGAGGATCACGGGCGTGTGCCACCTGGGGGAACCGCCCGGTTCCCCGGCCACCCCCGCGCCCTCGGGTGTGCGGCCCGCCGCGAACCGGCTTCCGGCGAGCCCTTCGCACCCCGCGCAGAGCGCCGCGAAGAGCAGCACCGCACCCCACGGCGCGTGCGTGGCCGGCAGCGGGAGGGCGACAGACGCAGCTGCGAGCGCGGTGCAGACGACGTAGACACGCGCCCACGGCGAAACCGGCCGCATGGCGCCCCCTTTCCCTGTGGCCCGGCCCCTGTCGGCCGACCGGGCGGGGCGGCTCCGGCACAAGCCCCGTACAGGCCTTGGGACATGGACGATAGGGCGGCCGGGCACGGCTCGGGGGAGGCATGGAACGATTCGCCGGGCCCAGGAGGCAGATTCGCCCGTTCGAGTGAGCCGGGCACGCGCGGGGCGCGGCGCCGTCAGGGCGTCCGTCGTCGGAGCGCCTTCAGAGCCTCGTCGAAGCCGTCAGTGCGCCACATCCGCCGCGAGCGCCCGGCTCAGCTGCTCCACCGTCGCCGGTGACTCGCGCTGGAAGGCCGGGATGTCGAGGCCGTCGTCCCCCATGACGGTCAGCAGCGCCCGGTCGCCGACCGCCATCACGATGACGTGTCCGGAGCCGCACCTCGCCACCACCTCGCGAAGCGCGCCGACGCCCGCCTGGTCCGCCATCCGCCGCCCCACGCCGAGTGTCGCGGCGGCCAGCGCCGCGACGGACTCGGGGTGGACGGAGTCCGAGTCGTGGACGACGAGGAGGCCGTCCGCCGTGGACAGAACGCTCTGGGATATCCCCATCACCCGATCGCGCAGCGAGGTCAGGATCTCCGTCAGGGGACTGGGCGGCGGCTGTTCACTCATGACGAGCTCCTTGCTAAAGGCATATGCAGTCCTGGTACGGTCCAACTGGCACGTTCCAAGGGGGGTCAGTCGGATTCCGGCAGTCCCGTCAGGCCCCGGCGGACTCGGCGCAGCATGTCGATGGAGGGTTGGTCGGCGGCCAGGTCCTCTGGCGAGAGCATGGGGAGAACGAACGGCTGCGCCTCCGGAGATTCACCGGCGGTGCCCCCGTCGGCCCCGGACGACGAGACCGCGCCCCGTACGGGCAGCGGCGGCCTCCCGACCGCGCCCGGTGGTACCGGTCGGGACGGCGGTGCCTGTGAGACCTGTTGTGGTGCCTGCGGTGCCTGTGGCGGAGTGCCGGATTCGGCGGAGCGTCCGGGCCGCGCCTGTGGGGCGTCCGCGTCCGGTCCTCGTGTCCGCCGTTTCGCGGCCCGCCTCGCTTCGGCCTCCGTGCTCCGTCGGCGCATCGCTGCCCGACGTCTGCGTGAGCTCACTACCCCCCCGTCCCCCCGTCCTGACCTGCGGCAAAAGCATTGCTTCCCCCCGCGGGCCGCTGGCCCGCCGGACCCTCACGTGCCGGGCCTTCTCCCACCCTCGACGCACCGCCGGGCCTGCGCCTCGGCAGTGGTTCGGCCTTCGACTGCGGCCCGAACCCGGCCCCGGCCCCGGATCCTGACCCGGCGCCGGACCTCGACGGCTGCGGCGTCGCGGAGTGCCGTTCGGGCAGTACGCGCGGCGCGGTGCTCGGCCTGCCGCCGGGTTCCCTGCCCGCGTCCCACCGGACGAGTTCCAGGGCTTCCAGCCGGGTCAGGTCGAGCATGACCGCGTACAGCCCGCGCCCGAGCGTGAAGGCGATGTCCCGGGCCGTACGGCGCCCGTTGACGGTGTTCAGCACGGACTGATGGCGGTGCGGCAGCCGACGGCCGGGACCGGGGCCCTGAACCGGTGTGGGCCGCACGCGCGCGAGTTCTCCCGGCGCCCCCCACGGGCCGGAGAGCTGCGCCATGCGCCGGGTGGTCTCCTCGGTCAGCCGCCGCGGTTCCACACCCGGCACGGCGAGGAGAGTGGGTTCCGGGTCGCTCAGCGTCCAAGTGCCCGGCGGGCCCAGCGCCATGGCGAAGGCCGCGTCGAACACGGCCGCGGTGCACACGACCTCCAGTTCGGCGGCGCCGATCAGGCCCGCGGCCACCAACTGCCCGCCCAGCCGGTCCACGTCACGCTCCGCCGCACACGCGGCCAGCCAGTCCTCGTCGTCGATGCGGCCCGGTGTGAGCAGGACCGAGGTGGCGGTCGGCGCGCCCGGTGTCTCGACCGCGCCGATCAGACCGTCCCTCAGATGAATCGTTCCGCCCGGGGCACCGGAGACCCGCACCGTGCCGGTGAAGCCCTCCTCGTACAGCCCCTGCAGAAGCGCGGGCAGATTGCGCGCCGGGGCTCCCGTCATGCGAGCACCTCGGCGACGCGGTCGCCCAGACTCCGCGTGGCGAGCGCCAGGTTGGCCCGCTCCCGGTCCATGCCCGCCGCCAGCAGCAGGGGGTCGCCGGCCGGCCGTGTCACCGCGAGCAGCACCTGATGGCGCCGCGCGCTGGTCGTGATCACGCTCTCCAACTCCCCCTCGGCGCCCGCCTGTCCGAGCCGTTCGACGATGAGCGCGGCGAGTTCGGCGCACTCCGCGCCGCCCGCGGCCTCCTCGGAGTCGCCGGCCACGCCGTAGGTGAGGCCCGTGACCGCGTCGACCAGGGCGACACCGGTGACTCCGGGGGAGTCGAGGAGCCGGGCCAGGGAGGCTTCAACGGCCGTTGTCATTTCCCCGTTTCCCCCTTCACGTCCGAACCTCGCACAGTACTTTGAACATCAACTAACGCAACAGGTAACAAATTTGATGTTTTGTGACGCACAAGCCACTGGTGTTCGATCGTAGTTGTACGAGCAACGACCGTCAGCGTCACTGAGGAATTGGGGCAGCATGAACATCGAGACCGCGCTCAAGGAAGCCATGACCGTGGACGGGGCGATCGGCGTCGCCCTCGTCGACTACGAAAGCGGAATGTCGCTCGGCACGCTCGGCGGGGGCCCGTCGCTCGACCTGGAACTCGCCGCCGCGGGCAACACCGAGGTGGTGCGCTCGAAGATGCGCACGCTGGCGTCGCTGGCCATGGACGACACGATCGAGGACATCCTGATCACGCTGGGCCAGCAGTACCACCTGATCCGCCCGCTCGGCAGCAGCAGCGGCTCGCTCTTCCTCTACCTCGCGCTCGACCGCTCCCGCAGCAACCTGGCACTGGCCAGGCACAGCCTGAAGCGCATCGAGAACGGCCTGGAGATCTGAAACGCTCCCGGACGTCGGACGCAGGACACCGCTGCCCGCGGCCGGACCGGTCAACCCGGTCCGGCCGCGGGCAGCGTGGTGACCGGGGCCGGTGTCAGGACCGTCGGCGCGCAGACACCGACAGCGCACAGACACCGGCAGTGCGGACAAAGAGACAGCGCGGAGACAGAGAGCGGTAACCGGGGCGGTGTCAGCCCTCGGTGGCCGCGCCCCGGACGTCGGCGACGGCGACATCGTGCTCGGGCACGGTCTCGCCGGAGCGGATCAGCTCGATACGGCCCATGACCTTCGCCCGAAGGTCGGTCGGTACGTCGTCATGGCCGCAGCACCGCTTGACCAGCTTCTTCACGGCCTGCTCAAGGCCGTACTTCTCCAGGCACGGGGAGCACTCCTCGAAGTGCACCTCGAACTTGGTGCAGTCGGCATCCGGCATCTCCCGGTCGAGGAACTCGTAGAGATGATCGAGTACTTCACTGCAGTCCGTCTCGTGCGGCTCTCCGCAGCTCATGAGCCCGAGCCTTTCGTTCCGTCCGATTCCCCGGCGCCCGCCGGGACCAGGCCGCGGTCCTTCGCGTAGTCCTCGAGCATGCCGCGCAGCTGGCGGCGGCCCCGGTGCAGCCGGGACATCACCGTACCGATGGGTGTCCCCATGATGTCCGCGATCTCCTTGTACGCAAAGCCCTCTACGTCAGCGAGATAGACGGCGATGCGGAATTCCTCGGGGATCGCCTGCAGCGCGGACTTGACGTCCGAGTCGGGCAGGTGATCGAGCGCCTGCGACTCGGCGGAACGCAGACCGGTCGACATGTGCGACTCGGCGCGCGCCAGCTGCCAGTCCTCGATCTCCTCGGCGGCCGACCGCTGGGGCTCGCGCTGCTTCTTGCGATACGAGTTGATGAAGGTGTTGGTGAGGATCCTGTACAGCCACGCCTTGAGGTTGGTGCCCTCACGGAACTGGTGGAAGGACGCGTACGCCTTCGCGTACGTCTCCTGCACCAGGTCCTCGGCGTCGGCCGGGTTCCGCGTCATGCGCAGCGCGGCCGAGTACATCTGGTCGAGGAACTCCAGCGCGTCCCGCTCGAAGCGCGCACTGCGCTCGGCGGTCGACTCGCCGCTGCCCGGGCCCTCGGGCTGCTCCGCCTGGCCGTGTTCGGTCCCTGCGTCGGTCCCTGTGACCGGACCCACCTCCTCCAGAGTCTGGGCAGAACCGAAACCGGTCCCACCAGAATCGGAGGATAGACGACGATCCGGCCCGGCCGCCGCCCGAATAGGGGTGGTCTTTGCCGCATGCAGAACAGACCACTCCAGGTCAGCGCTGCCAGTACGGCTCGGGCAGGTGGTCGAACCCATGCGGCGGACTTCCTCTCATGCGACTTCTCACAGCACGTGTCGTGCTGTCTGATCCGCACAACAGCGTCCCGGGGCTCAGCATTCCCGGGGGTCACCCGAGTGAGGAGGTCCACTTCAGTACGCCATCGGTGACGATCTTCAGGGCCTGGTCCTGGTCGAGAGGGGCACGCTTCGGCACCGCGAAGCCATGATCGCCGTACGGCACCTCGACCATCTCGTACGCGCCCTCCGGGAACTCCTCCGGTCTGCCGAACGGGTCGTTGCCGCCCTGGACGACGAGCGTGGGTACCCCGGCTCCGAGCAGTTCGCCGGCCCGGGACTTCTCCGGCCTGCCCGGCGGATGAAGGGGGAAGCTGAGCGCGAGGACGGCATGGGCGCCGAGTTCGGTGGCGGTGCGGCAGGCGACGCGGGCTCCGGCGCTGCGTCCGCCCGCGATCACCGGCAGCCCGGGTTTCACCAGTGCCGGCCAGATGCCGCGCCATCCCAAGTCCAGCGTTTTCGGCGCGGGCGCGACCTTCTTGCCCGCGACCCGCCAGGGCTGCTCCACCAGGGCCACGCTCACGCCGTGCGCGGGCAGCTCCGCGGCGAGCGCCCGGAGGTCCCGCGCCTCGATCCCGCCGCCGGCGCCATGGCTGACGGCCAGCACCAGCCGCGCCTTCCCCGCCCGGTGCCAGGTGACACGGGCCGTACCCGCGTCGGTCTCGATGGTTTCCGTCACATGATCCGTCACATCAGAAGAGTGTGCCCTCCTCGGGCCCCTCCAGCTCCTTCAGCAGCTCCGGCCCGTTGTTGCGCACGTTGCTCACCGCGGTGGAGACGGGGTACGCCCGCATCAGCCCCTCCGGCGGCGGCACGAGCAGCGAGCGCAGGTCCTCGACATCCGTACGGGACGGGTCGAGCCAGGAGTCCCAGCGGTCCGGGGTGAGCATGAGCGGCATACGCGGGTGGATGTCGGCCAGCGCGCGCGGCCCCTCCTCCGGTCCGACGGCGAGCGGAGAGGTCTCGGCCTCCGTGGTGATGACGGAGCACGTCACCCACCAGGCCCGCGGATGGTCGTCGGGCAGCGTCTTGTCCCGCCAGAACTCGTACAGCCCGGCCATCGCGAAGACGGACCCGTCGGCGGGGACCACGAAGTACGGCTGCTTGCGCGGCCTCTTCTTCTTGCCCTCGACCTCCAGCTCGCGCTCGCCGGAACCGGTCACCCACTCGTAATAGCCGTCGGCCGGGATGATGCAGCGCCGGGTGGCGAAGGCCCGCCGGTACGAGGGCTTCTCGTGGACGGTCTCGGCCCGGGCGTTGATCATCCGGGCGCCGCCCTCGGGGGTCTTCGACCAGGACGGGACCAGGCCCCACTTGAGCGTGCGCAGCTGCCGAACCGGCTTCGGGTCTTCCGCGTCCTTAAGAGGACGGTCCAGGACCGCGTAGACCTCTTTGGTGGGAGCCACGTTGTAGTCGGGGGCCAGAGCCTCCTCCGGCTCCCACTTCTCGATCTCAAAGATTCCTGCGAGATCCTCGGGTCCACGACTCGCTGCATACCGTCCGCACATACGTGCAACACTGCCAGATTCCGAGCCAGCCAGAGGAGCCCTCACCCACAATGGACAGCATCGCCGCCACCTCGCTGGCCACCCTCTGGGACGAGGTATTCGGGAGCCAGCCCGACCCGGACACCTGGGTGGTCATAGCCACGATGGTCGCGGCCCTGGCCGTGATCGTCCCGCACAACATCTGGCGGCTCTCGCGCAACGCCATCACCATCGCGCACGAGGGCGGCCACGGTCTGGTCGCGCTGCTCACGGGCCGCAGCCTCAGCGGTATCCGGCTGCACTCCGACACCAGCGGCCTCACCGTCAGCCGCGGCAAGCCGACCGGTCTCGGCATGATCCTCACGGCGGCCTCGGGCTACACCGCTCCCCCGCTGCTCGGCCTCGGCGGCGCCGCGCTGCTGGCCGCGGGCCACATCACGGCCCTGCTGTGGCTGGCCACGCTGCTCCTCGTGGCGATGCTGGTGATGATCCGCAACGCGTACGGCGCCCTCACGGTGCTCCTCACCGGCGGCACGTTCGTGGTCGTCTCCTGGCTGGCCGGCCCCCAGGTCCAGGCCGCGTTCGCCTACGCCGTCGTCTGGTTCCTCCTCCTCGGCGGCGTACGCCCGGCCTTCGAACTCCAGGTCAAGCGAAGCCGAGGCGGAGCCGGCGACTCGGACGCCGACCAACTCTCCCGCCTCACCCACGTCCCGGCAGGCCTGTGGCTGTTCCTGTTCCACACGGTGTCACTGTGCGCACTGATGGGCGGGGGCAGGTGGCTGCTGGGGTTGTGAGGCGCTGACTGCTGAGGCCGCGCGGCGGTGGCTTCCGTGGGCGGCGGGGCGCCCGATGGGGCGCAGCCCCATTCAGGGGCGCGGGGAACTGCGCGACAAGCCACACACGACCCGCAGCCGCCCAACCACACGAACCCCCGAGCTCGCAGGCGCACCCCACGGAGTGGTTCCGCCCCTTTCGATCAAGATCTCCGCAAGTGGCAAACCATTAAAGTGAGGGCATGCCCGTTAACGCCGCACACACCGCCCTCTGGCCCGCCCCGCACGCGAGCGGAGCCGTCGACGCGACGGTCCACGTGCCCGGGTCCAAGTCGGTCACCAACCGCGCCCTCGTCCTCGCCGCCCTCGCGGCGGAGCCCGGCTGGCTGCGCCGCCCCCTCCGCTCCCGCGACACCCTCCTGATGGCCGGCGCCCTGCGGGCGATGGGCGTGGGCATCGAGGAGGGCGTGGGCCCCGACGGCTCCGGCGAGGCGTGGCGGGTCATCCCCTCGGGCCTGCACGGCCCGGCCACGGTCGACGTCGGCAACGCCGGCACGGTGATGCGCTTCCTGCCCCCGGTCGCCGCCCTCGCGGACGGCCCCATCCGGTTCGACGGCGACCCGCGTTCGTACGAGCGCCCCCTGCACGGTGTGATCGACGCGCTGCGTGCCCTCGGCGCCCGTATCGACGACGACAGCCGCGGCGCGCTGCCGCTGACCGTGCACGGCTCCGGGGCGCTGGAGGGCGGCCCGGTGGAGATCGACGCGTCCTCGTCGTCCCAGTTCGTGTCGGCGCTCCTGCTGTCCGGCCCGCGCTTCAACCAGGGCGTGGAGGTCCGGCACACCGGCTCCAGGCTCCCCTCCATGCCGCACATCCGGATGACCGTCGACATGCTGCGCTCGATCGGCGCCCAGGTGGACACCCCGGAGTCGGGCGGCGAGCCGAACGTCTGGCGGGTCACGCCGGGCGCACTCCTCGGCCGCGACCTCACCGTCGAGCCGGATCTGTCGAACGCCCAGCCGTTCCTGGCGTCCGCCCTGGTCACCGGCGGCAGGGTCGTCATCCCGGACTGGCCTCTGCGCACCACCCAGCCCGGTGACAGGCTGCGTGAGATCTTCACCGAGATGGGCGGTTCCTGCGAACTGACCGACCGGGGCCTGGAGTTCACCGGCTCCGGCTCGATCCACGGCATCGACGTGGACCTGGGCGAGGTCGGCGAGCTGACCCCGGGCATCGCGGCGGTGGCGGCCCTCGCCGACTCCCCCTCCACCCTCCGCGGCGTGGCCCATCTGCGCCTGCACGAGACGGACCGGCTGGCCGCGCTCACCAAGGAGATCAACGAACTGGGCGGCGACGTCACGGAGACCGCCGACGGCCTCCACATCCGCCCGCGCCGGCTGCACGGCGGGGTCTTCCACACGTACGACGACCACCGCATGGCCACCGCGGGCGCGATCATCGGCCTCGCGGTCGACGACGTACAGATCGAGAACGTGGCGACGACGGCGAAGACCCTGCCGGACTTCCCCGATCTGTGGACCGGAATGCTCGGGAACTGACGGGCGGACCGGGATCATGCGCCGTTACGGCAAGCACACCGACGAGGACGACATCCGCCAGCGCCCGAACCGCAAGGGCAACCGGCCTCGTACGAACATCCGCCCCAAGCACGAGGAGGCGGTCGAGGGCATGGTCCTCACCGTCGACCGGGGCCGCCTGACCTGCCTGGTGGACGATCGGGTCGTCATGGCGATGAAGGCCCGCGAACTGGGCCGCAAGGCCGCGGTCGTCGGCGACCGGGTGGCCATCGTCGGCGACCTCTCCGGCGAGAAGGACACCCTCGCCCGTATCGTCCGCATCGAGCCGCGCACCTCCGTGCTGCGCCGCACGGCCGACGACGACGACCCGTACGAGCGTGTGGTCGTCGCCAACGCCGACCAGCTGGCCATCGTCACGGCCCTGGCCGACCCCGAGCCCCGCCCGCGCCTCATCGACCGCTGCCTGGTGGCGGCGTACGACGGCGGCCTGGACCCCCTGCTGGTCCTGACGAAGTCGGACCTGGCCCCGCCCGACGAACTCCTGGAGCTGTACGGGGCGTTGGGCGTCCCGTACGTCGTGACGAGCCGTCAGGAGCTGGAGAGCGGCGAGGCGCTGGACCGCGTGCACAAGCAGTTGGACGGCAAGATCACGGCCTTCGTCGGGCACTCGGGCGTCGGCAAGACCACGCTGGTCAACGCGCTCGTGTCGCGAGAGCGGCGGCGCTCGACGGGCGTGGTCAACGCGGTCACCGGCCGCGGCCGGCACACCACGACGTCGGCGCGGGCGATCCCGCTGCCCGACAACGACGGCTGGGTCGTCGACACGCCGGGCGTACGGTCCTTCGGCCTGCACCATGTGGACCCGTCCCGGGTCATCAAGGCCTTCCCGGATCTGGAGCCCGGCACCGAGGGCTGTCCGCGCGCGTGCAGCCACGACGAACCGGACTGCGCACTGGACGCGTGGGTGGCCGAGGGTCACGCGGATCCGGCCCGGCTCTACTCACTGCGCCGACTGCTCTCCACGCGCGAGCGGCGCGAGGGGGACTGATCCCCGGCTGATCCCCGGCTGATCTGCGACCGATCTCCGCTTGACCTCAGTGTTGTTTGCATCCCCGCTGCGACGGTAAAGGCATAATCGCACCAAGCGGGATGCAAGCGAGACGAAGCGGTCACGGAGCGTGGGAGGGCATCACATGGCGTGGCTGCTGGTTGTCGTTGCGGGGCTCCTGGAGACGGGTTTCGCCGTCTGCCTCAAGCTCTCCCACGGCTTCACGAGACTCTGGCCCACGGTGGCCTTCTGCATCTTCGCCCTGGGCAGCTTCGGCCTGCTCACCCTGTCCCTCAAGAAGCTCGACGTGGGCCCCGCCTACGCGGTCTGGACAGGCATCGGCGCCGCCGGCACCGCCATCTACGGCATGATCTTCCTCGACGACCTGGTCTCCACCCTGAAGATCATCTCGATCTCCCTGGTGATCATAGGAGTCATCGGCCTGCAACTGTCGGGCTCGTCCCACTAGGAGCACCGGTCACCGGTCACCGGTCACCGGCAACCGGTCCTTTGTCTGTGCCCACCCACCCGCAGCCGCATCAACTCACCGACCGCACAGTCGTCAAGGCGTCCCGGACCAGCCCCGCCGTGCCGCCCTCCCCGGCGGGGGCCAGCACACACGACACCCCCAGCCGCACCACGAGTTCACAGGCCCGGGCCAACTCCGCGGCCTCGGACTTCGACGCACCCGGCACGGTCAGCGACGCGACGGCCCGGTCCCGTACAAGTCCCACGAAGTCCCTCGGCGACGGCAACGGCCCATCGGCCCTGCGCTGAGCGGGCACGGCCGACGAGGACGGCACCGCGGACAGGGTGGGCGAGGGCAGCCGCTCCGCCCAGCACCCCGTGAGCATCGCCCGCACCAGCGCGTTTCCCCGGGCCGCCGACACCGTCCACTCCGCCGCGGCGGCCAACCGCTCCCGGGGCTCGGCATGGCTCACCAGAGCCCGCTCGACCCCCGCGAGATACGCATCGGCCTCCCGCCGTACGAGCGCACGCGCGAGCCCGTCCTTGCTCCCGAACTCGTTGTAGAGGGTCTGCCGGGAGACCCCGGCCGCGGCGGCCACGTCGACCATCCGCACGGCGGACCACGGACGGCGTCCGAGCGCCGTGTAGGCGGCGTCCAGCAGGGATTCCCGCGCTGCAGGCATCGTCGCCTCCCGGGGGCGATCGGCTCTGCGCTTCAGAGTTGACGCGCACGGAGGCACTGTCAAGGGTTCGCGGCACGGCCAGGGGGCGCCAAGCGCCGCCGAGGGGCGCGCGGCCGTGCCGGACCGCGGCTCGTCGCGGGGGTGCGACCGGCCGCGGCGGGGTGCGACCACCCGCATCCGACCCGTACCTGTAACACAACCCCCGGTCTCCCCCCGTTCCCCGCGGAGGGACCCGGAAGATACGGTTCGCTCATGCCCGACTATCGCGATGACCTGCGCCTCGCCCATGTCCTGGCGGACGCCGCCGACGCCGCGACGATGGACCGGTTCAAGGCGCTCGACCTCAAGGTCGAGACCAAGCCGGACATGACCCCGGTGAGCGAGGCCGACAAGGCCGCCGAGGAGCTGATCCGCGGCCACCTCCAACGGGCACGGCCGCGGGACGCGATCCTCGGCGAGGAGTACGGCGTCGAGGGCACGGGCCCCCGCCGCTGGGTGATCGACCCGATCGACGGCACCAAGAACTACGTACGCGGCGTACCCGTCTGGGCCACGCTCATCGCGCTGATGGAGGCGAGCGAGGGCGGCTACCAGCCGGTCGTCGGAGTGGTCTCCGCGCCCGCGCTGAGCCGCCGCTGGTGGGCGGCGAAGGGCCACGGCGCGTTCACCGGCCGCAGTCTGTCGTCCGCGTCCCGGCTCAAGGTCTCCCAGGTCTCACGCATGCGGGACGCGTCCTTCGCGTACTCCTCGCTGAGCGGCTGGGAGGAGCGCAGCCTGCTCGACGGCTTCCTCGACCTGACCCGCGAGGTGTGGCGCACGCGCGCGTACGGCGACTTCTGGCCGTACATGATGGTCGCCGAGGGCTCGGTCGACATCTGCGCGGAGCCCGAACTGTCGCTGTGGGACATGGCGGCGACCGCGATCGTCGTGACCGAGGCGGGCGGCTCCTTCACGGGCCTCGACGGCCGCCCGGGCCCGCACAGCGGCAACGCGGCCGCGTCGAACGGCATCCTCCACGACGAGTTGCTGGGGTATCTGAATCAGCGCTACTGAGGCGCCCGGGGGCAGTTGAGGCACTGACAGGCGAGAACGCGCCCCAAATATCGCCTGCACACGCCCTCTTGTTGACCGTCTCTTTAACTGCGACTCTGAGAGTCCCCCCACTTGTGAACTTGTGAATCCGTTAACTAACGGATTCGTAGGAGGTGGCTCCGTCCATGCTCGTCCGCGACGCCATGAGCACGGTGGTCCTCACCATCGGACCCGCTCACACCCTCCGGCAGGCCGCCGCGCTGATGTCCGCACGCCGCGTGGGCGCGGCTGTGGTTCTCGACCCCGACGAAGGCGGGCTCGGCATTCTCACCGAGCGCGACATCCTCAACTCCGTAGGCCTGGGCCAGAGCCCGGACGCCGAGCGGGCCCATGCCCACACGACCACCGACGTGGTGTTCGCCGCCCCGACCTGGACGCTGGAGGAGGCGTCCCTGGCCATGACCCACGGCGGTTTCCGCCACCTCGTCGTCCTCGACCGCGGCGAGCCGGTCGGCATCGTCTCGGTCCGCGACATCATCCGCTGCTGGGCGCCACTGCGGCAGCACGCCCCGGCCTGAGCGCGGTTCTGCTCGGGCACGGCTCTCCTTGACCACGACCAGGAAGGCGAACGGGCCGGATCTCCGGTACGAGAGATCCGGCCCGCTCTTCGACGGCAAGCGTTCCAGTGCTGGCGTCAGCCGCGCAGGGCCTGGACCGCGGCTTCCAGCCGCTTGCCGAAGTCTCCGTCGGCCTGACGGAAGTTGTCGATCGCGCGCTCGGCGATGTCGTCGCGCGAGACCTTGGCGATGAAGCCCGCGAGGTTGTCGACCAGACGGCCCTTCTCGTCCTCGGACATCAGGCGGTAGAGGTTGCCCGCCTGCACGAAGTCGTCGTCCTCGGAGTGGACCGGGGCCTCGTGGTTGCCGGTGCCCGCCGTGAAGTTCGCGGTCGCCTGCCACAGCGGCCGGTTCGTCTGGACCGGGCCGCCGAAGCTGTTCGGCTCGTAGTTCTTGGCACCCCTGTGGCGGCCGTCGTACAGGAAGCCGTCACGGGAGTGCGTACGCGCCTCGGTGGCGTGCGGACGGTTCACCGGCAGGTGGTCGGCGTTGACGCCGACGCGGTAGCGGTGGGCGTCGCCGTACGCGAACAGGCGGCCCTGGAGCATCTTGTCGGGCGAGGGCCCGATGCCCGGCACGAAGTGCGCGGGCGAGAAGACGCTCTGCTCAACCTCCGCGAAGACGTTCTCCGGATTGCGGTTGAGCTCCAGCCTGCCGATCTCGATCGGCGGGTAGTCCTCGTGCGGCCACACCTTGGTCAGGTCGAACGGATTGAAGCGGTACGTCGCCGCGTCGGCCGCCGGCATGATCTGCACCTGAACGGTCCAGGTCGGGAAGTCGCCGCGCTCGATCGACTCGCGCAGATCGCGCTGGTGCGAGTCGGGGTCGAGACCGGAGACGTTCACGGCCTCCTCGGTCGTCAGGTTCTTGATGCCCTGGTCGGTCTTGAAGTGGTACTTGACCCAGAAGACCTCGCCGGCCTCGTTGTTCCACTGGTAGGTGTGCGAGCCGTACCCGTTCATGTGGCGGTACGAGGCAGGGATGCCGCGGTCGCCGAAGAGCCAGGTCACCTGGTGGGTGCTCTCCGGGCTGAGCCCCCAGAAGTCCCAGACGTTGTCGGCCTCCTGGGAGCCCGTGTACGGGTCGCGCTTCTGCGTGTGGATGAAGTCGGGGAACTTGATGGCGTCCTTGATGAAGAACACCGGGGTGTTGTTGCCGACGAGGTCGTAGTTGCCCTCCTCGGTGTAGAACTTCAGCGCCCAGCCGCGCGGGTCACGGACGGCGTCGGCCGAGCCGAGGTTGCCGGCCACGGTGGAGAAGCGCAGGAAGGTCTCGGTCCGCCTGCCGACCTCGGAGAGGAAGTGGGCGCGTGTGTACCGGCTGACATCGGCGGTGACCGTGAAGGTGCCGTACGCGCCGGCGCCACGGGCGTGCACCACACGCTCCGGGATTCGCTCACGGTTGAAGTGGGCGAGCTTCTCCAGGAGGAGCTGGTCCTGGACGAGAACAGGGCCGCCGATGCCCGCGGTCTCGCTGTTCTGGTTGTCGGCGACCGGCGCGCCGGCCTCCGTCGTGAGCGGTCCCTGAGTCACGTGCGCCTCCTGCGTCATTCCTTGCTGATCCTGGCCGTTCCTGTCCCTCAACCAGGGCCGAACTAGATCCTACAATAGACAATGTCTAAGTCAAGGAGTGCTCCAAAGTCACACCTGTTCGGAAACTGGGCCTACCTGCTGCTAGGATTGGTGGTATGAGCGACCTGTTGGAACGACTGCGCGGACGCGGCTGGCGCATGACCGCGCAACGGCGCGTCGTGGCCGAGGTCCTCGACGGCGATCACGTCCACCTGACGGCCGACGAGGTCCATGCGAGGGCCGTGGCCAAGCTGCCGGAGATCTCCCGGGCGACCGTCTACAACACCCTGGGTGAGCTGGTCTCACTCGGCGAGGTGCTGGAAGTCGCCACGGACAAGCGCGCGAAGCGGTACGACCCGAACGCGCACAGTCCGCACCACCACCTGGTCTGTGCCCAGTGCGGCGCGATCAAGGACGTGCACCCGGGCGGCAATCCGCTGGCTGACCTCCCCGACTCCGAGCGCTTCGGCTTCGCGGTCTCAGGCGTAGAGGTCACCTACCGTGGCGTATGCCCAAACTGCGCGGCAGCCTGACCGCCAGCCCCACCACTCCCCAAAGCAAAGCCCCGGCCCCGGTCGACTCAGGCCGGGGCTTTCGCCATCCCCACCCCTTGCCGTCCCTCCCGCCCCCGAACACACCGAAGGCCCGGAACCATTGGTTCCGGGCCTTCGGTCTTCAGTAGCGGGGACAGGATTTGAACCTGCGACCTCTGGGTTATGAGCCCAGCGAGCTACCGAGCTGCTCCACCCCGCGGCGATGTCTGAACAGTACGTCACCGGCGCCGACCAGTGCAAATCAGTTCCCCGCACCCCGGATCCCCACCCCTCCAACGCCGGAGGGGCCGACGTGAAAGGTCGCTTGCCTGATGCTGGGTGCGAGTGGCGTGTGCCTGATGTTGGGTGCGGGTGGCGTGCGGCTGGGCGCGCAGTTCCCCGCGCCCCTAAATGGGGCGCCTTCGCACAGCGGGGCACTTTCGCGGCCCGGGCCGCGACTTCCAGCCCGTCCGGCGTTTGAGGACGAGGCCGCCAGGCCGATCCCCCACCCCCCCCCCGTGAAACCCCCCCCCCCCCCCCCCCCCCCCCCCCCCCCCCGCCGCCAAAAAAAAAAAAAAAAAAACCCCGAAAGGGGGGGGGTGTAGAGG
>NZ_JBHXSU010000025.1:30784-142929 GCF_042715345.1 Streptomyces sp. NPDC058697
ACCCACCCCCATCAGCCCCCACCCACCCCTCAGCCCGTCCGGCGTTTGAGGACGAGCCCGGCAGCGCGATACGGGGGTTCGGGGGCGGAGCCCCTGAGGCAGGGACGGGAATGGGTAAGGGCGGCGGGGGCGAAAAACTCACCCCCGCCACCCCTCACGCCGACAACTCCTGCCGCAACGCATCCCGCAACCGAGCCGCCCGCTCGGAAACCTCCCCGGGCCCGAGCGACACGGCCCGATCGGCCCACCGCTGCCCCTCCGCCAGCTCCCCACGACGCGCGTAGACGAGGGCAAGCCGCAAAGCCGCCCGCCCATGCCCCGCATCAGCGGCCCGAGTCCACCACAGCGCAGCCTCCGGCTCACTCCCCTCCCGGGCGAGCAACAGCCCAAGATTGAACGCCCCGTTCCGAGACCCCGCCTCCGCCGCCTCCCGGTACCACCGAGCCGCATCCACGACATCCCCGCGCGCGGAGGCGAGCATCCCCACCCGCACCTGAGCCCGCCGATGCCCCTGGGAAGCGGCCCGCTCGTACCACTCCTCGCACTCGCTCTTCTCGGTCGCCGGCTCCCCCAACTCGTGCGCGGGCGCAGGCGGCCGCCGGGCGTCGAGCACGGTGGCCAGCCGATAGGCGGCCTCCGCGCTCCCGCCACCCGCGGCACACCGAAGGTGCCGCTCGGCGGCCCGCTCGTCCCCGTCCCGAAGACGCGCGATCCCCACCTGCAGCGCGGCCTCGGTGTGCCCGGCGGCAGCGGCCCGCTCGTACCACCGCAGGGCCGCCGCGTCCTCGCCCCGCCCGGCGTGCAGGATCCCGAGGTTGAAGGCGGCGTCCACGCTCCCGGCCTCCGCGGCCTTGGAGAACCACGGCTCGGCCCCGGACGCGTCACCGACCTGCAGCAGCAGAATGGCCAGCGCGTTCGCGGCCTCCCGGTGTCCCGCGTACGCCGCACGCCGGTACCACTGCTCGGCCTGCGCGGTCCGCGCCTGCTCGGCGCAGAGCAGCCCGAGGTTGTACGCGCCGTTCACATCGCCCGCGTCCATCGCGGCCCGGTACCACCGCTCGGCGGTCTGGGTCTCGCCCCGCTCGGCGTGCAGCGCGCCCAGCGCGTTGGCGGCGTTCCCGTCGCCGTCCTGGGCGGCCCGCAGCCACCACACGGCGGCGCTCTCGGTGTCGCCCGCGTCCCGCAGCAGGAACCCGAGCGCGCAGGCGGCCCGCGCCTCGCCGTCCTTGGCGGAGGTCAGATACCAGCGCCCGGCCTCCTTGAGCTCCCCGCGCCGCTCCAGGATCGCTCCGAGGTGCAGTGCGGCCCGCCGGTGACCGCGCGCGGCCGCCTGCCGGTACCACTGCTCGGCCTGCGCGGCGATCGTCGCCGCGACACCGTTGTCACCCTCGTCCTCGCCCGCCTGCACGGCCTTGCGGTCCAGCGTCCGCGCGAGCCGGTACGCCGCCTCGCGGTGCCCCCGCTCGGCGGCCGCGCGCATCCAGCCCCCGGCACCGGCGTCGCCGCGGTGCTCCAGGAGGTCGGCGAGCGCGTACGCGCCGAGGGCGTGGCCCTGCTCGGCGGACTGGCGCAGCCAGTACTCGGCGGCGGGCTCGTCCCCGCGCTCGCGGTGGTGGCGGCCCAGCGCGTGCGCGGCGGCCGCGGATCCGGCGACGGCTGCGATCCGCCACCAGCCGGCCGCCTCCTCGGCGTATCCGCGCTGGTGCAGGAGGACACCCAGGTTGTTGGCGGCGGCCCGGTCACCGGCCGCCGTGGCAGCGCGCAGCTGAGGCTCGGCCCCGTCGAGATCACCGCGGCGGAGCAGCATGGCTCCGAGAACGCTCATCGCCTCGACGTCGCCCGCCTCCGCGGCGAGTCGTCGACGAGCCTCCTCCGCAGCCTCGCCGGTCTCGTCCCGGTCGGAAGGCTGCACAAACCGCCCTGTCTCCAACAGAGTTGCCTTGTCCCCCATAACGTCCATCGTCGCACCACCTGCAACCTGGGTACACCTGGTATACCGCAGCCAGTGAGGTCACTTCAGCGTTTTGTCGACATGCCCACAGAGAGACAAGTGAAACACAGAATTCCCAACTCCAAGCGGATGGCGCAGCCTTCGCCGCAGCAGCACTGATGAGCGATGGGCACACGCACGCGGTCCCCGCGCGGTCCGAACACGGTCCGCACACGTAGAAGGACCCGGATCCTTAGAGGATCCGGGTCCTTCTACTTCAGTAGCGGGGACAGGATTTGAACCTGCGACCTCTGGGTTATGAGCCCAGCGAGCTACCGAGCTGCTCCACCCCGCGCCGTTGTGTTGCAACCGTACCACGGCGCGGGGTGGGCTTACTCAACTGCCCTGGTCACCGTCCTGTTGACCGCTCTCTTCCTTGTTGGCGTCGCTGTTGGCACCACTGGCCGAGCTGGCCTTCTGCTCCGCCTCGGAGGCGCGCTGGAGCGCGTCCTGAAGGTCCTCCTGGGCCTTGCCGTACGCCTCCCAGTCACCCTTCTTGAGGGCTTCCTCGCCGGCCGTGTAGGCGTCCTCGGCGTCGGCGATGGCCTTCGCCAGGTCGGTGTCGCCCGTCGTCGGTGGCGTCGGGGTCTCACCGTCCTTGGGCGGTGGCTCGGTGGTGTCCTCGCCGTCCACGCCGAAGACCGTGTTCAGCCCTTCGGCGAGGGTGTCCTTGAAGACGGTCTGGTCGCCGTAGGCGACGCCCACCTTTCTCAGCAGCGGGTAGTTGGACGTGCCGCCGCGCGCGTACACCGGCTCGATGTACAGGAACCCGCCGTTGAGTGGCACGGTCAGCAGGTTTCCGTACTCGATGTCGGAGTCCGTGCCTCTGAGGTTGCGGACGAACTCGGCGACGTCGGCGTTGCTGTTGAGCTCGCTCTGCACCTGTTGTGGACCTCTCACCGTGGAGGTCACTCTCAACAGCCTTATCGTGCCGTAGTCCTTGCTGGCCGCGTCCGCGTCCACCGCCATGAACGCCCCGAGGTTCGGGCGCCCGTTGGGCGTGAAGGTGGTGGTCAGCGAGAACTGCTGCGCGTTCTGCCCGGGCATCTTCAGGCTCAGGTAGTACGGCGGGACGGCACTGCTGTCCTTGTTGGTCGGGTCGTCCGGCACCTGCCAGGCGTCACTGCCGCTGTAGAACTGGGCGGCGTCGGTGACGTGGTAGCGGGTGAGCAGCTCACGCTGGACCTTGAAGAGGTCCTGCGGGTAACGCAGGTGCTCCATCAGCGACTCGCTGATGTCACCCTTCGGCTGCACGGTGTCCGGGAACGCCTTCATCCAGGTCTTGAGGACCGGGTCCTTGGTGTCCCACTGGTAGAGCTTGACCGAGCCGTCGTAGGCGTCGACCGTCGCCTTCACCGAGTTGCGGATGTAGTTGACGCGGTTCTGCTGCGCCACCACCGCCCGCTGGTTGTCGGTCAGCGAGTCCGCCGTGGTGTCTCCCAGCGTCGTACGGGAGGCGTAGGGGTACCCGTTGGTCGTCGTGTAGGCGTCGACGATCCACTGGATCTTGCCGTCCACGATCGCCGGATAGGCGTCGCCGTCGATGGTCAGCCACGGGGCAACGGCCTCGACGCGCTCCTTGGGCGTGCGGTTGTAGAGGATCCGGGAACCCTCGCCGATCGCGCCCGAGTAGAACATCTGCGGCTCGCCGAAGGCCACCGCGTACGCGGCGCGGTTGATCGGGTTGGCGAGGTTGACGCCGCTCTTGCCCTTGTAGCTGGTGGTCTTCTCGCCGTTCTCCTCGTAGTCGAGCTCCTTCTGCGGGCCGCCCACGATGGAGTACTGCTCGGTCTTCTCCCCGTAGTAGATCCGCTGCTCGTACTTGCCGAGGTCACCGGTGGTCGGCAGCCCCGACTCGGAGAAGTCGGGCGAACCCGGCGGATCGGAACCGGTCGCCGTGCCCCTGGCCGCGACCGCGCCGTAGCCGTGGGTGTACGTGAAGTGGTCGTTGATCCAGTTGCTCTTCGGGATGCCGTTCAGGTTCAGCTCGCGCAGACCGATGACGGTGTCCTGCTCCTTGCCGTTGGCGTCCGTGTACCGGTCGACATCGAGCGTGGAGGGGAACTGGTAGTACTTGCGCTCCTGCTGGAGCTGCTGGAAGGCCGGCGAGACGACGTTCGGGTCGATCAGCCGGTAGCTGGCGGCCGAGTCGGCGTCCTTGCGGATCTGCTGGGCGTTCTCGGTGCCGCCCTTGCCGGAGTAGTCCGTCACCTTGGCGTCGTCGATGCCGTAGGCCTCGCGCGTCGCCTTGATGTTCTTCTCGACGTACGGGGCTTCCTTGGCCTGCTCGTTCGGCTGAACCTGGAACTTCTGGACGATCGCCGGGTACAGACCGCCGATCAGGATCGCCGAGAGCACCATCAGGCCGAAGCCGATGACGGGCAGCTGCCAGGTGCGCCGCCACAGGGTCGCGAAGAACAGCAGGGCGCAGATGACGGCGATGCAGAACAGGATCGTCTTGGCGGGCAGATACGCGTTCGCGTCGACGTACCTCAGGCCCGTCCAGTTGTCCGTCGCCTTGAAGTCACTGGACTTCACCGCGAGGCCGTACCGGTCGAGCCAGTACGCGACCGCCTTCAGGGCGACGAAGAGGCCGAGCAGCACCGAGAGATGCCCGGTGGCCGCGGCCGTGGCGCGCGCTCCGGGGCTGGTGATGCGCAGCCCGCCGTACAGGTAGTGGGTCAGCGCGGCGGCGATCACCGAAAGGATCGCGGCCGCGAATCCGAAGCCCAGCAGGAAGCGGTACCAGGGCAGATCGAAGGCGTAGAAGGCGATGTCCAGGTGGAACTGGGGGTCCTTCTGGTTGAAGGGCACTCCGTTCACCCACAACAGCCACGTACGCCACTGGCCCGCCGCGGAGGCGCCCGCGATCAGCCCGACCAGGGCGGTGATCCCGAGAAGAATCCACTTCTTGTACGGGGCCACGCCCATCCGGTAGCGGTCCAGGCTCTGCTGCTCCATCGACATGGCGCTCAGTGGCGGCCGCAACCGGTGGGCCAGCCAGATGTTCACGCCGACGGCCGTGGCCATCAGCAGTCCGAAGACGAAGAACAGGCCGATCTTGGTCCACAGGGTGGTCGTGAAGACGGACGAATACTTGACCGACCGATACCAGAGCCAGTCCGTCCAGAACCCCGCGAACATGACGAAGGCCATGGCCAGCACGGCCAGTACGCCCAGTGTCATGAGCAGGGTCCGGACGCGCCGGGACGGTCGGCCCACTCTGATCCGTGGCCCCGTCGGGCCTCCGCCGCGGTCCGGCATCTGGAAAGCCAAGGTGCGCACCTCGAAGTTCGCTGTTGGTATCTGGGGGCCCCGCAAACGCCGGGCCACATCTATGCAACTTACTGATGCTTTACTCGGTTCCCGCTTCGGGGGCCGAACGAGGCAGGATTGTGACCATGTCCAACACCGCCTCCTCAGGCACACCCATGGCGGCCGGGCCCCTCACCCGTGCCGTCCTCGAGATCGACGAGTACGTAGCGGGGCTCGGCTGGGACCAGCCCGCCCGTCTCTTCGCCCTGGTCGACACCGGCCGGCTGCGCTCCCAGGAACCGGGACTCGCCGAGCGCCTCGGTCTGACCGAAGACGCCCCCGAGGGCACCCTTACCCCCATTGAGCAGGACGAACTCCCCGCGGGCAGCCCGCTGGACGAGTTCCTCGGCACCATCGCCTGGCCGGACTCGGTGGTCGGCTGCGCCCTGTCCGTGGAGCGGCTGATGCTCCCGCCGTCCGCGGAGGCGTCCGTACCGGACGGCCTTGACGAGAAGCGGCTGGCGAAGTGGGTCGCCGAGCACCCGGAGCGCCAGGAGGTCCGGATGACCGTCGCGGTGCTGCGCGGCGGGAAGCGCGAATCGGCGCTGCGGCTGCGCGAGAAGGACGCGGCGACGGACGTCCTCACCGGATCCGACCTCGTACCGGGCCTGGCCGAGGCCCTGACGGCAACGTTCGCGGAGTAGCGAGAAAGGGGCCGGCCCGCCGCGAGTGCCCTAGCTCCTGGTGCACTTCGGCAGGTCGGCCGTCTTGCCGCCGCGGATGTCCTTGAGGGCGGTCATCGCGTCGTCGATGGTGTCGACCTTGACGAGTGTGAGCCCCTCGGGGACGTCACGGGCGGCGGCCGCGCAGTTGTCCTTGGGCGTCAGGAAATACTGGGCGCCCTTGTCGCGGGCGCCGACCGTCTTCATCTCGATGCCGCCGATCGGGCCGACCTCACCGTCGTCCGTGATCGTGCCGGTGCCGGCGACGAACTTGCCGCCGGTGAGGTTGCCCGGCGTCAGCTTGTCGACGATGCCGAGGGCGAACATCAGACCGGCGCTGGGGCCGCCGACGTCGGCGAGCTTGATGTCGATCGTGAACGGCAGCGTGTGGTCGGTCCCGGCCGAGATTCCGACGATCGCCCGCTGCTCGCCGGTGTCCTCGGACTTGGCGGTGGTGATCGTGATCTCCTCGGTCCTGGTCGCCGTCCGGTTCTCCTTCTCGGCAGCAGCCTGTTCCTTGGCGGGCACGATGGTGAAGACGACCTTCTCACCGGGCTTGTGCTTGGTGACCAGCTTCGCGACGTCGTCGGGTGCCTTCACCGTCGTACCGTCGACGGCCTTGATGACGTCACCGGCGTGCAGCCTGCCCTCGGCGGGGGTGTCCTTGACGACCGTGGAGACGATCACCCAGGACTTCACCCGGATGTCCAGCTCCTTGAGGGCCGCGACCTTGGCACTCTCCTGGGACTGGCTGAACTCCTCGGCGTTCTCCTGCGTCGACTGCTCCTCCGTCTTGCCGTTCGGATAGAGCGTGTCGTGCGGAACGACCTTGTTGTCGTGGGCCAGCCACCCGTACACGGCCTCGACGAGGTTCATCTTGTAGTCGGCGCTGGTGACCCGGACGGTGGTCATGTTCAGATGCCCGGTCGTCGCGTAGGTCTTGCGACCGGAGATCTGGAGCACCGGCTCGCCGTCGTGCTCCCCGAGTGTGTTCACCGTCGGACCCGGTGACATCTCCGAATACGGCACATTGATGAAGACCCCAGCGCACAGGAGCGCGATCAGCATCAGGGTGGAGGCGAGCATCGTCGCGGTGCGGCGTGGCATGGAACGACAGTACGGGACCGGTCTGTCAGCGCACCGTCAGGGCCGTCCGTCCGGGGAATCCGGGCCGGTCAGGCGTCCGTGTGCAATTGCTCCGACTTCTCCGGGTTCTCCGACTTCTCCATGGCCTCGCGGAAGCGTGTGTAGCCCGCGAGCTCGGTGCCGTCCCCGAGGGCCTTTCGGTTCCGTCCGGCCCAACTGCCCCACAGTCCGGCGCCGATCGCGGCCAAAAGCGGAATCAGCAACCAGGCGAGCGCCGCCATGCCGACCTCCCAACCCCATGAGCGACCGCAACTGACTGATCAGCAGATTAACCATCCGCATGTTCAACGCTCACGGCAGGGGTCGGGTTACGCAACCGGAACGGCGGACAGGAGTGGCCGCTGGGACTGAGGTGGCCCCTGGGACCTCAACAGGCCCCGACCCACTCCTCCGTACCGTCGGAAAAAGTCTGGTGCTTCCAGATCGGGACCTCGTGCTTGAGATCGTCGATCAGCTTCCGGCACGCCTCGAACGCCTCGCCCCGATGCGGACACGAAACGGCGACGACCACCGCGAGATCACCCACCCGAAGATCACCGATCCGGTGCACCGCGGCAAGCGCCCGCACCGGATACTCGGCGACGACCTTCTCGGCAACCCGCCGCATCTCGGCCTCGGCACTCGGATGACAGGAGTACCCGAGCGCGTCGACATCGGCACCCCCGTCATGATTCCGCACGGTCCCCACGAACAGCGCGGTCCCCCCGGAGGCATCGTCCCCGACAGCCCGAAAAACCTCGTCCAAGGAGAGGGCGGTCTCCCGAACGGCCAACAACTTGATGGGCTCCCGAGCGGCCAGCTCCCCGGGATGATCATTCATGGATGCCATACCCCCATCGTGCCCCACCCCGCCAACCCCACGGAATACACTTTTCCCCCGCACGCACGCGTGCACGATTGGAGCCTCCTACAGGGAGGCCACTTTCCAGCCCAGTCCAGGCACAACCAGCCCGTCCGGCGCTTGAGGACGAGGCCGTCCAGGCCGATCACCCACCCCACCCACGGTCGTCCCACCCACCCCCAGCCCGTCCGGCGCTTGAGGACGAGCGCGTTCAGCGCGATACGGGGGTCTGGGGGCGGAGCCCCCGGAAAGGGACGGGAATGGGAAGGGGCGGCGGGGGCGAAAAACCCCACGCCCCAGCCCCACCACCTCAGATCCGCCGCCGAGCCTTCCGAGCCCGCCGCACCAACGCAGCCGTACCCAACAGAGCAACAGTCGCCCCCGCGGCCCCCGCGGCAGTCGCATCCTTCCGCCCAAGCCGCCGCCCGGCCAACGTGTGCCGCCCGGCAACCTCCTCAAGAAGCTCCGCGAGGACCTCCTCATTGGTCCACTGCGGCCGCCACCCGGCATCGTGCAGCCGGCTCCCGCTCACCACCCAGGGATACATCGTGTAGGCGAGATCCCCCGCAGGAGACGGCGTGAGCCCGATCCGGTGCAGCCGAGCCGCGGCCCCCAGCGCGACGGCCGACGGCAACTCCATCCGCCGGATCCCGCTGAGCTCCTCGACCTCCTCCTGCTCCAGCCACCCCTCGCACCCGACGGCCAGCTCCCCTTCGACCTTCTCCAGGACGGCGTACTCCAGAGCCCCGCACAGGTCCTCGACGTGACAGAACTGCCAGGCGGGCCGCGACCCGGCGACGACCAGCAGCCGGGGCGACTCGAAGTACCGCGTGAGGGCCGTGTCGGTCCCTCCGACCAGCACGGCAGGCCGTACGACGGTGACGTTGAGCCCGGGATGCGCACGCGGCGCCCGCCGCGCGAGCCGCTCGACCTCAAGGAGGTCCCCCACTCCCGTGGCCTCCGCGGTCGCCTGCAGTTCGGCGTCTTCGGAGAGGGGCAGTTCGTTGTCGGGCAGCGCTCCGTAGACCATCGCCGAGGTGCAGAGCACGACACGGTGCACCCCGGCCGCCGCGGCGGCCGTCAGCACGGTCTGTGTCCCCCGCACGTTGTAGGCCGTTCGTGCGGCCGGGTCCGTCTCCAGGTCGAGATCGAGCGCGAGGTGCACCACGACGTCCGCGCCGCGCAGCTTCTCGGCGATCGCCGGATCCCGCACATCCAGGATGTGCCACTGCGCGGCCGCGCACTCACCGCGCCGCTCGTCGATGGCGATGACCTGCTTGATCTCGTCGCTGGCGGCGAGCCGCTCGGTGAGCATCGCGCCGATTCCGGCGGCGGCTCCGGTGATCGCGACGACGGGGCCGCGTAGAGCAGGATTGGTTGAAGGGTTTCGCGCTGCGCGAACCTGTGGATCTGGGGAACTCACCGGGCGTCTCCAGCGGTTGTCTTCAGTAAGAACGCGCGTGACGCGTACGTACCAGGTGGCATCCATCCTGCCGCAGCCGCTGTGTCGGCGAAGCACCGAGGCCCGAACCGGTTGTGGTGTCTACGCTGGGTGGTGATGTAGGGCAGCCGCCGTCGGAGCGAACCGGCGGCCTTAACAGCCGAGGAATCCCGTGAGTGACACCCCATTCGGATTCGGCCTTCCGCCGGAGGAGCCGGACGACGGCGACGAGGGCAAGAAGAAGGACCAGCAGAGCGGTGGTGGTCAGGGACCTGCCAACCCGTTCGGTTTCGGGCCCGGAGGACCGGGTGGCGACAACCCGCTCGCAGCCATGTTCGGTTCGCTGAACCCCAACGACCTGGGCGCCGCGTTCCAGCAGCTCGGCCAGATGCTCTCGTACGAGGGCGGGCCGGTGAACTGGGACATGGCCAAGCAGATCGCCCGCCAGACGGTGTCCCAGGGCACTCCCGACGGCACCAAGGACGCGAGCATCGGCCCCGCCGAGCGCACCCAGGTCGACGAGGCGGTGCGCCTGGCCGACCTGTGGCTGGACGACGCGACGTCACTGCCGTCCGGCGCCGGTTCCGCGGTCGCCTGGAGCCGCGCGGAGTGGGTCGAGGCGACCCTGCCGGTGTGGAAGGAGCTCGTCGACCCGGTCGCCGAGCGGGTCGGCGCGGCCATGGGCGACGTACTGCCCGAGGAGATGCAGGCCATGGCGGGCCCGCTCCTCGGGATGATGCGCTCCATGGGCGGCGCCATGTTCGGTACGCAGATCGGGCAGGCCGTCGGCGTGCTCGCGGGCGAGGTCGTCGGCTCGACCGACATCGGCCTGCCGCTCGGCCCGGTCGGCAAGGCCGCGCTGCTGCCGCTGAACATCGAATCGTTCGGCAAGGACCTGAGCGTCCCCCAGGAGGAGGTGCGGCTGTATCTCGCCCTGCGCGAGGCCGCCCACCAGCGGCTCTTCGCCCACGTGCCGTGGCTGCGCTCGCACCTGTTCGGCGCGGTCGAGGGGTACGCGCGCGGGATCAAGGTCGACACGGCGAAGCTGGAGGACGTGGTCGGCCAGTTCGATCCGCAGAACCCGGAGGAGCTGCAGCAGGCACTCCAGCAGGGCATGTTCCAGCCGGAGGACACGCCCGAGCAGAAGGCCGCTCTGGCCCGCCTGGAGACGGCGCTCGCGCTCGTCGAGGGCTGGGTGGACGCGGTGGTCCACTCGGCCGCGAAGCCGCGTCTGTCGTCCGCCGACGCGCTGCGGGAGACGCTGCGCCGCCGCCGTGCGACCGGCGGCCCCGCCGAGCAGACCTTCGCCACGCTGATCGGCCTGGAGCTGCGCCCGCGCCGCCTGCGGGACGCCTCGCGCCTGTGGGCCTCGCTCACGGACGCGCGCGGTGTCGACGGCCGCGACGGCCTGTGGGCGCACCCGGACATGCTGCCGACCGCCTCCGACCTTGACGACCCGGACGGCTTCGTGCACCGCGAGCAGCTGGACTTCTCCGAGCTCGACAAGATGCTCGGCGAGGCCGCGAGCGGCCCCTCCGAGAAGCCGAACTTCACGAAGGACGAGCCCAAGGACGACGAAAAGGGCGAGGAAAAGGGCGACGACGACAAGTGAGCCTGTACGACGACGCCGTCCTGGCCCTGAAGGGCATCGAGGGCCAGGAGGAGCTGCGACAGGCCTATCTCGACCATCTGGAGGCGCATCCGGACGGCATGTGGAAGGCCTGCACGGCTGGGCACGTCACGGCGAGCGCCCTGGTGATCGATCCCGGGCACGGCAGGGTGCTGCTGACGCTCCACAAAAAACTGCGGATGTGGCTCCAGATGGGTGGTCACTGCGAGCCCGGTGACACCACCCTGGAGGCCGCCGCCCTGCGCGAGGCCACGGAGGAGTCGGGCATCGCGGGTCTGACCCTGCTCCCGGGCGGGCCCGTCCGCCTGGACCGGCATCCCATCCCGCCACCCTGCCACTGCCACTTCGACGTGCAGTACGCGGCCGTGGCCGAGCCGGGCGCCGTCCAGGAGATCAGCGACGAGTCCCTGGACCTGCGCTGGTTCCCGTACGACGAGGTGCCAAAGGTGGCGGACGACTCGGTCGTCCGTCTCCTGGCGGCGACGCGAGCAAGGCTCTGAAGAGGCACGTGTAAGGGGCGGCCGCAACAGCGACCGCCCCTTACACACGCGTCCCCTTAGGGGCGCGGGGAACTGCGCGCCCAGCCACGACGGCCCCGCAGCCAACCACCGCCCCGGACCTTTCCCGAGGCACTCCGAAGAGTGCCAAGCGAAAGTTCCTAGCTCCAGGCGTTGCCCTGGTTCTGCCCCCGGGCCCCCTGCTGCCCCATCCCGTACTGGGCAGAAAGACCCGACCCGATCGCCGCATTCTGCGGCGGCAGCATCTCGCTGGGCTGGACGAGCGCGTACCCCTGCCCCATGAAGCTGAGCTCCCAGCCCTCACCGGTGTTGCCGCGGCGCCGGAACACGCCGGAGGAGTGGGTCTGGGCCTGCATCTGTACGCGCAGACTCGTGGACCAGGCGACGATCGCGTCGGCGTCGCAGTTGACGTACCGGTCCGGCGTGACCTGAAGCATCAGCGGCATGCCCGATGTCATCAGGGCGACCTTGCCGCGCCCGGTGATGTTGAGCTGGTACTTGCCGGAGCCGGAGATCCCGTACTGACTGTCCACGGCGATCACCTCGTGGTGCAGCGAGGAGTCCATGGCCAGGACATAGCTGCTGTCCACGGTGAGGCCGTCCTGGTCCACGTCCACCACATGGATGTGCTGGGCGAGGTTGGCCAGGAAGACGGTGCCCTGCCCGTGGCAGCGCATCAGGTCGAGGCCTTCTCCGGTGTGGGCGCGCGAGCGCTGCTGACCGGAGTTCTGGTACTCGGCGTCGAACTCCACAAGACCCTGGTACGCGACCATGGTGCCCTTGCGGGCCAGCATGTCGTCGTGCCCCTCCAGGACGACGCGCAGCATCTGCTTGTTCTGCAGGCTGTAGCGCTCCTGGGACTGCTGGTCGTTGTAGGCGAAAAGCGGGCTCTGCATGGTGTGTGTGCTCCCCCTCAGCCCCGTACCCGGAGGCGGTCGGTGCTGTCCTCGCTGGGCTGGACGACGACGATGCCCTGTCCGGAGAAGGCCATCTGGAAGGCCTCGCCGCTGCCCCGCCCGATCAGGGACTGCGCCTTGAAGCTGCGCTTGCCCTTCACCTTGAGGTTCGGGGACCAGGCGACGAGCGCGTCCGGGTCGACGTACGTCTCGTCCTCGCCGCCGCCGCAGTCGACGACGATGGGCTTGCCCCGGGAGGTCAGTGCGACCCAGCCCTGCCCGGAGATCTTGGTGTTCCACAGACCCTGTCCGGCGAACTTCGCCAGCCCCTTGACGCGCTCGACACCCCAGGTGAGGTGCGCGTCGAAGGCGAGCAGGTTGGTGGCGTTGACGGAGATCGCGTCGCCGTTGAGGTTGATGACGACGACGTTCGCCCCGTAGTCGGAGAGGTACAGCAGACCGTCTCCGGAGCACTTCATCAGGGGTGCGCCCTCGCCGGTCATCCAGTCCTTGGCGATCTGGCGCACGGCCGGCGGATTCGGCTCGTACTGGACGAAGCCTTCGTAGGCGACCATCGACCCCACGCGCGCGAGGAGGTCGTTTCCGGTCTGCATGGCGACCTTGAGCATGTGGTTGCCGTGGTTCTCCATGCGTGCGGCAACGGGTGCCGGGGCGAAGCCCGCGAGCTGCTGGTTCATAGGACGGGCTCCCTCAGACCTCGTACGGCTGGACGACGATGAAATTGCCGGGCGCGCCGCGGAACTGGAGGTTCACGCTCTCTCCGGTGTCGCCCGGGTAGGCGTTCCGGCGCATCCGCACCTGGCTGGAGACGATCACCTGGGAGGCGGCGGACCACGCGACGACGGCGTTGCAGTCGGCGAACGTCGTCGGCGTCACGGGCAGCACGACGGGCACGCCACGCGTCTTGACGACGATCGTGCCGGTCCCCTGGAACTGCATCGTGAACAGGGCCCCTCCGGGGATGCCGTGCCCTTCGACGCGGCGCACCTCGTACTGGAGTGTCTCGTCGAAGGCGAGAACGCTCTCCGCGGAGACGCAGACGGCGTCGCCCTGCAGTTCGATCGGGTGCAGCATCGCGGAGTTGTCCGCGAGGAACACCTGGCCACGGCCCGAGCAGCGCATCAGCTGCATCTCCTGGCCGGTCGCGTTGCCCACGATCCGCCCGGAGAACCCGGCGCCCTTGTAGCTGAAGTCGACCTTGCCCTGGTAGAGCACCATGCTGCCCTGGCGGGCCAGTACGGCCTGGTCGCCGCCCATGCCTAGGTCGACACGGACCATCTTCTTGTTCTGCTGGGTCCAGCGCTGCCCGGTGGGTGTCTCCTTGTACGCCTGCAGCGCCGCGGTGACACCGGCGCCTCCCTGGGGAACGCCCTGAGGCACTCCGTAGGCGGCGGGCGCACCCGGCACACCCGGCGCGCCGGGCTGACCGGGCACCTGGCCGAACGGCGGCTGCTGACCGTAGCCGGGAGGCGGGGTCGGCTGGCCGTAGCCCGGGGGCGGAACGGGTGCCTGGGGCGCCTGAGGTGCCTGCGGCTGTCCGTAGCCGGGCGGCAGGGGCGCGGTCTGGCCGGGGGCCTGGCCGTACGGAGGCTGCTGCTGGCCGGGCTGCCCGTAGGGCGCGGGGGCGGGAGCCGGAGGCGGTACCGGGGCACCGCCGGGCGGGGTGAGGGGCGCGATGATGGTCGGCGCCGCGTGCACCGAAGGCGCGGGCGCCGGCGGTGGCGTGGCTCCCTGGGGCGGTGCGAAATGGGCGGCAGGCTGCGGTGCCGGAGCCGGCACGGCGGGGCCCGCCGGTGCGCCGAACGCGGGCGGTGCGGCGGCCTGGGCGGGCGGCGCGAACGAGGGCGCGGCGGCCCCCGGTGCCGGGGCCGCGGGCTCCTCCTCGGCGACCTCGCCGCCGAAGTTCTTCAGCAGCGCGTCGAGCCCGCCGTCGAAACCCTGTCCGACCGCGGCGAACCGCCAGACGTCCTTGAGGTAGAAGTCGCCCAGCATCACGGCGCGTTCGGTGGAGAACTCGCCACCGTTGAAGGAGTAGCGGGCCACCTCCTCGCCGCCCGCGACGATGCGGAGGTACCCGGGGGCGACCTGCGACATCTGCCCGGTGCCGTCGATCGTCGCCGTGAAGGACAGCTTCTGGATCTGCGCCGGGATCCTGTCGAGCGTGACGCGGAAGGACTCCGTGTCGCCCGCCTGCGCACCGAGAAGCTGGATGGACTCTTCGGGGGTCTTCGGCTGGTTGAAGAAGACGAAGAACCGGTCGTCCGAAAGCTGTTCGTCGGCGTCCAGACCGAAGCAGCTGATGTCGAAGGTCAGTCCGGGGCCGGTGATCTGCACACCTACGTACAGATCGGTGCCCGCGGTGAGGTCACTGATCTTGGCCTTGTGGCCGCGTTGGAATTCCCTGGCCATGCGTAACGACCGTCCCCCATCCCGAATACAAGTGCGTCGCGTCAGGCTAACGGCAAAATCCGGCCGCGGACCAAGCCGGTACAGACCCGGTACAGAATCCCTGCTTCGAGGGGTCCGGCCAGCGTTTCGGTGCCGGACGGGCGTCGGGCCGACGTCACTCGCCGCGGGTGGCGGGCAGGTGGGGCAGCCGGTCGGCGGCGACCACTCCTTCGAGGTATCCGCGGGCCCGCTCGGTCCGCGGATAGGCCTCCAGAAGCCGCCAGAAGTCGGGGCCGTGGCCGGGAACGAGCAGATGCGCGAGTTCATGGACGAGGACGTAATCCACGACGTACTCGGGCATGCCCTGCAGCCGGTGCGAAAGACGGATACTGCCCTCGGCGGGGGTGCACGAGCCCCAGCGGGTGTTCTGATTGGTGACCCAGCGGACCGAAGTGGGCCGGGCCCGGCCGTCGAAGTACAGATCGGAGAGCCGCGCGGCCCGCTCGGACAGCTCCGTGTCGCCGAGCACCCGCTTGTTCTCCTGGGCGGCCAGCTTGTCGAGCATGACGCTCACCCAGCGCTGCTCCTCCGCCTCGGACATCCGGGCGGGGATGAGCACGACGGTGCGATCGCCTTCACGGTACGCGGAGACCGTTCTGCGCCGTCGCGCGCTCCTGCGGACCTCGATCGCGCTCGCCCCCGAGCCGCTTGGCGGCTGGCTCGTCGTGCTGCGCTGTGGGTTTCCGGCGCGGTGCAGTGGGTCGGCGGGCACGCCCCGACGTTACCCGTTGCACACGGGGGAAGTCCCGCCTCCGGGACGCATCGATGCCGAACCGCACCCCACGCGCTCGATTTGTACGACGAATATCCACTGCCTGTGGACAACTTTCGGCACGCGCCGGGCAATGCGGGCATGCTGACATTCGACCGGCGGAGCATGACGAACACCCGCCGGCGCAACGGGGACGTACGGGGGTCGCTCATGCATCCGATGGTGAAACCCGCGCTGCGGCGCGGCTGGCGGGATCTCAACACCGTGCAGTTCGGGATGGCACCCGCACACGCGATGGTGCTCGGCCCGATGGACACGGCGACAGGCAGTCTCCTGACCTTGTTCGACGGCACACGCGGACTACCTCTGTTACGCGACGAGGGTCGCCGCATGGGTCTGCCCGACGGCCATGTCGACGGTCTCGTGGAGCGACTGGCCCAGGCGGGACTGCTGGACGACGCGACGGGCGGCGGCCCGGCCGCCGATGCTTTGCGCAAGAAACCGGCGGTCCTGGACCGGCTGCGGCCCGATGCCGCATCGCTCACCCTGGTCGCTCCCGAACCGGGCGAGGCCATGCGCCGGCTGGCCGCCCGCCGCTCACTGCGCGTACAGGTGCGGGGCGCGGGCCGGGTCGGCGTGGTCCTGGCCGCGGCGCTGGCGGGAGCGGGCGTGGGCCAGGTCGACGTGCACGACGGCGGCTGCGTCGAGCCGTGGGACGTGGCTCCGGGCGGGCTGCCCGTCGAATCCATCGGTGAGCGCAGGGACGAGGCCGCACGCCGTGCGGTGCGCCGTGCGGCACCGAACCGCCCGCCCCGGCGTGGCAGCGCGCGCCCGGCTCCCGAGGAAGAGGATCCGGGCCTCTCCCTCGTGATCATCACGCCTCGGGACGGTCTCGCCATCCACGCGCCCGACCCGTCGGCCGCCGAGCCCCTGATCGACTCCGGAACACCCCATCTGTACGCGGGGGTGGTGGAGGGCACAGGAGTCGTCGGCCCGCTCGTCCTGCCCGGCGACACGGCCTGCGCGGGCTGCCTGGATCTGGGACGCACCGACCGGGACCCGACGTGGCCACGCCTGCTGGCACAGTGGCGTTCCGCCCAGTCCCGGCACGTACCGGCGTGTGATCTGGCGCTGTCCACCGCGGTCGCCGGGCTGGCCGCGGGGCATGCGCTCGCTTTTCTGGACGGGGAACAGCCGTCGAGTGCGGGGGCCCGCTGGGAGGTCTCGGTGCCTGGTTTCGACTGGCACTCGACGCCGGTGTGGGAGCATCCCGCATGCCGCTGCGGGGCCGCGGAGAAAGTTAAGGGGGAGCAGACCTCGGACGACGAAGGGCCGCACGAGACAATGGCCGGGCAACAGCCGCACGCGGCACGGCTGTCCGGTACTTGGAGGGCGCATGTCTGATCTTCCCCGGAAGGCGGTCACCCGAACCGCCAAGCTCGCCGCACTACCGCTCGGCTTCGCCGGGCGGGCCACCTGGGGACTCGGCAAACGAATCGGCGGCAAGTCCGCCGAGCTCGTGGGCCGCGAGCTGCAACAGCGCACGGCGGAGCAGCTCTTCAAGGTGCTCGGCGAGCTAAAGGGCGGCGCCATGAAGTTCGGACAGGCCATGTCCGTCTTCGAGTCGGCGCTGCCCGAGGAGGTCGCGGGCCCCTATCGCGCGGCGCTGACGAAACTCCAGGAAGCGGCCCCGCCGATGCCGACCCGCACGGTGCACTCCGTGCTGGCGGAGCGGCTCGGCGAGGACTGGCACGACCTGTTCCTGGAGTTCGAGGACAAGCCCGCCGCGGCGGCCTCGATCGGCCAGGTGCACCGGGCGGTGTGGCACGACGGCCGGGAGGTCGCGGTCAAGGTGCAGTACCCCGGGGCGGGCGAGGCCCTGCTGTCCGACCTGAACCAACTGAGCCGTTTTGCCCGCCTTCTGGGGCCGTTGATTCCCGGCATGGACATCAAGCCGCTCATCGCTGAGCTGCGCGACCGGGTGTCCGAGGAGCTCGACTACGCCCTGGAGGCACAGGCACAGCGGGCGCACGCGGAGGAGTTCGCGGACGACCCGGATGTACTGGTGCCGGCCGTGGTCCACCAGTGCGAGCAGGTCCTGGTGACGGAGTGGATCGACGGGATCCCCCTGTCCGAGGTGATCACCGACGGCACGCAGGAACAGCGCGACCGGGCAGGCCAGCTCCTGGCCCGCTTCCTCTTCTCCGGCCCGTCCCGCACCGGCCTGCTGCACGCGGACCCGCACCCGGGCAATTTCCGCCTCCTGCCGGACGACCCCGAGGACGCCGAGGGCCCCGGCGGCAAGGGCGGCTGGCGGCTGGGCGTCCTGGACTTCGGCACGGTGGACCGCCTGCCCGGCGGCCTGCCTCCGACTATCGGCGACTCGCTCCGTATGACCCTCGACGGCGACGCCGAGGCGGTCTACGACCTGCTCCGCGAGGAGGGCTTCGTCAAGGAGTCCATAGAACTCGACCCGGACGCCGTTCTGGACTACCTGCTCCCCATCATCGAGCCGGCCCAGGCCGACGAGTTCACCTTCACCCGCGGCTGGATGCGCAGCCAGGCGGCCCGCATCGCCGACCCCCGCTCCCCCGCACACCAACTCGGCAAGCAGCTCAACCTGCCCCCGGCGTACCTGCTGATACACCGGGTGACCTTGAGCACCATCGGTGTGCTGTGCCAGCTGGGAGCGACGGTACGACTGCGTGACGAACTGGAGGAGTGGCTGCCGGGGTTCGCACTGGACGACGACGAGACACTGCCGGAGGGCGAATCAGCGGCTGAGGCCTGAGTTCGGGCTGCCGTTCTTTGAGCGGGAGGGGTGGAAGGCGGGGGGAGGGGGAGGGGCCCCAAGAGGACTCCGAAGTTCACCACCAAGCCGAGTCCAGTCGGCCCTCGATCGCTCTGAGGTTGGTCCGGGCGCAGTCGTCGCAGATGTAGTGGCGGGCGCCGTTCTCGACGGAGAAGGTCCAGGTGAGTGGCGGGTCCTCTGATGTCGCGCCGCAGCGGGCGCACACGATGGGCCGGGGCTCCGCGGTGGAGCCGCCGCTGTCACTGTCCCCGGGAAGACTCGTCACGTGGTGACGATAACTCCGGGATCCGCGGTTGGAGAGGCACAACGCACCACGGGGGCCGGTCCGTTCGGACCGGCCCCCGCATCAGCTGTTGCCTGTGCTGCCGTTGCGAGAACGGCTCTACTGCATGACCGCCATGGCCAGTGCGCGGCGGGCGCGGCGTGAGGCGCGCTCGGCACGGCGCTGCATGCGGCGAGCGGCCACCAGGCGCATCGCCCGGCGTTCCTGCTCCGCCTCATGCAGCCGGTCGTGCATATGCGCACGAGCCAGGGCTTCTGGGATGAGTTGCATCTCTCGGGTCCTGTTCTGGCGCGTGTCGTTCGCGCCGGTGGAGGTGAAGTCTGGGATTGCGGAGCCGGCGGGCTCGCTGGTGGACGGCTTCATCGGGACCTGCTTCTTGGGGTCGTGCGTCAGGGGGCGATCGATCGTTCCTAGGGTGTTCATGCCGCAACCGGGTTCTTGCGCGGGCGGCCACGCGGCCGCTTCCGGGCGACAACGACGCCCTGGACGAAGAGCTCGCCACCCCAGACGCCCCAGGGCTCACGCCGCTCCTTGGCGCCGGCGAGGCAGGCCTCGATCAGCGGGCAGGTGCGGCAGAGGGACTTGGCGTACTCGACGTCGGCCGGCGACTCGGCGAAGAAGACCTCCGGGTCGTAGGAGCGGCAGGGGACGGGTACGCCGAGGTTCTCGATGGCGTCGTCGAGCGCGGTGAGCGCAGTGAGCGGGGTCAAGGTGGAGTCCTCCGTGAGGCCGGGCGGGGGGATCGTTTCGGAAGGCGGTACGGACGGGGCGTGCGCTTCGAGTTGCACGATTGGTTCTTCCTCGTCTGGTCGTGCCGGCCGGTTGGCCGGTTGGCGGCTGGTACCGGGTTCTTTTCTTGTCCCGAGGCCCCTTCGCTCTGTCGTCCCTGGTCGGGGACAAACAGAAGGGCCGCGGATCCCGGGTGGGGTTCCGCGGCCCTGAAGGCGCCGGCCTGATCGTCGATCAGGCTGGATCACTCCAGGGTTCAGGCCCACGGAAGGCCCACATCGTGTGGTGCGTCTGCTTGGCGGCTCCGGCACCGGTGGCCGCAAAGGCATAGGCCTGCGCCTGTGCCTCTACTGCTTCCAGTGCCTTCATCGGTCGCTCATTGCGCTCACGGACAGGGAGACCCGAGAGAGACACGGAGGACGCCGGCCGGACGGCGGCAATGCCGGACAGACCGGTGCCCAGGTTCGAGAAGCCGAGCAGGCACGTGGAGACGACCGAGCAATCGGTCAATTTGACGGTGCTGACGGAGCTGCTGTTGATGCTGATCACTGGAATCGCCTCCTCTCGGCGTCTCTGGGACCGGGCGAGCCGGTCCGACGGTTATTAAGTACAGCACGAAACCAGGGCCTTCGAGAAGGCCGCCGTTTCCGTGCTTTAGAACCTATGGGGATTGCTGGGGCATGCGCAAACTATTTTCTCGACGAGTTTGAATCAGTCCGCGTCCGCGCCGTCCTCAAGTTCCTGACCTGCACAGATGGCGAGAACGTCGTCTCCGTAGCGGTTGAGCTTGCGGGCGCGGACCCCTGGGATGCGGGACAGCTCGACCGGAGTGGACGGCACCGCTTCCGCGATGGCCATCAGGGTCTTGTCCGTGAAGACGCAGAAGTCCGGCTGCCCGCTGCGCTGTGCCTGGACGGCCCGCCAGCCGCGCAACCGCTCGTAGAGGCCTTCGTCCATGTCGGAGGGGCAGTCCTCGCAGCGCATCAGTTTCATCTCACCGGCGTCGTTGAGGGTGCGGCCGCAGACCCGGCAGCGGGCGGGGGTGCGGTTCGCCCGTCGTGTGACGCCGGGGGCGCTGCCGGGAGCGCCGCGCTCGATGCCGCCCGCGCCGAGGGGGCCCGCCGGGCCGCCGCGGTTGGCCGTGGTGACGGAGCCGGGGCGCAGTCCGTCGAGGAAGCGGCTGGGTCGCCGGTTGGGCCGGCCGCCGGGTGAGCGGGACAGGGCCCAGGAGACGGAGAGGTGCTCTCTGGCGCGGGTGACGCCGACGTAGAGGAGGCGGCGCTCCTCCTCGATCTGTTCGTCGGTCTTCGCGTAGGTGATCGGCATCATGCCTTCGGCGACGCCGACCAGGAACACGACGTCCCACTCCAGGCCCTTGGCGGAGTGGAGGGAGGCGAGGGTGACGCCCTGGACGGTCGGGGCGTGCTGGGCGCCGGCGCGTTCGTCGAGTTCGGCCACGAGGTCGCCCAGGGTGGCGTCGGGTTTGGCGGCGGCGAAGTCCTGGGCCAGGTGGGCGAGGGCGGCGAGGGACTCCCAGCGCTCTCTGACGGCCCCGGAGCCCGCGGGGGGCTGGTGGGTCCAGCCGTCTCCCGACAGGACGGCTCGCACCTGCGAGGGCAGGTCGGGGGCGTCGTCGAGGAGTGAGTCGTTGCCCCCGAAGCGGGCTGCTCCGCGCAGGGCGTGGATGGCTCTCTTCACCTCGGGCCGGTCGAAGAAGCGCTCGGCTCCGCGCAGTTGGTAGGGCACTGCGACGTCGGCGAGGGCCTGTTCGTAGATCTCGGACTGCGAGTTCGTACGGAAGAGGATCGCGATCTCGCTCGCGGGGATGCCGGAGGCGATGAGGTCGCGGATGCGGCGGGCGGCGCCTTCGGCCTCGGCGGGCTCGTCGGTGTACTCGGTGTAGCCGGGTTCGGGGCCCGCGGTGCGCTGGGAGATCAGCTCCAGGCGGTGGTCGGCGGCGCGGCCGCGGGCCTGGGCGAGCAGGCCGTTGGCGAGGTGGACGACCTGGGGCGTGGAGCGGTAGTCCCGGACGAGTTTGACGACCGTGGCTCCGGGGTGGCGGGTGCGGAAGTCGAGGAGGTGGTCGGGGGTCGCGCCGGTGAACGAGTAGATGGTCTGGCTGGCGTCGCCGACGACGCAGAGGCTGTCGCGCTCGCCGAGCCACAGTTCGAGGAGGCGCTGCTGGAGGGGGCTGACGTCCTGGTATTCGTCGACGACGAAGTGCTGGTACTGGGCGCGGACCGCTTCGGCGATGTCGTGCTGGTCCTGGAGGATGGCGACGGTGAGCAGCAGGACGTCTTCGAAGTCGATGACGCTGCGGTCGCGTTTGAGGTCCTCGTACGCAGCGTAGAGCTGGGCGATCTCGGCGCGGTCGCGGGGGGCTTCGCGGCCGGCCTTGGCCGCGGCGGCGGCGTAGTCGGAGGGGACGGTCTGGGTGACCTTGGACCATTCGATCTCGGCGGTGACGTCCCGGAGCTCGCCGCGGTCGAGGCGGACACGGCAGCCGGCCGCGGCGTCGGCGACGAGCTGGATCTTGCGGTCGACGATCCGGGGCAGGCTGCCTCCGACTGCTTTCGGCCAGAAGTACTGGAGCTGGCGCAGGGCTGCGGAGTGGAAGGTGCGGGCCTGGACTCCGGAGGCACCGAGCTGGCGGAGGCGGCCGCGCATCTCTCCGGCGGCGCGGTTGGTGAAGGTGACGGCGAGCACGCTGGAGGGCTGGAGGATCCCGGCGCGTACTCCGTAGGCGATGCGGTGGGTGATGGCGCGGGTCTTGCCCGTACCGGCTCCCGCCAGGACGCACACCGGGCCGTGCAGGGCGGTGGCGACCTCGCGCTGCTCGGGGTCGAGCCCTTCCAGTACCGCGTCGGCCGTGTCGGGGGCCTGCGGGAAGAGGGTGGAATGCGTTGCTGCTGTCACCCCGCCATGCTGCCAGGTCGGCGGAGACGGGTGCGCCGGTTGTCCACAGGGAGGTGCTCGCAGTCGTACTAATGCGGCAGGCGCCCTGCCCTGCGGCGACGGCACCGCCCCTTTCACCGGAGCCGTCCCGCGCCGTGTGCACCGGCTCTCTCCCTTGCCGCGTACGGGAATGGTGGCCAGGTCGCGTACGTTCCATGACTGCGAAGACGCACTCCCCTGCAGCGAAGGAGCATGAGAGACATGCTGGGCACTGTGACGATGTACAGCACCACGTGGTGTGGCTACTGCCGCCGGTTGAAGGGCCAGATGGACCGCGAGGGCATCACGTACAACGAGATCAACATCGAGCAGGACCCGGCGTCGGCGGCCTTCGTGGAGAAGGCGAACGGCGGGAACCAGACGGTTCCCACCGTCCTCTTCCCGGACGGTTCGACGCTGACGAACCCTTCGCTGGCGCAGGTCAAGCAGAAGATCGGCGCGTAGTCGGTACGTGCCTCAGGCGGCCGCTCCGCGCGTCGGCAGGGGCTTGCCGTACCAGAGCTCGATCAGGCGGGCCGCAATCGAGATGCCGTACGGAGGCAGGACCTCCCCGGATTCGAAGGCGGCCCGCAGGTCTTCGCGGGAGAACCAGCGGGCTTCCTGGATCTCCTCGCCGTCGACGTTGATCTCCGCCGAGGTGGCGCGGGCCATGAAGCCCAGCATGAGGCTGGAGGGGAAGGGCCAGGGCTGGCTGGCGATGTACTCGACCTCGCCGACGGTGATGCCGGCCTCTTCGAAGACCTCGCGGCGGACCGACTGCTCGATGGACTCGCCGGGCTCGACGAAGCCGGCGAGGGTGGAGAAGCGGCCTTCGGGCCAGTGGACCTGGCGGCCGAGGAGGATGCGGTCCTCGTGGTCGGTGACGGCCATGATCACGGCGGGGTCGGTGCGCGGGTAGTGCTCGGCGCCGCAGGCGGGGCAGCGGCGGATGTGGCCGGCCGCCGCGATCACGGTGCGTTCGCCGCAGCGGGAGCAGAAGCGGTGCAGGCGCTGCCAGTTCTCCAGGGCGACCGCGTGCACCATCAGGCCGGCGTCGCGCTGTGAGAGGAGCAGGCCGGCTTCGCGCAGGCCGGCCGCGCGCGCGGACTGGTCCATACGGCCCGGGAGGGCGTCCTTCTGGAGTGCGAAGTAGCTGACGCCGTCGTCGTCGGTGCCCAGGAAGTAGCGGTGCGCCTCGGTGAGGGGCGCCTCGAAGGACGGGGTCATGACGAGTTCGGTGGTGCCGTCCGCCGTCTCGTCGATGAGGACCTGGCCGCCGGAGACCACGAAGGCGCGGGTGGTGGGGTGGCTCCACGCCGCGGCGAGCCAGGCCTCGTCGAGCCGGTGGTGGGCGGCCCGGTCGATGCCGCTCGGGGCGGTGAGCGAGATGGGACGGTCGGCGGTGTGGTCGGTCCAGGTGGTCACGGGTGCTTCCAACTCCCCCGGTGGAACGGTTGTTTCGTCGGGTGGTTCGGCGGCTGTACGGCAGGACGTGTTCGACGGGGCCTCTTCAGTGTGCATCGCGCCAGTTCTCGGCCAGATCGCCCCACAGGTAGGCGGTGGTTTCGACGCCCTTGAGAAGCAGGTCGAGTTCGACCTTCTCGTTGGGTGCGTGCCAGCCGTCGGACGGGACGGAGATGCCGAGGAACAGCACCGGTGCGGCGAGGACGTCCTGGAGGTCCGCGGCGGGCCCTGATCCTCCCTCGCGGGTGAAGCGGATCTCCTGCTCGAAGGCGCGGCCCATGGCGCGTGCGACGGACTGCAGCGCCGGGTGGTCGAGCGGTGTGAGGCAGGGGCGGGTGGCGGCGGCGAAGATGATCTCGTGGCGGATTCCGGCGGGCAGCCGCTCGGCGGTCCAGGCGCGGACGATCTTCTCGATGTGGTCGGGGTCCTGTCCGGCGACGAGCCGGAAGGAGAGCTTCACCATGGCGGAGGACGGGATGATCGTCTTGCTGCCGGGGCCTTGGTAGCCGCCGCCGATGCCGTTGACCTCGGCGGTCGGCCGGGCCCAGATCCGCTCCAGGGTGGTCTGTCCGGCCTCTCCGTGGGTGGCCGTCGACCTGGCGGTGCGCAGCCACTCCGCCTCGTCGAAGGGCAGTTCGGCGAAGAGTTCGCGCTCGCGGTCGGTGAGTTCGGCGATGCCTTCGTAGAAGCCGGGGATCGCCACGCGCGCGTGCTCGTCGTGCAGGGCGGCGACGAGGCGGGCGGCGGCGGTGGCCGGATTGGGTACGGCACCGCCGAAGGCGCCGGAGTGGATGTCCTGGTCGGGCCCGTGGAGCTCGATCTCGCACTCGGCGAGGCCGCGCATGCCGGTGCACACCGTGGGAGTGGTCTCGGACCACATGCTGGTGTCGGAGACGATCACGGCGTCGGCGGCGAGGCGGTCCTGCCGCTCTTCGACGAGTGCGCGGAAGTGCGGGGAGCCGGACTCCTCCTCGCCCTCGATGAGCAGCTTCAGGTGGACGGCGGGGGCGGTGCGGCCGGTGGCGGCGAGGTGGGCGCGGACGCCGAGTGTGTGGAAGAACACCTGGCCCTTGTCGTCGGCGGCCCCGCGCGCGTGGAGGCGGTTTCCGCGGACGACGGGCTCGAAGGGGTCGCTGTCCCAGCCGTCCTCGAGGGCCGCGGGCTGTACGTCGTGGTGTCCGTAGACGAGGACCGTGGGTGCCTGCGGGTCGTCGGAGGGCCATTCCGCGAAGACGGCCGGGGCGCCGGGTGTCGCCCAGACCTCGCAGGTCGGGAAGCCGGTCTCCTGGAGCTTGGCGGCGAGCCAGTCGGCGCTGCGCCGTACGTCCGCTGCGTGTTCGGGCTGGGCCGACACGGACGGGATGCGCAGCCACTCGGCGAGGTCGTCGAGGAAGGCGGCACGGTGCTGCTCGATGTACGCGCGGACGGCGCTGTCCGGAGTCTTGCTCATGGTCACGAGCCTAGCCGTCCACGCGCGCGTGCTGGTCCGGCGGTTCCTCGGGGACCCCATCGGGTGGTTCTTCGAGGAGGAGCCGCTCCAGCGCGGCCCGGTCGGGCAGGCCCTCGGGGCGTACGACCTCGCCGCTGCGCACGTACAGGAAGGCGGCCTGTACGGAGTCCAGGGGTACGCCGCGCTGCTCGGCCCAGGCGAGCCGGTAGAGGGCGAGCTGGAGGGGGTCGGCGTCGCGGGCGCGGTTGGTCTTCCAGTCGACGATCTCGTACGTCGTCCCGTCGCCGTCGTCTTCTTTGTAGACGGCGTCGATGCGGCCCCGTACGACGCGTCCGGCGATCGCGAGCTGGAAGGGGGCCTCGACGCGGTAGGGGGTCCGGTGGGCGTACGGGGTGCGTTCGAAGGCGTCCTTGAGGGCTTCCAGGTCGCGTTCGTCGGCGATCTCGGCCTCGCTGCCGGGCAGTTCCTCCGGTTCCAGCATCGGCAGTCGCAGCTCTTCGAAGCGGGCCTCGACCCAGGCGTGGAAGCGGGTGCCGCGGCGGGCGGCCGGCTGGGGCGGGCGCGGCATGGGGCGCGCCAGTTCCTGTGCGAAGGAGTCCGGGTCGGCGGCCAGGCGCAGCAGCTGGGAGGCGGTCAGGGAGGCCGGCAGGGTGACGTCCGTGACGCGTTCGCGGGCGCGCAGGAGCTCTCCGGCGAGGGCGTCCAGGTCACGGTCCCAGGAGGCGACGGTACGGGCTTCCTCGGGGGTGAGGCGCCTGCTCTCGGAAGCAGGGCGCGGCGTCTCCGGAGGGTGCGGGCGCGCGTCCGGGGAGCGGGTGGAGTGCGCGTCCGGGGACGGAGTGGGGTGCGGAACCCTGGGACGGTTCGGGGTCCACGAGTCCCAGTCCCCCCGGGCTGCCTCGTCCGTGAGATCGGTCTCTTCGTGGAGGTCCTCCCCGTAGGGAAGCTCATCGGGGAAGTCGTCCTCCCCGTAAGGGGGCTCGTCGTAAGGCGGTTCGTCGTCCTCGGGCGGAGGCGGCCAGTCCGGGTCGTCGTACGACTCCGGGGCGTCGTGGGACGAGGGGTGGGCCGTCTCGTGGGAGTGGCCGGACTCCAGGTGGGCCAGGACCGTCTGCGCGGCCGCCCGTCGGCGGGCCATCGCCGCGTCGTCGAGCGGGAGCGGCCAGGCGTGGTCGCCGCCCGCCTCGTGCAGCGCGGGGTTCTCCTCGGTCTCCTCGGGTTCGTCCGCCCAGGCCTCGATCTCGCCGTGCCCGGCCTCGCAGTGGTCGTACAGGGACTGCAGGAAGTCGGAGGGGCCGCGGGGCTTCTTCTGGGAGGGGCCCCACCAGTGGCCCGAGCCGAGCAGCAGGGAGCGGGGGCGGGTGAACGTGACGTACCCGAGGCGGAGTTCCTCGGTGTGCTGGTGCTCCTTCATGGCCTCGTGGAAGGCCTTCATGCTGCGGGAGTCCCAGGCGCCGATGTCCGGCAGGGTGTCGGCGTCGCCGCGCAGTTCGTGGGGCAGGACCTTGCCCTGTGCGGTCCATTTCTCGCGGCCCTGGCTGCTGGGGAAGGTGCCGGTGACGAGGCCCGGGACCGCGACGACGTCCCATTCCAGGCCCTTGGACTTGTGCGCGGTGAGCACCTTGACGGTGTTCTCGCCGCCGGGGAGGGCGTTGTCGAGGCCCTTCTCGTACTGGGCGGCGGTGCGCAGGAAGCCGAGGAAGGCGAGGAGGGTGGCCTCGCCGTCGTTGGCGGCGAAGGACGCGGCGATGTCCAGGAAGTTGGAGAGGGTCTCGCGGCGGCGGGCGGCCAGGGCGTGCGGGGACGCGGAGAGCTCCACCTCCAGACCGGTGGTGGCGAGGACGCGGTGCAGGACGTCCATGAGCGGGTCGGAGAGCGAGCGGCGCAGGTCGCGCAGTTCGGTGGCGAGCCGTGCGAACCGTACGCGGGCGTCGGCGGAGAAGGGCAGGCCGTCGTCGTCCCCGTGGCCGCCGAGGGGTGTCTCCAGGAACGTGTCGAGGGCGTCCGCGAGCGAGATGATCTCGGCTGGGTCGATGCCCTCGACGGCGGCGGCGAGCCGCCGGTCGGGGTCGTCGTCGGCCCCTACGCGCGCGTGCGACACGAGTAGGCGGGCCCTGCGTCCCAGGAGGGCGAGGTCGCGGGCGCCGATGCGCCAGCGCGGGCCGGTGAGCAGGCGGACCAGTGAGGCGTTGGCGCCCGGGTCCTGGAGGACCTCGCAGACGGCGACCAGGTCGGCGACCTCGGGCAGATGCAGCAGCCCGGAGAGGCCGACGACCTCGACGGGGATGTCGCGGGCGACGAGGGCGCCCTGGATCTCGGCGAAGTCGGTCGCTGTGCGGCACAGGACGGCGATCTCGCCTGGCGCCTTTCCGGTGCGTACCAGATGGGCGATGGAGTCGGCGAGCCAGTCCATCTCCTCGGCGTGGGTGCGCAGCAGGGCGCAGCGCACCATGCCGTCCCGCTCGGCGCCCGGGGCGGGGCGGAGGGCCTCCACGCCCGCGTGCAGGGCGCGCAGGGGTTCGGCGAGGCCGTTGGCGAGGTCGAGGAGGCGGCCGCCGCTGCGGCGGTTCTCGCTGAGCGACTGGCGGGTCGCGGGGCGGCCGTCGGCGTGGGCGAAGTGCTCGGGGAAGTCATCGAGGTTGGCGACGGACGCGCCGCGCCAGCCGTAGATCGCCTGGCAGGGGTCGCCGACGGCGGTCACCGGGTGGCCCGTGCCGCTGCCGAACAGGCCCGCCAGGAGGATGCGCTGGGCCACGGAGGTGTCCTGGTACTCGTCGAGCAGGACCACTCGGAACTCGTCGCGCAGGATGCCGCCGACCTCGGGGCGCGTGCTGGCGAGGGTCGCGGAGAGGGCGATCTGGTCGCCGAAGTCGAGAAGGTCGCGCTCGCGTTTGGCAGCCCTGTAGCGGCCCACTAGTTCGGCCAGTTCACGCCGGGCGGCGGCCGTCTCGGGGACCTTGCGCAGGTCGGCGTTGGTGAGCTTGACGCTCTCCAGGTCCCGCAGCAGTGCGGCGTCGTAGGCCCGCAGGTCCTGGGGGTGTACGAGGTGTTCGGCGAGCTCGGCGTCGAGCGTGAGGAGGTCGCTGACGAGGTCGGGGAAGGAGCGGGTGAGCGCGGGGTAGGGCCCGGGTGCCTCGCGCAGGACGCGTGCGGCGAGCTGGTAGCGGGTCGCGTCGGCAAGGAGACGCGCGGTGGGTTCGAGCCCGATGCGCAGTCCGTGGTCGGTCAGCAGGCGGCCCGCGAAGGCGTGGTAGGTGGAGATGACCGGCTCGCCGGGCGGGTTGTCCGGGTCGATCACGTCCGGGTCGGTGACGCCCGCCCTGATGAGGGCTTTCCGTACGCGCTCGGCGAGTTCGCCCGCCGCCTTGTTGGTGAAGGTCAGGCCGAGGACCTGCTCGGGGGCGACCTGTCCGGTGCCGACCAGCCACACCACGCGCGCGGCCATCACCGTGGTCTTGCCGGATCCGGCGCCGGCCACGATCACCTGCGGGGCGGGCGGTGCGGTGATGCAGGCCGTCTGCTCCGGGGTGAACGGGATGCCGAGGAGCTCCTTGAGCTGCTCGGGATCAGAGATACGGGCTGGCACGTCAGAGAGGCTAGCCGCGCCCACTGACAGCGGGTGCCGAATCGGTGGCCGGGCCGGAGGATGCGCTGGTCAGCACGCGTGGTGCCGTACGTCACTTCGCGTACGGCGGGAGCCCTTCGAACGGCGGAGCCTTCGCTACGGCGGATGCCGGCACACTCTCCGGGGGCCCACGCACTGTCACTCGACCGTGGCCGTCGCCCAACCACGCCCGTCACCCTCCCGACCACGACCGTCACCCTCCCGACCATGCCGTCGCTCGACCGCGCTCATCACTCGACCACGTGCCGCCCCTCCGGCCGCGCGCTGCACGAGGCCCGGAACGCGCAGTGGGTGCAGTGCTGGCCGGTCGTCGGTGTGAACCGTTCGTCGAGGACCTTGCCCGCGGCGGTGGCGAGGAGGTCGCCGACCCACTCCCCCTCCAGCGGCTTCTGGGCCTGCACCTTGGGCAGGGTCTCGCCGCCGTCCTTCTTGGGGGCGCCCTGACGGAGTTGGACAAGTTCGGCGCCGCCCGATTCGGGGCGTTCGCCCTCGAAGGCCTCGTCGACCGCGCCTTCGTGGACGGCGAGCTGGTAGACGGCGAGCTGCGGGTGGTGGGCCACGTCGGCCGCGCTCGGTGCCTGTTTGCCGGTCTTGAAGTCGACCACGTAGGCGCGGCCTTCGGCGTCCTGCTCGACGCGGTCCATGGAGCCGCGGATGCGTACTTCGTAGGAGCCCGCTTCGAGGGTGACGTCGAAGTCGTGCTCGCTCGCCACCGGCGTGCGGCCCGCGCGGGCGCCGTTGGAATCGACGTGCCACTTCAGGAAGCGTTCGAGCGCCACGCGCGCGTGCTCCTTCTCCTGCGCCGACTTCCAGGGCGCGTCGAAGGCGAGCGCGTCCCACACGGAGTCGAGGCGCTCCATGAGGACGGCGAGGTCCGCGGGGGTGCGCCCGGAGGCGACCTCGTCGGCCAGGACGTGCACGACGTTGCCGAAGCCCTGGGCGACGGTCGCGGGGGCGTCGGCCTTCACCTCGCGGCCCAGGAACCACTGCAGGGCACAGGTGTTGGCGAGCTGGTCGAGGGCGCTCCCGGACAGCACCACGGGATGGTCGCGGTCGCGCAGCGGCACCTTGCTCTCGGTCGGCTCGTACATGCCCCACCAGCGGTAGGGGTGGGCGGACGGCACGAGGGGGCGGCCGTCCTCGTCGCCGAGCGCGGCGAGCCTGGCCAGCCGGCGGGCCGCGGCCTCCCTGAGCCGGTCCGAGACCCGTGGGTCGACCGTCGTGGCGCGCAGTTCGGCGACGAGCGCGGCGACGGACAGGGGACGGCGGGGGCGGCCCGTCGTGTCCTTGGGCTCCACGCCGAGTTCGGTGAGGAAGCGCGAGGGCTGGTCGCCGTCGTCGGCCGGGGCCTTCACCGCGGTGACGACGAGGCGCTCACGCGCGCGCGTGGCGGCCACGTAGAACAAACGGCGCTCTTCGGAGAGGAGTGCTCCCGGGGTCAGCGGCTCCGCGAGGCCGTCGCGTCCGATCCGGTCGGCCTCCAGGAGGGAGCCGCGGCGGCGCAGGTCGGGCCACAGCCCCTCCTGGACACCCGCGACGACCACGAGGCGCCACTCCAGGCCCTTGGAGCGGTGTGCGGTCATCAGACGTACGGCGTCGGGGCGTACGGCCCTGCGGGTGAGCGTGTCGGCTGCGATGTCCTCGGCGTCGATCTCCTCCAGGAAGTTGAGGGCGCCGCGGCCTCCGGTGCGTTCCTCGGCGCGGGACGCGGTGGCGAACAGCGCGCACACGGCGTCGAGGTCGCGGTCCGCGTTGCGGCCGGCCGCGCCGCCGCGCCGGGCGGCCCGCTCCAGACGCTGCGGCCACGGCGTGCCGTCCCACAGCTCCCAGAGAGCCTCCTCGGCCGTACCGCCGCCCGCGAGGCGCTCCCGTGCCTTCCGCAGCAGGGCACCCAGACGCTGGGCGCCGCGCGCGTACGACGGGTCGTGGGCGACCAGCCGCTCCGGCTCGGCCAGCGCTCGCGCCAGCAACTCGTCGGAGGGCGGCGGCACATGGTTGCCCGCGGCGCGCTCCTCCTCGCGCAGGGCGCGGCCCAGGCGGCGCAGATCGGCGGCGTCCATGCCTGCCAGCGGGGACGCGAGGAGGCTGAGCGCGGTCTCGGTGTCGAGCCAGGGCCTGTCGGGAGAGGGCACTTCCGGCGCGGATTCCCCGGAGGGATCGGGGTCCACGGAGAGATCGGGGTCCTGGGAGGAGTCGGGGTTCTCGGAGGAGTCAGAGTCCTGGGAGGGATCGGGCTCCTCATGAGGCGCGTCGGGTCCCTCGGCATGCTCGCCGACTTCCCCGACGGGTGCCTCGTCCTGGTGGCCTGCCCGCGCGTGTTCGTCCACGCCGGTCGCGTGCTCGTCCGCCCCGGTCCGTACGCCCTCATCGGTCCGTGCGCCCTCATCGGCCCGTACGCTCTCGTCCGCTCGTACGTCCTCGTCGGGGCGCACGCTCTCACCCGGACGCAGGTCCTCGTCGGGACGCACACCCGCCGCGGCGCCCGCCGGGCCCGCGCTCTCCGCCGCCGCCACCGCCCTGAGTGCCGTCAGGAGCGGCGACACCGCCGGCTCGTGCCGCAGCGCCAGGTCGTCGCCGTCGATGTCGAGGGGGACGCCGGCCGCGGTGAGGGTGCGGCGGATCGTCGGGATGGTGCGGGAGCCCGCGCGCACCAGGACGGCCATCTCGTTCCAGGGGACGCCGTCCTCCAGGTGGGCGCGGCGCAGGATGTCCGCGATGTTGTCCAGTTCCGTGCCGGGCGTCGGGTACGTGTGGACCTCGACGCTGCCGCCGTCCCGTACGGGGGCCAGCTCCCTGTGGGCGCGTACTTTCTCCGCGGGGAGGCGGGTCAGGGGCATGCGCTGGGTCAGCAGCCGGGTGGCCTCAAGGAGGCCGGCGCCGGACCGGCGTGAGGTCCTCAGGACCTCCATCGGCGCCGATGTACCGTCCGCGCGCGGGAATGCCTCCGGGAACTGGAGGATGCCGTTCACGTCGGCGCCCCGGAATGTGTAGATCGACTGGTCGGGGTCGCCGAAGGCCACGAGGGTGCGGCCGCCGCCCGCGAGTGCGTGCAGCAGGCGTACCTGCGCCGGGTCGGTGTCCTGGTACTCGTCCACGAAGACGGCGTCGTACTGGGCGGCGAGGCGTTCGGCGACCTCGGGGCGCCGGGCGAGGAGCACCGCGCGGTGCACGAGTTCCGCGTAGTCGAGGACTCCTTGCATGTCGAGGACGTCGAGGTACTCGGCGAGGAAGGCGGAGGCGGCGAGCCAGTCGGGGCGGCCGATGCGCCGCGCGAAGGCCTGGAGGGCGTCGGGACCGAGGCCCAGTTCACGGCTGCGGGCGAGGACCGCGCGGACCTCGTCGGCGAAGCCGCGCGTGGTGAGGCAGGCGCGGAGCTCGTCCGGCCAGCGCACATGGGCGAGGCCGAGCTTCTCCAAGCCGGGCTGGCCCGCGAGCAGTTCCCGTACCGCCACGTCCTGTTCGGGGCCGGAGAGCAGCCTCAGCGGCTCCACGAACAGGTCGCTGTCCTGGTGGGCGCGGACCAGGGCGTAGCAGAAGGAGTGGAAGGTCGTCGCCTGGGGCGCGCGGGCCGCTCCTATGCGCAGCGCCATGCGGTCGCGCAGTTCGACGGCGGCCTTGCGGCTGAACGTGAGCACCAGGATCCGCTCGGGGTCCGCGCCGCGGGCGATCCGCGCCGCGACGGACTCCACGAGTGTGGTCGTCTTGCCGGTGCCCGGACCTGCGAGGACGAGCAGCGGGCCGTGCTCGTGGTCAACCGCCGCGCGCTGCCCTGCGTCCAGCAGAGGGGGAGCCACCCTGGCCGGCGGGGTACGTACCAGTCGGTAAGCGCCACGGGCCCCCTGTCGCCCCTGGGGGTGCGACAGGCGCCTGGTGGAGGAAGAGGAGCTCACGTGGTTCGCCGGTCCTGGTGGGTGTGCTTGGGTCTGTCTCTGTCGGCCTCTATCGGCGCGGGACGCCGTCATTCAGGGGTGGTGCTGGGGCGACGGGTGGAGGGCCCCTCGCGCGTTGAGGGCGGTGGCCGCGGGATGAACGGGATGCGCGCCGTCGACGCTACGCCGGTGGATGTGGTGGAAGCAGCGCTTCCTCTTGTTCCCACCCGGCACACGCGTCTCCCGCCCCACGAACGTACGGCATGTCACGGACGTGCCCCGCTTCCCCCGTACGGGCCACCGGTACCCCTCCCCACAGCTCGATGCCGGAAGCTGTCAGGTGTGACTCTCCGTGCGCCCACCGCCGTCCCACCGCGCCCGTTTCATGTCGACCCGCGGAAGATGGCCCTCGGAGGCCCTGCTCGCCTCCTTCAGGGGCGTGCCCTCGGCGCGGTAGTGGCCCAGCGCGTCCAGCTCGTGGCCGGGGAGCAGGATGCCGTCCGCGCGTATGACCCGCCACCAGGGGACCGCTCCTCCGTAGAGGGCCATGACGCGGCCGACCTGCCGGGGCCCGCCCTCCTCCAGCCATTCGGCGACATCTCCGTACGTCATGACACGCCCGGGCGGGATCAGCTCTGCGACGTCGAGGACCCGTTCCGCGTACTCCGGGAGGGCGTCCTCCGGAAGGCTCTGCTCGCTCATCCGGTCCATCCTGCCCCAGAGCACCGACAATGTGAGGCGGTGGCGACTGTGCGTATCCCTCGCCCCGGAGCAGCGCTTGGGGCAGACTGTGCGACCCCGCATTGCACCCTGATGCCCCCCTGTGTCGGCGGGGCATGCCACCATCGTGCGGGCGGTTACTGGTGATACGAGATCAAGAAGAGACGATGAAACAGCAGGGCGTGCACCCCGAAGACGCGGAGGGCACCTCTGAGGTTTCGTCGCGCCCGGACAGCGGCGACGACACGGACGAGCGCGCTGCGAGCGCGTCCGAGAAGGCTGATCTGACCAAGAAGGCCCCTGACGGGCGAGCCGACGAACAGGCGGACGTGCACGAGGAGAGGGGCGACGAGGAGGAGGCGGACTGCGCCGACGACGCCCACAGCGAAGAGGTCGAGGGCGACGAACCGCTGCTCCCCGCGCGCGTGCACCGTCCTTCCGACCTGATGCGTCTCCTGGTGGGCGTGCTCGCGATCGCCCTGTTGCTGGCGATCGCCGCGTTCGCGCACGGCACGACGTCGGGGCTGGCGCAGGACATCAACAAGGGCACCGACGAGGCACCCGACCTGCTGATCAAGATCGCGGGGCTCGCGTCGAGCATCGCGATCCTCCTGGTGCCGGTCGCGTTCGCCATCGAGCGGCTGATCAAACGCGACGGACTGCGCATCGCCGACGGTGTGCTGGCCGCGGTCCTCGCACACGGTGTGACACTCGCCACCGACCTGTGGGTCGCCAAGGCGGCCCCGGACTCCATCCAGAAGGCACTCACACAGCCCTCCCCCGGCGACATCCACGCCCTCACCGACCCGGTGCACGGCTATCTCGCGCCGGTCATCGCGTACATGACGGCCGTCGGCATGTCGCGCCGGCCACGCTGGCGCGCGGTGCTGTGGGTCGTGCTGATGCTCGACGCCTTCTCCATGCTGGTCACCGGCTACACGACCCCGTTCTCGATCATCCTGACCGTGCTGATCGGCTGGAGCGTGGCGTACGGGACGCTGTACGCGGTCGGCTCGCCGAACGTGCGGCCCACCGGGCGGACCCTGATGGCGGGCCTGCGGCACGTCGGCTTCCACCCGGTGAGCGCGGCCCGGGACGAGACTCCGGAGGCCCTGGACGGCGATCGTGGCCGCCGGTACTTCGTGACGCTCCAGGACGGTCCACCGCTGGACGTCACGGTGGTCGACCGAGAACAGCAGGCGCAGGGCTTCTTCTACCGCGTGTGGCGCCGTCTGACGCTGCGCGGCATCACTACGCGCCGCAGCCTCCAGTCGCTGCGCCAGGCCCTGGAGCAGGAGGCCCTCCTCGCGTACGCGGCCATCGCGGCCGGAGCCAACGCGCCCAAGCTGATCGCGACCTCAGAGCTCGGCCCCGACGCGGTGATGCTGGTCTACGAGCACACCGGTGGGCGCACGCTCGACTCGCTGCCGGACGAGGACATCACCGACAACCTGCTCCGGGACACCTGGCATCAGTTGCAGGCACTGCAGTCCAGGCGCATCGCGCACCGCAGGCTCGCCGGCGACGCGATCCTGGTGGATCGTTCCGGCAAGGTGATCCTCACGGATCTGCGCAACGGCGAGATCGCGGCCGGTGAGCTGCTGCTGCGCATGGACGTCGCCCAGCTGGTGACCACGCTCGGCCTGCGGGTCGGCGCGGAGCGCGCGGTGGCGTCTGCCGTCGGGGTCCTCGGCCCGGACGCGGTCGCGGACTGTCTGCCCATGCTGCAGCCCATCGCGCTCACCCGCTCCCACCGCGCGACGCTGCGGAAGCTGGCCAGGGAGCGATCGGAGCGCGAGCGCGAGGCCGTCCTGGAAGCCTCCCGGCAGGCCAAGCTGGCCCGCGCCGAGGAGCACGAGCACACTCCGGAGGCGACCAGGCCCGTCCTGGAGAAGCCCGACAAGAAGGCCGTACGCGCCGAACAGCGGGCCGAGAAGCGTGCCATCGACGACGCCCTTGAGGAGGCGCGCGAGGAGGATCTGCTCACCCAGATCCGTCACCAGGTGCTGCTGATCAGGCCGCAGGCACCGGTCGAACCGGCCCGTCTGGAGCGCATCCGGCCGCGCACGCTGATCAGTTTCATCGCGGGCGCGTTCGGCGCGTACTTCCTGCTGACGCAGCTCACGCACATCGAGTTCGGCACGCTCTTCGACAACGCCGAGTGGGGCTGGGTCGCCGCCGCCGTGCTCTTCTCGATGCTGAGCTACTTCGCGGCGGCCATGAGCCTGCTGGGCTTCGTGCCCGAGCGGGTGCCGTTCATGCGGACCGTGGCCGCGCAGGTCGCCGGTTCCTTCGTGAAGATCGTGGCGCCCGCGGCGGTGGGCGGTGTCGCCCTCAACACGCGGTTCCTCCAGCGCTCGGGGGTACGGCCGGGGCTCGCGGTGGCGAGTGTCGGCGCGTCGCAGCTGTTCGGGCTCGGCTGCCACATCCTGATGCTGCTCTCCTTCGGCTATCTGACGGGTACCGAAAAGACGCCCTCCTTGTCGCCGTCCAGGACCGTCATCGCAGGTCTGCTGACCGTCGCGGTCCTCGTCCTCGTGGTGACGTCGGTGCCGTTCCTGCGGAAATTCATCGTCACGCGCGTGAGGTCGCTCTTCGCGGGTGTCGTGCCGCGCATGCTGGATGTGCTGCAGCGGCCGCAGAAGCTCCTCACCGGCATCGGCGGCATGCTTCTGCTGACGGCCTGCTTCGTGATGTGCCTCGACGCGTCGGTCCGGGCGTTCGGGACCGAGGGCATGCCCTCGCTGAGCATCGCCAGCGTCGCCGTGGTCTTCCTCGCCGGAAACGCGCTCGGCTCCGCCGCGCCGACCCCGGGTGGCGTGGGCGCGGTCGAGGCGACCCTGACGGTCGGTCTGATCGCCGTCGGGCTCCCCAGCGAGGTCGCGGCGCCCGCCGTCCTCCTGTACCGACTGCTCACGCTGTGGCTGCCCGTGCTGCCGGGGTGGCTGTTCTTCAACCACCTCACCCGCAAGGGCGCGCTCTGACCCCTGGGCTGACCCCTGAGCGGCCCCCCGGGACACGAGAGCCCCCTCCACGAACGGACCGTCGGGGCTCTCACCCGCACGGCCCGTGCCCCGAGCGCCCCGCCCTGGGCGACCTCAGGATGGGAGCATGCCGAACCCTTCCCCACTGCGGGCCGCCGCCCTGACCGCCACCGCCGTTCTGCTGTCGGCGGCCCTCGCCGGCTGCGGCGGCGACGGGGACTCCAAGGACGAGGATCTGTCGGCGCAGAAGCTGAGCTGGAAGGACTGCCCGGAGCCCTCCGAGGCCGAGGGCGGCGGCGATGCCCCCTCCCCCCTGCCGGACGGTGACACGTGGAAGTGCGCAACCCTGAAAGCGCCGCTCGACTGGGACAAGCCCAAAGGGGACACCATCGGGCTCGCGCTGATCCGCGCGGAGGCGAGCGGCGCCAAGGACAAGCGCATCGGCTCACTGATCTTCAACTTCGGCGGCCCGGGCGGCTCGGGCGTGACCACACTCCCCGCGTTCGGCCAGGACTACGACCAACTGCGCACCCGCTACGACCTGGTCAGCTTCGACCCCCGGGGCGTCGGCCGCAGCGCGGGCGTGAAGTGCGAGAACAACGAACAGCTCGACGAGTACTTCCAGCAGGACGCCACCCCCGACGACCCGGCCGAACAGAAGACGCTCCTGGCCAACACCAAGAAGTTCAACGCGGCCTGCGAGAACAACTCCGGCAAGACCCTCCCGTACGTACGCACCACCGACGCGGCCCGCGACATGGACCTGATGCGGCAGGTCCTCGGCGACGACAAACTGCACTACTTCGGCATCTCGTACGGCACGGAACTGGGCGGCGTGTACGCCCACTTGTTCCCCAAAAAGGTGGGGCGGGCCGTCTTCGACGCGGTCGTGGACCCGACACAGAACTCGGAGCAGGGGTCGCTCGGGCAGGCCAAGGGCTTCCAGCTCGCGCTCGACAACTTCGCCGAGGACTGCACGTCGAAGACGGAGGACTGCCCGCTCGGCGACAGCGCCCAGGACGTCAAGGACCGGATCGCCAAACTGCTCACGGACCTCGACAGCAGGCCCATCCCGGGCGTCTTCCCCCGTCAGCTGACCCAGACGGCCGCCACCAGCGGCATCGCGCAGTCCCTGTACTCGCAGGACTTCTGGGAGTACCTGACCGAGGGACTCCAGCAGGCGTACGACGGTGACGGCAGGGTGCTGATGCTGCTGGCCGACTCGATGAACGGGCGTAATCAGGACGGCGAGTACAGCAACATCGCCGCCGCGAACGTCTCCATCAACTGCGCCGACGACAAGCCCCGCTACACCACCTCCGACGTGCAGGCGAAGCTTCCGGAGTTCCGCAAGGCCTCGCCACTCTTCGGCGACTATCTGGCGTGGGGCCTGGTCGGCTGCACCGACTGGGCCGTGGCGGGCGCCGCCGACCACCCGGACGTCAGCGCGCCGGGCTCGGCGCCGATCCTCGTGGTCGGCAACACCGGCGACCCGGCTACGCCTTACGAGGGCGCCCGCAAGATGGTGGACTCGCTGGGCAAGGGCGTCGGGGTGGAGCTGACGTACAAGGGCCAGGGCCACGGGTCGTACGACAGCGGGAACAAGTGCGTGCGCGACGCCGTGAACGGCTACCTGCTCAACGGCAAGGTCCCGCCGACCGGCCAGGTCTGCTCGTGAAATAGCAGGTCAGACGGTTATCCACAGGGCTTCACGGCGCTCGCGGCCATCTGCCTACTATTGCCTGACTGTCATCCGCGACATCCGGCGGACGACACCCGCGAGGGGGGAAGTGTTCATGGCGCGTATCGCACGGTGGACGGCTGTGGCCGCCGCCGCGTTGCTGGTGGCCGGCTGCAGCGGCTCGTCCGGCAGCGACGGGGACGAGAGCAAGGACGACGGAAGGCCGCCTGCCGCGGCGCCTTCCGACACCACCGGGCTGCCCGCTTCCCTCACATCGCAGAAGCTCGACTGGGGCGGCTGCAAGTCGACGGAGACCGGCCCCGCGCCGGGCGGCGACTGGCGGTGCGCGACGCTCAAGGTGCCGCTGGACTGGTCGAAGCCGACGGGCGAGACCATCGGCATAGCGCTGATCCGCAGCGAGTCGAGCGGCTCCTCGGACGAGCGCATCGGCTCACTGCTGTTCAACTTCGGCGGCCCGGGCGGCTCGGGCGTCGACTATCTGCCGCCGTACGGACCCACGTTCGCCGAGCTCCACAAGCGGTACGACCTGGTGAGCTGGGACCCGCGCGGCGTCGCGGCCAGCGAGGGCGTGCGCTGCCGCGACAACAAGGAGATCCAGACGGCCGAGTCGGTCGACACCACACCGGACACCTCCGCCGAGGAGACCACGTTCTTCAAGGACGCGGCCGACTTCGGCAAGGGCTGCGAGGAGTCGGCGGGCAAGCTCATGGAGCACGCCTCGACCACCGACACGGCCCGGGACATGGACCTGATGCGCCATGTCCTCGGCGACCAGAAGCTGCACTACTTCGGCATCTCGTACGGCACGGAACTGGGCGGCGTGTACGCCCACTTGTTCCCCAAGAACGTCGGGCGTCTGCTCCTCGACGCGGTCGTCGACCCGAGCGCCGGCACGGTGGGCCACGCCAAGAACCAGGCCAAGGGCTTCCAGCGCGCCCTGGAGGACTACCTCGAGTCGACGGGCCAGGACCCGCAGGAGGGCTCCCAGAAGATCGTGGACCTGCTGAGGCGGATCGACTCCGAACCGCTGTCGACGGCGAGCGGCCGCGACCTCACCCAGCAGCTGGCCCTCACGGGCGTCATCTACCCGCTCTACAGCAAGTCGTCCTGGCCCGCGCTCACCAGCGCGCTCGAAGCGGCCGAGGACGGCGACGGTACGGAACTGCTCGCGCAGGCCGACGGCTACAACGACCGTGACGCGTCGGGGCGCTACGGCACGACGACGCATTCACAACGGGTCATATCGTGCTTGGACGACAAGGAACGGCCGACGCCCGAGGAGGCGAAGGCGCTGCTCCCCGAGTTCCGGAAGATCTCGCCCGTCTTCGGCGATTCGATGGGCTGGGACACGGCGGGCTGGTGCCACGACTGGCCGGTGGCCGGCCAGCACGAGACGGCGGAGGTGAGCGCGCCCGGTGCGGAGCCCGTCCTGGTGGTGGGCAACACCGGCGACCCGGCGACGCCGTACGAGGGGGCCCGCAAGATGGCCGACGAGCTGGGCAAGGGCGTCGGTGTGCAGCTCACCTGGAAGGGCGAGGGACACGGGGCGTACGGCAGCGGGAGCGACTGTGTCGACAGCACGGTGAACGACTACCTGCTTGACGGGAAGGTGCCTCAGGACGGCAAGGTCTGCGAGTAGCGGCCTGGGCGGTCCCGACGGGAGCGATCCCGACCGGGGCAGCCCTGGCCGGGGCAACGGAAAGGGGCCCGGCACACCTGGTGCCGAGCCCCTCGCCGCAAAGCCTGTGCCTGCGAAGCCTGCCCCTAGTAGATGGGCTTCTCCGGCTCGATCTGGTTGACCCAGCCGATCACGCCGCCGCCCACGTGCACGGCGTCCGCGAATCCGGCCGACTTGAGGACCGCGAGGACCTCCGCGCTGCGGACACCCGTCTTGCAGTGCAGGACGATCTTCTTGTCCTGCGGGAGGGTCTCCAGGGCGGTGCCCATGAGGAACTCGTTCTTCGGGATCAGCTTGGCGCCGGGGATCGAGACGATCTCGTACTCGTTGATCTCGCGGACGTCGATGATCTCGATGTTCTCGCCGTCGTCGATCCACTCCTTGAGCTGCTTGGGAGTGATCGTCGAGCCGGCGGCCGCCTCCTGGGCCTCTTCGGAGACGACGCCGCAGAAGGCCTCGTAGTCGATGAGCTCGGTGACGGTGGGGTTCTCGCCGCAGACCGCGCAGTTCGGGTCCTTGCGGACCTTGACCTGGCGGTACTGCATCTCCAGGGCGTCGTAGATCATCAGGCGGCCGAGGAGCGGCTCGCCGATGCCCGCGAGGAGCTTGATGGCCTCGTTGACCTGGATGGAACCGATGGACGCGCACAGCACGCCCAGGACGCCGCCCTCGGCGCAGGAGGGAACCATGCCCGGCGGCGGGGGCTCCGGGTAGAGGCAGCGGTAGCAGGGACCGTGCTCGGACCAGAAGACCGACGCCTGGCCGTCGAAGCGGTAGATGGAGCCCCAGACGTACGGCTTGTTGAGCAGCACGCACGCGTCGTTGACCAGGTAGCGGGTCGCGAAGTTGTCCGTGCCGTCGACGATCAGGTCGTACTGGCTGAAGATGTCCATCACGTTCTCGGCCTCGAGCCGCTCTTCGTGAAGGACCACGTTCACGTACGGGTTGATGCCCAGCACGCTGTCCCGGGCCGACTCGGCCTTGGAGCGGCCGATGTCAGCCTGGCTGTGGATGATCTGGCGCTGCAGGTTCGACTCGTCGACCTCGTCGAACTCCACGATGCCGAGCGTGCCCACGCCGGCGGCGGCGAGGTACATGAGCGCCGGCGAGCCCAGGCCGCCGGCGCCCACACAGAGCACCTTGGCGTTCTTCAGCCGCTTCTGCCCGTCCATGCCCACGTCGGGGATGATCAGGTGGCGGGAGTACCTGCGGACCTCGTCTACGGTGAGCTCAGCAGCTGGCTCGACCAGGGGTGGCAGCGACACGGGGACTCCGTTGGTCGGTCAATCACTACAGTTGTTCTCCCCGTAACACTGCCACGCCCTTCTTCATTCCGAGACACCCGTTCCGATCCGCGAGACGATCTCGTCCCAGTAGCCGGGCATGCTCTCCCAGGGGTCGGCCGAACCCCCGCGATCCGTGCGGTCGGTGAAGTAGATCGTCGAGGCGCCCTGCCAGCGGGCGATACGCAGTGCCTCGTCGAGATGGCCTCGGGGCACGCTGTGCACGAAGTGGCAGAACCGCTCGGGCGGGTACTCGGCGGTCCACTCGGCCACCTGCGACCAGCGGTAGTCGCTCCAGGGCCCGGCGAAGGTCACCAACTGGTCGGCGGCCTCGGCATATCCGGGATACGGGTGGGTGCCGTGGCCGAGGACGATGTGGCCCTCGTGGCCCTCTCCGAAGAGCGCGCGCAGGGTGGTGGCCGTGCGCCGGACCTCGGGCAGCGCTGTCCGCTCCGTGGGACAGCGGTCCAGGAGGAAGCCGTCGACCTGGTACCAGTCGCGATAGCGGTGCGCGTCGGAGACGAGCTCACCGAAGGCTCGTGCGCCGTACGTCACATCCAGGTGGCCCAGGACGCGCACGCCCGCGTTACGCAGTCGTCCGGCCGCCTCCAGGCAGCGGGGGTCGGGGCGGGTGCCGGGGCCGCCGGCGACGTTCAGGACGACCCAGTGCAAGGGGGTTCCGGGGCGGGTGAGTTCGCCCCACTCGACCGGGGCGACAAGGGGGTGCGCATAGCCGGGGATGCCGAAGCCGGCCCGTAAGTCGGTGCTCGCGGTGCCCGTTGCGGTGCTGGTCAGATGCGGCATGCCGCCTCCATCCAGATGTCGGCGAGGGATTCCTCGAGGTTGATCCGGGGGCGCCAGCCGAGCCGGTCGCGTGCGGTGCGCACATCGGCCTGCTGCCAGCTGCCGCAGCCGTCCGGGTAGGGGTAGGCGGCCGGGGCCGTGTGCTCGGATTCGGAGCGGGGGTGGCCGATGGATGGCCTGACCGGGACGGGCGGTCCGTCGAGTTCGTGCAGGGCACCGCCGTAGCCGGCGACACGTGCGAGGACGGAGGCGGCGTCGCGGAGGCGTACGGCACGACCGGATCCGATGTTGATGACGCCCTGTGCGGCGGAGAGGGAGGCGGCATGGACGGCACGGGCGACGTCGCGTACGTCGATGAAGTCGCGTTGGACACCCAGGCCACCGAGTTTGAGTTCGCCGTCGCCGGACTGCATGGCGCGGCGCATGGCCTCGGCGAGGCGGCCGAGGGGCGAGCCGGCCGGGGTGCCGGGTCCGGCGGGCGAGAACACCCGCAGGACGACGGCGTCGAGGCCGGACCCGAGGACCAGTTCGGTGGCGGCGAGCTTGCTGACGCCGTACGGGCCACCGGGGCGGGGCACGGCGTCCTCCGCCGTGGAGGAGCCGGGCTGGCTGGGGCCGTACTCCGCACCGCAGCCGATCTGCACGAGGCGTGCCCCGCAGCCGCTGCGGCGCAGGGCCTCGCAGACGGTGGCGACGGCGACGGTGTTGTGCCGGGTCAGCTCGCGGGCGCCGCCGCGGGTGGCTCCGGCGCAGTTGACGACGACGCCGGGGTGCACCGCGTCCAGGAAGCGGGTGAGCGCACCCGGGCTGCCGCTGGCGAGGTCGAAGCGCACGTCCGCGTCGTCGCCCCTGCCGAGCGCGGTGAGCTGCACGGCGGGGTCGGCGAGCAGACGGTCGGCGACGAAGCGGCCCAGGTATCCGTTGGCTCCGATCAGCAGCACCCTCATCGGGCGGCTCCCGGGGCGGATTCTCCGATGCGGAGGGTGATCATCTGGCGTTCTCCTTCAGGGTGTTGCCGTGGGTCGTGCGGAAGGCCCGCGGTGTCGGCCCCGCGGGAAGGGCGCTCGGCACGGGGGCCGGACGCCGGGGGCGGTTCACGGCGTGTCGCCGTGAACCGCGTGGGCCGAGGCCCGGGTCAGGGTCCTGGTCGCGTGGATCAGGAGGACGAGTGCCGCGCCCCCGCACACGAGGGCGGGGACGGATCCCGGCCCCCAGGCGGCGGCCACGGTCTCGACGGGCCGGCCCAGGAGCGCGCAGCCGGGCAGTCGGCTCGCGAAGACGCTCACCAGCGCCAGCGCCTCGGCCGTGCCCGCGGCCGCGAGGATGACGGCGGGGGCATGCGTGAAGCCGTGCACGGTGAGGAGCCGGGCAAGCAGGAGAAGCGCGCCGAGGGCGCCGGCCGCGGCGTACGCGGGAGGTTCGCCCAGCCATGCCCCGCTGCCGGCGAGCAGTCCGCCCAGGGCGCAGAGGAACAGTCCGAACACGCCCAGGAGCAGGGGCCTTACGGAGGAGGCGAACTCCTCCAGGCCCCGGCTGGTGGCGAGTCGGCGCCGGGCGCGTACGGCGAAGAGGTGGGCGCACCAGGCCGCCGGGACGACGGCCAGGGTGAGGGCGAGGACGGACGCGAGGGCGATCGGCCAGGGACTGTCGGAGCCGCCGGTGGGCGGTCCGTCGGGGCCGCCCTCGATACCGGCGGCGAGCAGGCCGTCGCCGAGGAGTGCGTAGGCGAGGAGCCCGCAGGTCCACGCGCGCGTGGACGTGGTCGGGTGCCACGCGCGTGCGGCGCGCAGCGGGCCACTGCGTACCGCCGCGCGCAGGCCCAGGGAGACGGCGAACACGCCCAGGACGGCCACGGCGAGACGCGGCCGTCCCTCCGTGAGCCGGAGCCCGGTGACGGTCGCCGCGCACAGGGCGCCCGGCAGCAGGGTGAGCAGAGCCCAGTCGGCGCGCGCCCTGGGTGTGTCGGGTGCCTCGGACTGCGGTGCCGTGTCACCGGCGCGGGGCACGCGCGCGTACATCTCCTCGGCGAGCGAGAACACGTCCCGGTGCCGGAAGCGTGTGGCGGTCCGGTCGGTCACACCGTGTGCCTCCAGGCCCGCGGCGATCTCCAGCGGGTCCACCGCGCGCTCGCACAGTTCGCGGTGGCGGTGCATCAGGGCCTTCACGGGGTCGACGGCACCGCGCCGGGCGGAGGGCTTGCGGTCTGTGGCAGCGCCTCCCCCGGCGTACCCGGATGCCTCGCCGCCGGAGCCGGCAGACCCGCTCCCGTAGACGGAAGCCCTGCGGGCGGCGGAGGCGGCCTCGCTCGCGTGAGCCGACGGCTTCCGGCCGGAGACCGGAGCCACAACCGCACCCGCCCCCGCCCCCGCACCGGCACCGGCACCGGCACCGGCACCCTCACGGGAAACCGCACCGGCGCCCACACCCTTACGGGAGGCGGCACCGGTACCACCCTCACGGGATACGGCATCCCGTCCGCGCCGGGCATCCGCCACCCTCGACTCCCCCAACTGCACGTCCACCACGCGGACTTCTCCCGGCTGGACGTCGACCACCCTCGTCTCGCCGACCTCGGCGTCCGGGGTCCCCGGCTCGTCGACGCCCATCAGCCACTCCTCGGACCTTGCGTCCCATGCCTCGGGGCCTCCCGGCGCCCGGGTGGCGTCCGCACGCCCCGTCCGTCGTCGTCCGTTCACCACGCCCCCTCCCCCGCGGGCACGGGCTCGCCGGAAGCGGCTCCCGAGGCGGACCCGAGCGGGACGCCCCGGACCGGCGGTCCCGCCGCCCATCCCGGCCCCGGTCTGCCCGCGACCAGTCGGGTGCCGGAGTCGGCCCACCGCCCCGGCACATGGGCCTCGGCCGGTATGGCGAACGGCAGGGGTTCGCCCGAGGCGTCGACGACAACCCGCGGGACCGGACAGTGCGAGACGATATCCAGGTAAATGCTGTGAAATGCTGCGATGTTCTGCTCGACGGTGAACAGTTCGAGCGCACGCGCGCGTGCGGCCGCGCCGAGGCGCGCACGACGCTCCGGGTCGCGCAGCAGAGACACGCACGCCTCGGCGAGCGCCTTCGGATTGCGCGGCGGCACCACGAGACCCGTACCGCCGATGACCTCCACGACCGCGCCGACATCGGTGGACACCGTGGCGCGTCCGCAGAACATCGCCTCGACGAGACTGATCGGGAAGCCCTCGACGACGCTGGACAGGACGACGACGGCGCCCGCCTCGTACGCCTCCGGGAGGGTGGGTACCTCCGGTCCGCCGATCTCCTCGAAGGAGACGGGGTTGTCGCCGACGGTGTGTACGCCGTCCGCCTCGTCGGGGAAGAGCTGCGCGGCCAGCGACCTGCAGTGCGCCAGATAGGTCGCGCCCTCCAGCCCCTCGGCCGGTGCGCCGACGATGCGCAACCGCGTCTTCGGCTCGTCCTTGCGGATCTCCGCGAAGGCGTGCAGCAGCGAGATCAGGTCCTTGGCGGGCTCGATGCGCCCGACCCACACCAGGGTGTCGGCGTCGGCGGCCTCGGCGCTCTCGCCCACGTCCGAGAAGCGGGACGCCTCCATGCCGGGGTAGACGGTACGGATCCTGCCGCGGTCGGCGCCGCAGCGTTCCTGCCAGCGGCGGGCGTGCGTGTTGCCGGGCGTGATGACCTCGGCCTGCCGGTACGCCTCGGCGGCGAGCCTGCCGTGGAAGGCGGCGAGCAGCGCCCGCGCCGAGGACGAGGCCGCACGGCCTTCCAGATCCTCCCGCGCGCCCAGATAGTGCGCCCGCAGCTGCACTCCGTACTCGGTGACGAGCAGGGGTACGCCCGTGAAGTGCCGCGCCAGCAGCCCGGGCAGGGCCGCGGCGCCGCCGGACGTGGCGTGGCACAGGTCGACCGAGCCGAGCCCGTCGTCCTCGTACCAGTCGAGGGACAGCGGTCTCAGCGTGCGCTCCACGTGGGCGGCGACGGTGAGCAGATCCGGTACGCGCGCGCCGCGTGCGGCACGAAGTGCGCCGGGCGCGCGGCAGGCGCGCTCCAGGGCGCGCACAGCGGTCTCGGAGCGCAGGGCGCCGACCAGTCCGCCCTCGTCCCGGGCAAGTTCCGCGAGCCCGTACAGCGCACTGCCGAAACGGTCCGCCACACCCGCGGAAGCGCCCGCAGAAGCGCCCGCGGAGGCACCCCCAACCGCTCCGGCGGATCCGGCGGCCGTCACAGACCCGACCGACCCCTCGAACGCGGCGGACCCCACCGGCGCGTCCCCGGCGCACACGGTCGCCGCCAACTCCTCGTAGCACTCGGCGAAGCGCCGCCGCGCCCGTCGCCCGTATCCGACACCGTCGTCCTCGGCGGTCCACAGCGGTGCGGTGCGTACGCGGCTGACCTGGGGCGGGAGCTCGATCCAGCCCTCGTCCTCCTGTTGCTCGCTGCGGCTGAGCGCGTAGATGTCGAACTCGTGCTGCCCGAGCCCGCGTACGAGCCGGTCGCACCAGAGCCTGGCGTCACCGCTCACATACGGATAGCCACCCTCCGTAAGCAGTCCGATGCGCACGAGCGCACCCCCGATCTCCCGTATGGGGAGCCGCCGTTGACCCGGCGGCTCACAGCGGGACGAACGTATGCGGACATGACGGTGGCGCGATGGACGGTTGTCCATCGCGCCACCAAAAGGGGTGAACGGTCGTAACTTTCCCGTGCGGGTCGCGTTCTGTAGCGCTAAGAGATCAACCGAACACGTGTCGTCATGTCACGGCCCGTCAGTTCCCGGGGAACGCCCAGGGGTTGGGCCGGCAGCGGATTCCGTCGTGGTCGAGGAACTTGGTCTGCTGCTGCATGACGGGGGCGAGCGCGCCGTCCACACTGCAGCTCACATGGCCGAAGCCGAGCCGGTGGCCGATCTCGTGGTTGATCAGCATCTGGCGGTAGGAGTACATCTTGTCGCCGTACGTCTCGGAACCCTGGGCCCAGCGGTACGCGTTGATCATCACGCGTTCGGTGGAGGCCGAGTCGCAGGAGACGTTGTCCTCGGTCGTGTCGAGGCCCGACTTGGCACACCAGAACGCCGTCGTCCCGGGACTTGCCAGGGTGATGACGAAGTCGGACTTCCCTGAGGAGACCCGCTCGAAGGTACGGCCGCCGTCGTGGGCCCAACTCCGGTCGTCGTTCAGGGTCTTCTGCACGGCCTCCGCGAAGAGCGCGCCGTCGAGGCCGAGGCCCTTCTCGACGTCGACACGGTAGGTGTACTTCCGCCCGGTCCCCGGCGCCTTGTCGAACCCGGAGATCGCATCGAATTCCCCGGAGCCCTTGAGATCGGCCGCCAGAGGATATTTCTTCGCCATCTGCTGGGAGTACGACAGCGTGACCGCACCCTGCCCCGCATCCGCATCCGCATCCGCCGACGCGGACGGGACCGGCCGGCTGTCAGTGCGCGACGCCGAGTCCTTGGCCTCCCGGTCGGCGCCACTCGCGGACTGCGGGCGTACGGAGTCGTCCTCACGTCCGCCGATGACCTGTCCGGCCACGACGACGGCCAGGACGGTGGTGACGGCGGCGGCCGCGATACCGGTGAAGGCCCGGCCCTTGCCTCCCCTGGCCTTCTCGGGCCGCGCATCCGGGGGTTCCTGATCGCCCGGGGGCATCCTGTGCCCGCCCGGGGCCACCTTGTGCTCGACCTCGTCGTCCCAGGCGGTGACGGAGGCGTAGGGGTCCGCGCGAAGTGTCGCCGCGGCGGCCGAACGAGGCGCGAAGGGGTCGTCGCCCTGGTCGAAGGCGTCGACGTAGGCCTGCTTGGGGCCGCCGGGTCCAGACCGGGGCGGCGCGAACCGCTGCCGGGGAACCGTCGGGCCGGACCGGCCCTGCGGCAGGCCCTGACCTTGCCCGGGCCCGGGCCGTACCGCGCCGGGAGGCCCTTGCGGAGATCCCTGCGGGGATGCCTGCGGCGCTCCGTACCCGACGCCCGCGCGCGGCCCGCCCCTCAACTCGCCCCAGGCACCGCCGTTTTCACGCTGCTCGGGATGCCCACCACGGACCCGGGGCACGCCATGAGCGGGAGTGCCGTCGGGGTAGCGCGGCGTGCCGCGGACCGGAGTCCCGTCGGGCAGCCGGGGAAACCCGTGCGCCGGAGTCCCGTCCGGCAACCGCGGAAAGCCATGGGCAGGGGTGCCGTCCTGCGGCCGCGGAAAGCCATGGGCAGGAGTGCCGTCCTGCGTGCGCGGAAACCCATGAGCAGGCGTTCCGTCCTGCGTGCGCGGAAACCCATGAGCGGGCGTTCCGTCCTGCATGCGCCCGTCTGGCATGCGCCCGTCCTGCATCCGCGGAAATCCGTGCGCCGGAGTCCCGTCGGGGAGGCGCGGAAACCCGTACGCGGGCGTGCCGTCGGGAAGCCGCCCGGTGGGCGCTCCTCCACCGGCCGCTCCTGCCGCCTGCGGGCCGCCGGAGAACCGCGAAGGTCCCCCCGTCGGCGCGCCACCCGCGAATCCCGGGGCCCCGCCCGGGGCCCTGCCCGCAGCCCCGCCCGGGGCCCGACCCGGCGCTCCGCCCTGAGGCATCCCGCCCCCGGCCCGCGGAACTCCCTGCCCCGGTACGCCCTCGGCCCCTCGGGGTGCCCAGCCCTCGGGCAGCCGGGGCACACCCTGGGCCGACGTCCCGCCCGTGGGCGGCTGAGGGGCCTGCCGTTCGGCTGCCCCTCGCCGGCGCCCGGACCACTTCCTCTTCTCCGGCTGCGGTTCCGGCCGGGCAGCGGGAACCACGTGTATGTCGGCGGTGTCGCCCTTGGGGGCCGGCCCGCGGCGGCTGTGACGTCCCACGTCCCGCCTCAGCTCCTCGCGCTGGTAGGGCCGGTGTCGGCCAACTCGCCGGTGTCCGCGAGGAGTTCGCGGAAGGCCGTGGCCACGGTCTCCGGGTACTCCATCATCGCCACATGTCCCGCGTCAGGCAACGTCAGCAACCGCGAGTCGCGAAAGGCGCGTGCCGCGCGCTGGGCCATACGGTACGAGACGAGCTGGTCGCGGGCTCCGTAGACGAGGAGCGTCGGCGCGAGCACCCGCTCGGCCTGGCGCCACAGTCCGTGCTGGCCACCCAGCGTGTACGCGTTCACGATGCCGCGTGCCGAACGTGCCATGGCGTCCCAGAAGTAGGGGAGGGCGAGCCGCCGCTCCATCTCCTCGACCGCGTTGCGGAATCCCTCGGGCGTGACCATGCCGGGGTCGCCGTAGCAGAGCGCCGTGACCCCTCTTACGCGCTGTTCGGCGGACCAGCCCCTGGTGAACCTGGTGAACAGGCCCGCCACTCCGGGCAGTGCGAGCAGCGCCGTCGGCACGGCCGAGCGCTGCACCCGGATCTCCGGGAGCGCCGGCGAGACGAGGGTGAGCGTGCGGACGAGATCGGGCCGTACGGCCGCGACGCGCGTAGTGACGGCGCCGCCCAGCGAGTTCCCGAAGAGGTGCACGGGACCGCGCTCGGCCGCGTCGAGAAAGCGGATGACCGCGCGCGCGTGCCCGGTCACCGAGTAGTCGCCGTCGTCCGGCGGCGGCGAGTCGCCGAAGCCCGGCAGATCGACGGCCTCGCTTTCCACGAGGCCGTCCAGGAGGGGCATCAGCGCCGACCAGTTCTGCGAGGAACCGCCGAGACCGTGCACGTACAGCGCGGGCGGCAGCCCCTCCCGCACCGGCGGTCTCGACCGGACCGTCAGCGTGATCCCGGGGAGCCCGACCGTGCGCAGCCGCTCCCCCGCGGCCACCCTGACGGTCCCGACCCTCGGAGCGACGGAAGTGGCCAGCACGGACGGCAGTTCGGTCGAAGACATGCGGCAATGTTACGAGACGATCACGCGCTGGATCGTGTGTTCGCAGTCACAGGGCCTGGTGTCGCACGACGGAGCACGACCGGACGACGGAGCACGACCGGACGACGGAGCACGACCGGACGACGGCGCGATCGCATAGCGTCCCGATCTCGACTCTCATACGCTTCATAGACGAGGGCACTCGTTACTCGCACGAGAGCGCACTCGCACCCACTCGGGAAGAGGACACATGACCGTCGACCCCACCGACCCCGAGACCATCGAGGAATCCGACGACACCGAGATCGGTGTCGAGGCCCCCGAAGCCGACGCGGCCGAACAGCACGCGGACCTGGCACCCCACCGCGACGAATCGCTGACCGATGCGGACAAGGACAGCGCCGACGAGGCGGACCTCGTGGAACAGGCGAGGGTCGTCGAACTCGACGAGGACGACTACCGCTGAGCCGAGGTGAGGCGAACCGGGACGGGGTCACAGAAGACGCGACCGCCCGGTATGCCCGTTGATGAATGGTTATGCAGGGTTATCACCGGCGTCCGGTCCGTGAAATTCTGCGCTCGCACCGCGCACACCACGGTTACCGAAAAGTACGATGGCGGCGCGGCGCTCACCGCAATGTGGACGATTTTGGGAGGCGGCGTGACAGCCATCGAGCAGACAGAGGCGGCGCGCCCGCGGGGCACACGCCTGCCGCGCCGTGCCCGACGCAACCAGCTCCTCGGCGCTGCCCAGGAAGTGTTTGTCGCGCAGGGATATCACGCGGCCGCGATGGACGACATCGCCGAACGTGCGGGCGTCAGCAAGCCGGTGCTCTACCAGCACTTTCCCGGCAAGCTCGATCTCTACCTCGCACTGCTCGACCAGCACTGCGAGTCGCTGCTGCAGGCCGTGCGTGCCGCCCTGGCGTCCACCACGGACAACAAAATGCGGGTGCGGGCGACCATGGACGCGTACTTCGCGTATGTGGAGGACGACGGCGGCGCGTTCCGTCTGGTCTTCGAGTCCGACCTGACGAACGAACCCGCGGTGCGGGAGCGGGTCGACAAGGTCACGTTCGAGTGTGCGGAGGCGATCTGCGAGGTCATCGCCGAGGACACCGGCCTGTCCAAGGCAGAGTCGATGCTGCTGGCCTCGGGTCTCGGCGGACTCGCCCAGGTGGTGGCCCGCTCCTGGCTGCACAGTGACCGCAGCGTGCCGCGCGACCAGGCGGTGCAGCTGCTGACCTCGCTGGCATGGCGGGGCATCGCCGGTTTCCCGCTGCACGGCAGCGAGCACCACTGATCACGGGGATCACAGAGGTCACCACGGGGGATCACCACTGACCGCCACTTTGTTCCCACCGGATGTTCGCTCCTGGCGTTCTCGGGCGGAGCATGTACGTCCCCTCACCGGGCTAATGTGTGCTGCGTACGGCGCGGACGAACGCGCACATCAGTGACCGTCGGAGGGACATAGCCGTGGAGGTCAAGATCGGCGTGCAGCACGCGCCCCGCGAGATCGTTCTGGAGAGCGGTCAGACCCCGGAAGAGGTCGAGCGCGCGGTGTCCGAGGCGCTGGCCGGCAAGTCGCAGCTGCTCAGCCTCGTGGACGACCACGGCCGCAAGGTCCTGGTTCCGGCGGACCGCCTCGCCTACGTGGAGCTCGGCGAGCCGACGACGCGCAAGGTGGGCTTCAGCGCGCTGTAAGGCGAAGAGAAGGGGCTCGGTGGCAACTGCCGCCGGGCCCCTTTTCCATGCTCTCGCCCCAGGTGTCCGTGCTTCACGGATGGAGCACAACTCGCTCACAGAGGAGGATTGCATTCCGCAGGTCACGGGTATGCAGGGCTACGACCGAAGTGCACACGGCCGTGCGGGAGGGACCCCCTGATGTTCTTGGAAGCGCTCGGCTCCGCGATCCTCGGTCTGGCACTTGCCTGGGCCGCCGCGTATCGCCTGCCGCACCGCCTGCCCGCTCGCCGCCTCGTCCTCGGGACAGGCATCGCGGGAGGCCTGTTCGGCGCCTTCCTCACCCACACCGCCCTGGGATCCGTCGGCTTCCTGCCCGTGATGCTCGGCGCGGTGGCGGTAGCGGCAGCATCCATCTCCCTGCTCCTACGCCCCGCGGGAAGACTGAGCCGCCACTCGGCAACGGTGTGAGCGAGGAGTCCGGCGGTTCCAATTCAACGGACGCCCACTAGCTTTGCTTTTAGGGGCGCGGGGAACTGCGCGACCAGCCCCCACGCACCCGCAGAAAGCAAACAACCCACAGAAAACGAACCGGCGCCAAAAAACCTAGGCGGCCAGCCCAAGCGCAGCCATCCGCTTGGTGTGCGCCTCAGTGATCCGAGAGAACATCCGCCCCACCTCGGCGAGATCGAACCCATCGGCCACCCCACCGACGAGCATCGTCGACAAGGCGTCCCGGTCGGCAACCACCCGCTGGGACTGCGACAGCGCCTCCCCCATCAACCGCCGCGCCCACAGGGCGAGTCGCCCGCCCACCCGCGGATCCGCGTCGATGGCGGCCCGCACCTTCTCGACGGCGAACGACGCGTGCCCGGTGTCGTCGAGCACAGCCAGTACGAGCCCGCGGGTATCGGAGTCGAGCCGGGCCGCGACCTCACGGTAGAAGTCACTGGCGATCGAGTCGCCGACGTACGCCTTGACGAGCCCCTCCAGCCAGTCCGAGGGGGCCGTCTGCTTGTGGAAACCGTCGAGCGCGGCGACGAACGGCTCCATCGCCTGCGTCGGCTCCGCCCCGATCTCCGTGAGCCGGTCCCGCAGCTGCTCGAAGTGGTGGAACTCCGCCGACGCCATCTTCGCCAGCTCCGCCTTGTCCGCGAGCGTCGGCGCCAGCTTCGCGTCCTCCGCGAGGCGCTCGAACGCCGCCAGCTCCCCGTACGCCAGCGCTCCGATCAGGTCCACGACCGCGGCGCGGTACTGGGGGTCGACGGAGGCCTTGGCCCAGTCCTGGGCGGCGACTCCGGTGTGAGCGGCAGATGCGTCGGAAGCGTTGTCAGGCGTCGTCATGAAGCGCACAATAGCCCGCCCACCGTACGACGGAAGGCCCTGGTCAATCAGTGTGACGACGACTACGTGACCAAATCGGCCATCGCATATGCGCGATTCCGGGGTATGGTGGTAATGCGCTCGCTGAGTTGATCTACGTAACTCGACGGGCCGCACGAATGAGGATGCCCGGTCGGTGGCCCGATCGGCTCCGATCAGACAGCCCTCCACGTCGGTACGGCACATTGCGTACGACACCCGGAGGGAACCCTCAGCGGTACGAGAGCTCGAGCGTCGGCAGTGGTCCCATGCCACCCGGCCCGCTGGTCAAGAGCGGCCGACGTCCCCGGCACGGTCCCGACACGACCCCCGCGCTCGCCTCGCACCGCGTACACAGAAGAGGCAGCACCCTGACTACTTTCCGAGAGCTCGGGATTCTTCCCGAGACAGCCGAAGCCCTTGAGGCCGTAGGCATCACCAGTCCCTTCCCCATCCAGGAGATGACGCTCCCCGTTGCCCTGACCGGCACCGACGTCATCGGCCAGGCCAAGACCGGTACCGGCAAGACGCTGGGCTTCGGTCTTCCGCTCCTCGAGCGCGTGACCGTTCCCGCGGACGTCGAGGCGGGCCGGGCCAAGCCCGAGCAGCTCACCGACGCCCCGCAGGCCCTCGTCGTCGTCCCGACGCGCGAGCTGTGCACCCAGGTCACGAACGACCTGCTGACAGCCGGCAAGGTCCGTAACGTACGCGTTCTGGCCATCTACGGCGGCCGGGCGTACGAGCCGCAGGTCGAGGCCCTCAGGAAGGGCGTCGACGTGATCGTCGGCACCCCGGGCCGACTGCTGGACCTCGCGGGCCAGCGGAAGCTCGACCTCAAGCACATCAAGGCGCTCGTCCTGGACGAGGCCGACGAGATGCTCGACCTGGGCTTCCTGCCCGACGTCGAGAAGATCATCAACATGCTGCCGGCCCGCCGTCAGACGATGCTGTTCTCGGCGACCATGCCGGGCGCGGTCATCGGTCTCGCGCGCCGCTACATGTCGCAGCCCACGCACATCCGCGCCACGGCGCCGGACGACGAGGGCCAGACGGTCCGCAACACCGAGCAGTTCGTCTACCGCGCGCACAACATGGACAAGCCGGAGATGGTCTCGCGGATACTGCAGGCCGACGGCCGCGGTCTCGTGATGGTCTTCTGCCGCACCAAGCGGACGGCGGCGGACCTCGCCGACCAGCTGCAGCAGCGCGGGTTCGCCTCCGGCGCGGTCCACGGCGACCTCGGCCAGGGCGCCCGCGAGCAGGCGCTGCGCGCCTTCCGCAACGGCAAGGTGGACGTGCTCGTCTGCACCGACGTGGCCGCGCGCGGCATCGACGTCGAGGGCGTCACACACGTCATCAACTACCAGTCCCCCGAGGACGAGAAGACGTACCTGCACCGCATCGGCCGTACGGGCCGCGCGGGTGCCAAGGGCATCGCGATCACCCTCGTCGACTGGGACGACATCCCGCGCTGGCAGCTCATCAACAAGGCGCTGGACCTCGGTCTGAGCGACCCGCCGGAGACGTACTCCACGTCCCCGCACCTCTTCGAAGAGCTGAAGATTCCCGCGGGCACCAAGGGTGTTCTGCCGCGTGCCGAGCGCACCCGCGCGGGTCTCTCGGCCGAGGTGGTCGAGGACCTCGGCGAGACCGGCGGGCGTGGCGCACGCGGCCGCGGTGGCCGTTCTGGCGCCCCGGCGTCGGCCGCGGCCCCGGTCGCCGAGCGCGACCGCGAGCGCCCGGCTCGTACGCCGCGTCGCCGTCGCCGCACCCGTAACGGCACGCCGCTCGACGGCACGGAGCAGCAGACCCCGCAGCAGGCCACGCCGGAGAGCACGGAGTCGGCGCCGGCCGCCGCGGCCACGGAGGCGCGCACGCCGCGCCGCCGTCGTCGTACGCGCGGCGGAGGCTCCTCGGAGGCGGCCGAGACGGCCGTCGCCACGGCCGAGGGCACGGTGGCGGAGGCCGCCGAGCCGACCGCGTCGGCCGAGCCGGTCGCCGGGGAGGGCAAGTCGCGTCGCCGCCGTTCGCGCCGGACCGCGGAAGCCGCTCAGCCCGAGATCGCCGTCGTCGAGGAGGCCCCCGCGGCCCCCGTCGCCGAGGCGGTCGAGGTGTCCGAGCCGGCGTCCGAGACCAGGCCGCGCCGCCGGACCCGCAAGTCCGCCACGGCTGCCACGGCTGCCGAGACCGCGGTGGACACCGCCGAGGGCACGGTCGTCGAGGCGGCGGAGGCCGCCGAGACGAAGCCGCGCCGCCGTACGCGGAAGGCCGCCCAGGCCCCCGAGGTCGTGGTGGAAGCCGCTGTCGAGCCGGTGGAGGCCGTCGAGGCCAAGCCGCGCCGCACCCGCAAGGCGACGACCACGGCCGCCGCGGAGGCCGCCCTGGACATCGCCGAGGCCGCGGAGGCCAAGCCGCGCCGCCGTACTCGTAAGGCCGCCGCGTCCGCCGAGGTCGCTGCAGCCGTCGAGGCCGTCGAAGCCGCCATCCCGGCCCAGGTGGCCGAGGAGGGCGAGGCCAAGCCGCGCCGCCGCACCCGCAAGGCCGTCACGGACACCACGGTCGCGGAGACCGCCGCGGCCGCTCCCGTGGACGAGGCGCCCGCCGCGGAGGCCAAGCCGCGTCGGCGTACGCGCAAGGCCGCCGAGGTCGCGGTGGACACCGCCGAGGGCACGACGGCCGAGGCGCCGGCGGCCACGGCGACGAAGCCGCGCCGCACCCGCAAGACCGCGGCAGCCGCAGAGGCCGCCGTGGAGACCGCGGAGACGGCCGAGGCCGCCGAGGCGAAGCCCCGCCGTCGCGCCCGCAAGGTCGCGGTCGCCGAGGCCGACATCCCGGCCCAGGCCACCGAGGCCGAGGCCCCGGTCAAGCCGCGCCGCACCCGCAAGGCGGCGGCCACCGTCACGGACGCGGTCGAGGCCGCGCCCGAGACCACGCCCCGCCGCCGTGCACGGAAGACGACAGCGTCCGCCGAGCCGACGGAGAGCTGACGCGAAGCGCATCACGCCTGACGGCCCGGTCCCCCTTCGGCGGGGCCGGGCCGTCGGCGTTCCCGCGCACGCCAGTGGACCCGTCACCGGCGTGCCCGCGCACGGTCACGGGGCCGCCCCGTCGTCAGTGTTCCCACACGGCCGCCGGCCTGCCCTCGGCGTTCCCACCCACGGTCACGACCCAGCCCTCGGCATCCCCTCCAACGCCAGCGGACCCGTCACCGGCATTCCCAGGCACGGTCACGGGGCTGTCCCGTCGCCAGTGTTCCCACACACGGCCGCAGGCCTGCCCTCGACGTTCCCACGCACGGTCAGGGCCCGTCCCGTCGTTAGCGTTCCCACACACGGCCACAGGCCTGCCCTCGGCATTCCCGCCCACCGCAGCGGGCCCGCGGACGGCGTTCCCGCGTACGGTCGCGGGCCCCTGTGCCCGCCCCGTCGTCCCGTGGTCGGTGCCCGGCATGCCGTTCGGAAGGTTCCCCGGATAGCCTCCTCCTCATGAGCAGGCCCGCCACCTTCGTCCCGCCCCCCGGAACCCGTGCGTATCGGCTCGTCACCGCGCGCGGGGAGTTCGCCGTGATCGAGGCGGGGAGCCCCGAGAAGGGCACCGCACTCCTGCTGCCGGGGTTCACCGGCAGCAAGGAGGACTTCATCTCGCTGCACGAACCGCTGGCCTCGGCCGGGTACCGGACCGTCGCCGTGGACGGGCGCGGCCAGTACGAGTCGCCGGGCCCGACGGACGACGAAACGCCTTACGCGCAGGCCGAGTTGGCGCAGGACGTCCTCGCCCAGATCGACGCCCTGAGCGATGGCCTGAGCGATCGCCTGCCCAACGCCCCGACCGACCGACCGCAGGAGCGCGTCCACCTCGTGGGCCACTCCTTCGGCGGGCAGGTCGCCCGGGCGGCCGTGCTGCTGGATCCGTCCCGTTTCCGGTCGCTGACCCTGATGTCGTCGGGGCCCGCCGAGATCTCCCCCTCCCAGCAGCAGCGTGTGAAGCTCCTGCGGGACGCGCTCGCCGTGATGGACATGGGCCAGGTGTGGGAGGCGATCCAAGCTCTTGAGCCGCCGGAGGACGCCGAGGGCGATCTGGACGCCGGTCTCGAAGACCAGGACGACCTGAAGCGCCGCTGGCTCGGCAACAGCCCGGCCCAACTCATCGTCGCGGGGCGGCAGTTGTGCGCGGAGCCCGACCGCGTGGCCGAGCTGGCCGCCGTCGGACTGCCCGTCCACGTCCTGTCGGGCGAACGCGACGACACATGGCCCGTGCCGCTCCTCGACGACATGGCGGTACGCCTGGACGCGTACCGCACGGTTGTCGGCGGGGCCGAGCACTCGCCGAACTCGGATCGACCGCGGGAGACGGCCAAGGCGCTCGGCACGTTCTGGGATCGGGTGGGCTGACGCTCTGCCGGTGGGTTTTGTGACCGCGGGTCGTTCGTGGCTGGGCGCGCAGTTCCCCGCGCCCCTGGCGGGGCCCCGCCCCCACTTGACCCGGGAAGCTGCAGACCGGCTAGTACTGCCCCTGCAAGTGCTCCCAGAACCCGTCCCGCAGGGACCGTCGCAGGTCCGCCTGCCCCCGCAGCGAGTACTGCAGGAGCCCCTCCGCCTCCACGAGGAGATCCTGGTCGACAGGGCCGGGCAGGTAGGGATGCCCGGGCAGCAGCTCCGACAGCGCCTCGCGCCCCCGCGCGGCCAGCCACTTCGCGGCGATCTGCGCGCCCACGAACCGCACGTCCTCGCGCGTGGGACGGCCCGCCGCCGACGTGTCGTACGAGGCGGAGGTCCGCCGGGCGACGTACGGCTTGAAGAACTCCAGGTCGAACGTGCGCTGACTGTCGACCTCCCAGAGCAGCGGCTCCGCCTGGTTGCGCCCCTCCGGCGCCTCGATGCCCCACAGGTGCACGCGGGCCCCGTACCCCTGTGCCGCCTCGACCGCCGAGACCAGGTCCTCGTCGCCGCCGATGAGTGCCGCGTCGCTGATGGCGCGGTGGCGGGCCAGCGACTCCAGATCGGTACGGATCAGGGAGTCGACGCCCTTCTGCTGGTTGTTGGCGTTGAGGTTGCCGAGGCGGACCTTCACGTCGGGCAGCTCGGCGATGGACTGCTGCTCCGCGGTGTGGATGCGGCGCCGCGCCCCGTCGTACCAGTAGACGCGCAGCAGCCTGCTGTCCGCGAAGATCGTGCGGGCGCGGTCGATGAGCGCCTCGATGAGTCCCTCGGCGTCCAGATCGAAGGCCCGGCGGTCCTCCGTCCCGGCGACGAGCCGGCCCGCGGCCGCGTAGAGATACCCCGCGTCGACGAAGATCGCATGGGTCGACGGCGTCTTCGCCACCTCGGCGAGCATGCGCTGGAGCAGCTCGTTCGTGCGGTCGATACGCGCACCGAGCACCGCTGGATCGAGGTCGTCATTCATATGCGCCTCATTGTCGCAGGCGGTCACGGGACGAACACAACCGGTCCGGAATCCCGTCCGAATACTGACCCGGACACCAACCCGGGCAGCGCCCCGGGCAGCGGTCGGATACCAGTCAGTAGTTAGCCGTTCGAAAAATTTCCTTAGCGTAGGGAATGTTTGTAACACGCATGCCGTTGGATCCCTATGTAACCAAGTAGTTCTCCTCAGGAGGATGACCAGACGAAGGGAGAAGCCTGTGCGCTTCGAAATCATGCGCCTTGACGACGTCGACGGAACCCCCGTGGACAGCACCGTCGTGGACGCCGCCTCCGTCAACCGGATCGTTCAGCAGGCCGCCGCCATCGGGCAGCGCCTCTGGATCCGCCCGACCAACACCCCGGCGTCATAACGCCGGACACGCTCGGCAGACCACAACTGGCTGACCGACAGACTTCAGAACCCCCGTACGGCACCGACGCCGTACGGGGGTTCTGCGTGTACGAGGGCCTTCAGCTGTTCTGGATGACCTGCGTGACGCCGTTGATGATCTGCTGCACGGCGATCGCGGAGAGCATCATCCCCGCGAGCCGGGTCACCAGCACGACACCGCCGTCCTTGATGACCCGGATGATCAGCAGCGAGTACCGCATCACCACCCACAGCACGACATGGATGGCGACGATCGCGGCCCACACCGACACCTGCGACGCCACGCCGTCGGCCTTCTGCACGGCCAGGATGACGGACACGATCGCGCCCGGCCCGGCGAGCAACGGCATGCCCAGCGGTACGAGGGCGACGTTGACGTCCTTCGTCTGCTTGGGCTCGTCCGTCTTGCCCGTGAGCAGGTCGAGCGCGATGAGCAGGAGCAGCAGTCCGCCCGCGATCATCAGCGCGGGGACGGACACATGCAGGTAGTTCAGGATCTGGTGCCCGAGCAGCCCGAAGACGGTGATGACTCCGCCGGCCACGCAGACGGCCTGGAACGCCATCCGCTTCTGCACCTTGGCAGGCCGTCCGGCCGTCAGCGCGAGGAAGATCGGCGTGATCCCCGGGGGATCCATGATGACGAAGAGGGTGAGGAAGAGAGAGCCGAAAACGGCGAGGTCGAACACGGTGAGCCTTGCGAGAAGAGGGACGGGAGGAGGGTGAGCCGAGGGAGTGGAACAACGAGGACAGGCCGTACCACCCACGGCTGCGGGCAGGCGTTGCGCAGCCCGGAAGGGGTGGGCGCGGCCTGGGACGCAGGCGCTTTCAAAGCGACCGGAGCGGGAACCGGGCGCGACCGCTTACTGCTCGGCGCCCCCGCCCGCGCCCGGCACGGGAAACGCGCCGGTAGCCCGCCGGGTGATCTCCCCGTAGATCTCGGGATCCGTCGTGAACTCCCCGAGCACGCACGTCTTCCGGCTGCCGTGGTAGTCGCTGGAGCCGGTCGGCAGCAGCCCCAACTCGCCCGCGAGGCCCCGCAGTCGGGCCCGGGTGGCCGGTTCGTGGTCCATGTGGTCGACCTCGATCCCGTCGAGCCCGGCCGCCGCGAGCTCCGCGATAGCGGACTCCGGCACGGTCTGTCCGCGCTTGGAAGCGGCGGGATGCGCGAAGACGGTCACCCCGCCGGCGGCCTTGACGAGCCGGATCATCTCGAAGGGGTCCGACTCGTGCTTCTCGACGTAGGCGCGCCCGCCGTCGGCGAGCCACTCGGTCGTGAACGCGTCGGAGACGCTGCGCACGACGCCCAGTTCGACCAGCGCGGTGGCGATGTGCGGCCGCCCCACGGAACCGCCGGCCGCGATCCGCTCCACCTGCTCCCAAGTGACCGGCACGCCCAGCTCCTGGAGGTTGGCGACCATCGCCTGGGCCCGCGGCACCCGGTCGTCGCGTACGAGCTCGCGCTCGCTCAGCAGCTCGGGCTCCTCGGGATCGAAGAGGTACGCCAGCATGTGCAGCCCCACCCCGTCGAGACGGCAGGAGAGCTCGGCCCCGGTCACCAGCGTGAGCCCGGCGGGCAGGGCCGCGACGGCCTCCGCGTACCCGCGCGTGGTGTCGTGATCGGTCAGCGCGACGACATCGAGCCCGGCGGCACCGGCGTTGCGCACCAGCTCGGCAGGGGTGTCCGTACCGTCGGACGCCGTGGAGTGGCAGTGCAGATCAATGCGCACGACACAAACTCCAGACACGAACGGATCGACAGGGACCGCTCAAGGATAACGGGAGCGACGACGACCCCTGTCACACCCGCAGCAGAGGTTCACCCCCTACAGCTGCCCGCCACTTTTAGGGGCGCGGGGAACTGCGCACCCAGCCACCCACAACCCGCACCCAGCAGCCCACAGCCACCCCACCCCCAATAGCCGCCCCCTCCCACCAGCGGAGCGCTACGGTTCAAGAATCCGCGGCGACAACGCCCCACAAGGCAACAGATCCACTTCCGCCCCCGCATCCCGCAGATCCGTCAGCACCAGCTCGTCATACATCAGCAACCCCGACTGCTCGGGCCACACAACGGCCCACAGCCACAACCCCCGCGCCTCCCCCGCGAAGACGGCCCGGTCGTCGGGCGTCCCGGCGACGTGCCACAACGGCGTCGGCCGCCCCGCGGCGAGCAGCTTCGCCTGGGCGGGCTTCTCGACGCTCATGTACGGCCCCGGATCGGGCCCGTCGATCCCGGCGTACCGCGAGCCGAGCCCGACCCCGAGTTCCTCGGCGATGAGCACAAGCTCCCCTATGCCACCGAGCGGCCCCGGCCCGGAGCAGGCCACCGCCGTGGCCCGACCGCCGCTGCGGTCGTCGCCGGCGAACGCGGCACCCGTGAAGAGCCAGCCGACGGGCAGCGGCCACGGCATCCACACCGGTACGCGCGCACGGTGCACGACCACGCCGAGGGCTTCGACGCTGGGCGGGATCACGGGCTGCAGCGGATGCACGATGCCGTGCACATCGCACTGCCAGGAGTCGGCAAAGAGGCCGGGAGCCCTGACCCGGCCACCACACTTCGGGCAACTGGGTTCGCCCCTCATAGGGCCCAACGGTCCTCTCCGTATTTGGTTGCGTCAAGGACGATCACCCGTCCGGCGTGTGCCTGTCACCTTCCTCCCACCTCGGAAAACTAGATGTAGCTTGCATTCATTAGGTGACCTAACTTATTGTGTGTATACGCCAACGATCCCGATGCGAGGAGTGAAGGAGCCGGCATGAACAGCGGTACGGCAGATCACACAGGAGGTCCCGCCGAAGGGGACACGTTCGACGCGGGTGCCGGCGGCCTCCTGCGTCAGCCGAAGGCGGTCTGGGCGACCGCCGGGGCATCAGTCGTCGCCTTCATGGGCATCGGGCTCGTCGATCCGATCCTGCCCTCCATCGCCAAGGGCCTGGACGCCACCGCCGGGCAGGTCTCGCTGCTCTTCACCTCGTACTTCCTGATCACGGCCGTCGCGATGCTGGTCACGGGCTTCGTCTCCAGCCGTATCGGCGGCCGCCGGACCCTGCTCCTGGGCCTCGCCCTGGTCGTGGTCTTCGCGGGCCTGTCCGGCACGTCCGGCTCGGTCGGCGAACTCGTCGGATTCCGCGCGGGCTGGGGGCTCGGCAACGCCCTCTTCGTCTCGACGGCCCTCGCCGTCATCGTCGGCGCGGCGGCAGGCGGCAGCGCCGCGGCGATCCTGCTGTACGAGTCCGCCCTGGGCCTCGGCATGGCCTGCGGGCCCCTGCTGGGCGCACTGCTCGGGGACGCCAGCTGGCGCTACCCGTTCTTCGGCACCGCGGTCCTGATGGCCATCGGGTTCCTGTGCATCACGGCGTTCCTGAAGGAGCAGCCGAAGCCCGCGCGCAAGACCGGCCTGCTCGACCCGATCAAGGCGCTCGGCCACGGCGGGCTCGCGTCGGCGGCGGCCTCCGCGTTCTTCTACAACTACACGTTCTTCACCGTGCTGGCCTTCACGCCGTTCGTGCTGAACATGAGCCCCTACAAGTCAGGCGCGGTCTTCTTCGCCTGGGGGCTGCTGCTCGCGGTGTTCTCGGTGCTCGTGGCGCCGCGCCTGCAGGCACGGTTCGGGTCGCTGAAGGTGCTCGGCGGTTCGCTGGTGCTGCTCGCGGCCGACGTGCTCGTCCTCGGCTACGGCAGCCACACCACGGCCGTCGTCTGCACGATCCTCTCCGGCGCCTTCATCGGCGTGAACAACACCGTCTACACGGAGCTCGCGCTCGGTGTCTCGGACGCTCCGCGCCCGGTGGCGAGCGCCGGCTACAACTTCGTCCGCTGGTTCGCGGCCGCCGCCGCTCCCTACTTCGCGCCGAAGATCGAGGAGTGGACCGACATCCACATCCCCTTCGTGGTCGCGGCCGTCACCGCGCTACTGGGCGCCGTCGTCGTCCTCGTACGCCGGAAGTCCCTCACGCACGAGGCCGAGGAACTGGAGACGCGGCACGCGGCCGAGGACAGTGTGGCCGTTTTTGCCAACTGACGGATTTCGGCCACGGGTTGGTGACGTTACTCACCCCAGGGGCCGGCCGGATCAGTCCAGCGGGACGGACGTGCGTGAGGGATCGCGCAGGTCCGTTCCGCTCGTGAGCCAGCGCTCCTGGAGGGCCCCTGCGCCGTGCACCCGCTTCCACGCGGCCTCGTTCGGCGTCATGGGGAGCAGCGGCAGGAAACGTACGGGATCGAGGGGTGCGTCGAGCTCCAGGTCCTCGATCAGGCCGCCCGCCTCGGCGACCAGTACGGAGGTGAAGGGGGCGCCCGGCCACAGCGGCGCGCCCACGTCGAGCGAGGCGCCCGGGGCCACGACCAGGCCCTCGACCTGCGGAGACGCGGCCAGTACGGCGAGCGGGCGGAGCACCTTGTCGGTGTCGGCGGCGCCGGGCCGTACGGAGAGGACCAGCTCCGCGCGCGGGCCCGCGACGGGATCGGCGATGACTGCCGTGGGGTCGGCCATCGGCTGGGCGGACATGCCGAGCGTCGCGTAGCGGACGATCCCCGTGTCCGTTCCTCCGCCGGTTCCGTCGGTGAAACGGAGCACCTCGATGCGGTCCGTGCCGAGGAAGGTCACCGCGGCGCGCGCGTCCGGTTCGCCCAGCGCGGTACGCAACCGGGCCTCGACCAGAGGAAGAACATCAGCCATGCGCCGAGCATAGAACTCGTCAGTGACGGGCAAAGCGACGGCTTGACACTTCAGTCGGCTGATAGTCTTGGCCGCTGGTCGGGGCAGCACGCAGAAGCGTCGCTCTCGAGTCCCGGCCCAAGTCTCGACAGTCTCGACGCATGAGACTCCCCTACGGGGGATGGACCTCCCCTACGGGGGACCGGCCGGAGGAGGTGGGGCTCCATGGATCGAAGTCGACCGTGCAGTACCACCCGCTCTTCCGGCTGCTGAGTCCCTCTCGGCTCCAGAGCTCACGCTCTACTGGCTGCCACCTCTCGCACTCGCGTCCTGGCCTCCGGTGCACAACGGAAGAGCACTTCGTTTTTCCTGATCTGTCTGAATTTTTCTGATCTGTATCAGTAGCGAAGCTGCCACCGCGACGGTGCGGTGCTCCCCGCTTTGTGGACGTGCCAAACATCCGCACCAGGACGTCCCCATTCCGGGCAGTCTCAACCGTTGCCGGCGGCTCTCGTTCCGCGAAGGAGCCAGCCATGTCGATGATTCGTGACCTGCGTGCCGCGGTCCGCCCCTCGCCGCGCAAGGACGGCGGCGCGTACGACACCACCCGCGCGGCCGGGGACAGTTCGGCCGTCGTGGACTGCGCGGTCTACCGCGACGGCGTCCGTCTCCCGTCCGACGACGGCCTCACGCCGCGTGCGGCGATCCGCCAGGCCCGGCGGGACGGCGGGTTCGCCTGGATCGGCCTGCATGAGCCGACCGAGGCCGAATTCGCCGGTGTGGCCGCCGAGTTCGGGCTGCACCCGCTGGCCGTCGAGGACGCCGTCCACGCCCACCAGCGGCCCAAGCTGGAGCGGTACGACGACACACTGTTCGCCGTCTTCAAGACCATCCACTACGTCGAGCACGACGAGCTCACCGCCACCAGCGAGGTCGTCGAGACCGGCGAGGTGATGTGCTTCACCGGACGGGACTTCTTCATCACCGTGCGGCACGGCGGGCAGGGCTCGCTGCGGGCGCTGCGGCACCGGCTGCAGGACGACCCCGAGCTGCTCACCAAGGGCCCCTCGGCCGTGCTGCACGCCATCGCCGACCACGTCGTCGACGGGTACGTGGCGGTCGCCGACGCCCTCCAGGACGACGTCGACGAAGTCGAGACCGAGGTGTTCTCGCCCGGGCCGCGGGGCGGGGTGTCGCGCGGTGTCGACTCGGCGCGGATCTACCAGCTCAAGCGCGAGGTGCTGGAGTTCAAGCGCGCGGTGTCGCCGCTGATGCGGCCCATGCAGCTGCTGAGCGAGCGGCCGATGCGGCTGGTCGACCCCGACATCCAGAAGTACTTCCGCGATGTCGCCGACCACCTCGCGCGAGTCCAGGAGCAGGTCGTGGGCTTCGACGAACTGCTCAACTCGATCCTCCAGGCCAACCTCGCGCAGGCCTCCGTCGCGCAGAACGAGGACATGCGCAAGATCACGTCCTGGGCGGCGATCATCGCCGTGCCGACGATGGTGTGCGGCGTGTACGGCATGAACTTCGACCACATGCCGGAGCTGCACTGGCGGTACGGCTACCCGGCGATCATGGGCATCACCGTGGCGCTCTGCCTGGGCATCCACCGCACCCTGAAGCGCAACGGCTGGCTCTGACCTGCCCCGAGGGGCCCGGCACTAGGCTGACTCCCATGACGGATCAGCTGCTCGACCAGGCCCTCGTCGAGGAGGCCACGAAGAAGTCCGGGCTCGTCTGGGTACGGGGGCTTCCCGCCCAGGAGGACGGGTCGTCGGACGGTGCGTCCTCCCAGGCCCTGTGGCACGTGTGGCACGACGGGGCCGTGTGTCTGGTCGGGGACGGGCCCGGGGAGCAGCCGTTGCCCGGGCTCGTGGACGGGGGCGAGGCCGTCGTCACCGTCCGCAGCAAGGACAAGGGCGGTCGCCTTGTCTCCTGGTCCGCGAAGGTGGTGGAGCTGGCTCCCGGGTCCGAGGAGTGGGACGCGGCCGTCGGCGAGCTGAAGGGCAAGCGGCTGAACGCGCCGGATGGGGAGGCGATGACCGGGCGATGGGCCCGGGAGTGCCGGGTGGTTCGGCTGGCGCCGACGGGGTCGACTGCGTCGTTGCCGGACGGGTCGTTGGCGGCGCCGCCGTTGCCTACGTCGGCAACTACGCGGCTGCCGATTCCGGCGGGGTTGCCGCGGCTGCTTTTCAAGAAGCGCAAGCGCCACTGACGCTCCGCGGGGGTGCGTTGTCGGCTGCGGGTGCGTGGGGGCTGGTCGCGCAGTTCCCCGCGCCCCTGAAGGGGGTGGCTTGGGCCGGTGGGTACCCATGCGGGTCGTTCGTGGCTGAGCGCGCAGTTCCCCGCGCCCCTGAAGGACAAAAGCCAGGGGCGCAGCCCCGCTTTTAGGGGCGCGGGGAACTGCGCGACCAGCCCCCACCGGGCCCGCACCCAAAAACGTGCCGGCGGCAGCCAGCGCAACCCCCCTCAGGACGACGGGAGTTGCTGTCCGTAGTCCACCGTTTCGTCCTTGTCCGGGGCCTCCAGGGCAAACCCCTTGCCCCAGTCGGTCAAGCGAAGCGTCCCCGCTCCGCCGGCGCGGACGAGGAGGAGAGGGTACGGCTTGCCCTCAAGGGAGACGTCCAGCTCGCCGCCGGAACCCTTGTCGCCGGTGATCCGGATCGTGCGGAGCCCGCCCTGCTCATGGTGGCCCTCGGTGGCGAGCTCGCCCTGGAGGGTGAGGAGGCCGTCGAGGAGCACGTCCTTGTCGGTGAAGACGCTGAGCTGCTTGTAGGCGGGGTCACCCTTGGGGACCTTCACGTACTTGCCCTCAAGCTTGCCCGCGGCCGTCGCGTCGGACGTACCGTCGTCGCTCTTGCCGTCCTGGTGGTCCCAGAAGTCCGCGTCGGCCTTGATGAAGAGGTGCTCGTCGACCCGCAGCAGCTGGAACGTCACTCCCTTCGAAGTGACCGAGCCGGTTCCGCCGTCACCCTTCAACTGCATGTCCAGCTTGTAGGTGCGCTTGCCGCTGATCACGGCGCCGGACAGCCGTACCGTCTCCGCGGCCTCGGCGGCCGACTGCGTTCTGCTCTGGATCTTGGCCGGGGGCAGTTTCCCGACCCCGTTCGTGCCCGCGTCCGGGTCGTCACCGCCGCACCCCGTAACCCCTGTCGCCGTCACGACCAGCGCACACACGGCGCTCGCCAACGCGGCCCTACGGGTACGTCCCTGGGGAATCGCAGTCACAGGTGGCGCTGCCTCTCATACGGGTGACCTCAACGGCGTACCGCAGCGTACCGGGGCCCCCTACGCCACTCGGAGTCAGTCCGTCCGCACCGCTCACCAGGGCGTATCCGACCGGGACGGGCTAGCCTGAAGCCCACCCGAGCGGACATGACACATCAAAACGCCCGTAGTGGAGCCCGTACGAAGAAGGAGGCGCGGGCATGGCGGCAGGTGCCCCCAGGATCTTCGTCTCGCATCTCTCTGGCATCGCCGTCTTCGACCCGAACGGTGACCAGGTGGGCCGGGTGCGCGACCTGGTCGGCATGCTGCGCGTAGGGCGGCGGCCCCCTCGGCTGCTGGGCCTGGTCGTCGAACTGTCCACCCGCCGCCGCATCTTCCTGCCCATGACCCGCGTGACCGGCATCGAGTCGGGTCAGGTCATCACCACCGGTGTCCTCAACGTCCGCCGCTTCGAACAGCGGCCCACCGAGCGGCTCGTCATCGGGGAACTGCTCGACCGGCGGGTCACCCTCGTCGAGACCGGCGAGGAGGTCACCGTCCTCGACATCTCCATCCAGCAGTTGCCCGCCCGCCGCGACTGGGAGATCGACCGGGTCTTCGTACGGAAGGGACGCACGGGCGGTGCCTTCCGGCGGGCCAAGGGCGAGACGCTGACCGTCGAGTGGTCGGCCGTCACCGGGTTCTCGCTGGAGGAGCACGGGCAGGGCGCCGAGAACCTCCTCGCCACCTTCGAGCAGCTGCGCCCCGCCGACCTCGCGAACGTGCTGCACCATCTGTCGCCCAAGCGGCGCGCGGAGGTCGCGGCCGCCCTGGACGACGACCGGCTCGCGGACGTCCTGGAGGAGCTCCCCGAGGACGACCAGATCGAGATCCTCGGCAAGCTCAAGGAGGAGCGCGCCGCCGACGTCCTGGAGGCGATGGACCCCGACGACGCGGCCGACCTGCTCGGCGAGCTGCCGGAGGAGGACAAGGAGCGTCTGCTGGCGCTGATGCGTCCGGACGACGCGGCGGACGTACGGCGGCTGATGGCGTACGAGGAGCGCACGGCGGGCGGGCTGATGACGACCGAGCCGATCGTGCTGCGTCCCGACGCGACCGTCGCGGACGCGCTCGCGCGGGTGCGCAACCCCGACCTCTCCCCCGCGCTGGCCGCCCAGGTGTACGTGTGCCGCCCGCCGGACGAGACGCCGACCGGCAAGTACCTGGGCACGGTCCACTTCCAGCGGCTCCTTCGCGATCCGCCGTACACGCTCGTCGGCTCGATGCTCGACGACGGTCTGCAGCCGCTGGACCCGGACGCCGAGCTGCCCGTCGTGGCGGGCTTCTTCGCGGCGTACGACATGGTCGCGGCGCCCGTGGTCGACGAGAGCGGCTCGCTGCTGGGCGCGGTCACCGTGGACGACGTACTCGACCACATGCTGCCCGAGGACTGGCGCGAGACGGAGTTCCACCTGGACGAGGAGACACCGGCGGAGACGGCCGGTGAGGGGGCTTCTGATGGCTCCTGAGCGCGAGGCCGCCCGCGAGAGGGCCGCCACCGGGGCGACCGCCGCCGGCCGGCCGCGCACCCGGCTCGACCAGCCTCAGCCGCCGCGTCGCCGGCTCCTGCCCGAGTACGACCCGGAGGCCTTCGGCCGGCTGTCGGAGCGGATCGCGCGGTTCCTGGGCACGGGACGGTTCATCGTCGGGATGACGGTCGTCGTCGTCCTGTGGGTGGTGTGGAACGTGTTCGCGCCGCGTGACCTGCGCTTCGACAACTACCCGTTCATCTTCCTGACGCTGATGCTCTCGCTCCAGGCCTCGTACGCCGCCCCGCTGATCCTCCTCGCGCAGAACCGGCAGGACGACCGCGACCGGGTCAACCTCGAACAGGACCGCAAGCAGAACGAGCGGTCGATCGCGGACACCGAGTACCTGACGCGGGAGATCGCCGCGCTGCGCGTGGGCCTCGGCGAGGTCGCCACCCGTGACTGGATCCGCTCGGAGCTGGAGGACCTGGTCAAGGAGCTGGACGAGCGGCATCCCGAGGGCCGCGGCGACGCTCGTGTCGTATTCCCGGCAGAACACCCTCGGGGACGTGACGTAGACGACCGGTGACAGGCTTTCCGGGGCCGGTGGGAAGCGCCGTACCATCGACCCTATGGCTACGGAAGACGCGGTGCGTGAAGCACTGGCGACAGTGAACGACCCCGAGATCCATCGCCCGATCACCGAGCTCGGAATGGTCAAGTCGGTCGAGATCGGTGCGGACGGTGCTGTCGCGGTCACCGTCTACCTCACGGTCTCCGGCTGCCCGATGCGCGAGACCATCACGAAGAACGTCACGGACGCCGTCGCGGCGGTCGAGGGCGTCACCCGCGTCGACGTGACGCTGGACGTGATGGGCGACGAACAGCGCAAGGAACTGGCGTCCGCGCTGCGCGGCGGCCAGGGCGAGCGGGAGGTCCCGTTCGCCAAGCCCGGTTCGCTGACGCGGGTGTACGCGGTCGCCTCCGGCAAGGGCGGCGTCGGCAAGTCGTCCGTGACGGTCAACCTCGCGGCGGCGATGGCCGCCGACGGCCTCAAGGTCGGTGTCGTGGACGCCGACATCTACGGCCACTCCGTGCCCCGCATGCTCGGCGCCGACGGCTACCCGACCCAGGTCGAGAACATGATCATGCCGCCGTCGGCGAACGGTGTGAAGGTCATCTCGATCGGCATGTTCACCCCCGGCAACACGCCCGTCGTGTGGCGCGGCCCGATGCTCCACCGTGCCCTCCAGCAGTTCCTCGCGGACGTCTACTGGGGCGACCTGGACGTGCTGCTCCTGGACCTCCCGCCGGGTACGGGCGACATCGCGATCTCGGTCGCGCAGCTCGTCCCGAACGCGGAGATCCTGGTCGTGACGACCCCTCAGCAGGCCGCCGCCGAGGTCGCCGAGCGGGCCGGCTCGATCGCCGTCCAGACCCACCAGAAGATCGTGGGCGTCGTCGAGAACATGTCGGGCATGCCGTGCCCGCACTGCGACGAGATGGTCGACATCTTCGGCACGGGTGGTGGGCAGTCGGTCGCCGACGGGCTGACCCGCACGACCGGTGCGACCGTGCCGGTCCTCGGCTCCATCCCGATCGACCTCCGCCTCCGCGAGGGGGGCGACGAGGGCAAGCCGGTGGTCCTGACGGACCCCGACTCCCCCGCCGGCTCCGCCCTGCGAGCGATCGCCGGCAAGCTGGGCGGGCGCCAGCGGGGCCTTTCGGGCATGTCCTTGGGCATCACCCCGAGGAACAAGTTCTAGAACATCGCCCATTGCCCCGCGGTCGCGTCTTGTGGGGCGGCTGCGGGTGAGTGGGGGTTGCCCGCGCAGTTCCCCGCGCCCCTAAAAGCACGGGGCTGCGCCCCCGGCTTTTGTCTTTTCAGGGGCGCGGGGAACTGCGCGCTCAGCCAGAACGCTCCCGCGCTCGACGCACCACGCCGGACCCCACCCACCCAGGGGCGCGGGGAACTGCGCGACAAGCCCCCACCGGGCCGCAGCCGACGAACAACGCAGAGGAGGGCACCGTCAGCACACGGTGCCCTCCTCGCTCAGCCCGCCGCCTAGGCGTACGTGGCGATGTCCTTGATCATGGCAAAGCCCAACCCGTACGCGCTCATCCCCCGCCCGTACGCCCCCAGGTGAACCCCCTCCTGCGTGGACCCGGCGAGAACCCACCCGAACTCGGACTCGCGGTAGTGGAACGGCGTCGGGACGCCGTCCACGGGGAGCGAGAGCGTGGACCAGTCGGTGCCGTCCAGATCGTCCGCGAGGACCCACGCCGTCTCGGTCTGCTGGTCCAGCCAGTCGTCCCGCAGCGTGTGGTCCATCTGCCCGGGCCAGGTGAAGGACAGCAGCCCGACCCCCGCGAGCCAGGCCGCGGAGGACACCGAGGTGGCCTCCAGCAGCCCCGTGCCGTCGGCGCTGCGCCGCACCGGGCTGGCCGCCACGGTGACCACGACCGCGAACCGCTCCTTGTCCTCCGTGGTCTCGCCGCGAACCGAGGGCTCGTCGCCGTGCCCGATCGATCCGTGCTCGATGACTCCGTCGGCCGAAGCACCGACCTGCATCAGCCAGCGCGGTCCCGTGAAGGCCTCGTCGAGGCCGTACCACGGGAAGGGCGCCAGCAGGTAGCCGTCGACCGTGCGCCGGGCGGAGGGGACCTGTTGTCCGCCCTCCGCAGCCGGCGCCTGCGCGCCTACCCGACTTGTCGTCTCCATCGCCCGGACGCCTCCTCGCTCTAGTCGAACCGGGCGGCCCGCCCCCCTTCGGGCGTCCTTCCGGTCCGCACAACAACTAGGCAGGATAGCCACAGGTCCGCGGCGACCCGCGAAACCGGTCGGCTCGTGGGTCGCGTACGCGTCAGATCCGGCCCCCTCTGAGCAGGCAGAACGCAGGCGGCGTACGGGAAAAAGGGGTGCGGGCAGCCGGGCGACCCGGCCGGAGCGCGTTCCGGACTGCGGGCGTGCCGCATGTCGACGGCCCGCGGGCGTACGCCTTGGACCCGGGCCGTTCGGAGCGGCCCGAGTCGGTCCAGGTCAGGGCCGGTCGGCCGAGCGACCGGTCGGCCGCGAGCGGCTCAGGTCGCGTCGGCGTCGAACGGCGGGCGCTCGTCCTGGTCGAGCTTCTCGCGCTTCTTCGTCATGTCGACGGTGCCGCCGGTGGAACCGGACGAGGAGGACGACGGGGACGACGAGGAGGCGGAGGACTCGGACTCGCGGCCGTGCACCGCGTCCGTGACGTCGGCCATCTCCTTCTTCAGGTCGAAGCCGTTGCGGATCTCCTTGAGCCCCAGCTCGTCGTTGTCCAGCTGCTTGCGGATGAACGTCTTGGGGTTGAGGTCCTCGAACTCGAAGTCCTTGAACTCCGGGCCGAGTTCCTCGCGGATGTCCGCCTTGGCGCTCTCCGAGAAGTCACGGATCTTGCGGATGGTGCGCGTGACGTCCTGGATCATCTTCGGGAGCTTCTCCGGGCCGAAGACGAGCACGGCAAGGACAACGAGCGTCACGAGCTCGAGCGGTCCTATGTCATTGAACACCTTCAGCTCCTTGCGATGTCCTCGGCCCTCGGCAGGTCGTTCCGTGGTCCGGGCCGGGTCCACGGTACCCGGCGATCCTGTCTGTCCGGTACTGTCCAGGGCCCTCCGACCGCGTGTACACGCCGGGTTTTCCAGGATGTTTGCCTGATGGGGCCCTGGTTCGGCCCGCTTCCTGTGAAGTTCCTGTCGGTCGCCCCGCGCGATCGTTCCGTCAGTCGCCGCCGGCCGAACCGAGGACGAGGGTGACCTTCTTCTCCTTGCCGTCGCGCTCCAGCGTCAGCTCCAGGCGGTCGCCGGGGCGGTGGGCCCGGGTCTTGACGATGAGCTCCTCGCCGGAGTGCACGCGCTGCCCGTCGACCTCGGTGATGACGTCCCCGGGCTTGATGCCGGCCCGGTCGCCGGGGCCGTCCTGGTTGACCGGGGGGCTGCCGTCGTTGCCCTTGGTGCCGACGCGGGCGCCGTCGCCGCTGTAGTCCATGTCGAGCGTCACGCCGATCACCGGGTGCGTGGCCTTGCCGGTGTTGATGAGCTCCTCGGCGACGCGCTTGCCCTGGTTGATGGGGATGGCGAACCCGAGGCCGATCGATCCTGACTGGCCGCCCTCCAGGTCCGAGCCGCTGTCGGCGGAGCGGATGGCGCTGTTGATGCCGATGACCCGGGCCTTGGAGTCGACCAGCGGGCCGCCCGAGTTGCCGGGGTTTATCGGGGCGTCCGTCTGCAGCGCGTCCACGTACGAGATGTCGCTGCCGTCGCCCTCCTCACCACCCGCCGTGATGGGGCGCTCCTTGGCGCTGATGATGCCCGCGGTGACGGTGTTCTCCAGGTCGAAGGGGGCACCGATGGCCACGACCGGGTCGCCGACCTGGACGTTGTCGGAGTTTCCGAGGGCCAGCGGTTTCAGGCCGCTGACACCGCTCACCTTCACGACGGCGAGGTCGTAGCCGCTGTCGTGACCGACGACCTTGGCCTTGGCGGTCTGGCCGCCGCTGAAGGTCACGGTTATCTCGCCGCTGCCGTCCGCCGGGTCGACCACGTGGTTGTTGGTGAGGATGTGGCCGCGCTGGTCGAGCACGAACCCGGTGCCGGTGCCCTGCGCCTCCGACCCGCTCACATGCAGGGTCACCACACTGGGCAGCGCGCTGGCCGCGATCCCGGCCACGCTGTCCGCGGCCCGCCCCTTGGCCTCGGTCCCGGCCTGCGGCAGCTCGACGTCGTCGATCCCGCCGTTGCGCTCCAGATACGCCCCTACGGCCCCGCCGACGCCGCCGGACACGAGAGCGAGGAGCGCGGCCCCGAGAACAAGCGCCCGCCCCGTACGCCGACGCCGCCCGGTCGTGGTCTCGACGGCCGCCCCGTTCTGCTGGAGGGGAGCGACGGCCCAGGGGTCGTAGTTCTGCCAGGGGGTGTGGGGCGCTGGGGGGTGGGGCTGGGGGTGCGTGTTGGGGTGGGCCTGGGGGTGCGTGTTGGGGTGGGCCTGGGGGTGCGTGTTGGGGTACGTCTGAAGGTGGGCCTGGGCGTCGGCCTGGGGCATGGGTGCGGGGGCGGCCGGGGCATGCGGTCCAGGGGCATGCGGGGCCGAGGGGTGGGGTCCAGGGGCCGACACGGGGGCGCCATGGTCGGTGGGGCCATGGTCGGGAGCGCCATGGAGGGGCGCCGCCGTCTGGTGGTAGCCGGAAGGCAGCGCCGATCCGAGGATGCCCTGTGTGGCGGCCGGCCGCGGGGCGGAGTCCTCGGGCCCGGCTCCTGCCGGATTGCCGTGGGGCGGAGTCACGGCATGGACGCCGGCCGTGCCGTGCGCGGGAGTCGTCCCCGGATGCTGAACCGGGGGCGCGGGAGCCCAGGGACCGGGCCCGCCGTAGGGCGGCGTGCTGTAGGGATCCGGGTCGTGCAGAGGCCTGGGCCGCTCACCCGTAGGCTCGGGCCGCCCGCCCAGAGGCTCAGGCCGCTCACCCCTGGGCTCAGCCCGCTCATCCAGAAGCCTGGACCGCTCACCCGTAGGCTCGGGTCGCCCGCCCAGAGGCTCGGGTCGCCCGCCCATAGGCTCGGGCCGCTCCCCCAGAGACTCGGGCCGCTCGCCCCTGGGCTCAGCCCGCTCATCCAGAAGCCTGGACCGCTCACCTCGAGGCTCGGGCCGCTCGTCCAGAAGCCGGGGCCGCTCCCCCAAAGGCTCGGCCCCCTCACCGGCCGCGTCGGCGCCACCGCTCGCGTCAGCCGGCACCTCGCTCGCAGCCCGGGTCGGTGTCTGACCCGGTACCCGGCTCGTCACCTGGCTCGGCGCCGCAGTGGAACCGGTCGGGGCATCGCCGCCCGGGGCGTCCGCGACGCCGGTCGCACCCGCAGCGCCGGAAAGGCCCGCGCCGTCCGAGACACCAGCGGCACCGGAGCCACCTGGGCCACCCGGCCCGCCTGACGCACCGGAGCCGCCCGGGGCACCCAAGGGCTTCTCCAGCTCGAAGTCGCCGTCCATGTCGCCCCCGTGGAACCCACTCGTGCCGTCCCCCGCGGAAGCCGGGTCCATCGGAGCGGATTCCGGCACGTGGGTCCGGGGCCGGCTCCACCACTTCGGCTTCGTGGGCTTCCCCTCGTCCATGCTCTCCCCACACCTGACCCGCGGCTCGACGCGTTGGCGGTCACCGCGGTTTGTCCACTCCGAGCCCGGGTTTCTACCGCGGGCGCGGCCCATCCCTGGATTCAACCAGGTTCACAGGCCGCCGCGCAGAGTGCCGGTTCAGCCGGGGGAGGAAGGCGAAGGTGAGGCGGACGAGTCGGACGGCGGCACGAGCGGCAGCAGGGACGTCTCCAGCTCCGACGCCGTCGAGAACGCGGTCAGCGCGACCGGCGGGGCGGGGCTGAAGGGGCGTATGAGCGGGGACATGGCGGCGGCACCGGCCACCACGGGGGTAGTCAGCGCGTGCAGCGTGCGCGCGCCCTGCTCGGCCGGCGAGGGTGTCAGGGGCGCGGGCACCCCGGGCAGCAGCGGCGCGGACAACTCGGTCTGCGCGCCCCCCTCCCCGGTGAAGGAGCGCTGTCCCTGTGCGAGCAGCGGTGTGAGCGACCGGCGGCGCTGCGAGTCGGAGTTGGTCGCCCCGCCCACGTTCGACGTCCGCATCGGCGTCACATTGCTTCCGGAGCCGGACCCGCCGCGCGCGTCCGTGGTGTCCGTCGGCATGCCCGTCGACACCCCGCCGAGCGCGATCGCGGCGAGCGACACGGCACCGGCCGCGGCGGCCGCGAAGCGCAGGCCCCGTGAGGCCGACCGCTCGGCCTCACGCCGGCTTATGTCATGGATACGGAACCCGCGCTGCTCGGAGGGCAGCACGGCGGCATGGGGGCCGGACGGCACGTAGCCGAAGGAGTCCGGCTTCATGCCGAAGACTCCGGACGTGCCGAACCCTCCCCCGCCCAGCGGCGATCCGTCGCTGTCCGGGTCACCTCCTCCGGGGAGCCCCTGCAGACGGGCCAGGAAACTCTCCGAAGGGGGTGGCGGAGCGACCTCCGCGAACACGTTCTTCAGTCGTCGCTGCTCGTCGGCCTCGGCTTTGCACTTGGCGCACGTGGCGAGGTGTGCCAGGACACGCTCGCGCGCCTCGTGACCGAGCTCGCCGTCCACGAGGGCGGAGAGCCGGTCTCCGAGGTGCTGCTCGGTAAGGGGCCGATCGGCAGGATTAAGCCGTGATCCACTCACGCGCTCGCGCCCCCTCCTCCCAGAGCGGGCACTCCGGTGACCGCGAAACCGCGGCGCTCGGCACGGGCCTCGGGCGAGCGGTGGGCGAGCGCCTTGCGCAGCTGGGAGCGGCCGCGGTGGATGCGGCTGCGGACCGTGCCGAGCTTGACGCCCAGGGTCGCGGCGATCTCCTCGTACGAAAGGCCTTCGATGTCGCACAGGACGACCGCGGCGCGGAACTCCGGGGCGAGGGTGTCGAGGGCCTGCTGGACGTCCGCGTCGAAGTGCGTGTCGTTGAAGACCTGCTGCGGGGAGGGCTCGCGGCTGGGCAGGCGCTCGGCCGCGTCGTCGCCGAGGGCGTCGAAACGGATGCGCTGCTTGCGGCGGACCATGTCCAGGAAGAGGTTGGTGGTGATGCGGTGGAGCCAGCCCTCGAAGGTGCCCGGTGTGTACGTCGACAGGGAACGGAATACCCGGACGAAGACTTCCTGGGTCAGGTCCTCGGCGTCGTGCTGGTTGCCCGTCAGGCGGTACGCGAGACGGTAGACCCTGGTGCTGTGCGTGCTGACGATCTCCTCCCAGGTGGGCGGAGTCCACGCCTGCGAGTCCGCGTCGGACGTGAAGGTCGCGGTCTGAGCGGAGTCAGCGGTGCGGAAACGGTCAGCGGTGTCGTTCACAGATTTCGGCTCACCCGCCGATCTGAGCAGGCGCCTCAGCACCCCTCCCCGATCCACAGGCGCAGCCGCACCTCCCCTGTCGGCTCTGGTGGTGTCCGGTGGAGCCCCTACCATAGCCACCTCGCCCGTTAGCTCCGGATAAGCGGTTTTACGAGAAATTGATACGCGCTCATATGGCTGCGTCAGCACTTGCTCGGTGTCCTGATCCATCTGCTACCCCCGCGTAGTTCTCCACCCCCTCTAAACGCCTGGTCCCATCTGCGGGTTCCCGGCGGCAACGGATACAGTCACGCCCAGGCAACCACGGGGACAGGAGAGGGCCATTACCGGCAACCGGCTGACGAGCTGGGCGTTCGCCGACGCCTTTGTCGCCGAGGACGAAGCACTGCACTGGGCCCGGGACCGGGCCCGGGACGCAGGGCTGCGCTCTGTGTCGCCCGGCACGGGCGCCGCGCTGCGACTGCTCGCCGCCACCGTGGACGCAAAGGCGGTCGCGGAGATCGGGACCGGCACCGGGGTCTCCGGAATGCATCTTCTGCACGGCATGCGGCCGGACGGTGTACTGACGACGGTGGATCCGGAGCCCGAGCACCAGCAGTTCGCCCGCCAGGCCTTCCGCGCGTGCGGCTTCGCGAGCAACCGGGCCCGCTTCATCCCGGGCCGCGCGCTGGACGTCCTGCCCCGGCTCGCGGACGCCGGCTACGACCTCGTCTTCTGCGACGGGGACCGCCTCGAGAGCCTCGACTACCTCGCTGAATCGTTGCGCCTGCTCAGGCCCGGCGGCCTGGTCGCCTTCGAGGGTGTCTTCGCGAATGGCCGGACGGTGGAGTCGGGCCCGCAGCCCACGGAGGTCCTGCGACTGCGCGAACTGCTGCGCGCGGTCCGTGAGAGCCAGGAGCTGATTCCCTCGCTCCTGCCGGTGGGCGACGGCCTGCTGTGCGCGGTCAAGCGCTGATCCGACCTCTCGCCGGACCACCCCTGAACCCCTGCTGACCTGCGCGAACACGCATGGCATACGTGGCTGACGTACCCCTGAAAACCCACTGCCCCGGCATCACTTTGGATGCCGGGGCAGTGGACAGGTATGGTCGCGTTCCGCGTCAGCCGACGACCTTCTTGAGGGCGTCGCCGAGCGCGTCGGCCTCGTCAGGGGTCAGCTCGACGACGAGCCGACCGCCGCCTTCGAGCGGAACGCGCATGACGATGCCCCGCCCCTCCTTGGTCACCTCGAGCGGGCCATCGCCCGTCCGCGGCTTCATGGCCGCCATGCTCGTTCCCCTTCCTGAAACCAGCTCATCGTCGCCGACGGCCCCACTGAAGGGCACGCATCCTCTCGTCGGACACGCGTCACCGGCATCGAACACATTGCTTCCAGGCCATTATCCCGCATCTCAGGACCCGATGACCAACATCAGTCGGCATCGCTTGCGCAACGCGCTTGAGCAAAACCACTCAATTCGCCGAAGTGGCTGCGATACTGCGCCGCTGCCGAGCCGCTGCATGGACTTTCGGACGCCGGAATTCTTTGACGCAGGTCACATGTCCGAACCACGCCGCCGCTCATGATCTCCGCCATGCTGTCCTCAGACCAGAACGTACCGACGGGTACGACGGAGCCGCGAACCGGAGGGGACCCCCATGGCCGACACCGTGCTCTACGAGGTGAGCGACGGACTCGCGACGATCACGCTCAACCGCCCCGAGGCGATGAACGCGATGAACATCGAGACCAAGGTCGCCTTCCGCGAGGCGGCACAGGCGGCCGCGGCGGACGACTCCGTACGGGCCATCCTGCTCACCGCCGCCGGCGACCGGGCCTTCTGCGTGGGCCAGGACCTCAAGGAGCACATCGGCGGGCTGATGGCCGCGCGCGAGTCCGGCTCGGGCGGGGGTGTCATGAGCACCGTCCAGGAGCACTACAACCCGATCGTGCGGGCCCTCACCGGGGCGGCCAAGCCGGTCGTGGCGGCGGTCAACGGGGTCGCGGCCGGCGCCGGCTTCGGTTTCGCGCTGGCGGCGGACTATCGGATCGTCGCCGACACGGCTGCCTTCAACACGTCGTTCGCCGGGGTCGCGTTGACCGCCGACTCCGGGATCTCGTGGACGCTGCCCCGGGTCGTCGGGCCTTCGCGCGCCGCGGATCTGCTGCTGTTTCCGCGCAGCATCACCGCGCAGGAGGCGTACGAGGTGGGGATCGCCAATCGGGTCGTGCCTTCTGCCGAGCTGGCGGCCGAGGCGGTGAAGGTGGCTCGGGGGCTGGCCGAGGGGCCGACTCTGGCGTACGCGGCGCTCAAGGAGTCTCTTGCCTATGGGCTGACCCACTCGCTGGAGGAGACCTTGGAGAAGGAGGACGAGTTGCAGACGCGGGCCGGGTCCTCCGAGGACCATGTGATCGCTGTGCGGGCGTTCGTCGACAAGGAGAAGCCGAAGTATCTGGGGCGGTGACCGTTTGTGGGGAGCTGCGGGCCGGTGGGGGCTGGTCGCGCAGTTCCCCGCGCCCCTAAGGGGCGGCGCCTCTGGACACGCAATCTGCCAAGTGGTCGTTGACCAGGCCGCAGGCCTGCATCAAGGCGTAGGCCGTTGTGGGGCCCACGAAGCGGATGCCTTGCTTCTTGAGGGCCTTGGAGAGGGCCTTCGACTCGTCCGTGACCGCGGGGACGTCGGCGAGGGTCTTCGGGGCCTGGCGGGTCGTGGGGTCGGGGGCGAAGGACCAGATCAGCTCGTCCAGCTCGCCCGGCGCCCACTCGGTGAGTACGCGCGCGTTGGCCACCGTCGCCTCGATCTTGGCGCGATTGCGGATGATGCCGGGGTCGGCGAGGAGGCGCTCCTTGTCGGCGTCCGTGAACGTGGCGACCTCGGAGATCTTGAAGCCCGCGAAGGCGGTACGGAAGCCCTCGCGGCGGCGCAGGATCGTGATCCAGGAGAGACCTGACTGGAAGGCCTCCAGGCACAGCCGCTCGTACAGCGCGTCGTCGCCGTGGACCGGGCGGCCCCACTCCTCGTCGTGGTACGCCACGTAGTCCTCGGTGGACAGGGCCCAGGGGCAGCGCAGGGCGCCGTCGGGGCCCTTCAGGGCGTCGCTCACCGGTGGTCCTCCTCGGCGGGCTTCTCCAGGGAGGTGGACCGGGCCGCGTGGGCCGCTCCGGCCAGCGCGGCCTCCAGGTCGGAGATCCGGGCGTCCCGCTCGGCCAGCTCGGCGCCGAGGCGGCCCAGGGCGTCGTCCACGTCCGCCATGCGGTAGCCGCGCATCGTGAGCGGGAAGCGCAGGGCCTCCACGTCACCGCGGTGCACGGGGCGGTCCAGGGGCAGCGGGTCCTGGAGGCGCTCCGGCGGGGTCTCGGGGAGGGCCCCGCTCTCACCGCCGCCCACCACGGAGAGAGTCACCGCGCCGACCACGACGACGAGGGCGACGACCAGGAACAAAAACATAAACATCGCTGAGGTCCCCACACTCTGGATGCCGACGCGGACGCGTCGGCGCGGAAAGTATCAGGCTCCGATCGTGCCATGCGACTCTGACAGTTAGGGTCGCAGGCGGCGGAACGGCGGCAACCGTTGCCAACTACTGGGAGAGGTCACAGGGGATGCTCAGGCTGGGCAGGCGCGAGTTCGAGGCGCACGAGCCGGTGATCATGGCGATCGTGAACCGGACCCCGGACTCCTTCTACGACCAGGGCGCCACCTTCCGTGACGAGCCCGCGCTCGCGCGCGTGGAGCAGGCGGTGTCCGAGGGCGCCGCCATCATCGACATCGGCGGGGTCAAGGCCGGACCTGGCGAGGAGGTCACGGCCGAGGAAGAGGCACGGCGGACGGTCGGCTTCGTCGCCGAGGTGCGGCGCCGTTTCCCCGACGTGATCATCAGCGTCGACACCTGGCGGCACGAGGTGGGCGAGGCCGTGTGCGAGGTGGGCGCGGACCTGCTCAACGACGCGTGGGGCGGGGTCGATCCGCGGCTCGCGGAGGTCGCCGGGCGGTACGGGGTCGGGCTGGTGTGTACGCACGCCGGTGAGACCCAGCCCCGGACCCGTCCTCACCGGATCGCGTACGACGACGTCATGGCCGACATTCTGCGGGTGACGCTGGCGCTGGCCGAGCGGGCCGTGGAGGTGGGGGTGGCGCGGGAGTCCGTGCTCATCGATCCCGGGCACGACTTCGGGAAGAACACGCGGCACAGTCTTGAGGCGACGCGGCGGCTCGGGGAGATGGTGGAGACGGGGTGGCCCGTGCTGGTGTCGCTGTCCAACAAGGACTTTGTGGGTGAGACGCTCGATCGGCCGGTGAAGGAGCGGGTGGTGGGGACTCTCGCGACCACCGCCGTGTCGGCGTGGCTGGGGGCTCAGGTGTACCGGGTCCACGAGGTTGCCGAGACGCGGCAGGTCCTGGACATGGTGGCATCGATCGCGGGCCACCGCCCGCCCGCCGTCGCCCGGCGGGGGCTGGCGTAGGGCTTTTTCGCCCCCGCCGCCCCTACCCGTCCCATCCCGTTCCTGGGGGCTGCGCCCCCAGACCCCCCATCGGCCTGAACGGCCTCGTCCTCAAACGCCGGACGGGCTGGTAGTCAGCCTCTCCGGCGTTTGAGGAGCGGGGGTTCGGGGGCGGAGCCCCTGAGTAAGGGACGGGAATGGGTAGGGGCGGCGGGGGCGAAGAAAAAGCCCCTTACCTCCCCGCCTCCTTCGAAACCAACGCCACCGCCTCGTTCACGTCGTCCGTGAGGTGGAAGAGGAGGAGGTCCTTTTCGGAGGCCTTGCCCTGGGCGATCAGGGTGTTCTTGAGCCAGTCGACGAGGCCGCCCCAGTACTCCGTACCGAAGAGGACGATCGGGAAGCGGGTGACCTTCTGGGTCTGGACGAGGGTGAGGGCCTCGAAGAGTTCGTCGAGGGTGCCGAGCCCGCCGGGCAGGACCACGAACCCCTGGGCGTACTTCACGAACATCATCTTCCGGACGAAGAAGTAGCGGAAGTTGAGGCCGATGTCGACGTACTGGTTGAGCCCCTGCTCGAAGGGCAGCTCGATGCCGAGCCCGACGGAGATGCCCTTCGCCTCGCAGGCGCCCTTGTTGGCGGCCTCCATGGCACCGGGACCACCGCCCGTGATCACGGCGAAGCCCGCCTCGACGAGTCCGCGCCCGAGCGCGACCCCCGCCTCGTACTCCGGAGAGTCCGCCGGCGTCCGCGCCGAGCCGAACACACTGATCGCGGGCGGCAGTTCGGCCAGCGTGCCGAAGCCCTCGATGAACTCCGACTGGATGCGCAGCACCCGCCAGGGGTCGGTGTGGACCCAGTCCGACGGCCCGCCCGCGTCCAGCAGCCGCTGGTCCGTCGTGCTCGCCTGCACCTGCCCCCGCCTGCGCAGCACGGGGCCCAGCCGCTGCTCCTCCGGTGGCCGCTTCTTGCCCTCCGGGTTGCCAGTAGCCATGTCCGCTCCCTTCACGCGTGCGGGTCGTTCCACCCCAGCGTAGATCTACGCGGGTTACGGAGGGGGGACGCCGACATGTCCGCCATGAACAGCCGTCAGGTACGGGTCAGGCGGTCAGCCACGCCCTCAGCCGCTCCTCGCCCGCGAGGACCTTGGCGGTTTCCACCCTTTCGTCCCGCTTGTGTGCCAGATGCGGGTTTCCGGGGCCGTAGTTGACGGCCGGGACGCCGAGCGCGCTGAAGCGGGAGACGTCCGTCCAGCCGTACTTGGGCTGAGGCGTGCCCCCGACGGCCTCGATGAACGCGGCGGCCGCGGGGTGGGAGAGGCCCGGCAGCGCCGCGCCGCTGTGGTCGTCGACCACGAACTCCTCGACTCCGCAGTCGGCGAAGACCTCGTGGACATGGGCCAGTGCCTCGGCCTCCGTACGGTCCGGCGCGTAACGGAAGTTGACGGTCACCACGCACTCGTCGGGGATGACGTTGCCCGCCACCCCGCCCGAGATGCCGACGGCGTTGAGGCCCTCGCGGTACTCCAGGCCGTCGATGACCGGGTAGCGCGGCTCGTAGGCGGCGAGGCGCGCGAGGATCGGGGCGGCGGCGTGGATGGCGTTGGACCCCATCCAGCTGCGCGCGGAGTGCGCCCGCTCGCCCGTCGTCCTCAGCAGCACCCGCAGGGTTCCCTGGCAGCCGCCCTCGACCTGCCCGTCGGACGGCTCCAGGAGGACCGCGAAGTCGCCCTCCAGCCACTCCGGGTGTGCTTCGGACACATGCTTCAGCCCGTTGAGGTGTGCGGCGACCTCTTCGTTGTCGTAGAAGACGAAGGTGAGGTCGCGGTTGGGGGCCGGGACCGTGGCCGCGATCCGCAGCTGGACGGCGACGCCCGACTTCATGTCGCAGGTACCGCAGCCCCAGAGCACGCCGTCCTCGTCGAGGCGCGAGGGCACGTTGCCGGCGATCGGGACCGTGTCGATGTGGCCGGCCAGGATCACGCGCTCGGCCCGGCCCAGGTTCGTACGCGCGACGACGTTGTTGCCGTACCGCTCGACCGTCAGGTGCGGCAGGGCACTCAGCACGCCCTCGATCGCGTCCGCGAGGGGCTTCTCGGTGCCGCTCTCGGAGGGGAAGTCGACGAGCCGCGCGGTGAGCCGGGCGGCGTCCAGGGCGAGGTCAAGTTGGGTGTCGGCCATGCCGTCGACCCTAACGCGGCGGGCGCGGCGGCCCTGTCGGTGGCCTGATACCTCTGCCGTCACCGGCTTGTCCACAGTCCCACAGATGGCCGACAGTACTCTCCAGTACCTTGTACGCGTGCCAGAGCCGTCCCCCACCTCCGCCAGGTCCGTACGCCGTGGCCGTCTCCTCCGCTCCGGAGCCGCCTTCGCCGTGCTGCTCGCCCTCGCCGGCTATCTCGCCGTGCAGTACCTGACAGGGAGCACAGGAGAACCGAAGTGCACGGTCGTCTCCGGCAGGGGCGACGGAGCGTCGTACCAGTTCACGGCGGAACAGGCCGTGAACGCGGCGACGATCACGGCCGTCGGCACCAACCGCGGTGTGCCCGAGCGCGCCGTCACGATCGCCCTCGCGACGGCCCTCCAGGAGTCCGCCCTGCGCAACATCAGCCACGGCGACCGTGATTCGCTGGGCCTGTTCCAGCAGCGGCCGTCGCAGGGCTGGGGCACCGAGCAGGAGATCCTGGACCCGGCGTACGCGGCGGGCGAGTTCTACGAGCACCTGGAGAAGGTGCCGGACTACACGGAGCTGCCGCTCACCGTCGCCGCGCAGCGCGTCCAGCGCAGCGGCTTCCCGGACGCGTACGCGAAGCACGAGCCGGACGCCACGCTCCTCGCCGCCGCCCTGACCGGCCGCGCGGCCGCCACCTTCACCTGCGAGGGCCGTCCGAGCACACCGCCCGAGGGCCCGGACGCGGTGCGTGCCGCGCTCGTACGGGACTTCGGGCGCGACGCGTTCCAGGAGACGGGCGCCGAAGTGGCCGCCACGCCCTCGGCCTCTGCGTCCGCGTCGACGGCCGTACCGTCGACCTCGTCCACCGCCTCGAACGGCCCCGACGGCACACGCACCGTGACCGTCACCGTCCCGAAGACCCCGGCCGCGCAGGGCGGGGAGCGGCGGCGCGGCTGGGCCCTGGCGCACTGGGCCGTGGCCAACTCGTCGGCGCTGCACGTCGAGCGCGTCTCGTACGCGGGCCGGGCGTGGACGGCCGGGAACACCCGGAGCGAGTGGCGCGACGACTCGGGTGCGTGGAACTCCACGGGCGAGGTCCGAATCGTCACCGGGCAGTAGTACGGGCCGTCACCCGTTGGGGGTATGCCCGGCGCGGCATGTCGACGGCCGGCCAGGTATTTCCTCCGGCCCTTCCCGCACCTCTCGCGAATCCGCGAAATCCCTTGGGAGCAAAGGGCCGTAGCCATTCGGCAGACTTTCTCACCGGGCGTTCTTTGCCCGGGTTTCTCCACAGCCGATAATGCGACGCATTACCAACTCTTTACGTTGGGCCACCGCAACCTTCGCGGACTTCGAGCGGTAGTCACTGCGTCCGAGCCCGGAACGATCAACAGCCGGTCGATCGACGGCAGACCGACAGCCAGCCGGTCAACTGCCGGGCACGGCACGACACTTCACCGTTCTCTTCCGTCAAAGGAGCATCATGTCCCTCCCCCTGACCCGCCGGATCGCCCGTGCCGCGCTGCTCGTCGCAGCGGGAGCGGCAGCCGGGGTCGGTGCGGCCGGCTCCGCGAGCGCGGCCGAACTGCCGGCCACCCCCGACCTCGGCGGGCTGACCGCGCTGGACAACGCGGGCACCACCGTCGACGGCGCCGCGCAGAACGCCACCGGGCTCGCGGGTGACGCGGGCAGCAAGGCCGTCAAGAAGGCCGTGCCGACCGCGGGCAAGACCGGCGGCAAGGCCGTCAAGACCACGACTCCCGCCGCGCAGAAGACCGCGGGGGATGCCGCGGGGACCGCGGGTGAGGTGCTCGGGGACGCTGCGGGGGCCACCGGTGGTGGGTTGCCTGGGGCGGGGCAGCTGCCGCTTCAGGGTCTGCCGCTCGGCTAAGCCCCCCGGGGGCTTTACGGAGAAGGGGTTCAGGGAGTTTCCTCCCTGGGCCCCTTCTCTTGTGTTCCCTCTTGCCCGGTCGGTGGGCGGGTGCGGGTTGTGTGTGGCTGGTCGCGCAGTTCCCCGCGCCCCTAACGGGGCGCCAGGCGGTTTACCGCTGCTGCTACCCGGTCGTCCGTTGCCGTTAGGGCTACTCGTACGAAGGTGTCGCCTGCGGGGCCGTAGAAGTCGCCCGGGGCCACGAGGATGCCGAGGTCGGCGAGGTGGGCGACGGTGTCCCAGCAGGGTTCGTCCCTGGTGGCCCAGAGGTAGAGGCTGGCCTCGCTGTGTTCGATGCGGAAGCCGTGGGCCAGGAGGGCGTCGCGCAGGGCGGTGCGGCGGGCGGTGTAGCGGGCGCGCTGTTCCTGGACGTGGGTGTCGTCGGAGAGGGCGGCGACCGTCGCGGCCTGTGTGGGCGCGGAGGTCATCATGCCGCCGTGCTTGCGGATCTGGAGCAGGTCGCCGAGGACGGCGGAGTCACCGGCCAGGAACGCCGAGCGGTAGCCCGCGAGGTTCGACCGCTTCGAGAGCGAGTGGACCGACACGATCCCCTCGTACGAGCCGCCGCACACCTCGGGGTGCAGGACCGAGACCGGGTCGGCCTCCCAGCCCAGCTCGATGTAGCACTCGTCGGAGAAGACGAGGATGCCGTGCTCGCGCGCCCAGGCCACGATCCGGGTGAGTTCCGGGAGGGAGAGCACCCGGCCGGTCGGGTTCGACGGGGAGTTCAGCCACAGCAGCTTCAGGCCGGTGGGGTCCAGATCCGTCGGGTCCTCGTACGCCACGTGGTCCGCGCGGGCCAGGCGGGCGCCGACCTCGTACGTCGGGTACGCCAGGCGCGGGTGGGCGACCCGGTCGCCGGGGCCCAGGCCCAGCTGGGTGGGCAGCCAGGCCACCAGTTCCTTGGAGCCGACCACCGGCAGGACGTTGCGGTGGGTGAGGCCCCGTGCGCCCAGCCGTCGCTCGCACCAGCCCACCAGGGCGTCCCGCAGCTCCGGCGTGCCCCACACCGTGGGATAGCCGGGCGAGTCGGCGGCCGCGACCAGAGCTTTCTGGATCAGGTCGGGCACCGGGTCGACCGGGGTGCCGACGGACAGGTCGACGATGCCGCCCGGGTGAGCGGCGGCCGTCGCCTTGAAGGGCTCCAGCTTGTCCCAGGGGAAGGTGGGAAGCCGGTCGGAGACTGCGGACACGGGTTCTGGCTCACTTTCTCGTACGGACAGGGGGCGTCCGTACGGACGGGTGGCACGTACGGCAAACGCCTCGGTCCCGTACGGCGGCAGGCCGTACGGGACCGAGGCGGCGCTTCTACCGCTGGGGCGGGGCCACAGCGTCGCTGGGCGGGGCCCCGGCGTACGTACCGCTTACTGGTTCTGCGGCGGCAGCGCTGCGACGAAGGGGTGGTCGCGCTCGATGAGTCCCAGCTTGCTGGCACCGCCGGGCGAGCCGAGCTCGTCGAAGAACTCGACGTTCGCCTTGTAGTAGTCCTTCCACTCCTCGGGAGTGTCGTCTTCGTAGAAGATCGCCTCCACCGGGCAGACCGGCTCACAGGCACCACAGTCGACGCATTCGTCCGGGTGGATGTACAAGGACCGGGAGCCCTCGTAGATGCAGTCGACCGGGCACTCCTCGATGCACGCCTTGTCCTTGACGTCGACACAAGGCTGCGCGATGACGTAGGTCACGCTGTCGTTCCTCCTCGATAGGGCGCTGGCGAGCCGTCTTCAGGCTCCGCCACCTGGCGCGCGGGAGCGCGGCGTCGTCGATGCCCGCACCTAGTATCTCCGTTCTTGGGCATGATCCGAACAGGAGGGTTGGACTGAGCTGTGGAATTCTCCGCACACTTCCGTCTCGAAGTCCGTGTTACCCCCGCTGACGTGGGGAAACGCGTCTCGGTGCGACGGTTGCGCGAAGACCCTCCTGAGGGTGAGAAGTTCACCGACACGGTTGGAGTTCTCACATCATGGGACGACGGTGTGCTGCTGATCACACGACGGTCCGGGGAGAGCGTCCGTATTCCGGAATCGGCGCTGGTGGCGGGCAAGGTCGTCCCCTCTGCGCCGGCCCGGCGCAGAGGCCCGGCGGCATCGTACGAGGAGCTGGCGCGGGTCGCCGCCCGGGCCTGGCAGCCGGTCGAGCGGGAGCCGCTCGGCGAGTGGGAGCTGCGGGCCGCCGCGGGGTTCACCCGGCGGGCCAACTCGGTGCTGCCGCTCGGCGAGCCGGGCGTCCCGCTGGACGACGCGCTGTCGCTCGTACGGGAGTGGTACGCGGCCCGGGAGCTGCCCGCGTACGTGCAGACCGCGACCGGGGCCGAAGGCACGCAGGAGCTGCTGTGCGCGGAGCTGGAGGCGCGGGGGTGGGTGCGCGAGGTGACCGCGGAGATGTGGATCGGTGCTCTGGCGCCGATCGGTGATCTCCCGGACCCCGGACCGGACCGGACCGTCGTGCTGGCGCGCGAGGCGGACGAGGCATGGCTCGGCCGCTACCAGCGCAAGGGCGTGAGCGGGGTGGCCCTGGAGGTGCTGGGCAGCGGGCCCTCGGTGTGGTTCGCGACCGTGCCGGGCGCCGAACCGGGCATACCGGCGGCCATCGGCCGCTGTGTGGTCGACGGACGCTGGGCCGGGTTCGCGGCGGTGGAGGTCGATCCGTCCCTGCGCCGCCAGGGCCTGGCCACCACGGTCATGGCCGCCCTGGCCCGCCGGGCGCTGTCCGAGGGCGCCTCGGCGGCCTGGCTCCAGGTGGAGGCCGACAACGCGGGCGCCCGGGCCCTGTACGAGGGCATGGGCTTCGCGGCGCATCACGCCTACCACCACTATCGCGGGCCTGCGGCAACGGGCGGCGGGGCCGCTGCAGGTGCCGACGGACGCGTCGGTCGCCTCCGCGGCGGCGAAATCCGTGGCGGAGCCACAGAGCGGTATCGATCGGTGTGAAAGGGCACGAGGCAGCTATGCGTCCTCTTCATCCTCCCGGGCCCGAGCGGAGCGCCGAGTGGCGGCGGCGGTTCGGCGACGAGGCGCGGGCCGAGCGGCCCGATCTGTCGGCGTTGTGTCTGCTGGTGGGCGCCCAGGCGGACGGGGAGCTGGACGAGACCGGGCTGGACGCGGCGCAGATCGAGCTGGACCGGCTGGCCGGGGAGCTGCCGTTCCGGCCCGGCGGACCGCGGTCCTGGGCCACCGCGCTCGCCGAGCATCTCGGCGGCCGCTGCGGGTTCCGGGGTACGCCCGGTGACTATCAGCGGCTGGACTCCTCGCTGCTGCACGAGGTGCTGCGGCGGCGGCGCGGGCTGCCGATCCTGCTGTCGGTGGTGTGGATGGAGGTCGCGAGGCGGGCGGGGGCCCCGGTGTACGGGGTTGCTCTGCCGGGGCACTTCATCGTGGGATTCGGTCCGCCGGAGCAGCAGGTTCTCGCCGACCCGTTCGACGGGGGCCGGGTGCTGACCGGGACCGATGCGGAGTTGCTCGTGGCCGGGGCCACGGGGGCGCCGCTGGATCCTGCGATGCTGTCGCCCGCGGATCCGCTGGACGTCGTCCTGCGGATCCTCAACAACGTCCGTGCCTGGGCCGCGGCTCGGCCCGAACGGTCCGATGTGGCCCTCTGGGCCGTTGACTGCTCCCTGCTGCTGCCGTCACATCCCGCCCGGCTTCGGTATGAACGGGCGCAGTTGCTCGTCGAGCGGGGGGACTTTCTCGCGGGGGCGGTGGAACTCGATGCGTATGCGGAGGTTGTGGCTGCCGTTGATGAGCCTGCGGCCGATCGGGTTCGGCGTCAGGCTCGGGCCGCTCGGGCCATGCTCAACTGAGTCTCACGGATCGTTCGCCCAAGCGCCATAGGGCTGTTGTTGTAGCGCGGGTGCGGGTGCGTTGTGGCTGGTCGCGCAGTTCCCCGCGCCCCTTCAGGGCGCTACAGCCAGCCCTTCTCTCTTGCGATTCTCACCGCCTCCGCTCTGTTTCGGGCCGCCAGCTTTTGGATTGCTGTGGAGAGGTAGTTGCGGACCGTGCCGTGGGAGAGGTGGAGGGTCGTTGCCAGGTCGGCGTTGGTGGAGCCGTCGGCCGCGGCGCGGAGTACCTCGCGTTCGCGGTCGGTCAGGGGGTTGGCTCCCTCGGCCAGGGCGGCCGCGGCGAGGGCGGGGTCGATGACGCGTTCGCCGGTGAGGACCTTGCGTATCGCCTCGGCGAGCTGGGCGGCGGGGGCGTCCTTCACGAGGAATGCGTCGGCGCCCGCCTCCATGGCGCTGCGGAGGTAGCCGGGGCGGCCGAAGGTCGTGAGGATGACCAGCTTGAGCGCGGGGAACTCCCGGTGGAGCTCGGCCGCCGCCTCGATGCCGGTGGCGCCCGGCATCTCGATGTCCAGGAGCGCCACGTCCACGTCGTGCCCGCGTACGGCGGCCAGCACCTCGTCGCCTCGGGCGACCTGCGCCACCACGTCGATGTCCGGTTCGAGGCCGAGCAGGGCGGCCAGCGCCTCGCGGACCATCGACTGGTCCTCGGCGAGCAGGACCTTGATCGTGCGGCTCATGCCCCGGATCCTACGGCCGCCGTGGGCGCCGGGACGCGGGCCAGCAGCCGGAACCCGTGCCGTGCGCTGCCCGCCTCCAGCTCCCCGCCCACCTTCTCCAGCCGCTCCCTCAGCCCGGTCAGCCCGTTGCCGGGACCGCTGTCCGCGCCGCCCCCGTCGTCCTCCACGCTCAGCTCCAGCACCGGCCCCTCCAGGGTCTGGCGCCGCACCAGCTCGACCGTGCAGCGCCTGGCCCCGCTGTGGCGTACGACGTTGGTGACCGCCTCGCGCAGCGCCCAGGCCAGGGCGGACTCGGTCTCCGAGGCGACGCCCGTGAGGTCCGGTTCGGCGGGCAGTTCGGCCGTGATGCCCGCCGCCGTGAGGGCGACCCGTACGCCCGCGAGTTCGCCGGCCAGCCGGGGCCGCCGGTAGCCGGTGACCGCCTCCCGGACGTCGACCATGGCCTGGCGGCTGACGTTCTCGATGTCGGCGACCTGCTGGGCCGCCTTGTCGGGGTGCTCGGGCAGCATCCGGCCCGCGAGCTCGCTCTTCAGGGTGATCAGCGAGAGCGAGTGGCCGAGCAGGTCGTGCAGGTCGCGGGCGAGCCGCAGCCGTTCCTCGTTGGCGGCCAGCTGGGCGACGGTGGCGCGGGCCTCGCGCAGCTCGATCGTCGTACGGATCAGGGTACGGACGCCGACCATCGCGAAACCGCCGAGGAGCGACGGGAGGAGCAGCGAGGCCAGGTACTCGTTCCCGTCCGGTACGGACAGGGCGATCACCGTCATCAGGGCGCACACGGCCGGGATGGTCAGCCGTGCGAACCGCGGCGGCAGAGCCGCGCCGGACGCGACCGACACGTACACGAACAGCACGAGCCACTCGCGGCCGAGGGTGAGGGCCAGGATCGACGACTGGGCCGCGAGCACGGCCAGTGAGCCGAGCACCACACCGTTCGCCTCACCGCGTCCGGCGCGGAAGATCAGGGCGAAGTACCAGATGACGAAGGCCACCAGGCCAATGACGCCGAGGACACGGACTCCGTCGCTGTGCCCGCCGTGCAGCAGGTCGCTCACGGGCGCGCTCAGGTAGGCGAGCCAGATGCCGGTCCAGAGGAGCTTGACCGCCCGCTGCTTCCGGTTCGTGGGGCGATGCCCGATGCCGGTCTCGACGCCGCTCACGCCTTCAGCGTGTCCTTCCTGTACAGCCAGGCCGCGCCGCCCGCGAACAGGACGAAGGAGACGGCGAGGATGGCGAGGTCCTTCGCGTGCGGGGCCTGGCTCTGTTCGATGGCCTGCCCGAGGGCAGCGTACGCGTGCGTGGGCAGCCACTTCGCGATGTCCTGCAGCCAGTCGGGGAAGGTCGTCGTCGGCATCCACAGTCCGCCCAGCATGGACAGACCGAAGTACACGATCATCGTGATCGGGCGGACCGCGTCACCGCTCGCCAGGTAGCCGATGGCGACGCCGAGCGCGGCGAAGACGAGGCTGCCGGCCCAGATCGCGCCGGTGAGCGCGAGCCACTGCCAGGCGTCCAGGCGTACGTCCTTCACTGCTGCCGCGACCACGAAGACGACGACGATCGACGGGAGGCTGATCACGGCCGCACTCGCGGTCTTCGCGAGGACATAGCCGCGCCCCGGCAGCGTGGTGAGCCGCAACTGCCGTACCCAGCCGCTCTCGCGCTCCTTGGCGATGCGCTCGCTGTTGCCCATGAGGACGGCGGTCAGGGCGCCGAAGGACGCCATGGAGACCATGAAGAACGTCGGCAGGGTGAGCCCTGTGCCGTCGACCTTTGTCGTGCTGTCGGCGCTGCCCGCGATCAGCAGGAACAGGGCCGAGGGGTAGATCACCGAGAAGAACAGGAACTTGCGGTTGCGCAGGGCGCGGGTGATCTCCAGCTTGATGAGACCGTTCATACCGGACATGCCGCTCATGGCGTTCGTGGCGTTCATGAGGTGCGCGCCTCCTCGGCGGCGGTGATGGCGACGAAGGCCTGCTCCAGACCGAGCCCGGCCACTTCGAGGTTGCGGGGGTAGACACCGAGCCCGTACAGGGCGTGGACGGTCGCGTCGGCGTCGGAGGACTGGATGCGGACCGTGTGGCCCGACACGTCGAGCGAGGTGAGGAAGGGCAGTTCGCGCAGCGCGGGCTCGTCGATCGGGCCCTCCAGGTCGAACGCGATCCGCCGGGCGCCGGCCTTCGCCTTGATCTCGGCGGCGGTGCCGTCCGCGAGCAGCCGTCCCCGGTGCAGGACGAGCACGCGGTCGGCGATGGCGTCGGCCTCCTCCAGGTAGTGCGTGGCGAACAGGACCGTCCGCCCCTGGTCGGCCTGCTCACGCATGGTGGCCCAGAAGGCCTGGCGCGCTGAGACGTCCATGCCGGTCGTCGGCTCGTCGAGGACGATGAGGTCGCTGTCCCCGGCCGTGGCGAGCGCGAAGCGCACGCGCTGCTGCTGGCCGCCCGAGAGCTTGTCGACCTTGCGGTCCGCCAGCTGTGTGAGGCTCGCGCGGGCGAGCACGTCCGGCACGGGGAACGGCTTCGGGTGCAGGTCGCAGGCGAGGCGCACCAGCTCGCCCACCGTGACCTCGTCCATCAGCCCGCCGCTCTGCAGCATCGCGCCGACGCGCCCGGTGACGATGGCCTCCCGCGGGCTGCCACCGAACACCCGCACCGAGCCGCTGTCCGCGTGCTTGAGGCCGAGCAGCAGGTCGAGCGTGGTCGACTTGCCCGCGCCGTTGGGCCCCAGCAGGGCCACGGTCTCGCCCGGGTGCAGGGCCAGCGTGAGCCCGTCCACGGCTCGTACGCTTCCGTAGGTCTTGGTCACCTGATCGAACCCGACCACCGAACCGGTGGCCTCCGCTGTCGCAGTCGCTGTCATGTGACCCAGCGTGGCGGGAGGCGGGCCCCGCCCGGCAGTGTCGGCCGTCGTCACTCCCGGATGACAGATGTCATGTCGGGCACGCGGAACTCACCTCCTGGCCCCCAGCACCTCCAGCGCGTCCGCCACCGAGCGGAGGAAGGCGGCGTACGCGTGGGCGCTGCACGGCAGTTCCGGGTTCCAGGGCGCCACGGCCGCGGTCGAGGTGAGGGCCTCCCAGGCGGGCACGGACTCCAACTCCCCCACGGGTACGGCGTTCGCGCGGGTGTCCGCGAGGACCAGGTCGGGGGCGAGGCCGAGGGCGTGCTCCCAGCTGGTCGTGGACCAGTTCGCACCACCGGCGCCGGGCTCGGTCAACTTCACGCCCAGCCCGGCCAGATGACGCAGTTCGGGCCAGGTCCCGGGGCGGGCGAGATGCACCTGGCGGGTTCCGGCGGCCGACAGCGCGAGCACCTTCAGCGGGGCGGAGGCGGCGGACCGTACGGCGTCCTCCGCGGCGGCCAACTCGCCCTCTCCGCCCGCCGGTTCGCCGCCGAGGGCCACCGCCAGCTGGGCGAACCGCGCCAGAATGCCGGGCAGCGAGGTGTCGCCGCCGACCGCCAGGGCGAGGACGGGTGCGCCGGCCCGTTTCGCCGCCGCCTCCGTGACGGCGTACGGCTTGTCCCGGTCGTACGTGACGTCGACGACGATGTCGGGCCGTACGGACCGTATCGCCCCGTCGTCGAGCCCCTTGCCCGCGCCCAGGTACGGGACGTCGGCCAGGGCACCGGACTTGGCGGGGTCGGGCTCGTCGCCGTCGTGGCCTGATCCGTACACCCCGACGGGCCGGACCCCCAGATCCCACAGTGCCGCGCCCGCCCGGACGTACGCGGCCACCCTCTCGGGGCGCCCGATGCGCCGTAACGTGATCCCCCGGTCGTCCGTGAACTCCCAGCCCATACCGGCACCCGCCCCTTCGACACCCGCCCGGCGCGGGCCACTCGGGCCACGATGAGCCGGACGCCGGAACGAGACAAGGGGACACCCGGCCATCACCGGGTGCCCCCTTCAACCAGTTCGCTCAACCGGTCCGCGACTAGCTGGGGTTGGTCTCGATCACTCCCACACGGTCCGCCGCCGTCTTGCCGAGGAGCGCCTGGCGCATCGCGCCGACCACGTCCTGGGGGGTCACGGCGGTCTTCTTGCCGTTGCCCCGGGTGATCAGTACGCCGTCGAAGGCGCTGCCGTACAGCTCCTTCAGCGCTTCCAGGTCGTAGTACTCGACCAGCTTGCCCTGGGCGTTGGCCTTGACGCCGAGGAACTTCCACAGGGAGTTCTCCGGGCTGAACGGGAGCTCCACCGCACCGGCCTTGATCGTCACGTTGGCCGACATCGCCGGCTGTGCGAACGCCTTCATCATGCGGTCGACCTCGGCCTTGGTGACCTTGGGCTCCTTGGCGGTGGTGGGGACCTTGACGGTCGCCGCCTTGCCGGTCTCCACCTGGGCTCGGTACGCCTCCTCGACGGCCTCCGTCGACTGTCCGGTGTCGATGCCCTTGCCCGCCTTGCCGTAGACCGCGACGGCCTTGCCCGACTCGAACTTGATCGTGCCCTCGGTCGCCGAGCCGGAGCCGCCCGCGGCGCGCTCCAGGGCGGCCGTCAGCTTCTCCTCGTCGACGGGCATCGCGGGGTCGACCACGCGATGGTTGCCGAACAGCGAGCCGATCACCGAGACGGGGTTGTAGTCGCTGCCCGCCGCGGACCGTACCGTCGCCTGGCTGTCGAGCTGGAGCCCGGCCTGGTCCGGCCTGAGCGCGACGGTGTCGCCCTCGACGGAGAGCTGCAGCGGCTTGGCCGCCCGTGCCTTGAAGGCGTCGTCGAGCTTCTTGACGGCCTCGTCACGGGTGCCGCCGCCGATGTCGACGCCGAGCACGGTGGTGCCCTTGGGCACGTCGGAGTGGTTCATGAGCAGTCCGGCGCCGTACGCGATGCCGCCCAGCGTCACCACGCCGGTGACCAGGAGCACCAGCTTGTTGCGGCCCTTTTTCTTCTTGGACCGCGAGGCCGCGGGCGCCGCCGGCGACACGGGTTCGGGCAGCTTCGGGGGCTGGTGCGGCAGCGGTCCGTCGGTGTGCGCGCCCGGTCCGAACGGCGAGTTCGGGGCGGGCGGCACGACGGGGATGCCGCTGGTCAGCGTGTGTCCTGAGACGTTCTCACCGGCGCCGCCGTAGCCCGGCGTACCGGGTTCGGGGGCGGGCTTCTGCGGGGTGAGGATCGCGGTGTCGTCGCTCATCCCGCCACCGGGTCCTCCGGTGAAGGACGAGCCGTGCTGGGCACCCTTGCCACCGGGGAAGCCGGAGGCGCCGGGACCACCGGGTCCGCCGCCCTGACCGCCGGGGGCTCCCGGACCGCCGGGACCACCGGGACCGCCGGGGAAGCCGGAGGCACCCGGGCCGCCGGGTCCGCCGCCCTGAGCACCAGGGGCACCCGGACCGCCGGGTCCACCAGGACCGCCCGGGAAGCCGGAGCCGTTCTGCGCACCGTTGGGACCGGGGAAGCCCGAGCCGTCCGAGGCTCCCGGGCCACCGGGCCCACCCGGTCCGCCGGGGAAGCCGGAACCCTTCTGGGCACCGTTGGGCCCGGGGAAGCCCGAGCCGTCCGGGGATCCGGAGCCGCCGGGCCCACCAGGACCGCTGGAAGCGCCATGGAACGCGGCGGCACCCTGACCGTTCTGGTCACCCGTGCCACCACGGACCCGCGGACCACCAGGTGCACCAGAGCCGCCCGGACCACCGGGAAGCCCCTGACCGCCGGGACCGCCAGGCCCACCAGGAAGACCCTGGCCGCCGGGACCACCAGGTCCGCCGATTCCGCTCGGGGCTCCGCCGCGCACCGCGCCCGGCGGTGTCAGCTGGCCGTCGCCGGTGACCGGTCCGCCGGTCGGGCCCGAAGGTCCGCCCTGGCCGCCGCCGGAGAAGTAAGGAAGGCCGTCGCGCCGCGGCTCACCGCCGCCGTCGCCGGAGCCGTCCGTCGGATACGGCGAGTTGCCGGGCCCGCCGCCCAGCGGCCCCGCCGCCAGTGCCGCGGACACGTCGAAGGAACCGGTACCGCCTCCGTGGCCGGGTGCCACGGGCCCGGTACCGCCCGCGCCGGGCAGCCCCGCGCCATTGGTGCCGCCGGGCCGGGAGCCACCGGGCCTGGCCGCACCACCGGCACCGCCGTTGGGCGCGGCCGAACCGGAGGGGCGTGCACCGGAGCCGCCAACTCCCGCTACGGGACCCGGCGCACTCGAACCGCCGGGCGTCCCCGCGCCGTTGGTGCCGCCACCGCCCGGACCGCCCTTGGGCGCACCGGACTTGCGTGGCGCGAACCAGTCGCTCGTCTTGTCCTCGGCGGAGGGCGTGGGCATGGGGTGGGACCCGGTGTCGGAGTCCACGGGCCCGCCCGGACCCGTGCTCGGTCCGGTGTCCACGGGGGCCGGTCCGGGCACACTCGTGCTGTCGGAGGACTCGCCGCCCCCGACGGGCGTGCGCACGACGACCGGCGGAATCGGCCGGGATCCGGGGATGTTGATGCGGATCCGTGTCGTCAGCGTGGTCTCGGTCTTGGGCTGCTCCGGCCGGTCACCGGCGGAACGCCCATTGTCGGCGGCGCCGTCGGAAGCCTTGGGCGTTCCGTACGGCGGAGTCCCCGACGGGTATGCGGTTCCGCCGCGCCCGTTGGGCCCGGAGGACGAACTGTCAGTTTCACGACTCAAGGCAGGTTCTCCTGGTTGGCTCCACCGCCCGTGTACTCGACCTCGATTCGGGCGGCTCGGCGGCGCGCACCACCATACTGGCCACTTGTCGTCCGCATCCTGCGGCCGTAGGGGAAACCCACACCGGACTTGCACCTGCGCACTGCGGCGAAGTGGTACGTCACTTGCCAAGTCGGGCGGCGGGCCCGCCCGGTTGCCGCCCCGGGCCAAGGGTGGCACACATCACAGCCACGGCCATTCCGCCGAGCAGGAAGAGGTAGGAGCCCGCTCCCGCGGCGAAAAGGAAGTCTCCCTCCGGCCGGCTCGCGGTGAGCAGGACCACGGAAATCATCCAGCCGGCGGCGGGCGCGACGGCCCCGCCCCGGCCACCGGTCGCCAGCCCCCCGCCGACGAAGAGCCCCGCCGCGCCGGCCAGCGCGAGCAGCAGCCCGCCCGGGAACAGGCCCGCCTGGACCAGTCCGCCGGCCGCCCCGACCACGGCACCCAGCACGAAGAGCCCCAGGTGGACGAGGATCCGTCCGGCCGAGGGCGCTCGCGGGGGTTCGGCGAGCATGCTGCCCGCACCCGGCCTGTTCGCCGTACTCATCAGCCACTCACTTCATTACGTGTCGGACATCCACGACGACTCATCGGACACCCTCATCCTTTTCTGCCACCCCGGCGAACAGGTCCGTCTCCCGTGCCGGTCCCTCGCGCTCACCACGCGCCAACTCGTAGTACTCCACGACGAACAGCGGCTGCGCGAGCTGGTTGGAGAGCGCGAACCACGGCTCGGCGACCTCGATCTGGGTGGCGTGCGCCCGCATGGCGGCGGCCTTGGCCGCGGCGAAGGGGGTGCCGTCGATCTCCGTGGTGATCAGCGAGTCGTCCACCACGCCCGGCACGTCGTCGACGGCGGCGGAGGCGGAGAAGGGCAGTTCGTCGAGCACGTCCTTCAGGCGGGCGAAGCCCTCCTCGGCGACCGTGCGCGGTACGCGGTTCCAGTAGATCTTTGCGATCGTCCACGGTTCGCCGAGCTCCGGACCGAAGCCCGGCTCCGCGGCCAGGTCGGCGGCGCGCATGGCGACGCGGTGGGTCTGGATGTGGTCCGGGTGGCCGTAGCCGCCGTTCGTGTCGTAGGTCACGAGCACCTGGGGGCGCACCTCGCGGATCACCTGGACGAGATCCGCGGCCGCCTCGTCGACGTCGGCCTGCCAGAGGCAGCGCGGGTCGTCGTTGTCGGGCAGGCCCATCATCCCGGAGTCGTGGTAGCGGCCGGGGCCGCCGAGGGGGCGGAAGTCGCTCACCCCGAGCTCGCGCATCGCCGCGCCGAGCTCGGCCTGGCGGTGCTCGCCGAGGGCCTCGCCCGACAGGTGGGCGAGGCCGGGCGGGATGACCTCGCCGCGCTGGCCAAGGGTGCAGGTCACGAGCGTGACGTGGGCGCCCTCGGCCGCGTACCTGGCCATGGTCGCGCCGTTGTTGATCGCCTCGTCGTCCGGGTGCGCGTGCACCAGGAGCAGACGCCGGGAGGGCAGTTCCGTCATGGCCCCACCCTACGAGGCGTGGGGCAGCACCTTACGAGGCGTGGGTCAGAACTTGATGTCTCCGATCATGCCCGCGATGTTCGTGGTCAGATCGCTGATCGTCGGTGCGATCGTCGAGCTGGCCAGATAGAAGCCGAACAGGACACACACGATGGCGTGAGGCGCCTTCAGCCCTGATTTCTTGATCAGGATGAAGACGATGATCGCCAGCAGCACCACCGCCGAAATCGAGAGTGCCACGGCGGCTCACCTCCAAGGATCCCAGGGACGCGGGGGGTCGGATGATGGGGGCAGTAAATCCATACAGCGGCCAGCAGGTTGATACCCACACAGCAGTAGTGATCATAACTATTCGTACGTGCGCATTGATCGGCGCACGGCCGCACAAGGGGGCGCATGGCCAATATGGTCGGAGCATGACGACCGAGCCTCTCTCCTTTCCGCGCCGGCAGGCGCGCACCCTGCGCTTCACGCTCGGCGCGCCCCGCGCTTTCACCGTGGCGCCCGACGGTTCCCGTGTCGTGTACCTGCGGTCCTCGTCCGGTACGGACCGGGCGAACCAGCTGTGGGTCCTCGACGTCGCGGACGGCGAGGAGCGCCCCGCCGCGGATCCGGGGGCGCTGCTCGGGGGCTCCTCGGAAAGACTGTCGGCGGCGGAACGGGCCCGGCGCGAGCGCAGCCGGGAGGGCGGGGCGGGCATCGTCGGCTATGCCACCGACACGGCCGTGGAGCTGGCGTCCTTCGCCCTGTCGGGGCGGCTGTTCACCGCGGAGCTGCGGGCGGGCACGGCACGCGAACTGCGGGTCCCCGGGCCTGTGCTGGACCCTCGCCCGTCCCCGGACGGAAGGCTCGTCGCGTACGTCTCCGGGGGCGCCCTGAGGGTCGTCGGCGCAGAGGGGGAGGACGACAGGGCGCTCGTGCAGCCGGAGTCCGACACGGTCGCCTACGGTCTCGCCGAGTTCATCGCGGCCGAGGAGATGGGCCGTTCGCGTGGCTTCTGGTGGTCGCCGGAGTCGGACCGGCTGCTGGTCGCACGGGCCGACGACGCCCCCGTACGCCGCTGGTGGATCTCCGATCCCGCGCATCCCGAGCGGGATCCGCAGCAGGTCGCCTATCCGGCGGCCGGGACGGACAACGCGCAGGTGCGGCTCTTCGTGGTGGGGCTCGAAGGGGCGCGCACGGAGGTCGCATGGGACCGGGCGCGCTACCCCTACCTCGCGCGGGTGCACTGGTCGGCGGCCGGAGCGCCGCTGCTCCTCGTCCAGGCGCGCGACCAGAAGAGCCAGCTCTACCTGGCCGTCGACCCGGACACCGGGGCGACCCGGATGGTGCACGCGGACGAAGATCCACAATGGCTTGATCTTTTCCCCGGGGTACCGAGCTGGAGTCCGAGCGGACAGCTCGTGCGGATCGCCGACGAGGGCGGGGCGCGTGTGCTCGCCGTGGGCGAACGCCCCCTGACGGGACCGCAGTTGCATGTGCGAGCGGTGCTGGACGTGTCGGACGACGACGTGCTGGTCTCCGCGTCGGCCGGCGAGGCGGCGGTCGTCCCGGAGACGGGAGAGGTGCACGTCTACCGGGTCAACGACCTCGGTGTGGAACGGATTTCACAGGAACCCGGCGTCCACTCGGCGGTCCGCGCGGGCGGTGTGACCGTGCTCGTATCGGCCGTGCCCGACCGGCCGGGCGCCCAGGTGCAGGTGCTGCGCGAGGGCAAGTCCGCGGCGACCGTGGCCTCGTACGCCGAAGACCCCGGGCTGAGCCCGCGCGTGACGCTCACGGAGGCGGGCGAGCGCCGTGTGCCGTGCGCCGTTCTGCTCCCCACGGACTACACCGACGGCCCGCTGCCGGTGCTGATGGACCCGTACGGCGGGCCGCACGGGCAGCGGGTGCTGGCCGCGCACAACCCGTATCTGACCTCGCAGTGGTTCGCCGACCAGGGGTTCGCCGTGATCGTCGCGGACGGGCGGGGCATGCCGGGCCGCTCGCCGGCCTGGGAGAAGTCGATCAAGGACGATCTCGCGGCGGTCGTCCTCGACGACCAGATCCACGCGCTCCGGGCGCTCGCCGAGCGCTTCCCGCTCGACCTGGACCGGGTGGCGATCCGCGGCTGGTCGTTCGGCGGCTATCTCGCGGGGCTCGCGGTGCTGCGCCGCCCCGACGTCTTCCACGCGGGCGTGGTGGGCGCGCCGGTGACCGACCAGCGGCTGTACGACACCCACTACACCGAGCGCTATCTGGGCGATCCGAACACCCGGCCGGAGGTGTACGCGGCGAACTCGCTGATCGACGACGACGGTCTGGTGGGAGCCGTCGGGCCGGCCCGGCCGATGATGATCGTGCACGGTCTCGCCGACGACAACGTGGTGATCGCGCACTCCCTGCGGCTGTCCTCCGCGCTGCTGGCCGCGGGCCGCCCGCACGAGGTGCTGCCGCTGTCGGGGGTCACGCACATGACCCCGCAGGAGCAGGTCGCGGAGAATCTGCTGCTGCTCCAGGTGGATTTCCTACGGCGCGCTCTCAAACTGGGCTGAACAGCCAGCTCCGCGAAAGCGGCGCCGGTTTAGGCGCAAAGGGGGGCATGCGACCGGCCGGGGAGACATGGCGCGCCCCGGCCGGTCTACGGCACCCGCACGGCCGTACGCTGTTCAGACTGACGCGTCCGTATATCGGTATCGGGTCGACCAAGTTGCCTGCGTGTTAACGAAGTTGATGCGTATTTGTCACGCTATTTCACGTCGTCCGTGGGCTCGTCAGGGGTCTCGTCCGCCGGCTCCTCCGGTGGGACCACCTGCTTCTCCTCCGCGAAGTGGCACGCCGAGTCATGGGCCGCGGCGCCGGCCGCCTCGTACCGGAACTCCGCGGGCACCGCGAGCAGCGGGACCTCCAGGGCGCAGCGCTCCTGCGCCTTCCAGCAGCGGGTGCGGAAGCGGCAGCCGGAGGGGATGTTCGCCGGTGAGGGCACGTCACCGAAGAGGATGATCCGCTCCCGGTGCTCGCGGGCCTCGGGGTCCGGAACGGGCACGGCGGACAGCAGGGCCTGTGTATAGGGATGCGTCGGGTGGTCGTAGATCTCGGCGTCCCTGCCGATCTCCACGATCCGCCCGAGGTACATCACACCGACCCGGTCGGAGATGTGCCGCACGATCGAGAGGTCGTGCGCGATGAACACGTACGACAGGTCGAACTCGGTCTGGAGCCGGTCCATCAGGTTGATGACCTGGGCCTGGACCGACACGTCGAGGGCGGAGACCGGTTCGTCGGCGACGATGATCTCGGGGCGCAGGGCCAGGCCGCGCGCGATGCCGATGCGCTGGCGCTGGCCGCCGGAGAACTGGTGCGGATAGCGGTTGATGTACTCCGGGTTGAGCCCGACCACGTCCAGCAGGTCCTGGACCTTCCGGCGCCGGTCGCCCTTGGGCGCGACCTCGGGGTGGATCTCGTACGGCTCCCCGATGATGTCGCCCACGGTCATGCGCGGGTTGAGCGAGGTGTACGGGTCCTGGAAGACCATCTGGATGTTGCGGCGCACGGCCTTCAGAGCGCGGCCGGAGAGCCTGGTGACGTCCTCGCCCTTGTACGCGATCTCGCCGGCCGTCGGCTTCTCCAGGTTGACCAGCATCTTGGCGACCGTGGACTTGCCGCAGCCGGACTCGCCGACGATGCCGAGGGTCTCGCCCGCGGCGAGTTCGAAGTCGACGCCGTCGACGGCCTTCACCGCGCCGATCTGCTTCCTGAAGACGATGCCCTGGGTGAGCGGGTAGTGCTTGACCAGGCCCCGCACCTGGAGGATCGGCTCAGTCATGGAGGCACTCCCTCCAGAAGTGACAGGCACTCACGCGGTCCGTGCCCGCCTCGGTCACCTCGTACAGCGGCGGTACGTCGGTCCGGCAGACGTCCTGGGCCAGGGGGCAGCGCGGGTTGAAGGCGCAGCCGGGCGGGATGTACATGAGGTTCGGTGGCAGGCCCTTGATGGCGTACAGCTCCTTGCCCTTCTGGTCGAGCCGCGGGATCGATTCCAGGAGGCCCTTCGTGTAGGGGTGCGCGGGGGCCTTGTAGATGTCGTGGACCGGGGCGGACTCGACGATCCGGCCCGCGTACATCACGGCGATCCGGTCGGCGACGTCCGCGACCACGCCGAGGTCGTGGGTGATGAGGATGAGCCCCATGTCGAGTTCGCGCTGGAGCTCGGCGAGGAGGTCCATGACCTGGGCCTGGACGGTGACGTCGAGGGCGGTGGTGGGTTCGTCGGCGATGATCAGGTCCGGTTCGAGGGCCAGCGCCATGGCGATCATGATGCGCTGGCGCATTCCGCCGGAGAACTGGTGGGGGTAGTCGCCGACACGGGCGGCCGCGGCCGGGATGCGCACCCGCTCCATCAGCTCGATCGCCTTGGCCTTGGCGGCCTTCCTGGACATGCCCTGGTGGACGGTGAACATCTCGCCGAGCTGGGCGCCGACGCTGAGCACCGGGTTCAGGGACGACAGCGCGTCCTGGAAGATCATCGCCATCCTGGCGCCGCGGACCTTGCGCCGGTCCTCCTCCTTGAACTTCAGGAGGTCCTCGCCCTGGAAGAGGATCTCGCCCGCGGTGATCCTCCCGGGCGGTGTGTCGAGGATGCCCATGATCGCCTGGGCGGTCACGGACTTGCCGGAGCCGGACTCGCCGAGCACGGCGAGCGTCTCGCCCTCGTCCACGCTGTAGGAGACACCGTTGACGGCCTTGGCCACTCCGTCCCTGGTCCTGAACTCCACGTGCAGATCGCGCACTTCGAGCAGCACGGCGGTCACCTCAGCTTCGGGTCGAGGGCGTCGCGCACCGCGTCGCCGAGCATGATGAACGCGAGGACGGTGACGGCGAGGGCCCCGGCCGGCCACAGGAGCGCGTGCGGAGCCGTGCGGATGTACTGGGACGCCGAGGAGATGTCGATGCCCCAGCTCACCGTGGGCGGCTTCAGCCCGACGCCGAGGTACGAGAGGGTCGCCTCCAGCGAGATGTACGTACCGAGCGCGATGGTCGCCACGACGATGACCGGGGCGATGGCGTTGGGCGTGATGTGCCGCAGCAGCATCCGGGAGTTGGAGGCGCCCAGCGCCCGGGCCGCCTGGACGTAGTCGTTCTGCTTGGTGGTGATGACGGAGCCGCGGGCGATACGGGAGATCTGCGGCCAGCCCAGCAGCACCATGAACCCGATCACCGGCCAGACCGTGGAGCTGGTGACCACGGAGAGCAGCACAAGACCGCCGAGGACGACGGGGATCGCGAAGAAGATGTCGGTGATCCGGGACAGGATCGCGTCCCACACCCCGCCGAAGAACCCGGCGAGCCCGCCGAGCACCGAGCCGAGGATGGCGACCCCGAGCGTGGCGCACACACCGACGGTGACGGAGACCCGGGCCCCGTACACCGTGCGGGTGTAGACGTCGCAGCCCTGGCCGTTGAAGCCGAAGGGGTGTCCCGGCTGGGAGCCCTCCTGGGCCTTGGCGAGGTCGCACTTGAGCGGGTTCTGGGTGGCGATCACCCCGGGCCACAGGGAGATGAAGACCAGGAACAGGATGATGAGCGCCGAGATGATGAAGACGGGGTTGCGGCGCAGGTCGCGCCAGGCGTCGGACCAGAGGGAGCGCGGCTTCTCGGAGGGGCCGGTGCCGTCGGGTCCGTCCGGGTTCTTCTCCAGGGTCGTGGCCTCGGCCGTGGCCAGGTCCATCGCGCCGCCCATGCCCGTCGCGGCGATGGCGCCGTCCTCCGGGGCGCGGCCCCCGCCCGACAGGTGCGGCTCGCGCGGCATCGGTTCAGGCATAGCGGATCCTCGGGTCGAGTACGGCGTACAGGAGGTCGACCAGCAGGTTGGCCACCAGGAAGACGAGGACCAGGACGGTCACGAAGCCGACGACGGTCTGGGTGTTCTGGCGCAGGATGCCCTGGTAGAGCTGGAAGCCGACGCCGTGGATGTTGAAGATGCGCTCGGTGACGATCGCGCCGCCCATCAGCGCGCCGATGTCGGTGCCGATGAAGGTGACCACGGGGATGAGGGAGTTGCGCAGCAGGTGCCGGGTGATGACCCTGCGCCGGGGCAGCCCCTTGGCGACGGCCGTACGGACGTAGTCGGCGCGCCGGTTCTCCGCGATGGAGGTGCGGGTCAGCCGGGTCACGTACGCGAGGGAGACGGACGCGAGCACCAGGCCCGGCACGATCAGCTCGTCGAAGGGGGCCTCCGGGGAGACGGACGGACTGATCCAGCCCCATTCGACGCCCAGCAGCAGCTGGAGCAGCAGACCGGTGACGAAGGTCGGCACGGAGATGACGACGAGGGTGACCAGCAGGACGCCGGTGTCGACGGGGCGGCCGCGGCGCAGTCCGGTGACGACGCCGAGTGTGATGCCGATGACGATCTCGAAGAGGATCGCGACGATCGTGAGCCGGATGGTGACCGGGAACGCGCTCGCCATCAGCTCGGTGACCTCCTGGCCGTTGAACGCGGTGCCGAAGTCGCCGGTGAAGACGTTGCCCATGTAGGTCGCGTACTGCTGCCACAGGGGCTTGTCGAGGCCGAACTCATGGCGCAGCTGGGCGGCCGTGGCGGGGTCGCACTGCCGGTCGCCGCACAGGCCCGCGATGGGGTCGCCCATCACGTTCACCATCAGGAAGATCAACAGGGTGGCGCCGAAGAAGACCGGGATCATCTGCAGCAGACGCCGGATCACATACCGTCCCATGAGGGCTCCGGAGGTAGGCGGGGGCGCCCGTGTGCCGACGGGCGCCCCCGCGGCTCAGCTGACCTTGATCTCGTTGTAGACGGGGACGCTGAACTGGTTGAGCGCCACGTCGGAGACCCGCTGCGAGTAGCCGGCGCTGCCGTTCTGGTACCAGAGCGGGATGGCGCCCATGTCGTCCCGCAGGACCTCCTCGGCCTGCTGGAAGAGGTCGACGGCCTTGGCCTGGTCGGTCTCCGCGTTGGCCTCGTTGACGAGCTTGTCGAACTCGGCGTTGGTCCACTTGCCGTCGTTGGACGAGGCGTTGGTGTAGTACAGCGGCTGCAGGAAGTTCTGGATCAGCGGGTAGTCCATCTGCCAGCCGGCCCGGAAGGGGCCCGACATCTTGGACTGGGTGATCTGGTTGCGGAAGTCGGCGAAGGTGCCGATCGGGTTGCCGACGCAGGCCTTGTCGTTGTCCAGCGCGTTGTTGACGGAGTTGCAGACGGCGTCCACCCACTCCTTGTGGGAGCCGGTGTCCGCGTTGTACGAGATCTTGACCTGGCCGCCGGGCAGCCCGCCGCCCTCCTCGATCAGCTTCTTGGCCTCGGCGGGGTCGTACTCGCAGGCGTCACCGCACAGCCCCTCCTTGAAGCCGCCTGCCTCGCCGAGGACGGGCGAGGTCCAGTCGGTGGCGGGCGTGCGCGTCTTCTGGAAGATGGTCTCGGTGATCTGCTCGCGGTCGATGGCCCGGGACAGGCCCGTGCGGACCTTCTCCATGCCGGCCTTGTCCCATGCCTTGTCGTAGAACGGGAAGGCGAGGGTCTGGATGATGCCGGCGGGCGTGTTGATGTACCGGTCGCCGAGGTCGCTCTTGGCGTTCTTGAGCTGGGAGGCGGGCACGTCGTCGACGAGGTCGAGGTTGCCGGCCATCAGGTCCGTGTAGGCGGTGTTGTTGTCGGTGTAGACCTTGAGGTCCACCCCGCCGTTCTGCGCCTTGTCCTGGCCCGGGTACTGCACCCACTGGCGCATCTTCATCACCGAGCCCTTTGCGTACGAGTCGATGGTGTACGGGCCGTTGCCGACCGGCTTGTTCAGCCAGGCCGCGTGGTCGTCGAAGAACGCCTGCGGCAGCGGGGAGAAGGCCGCGTAGCCCAGGGTGTCGGGGAAGGTCGAGAACTTCTGGTTGAGCTTGACCGTGAAGGTGTTGGGCCCGGTGACCTTGAGGCCGGAGAGGGTGTCGGCCGTCTGCTTGCTGCCGTCCTCCGGGTGCGTCTTGTCGTAGCCGTCGATGTACCCGAAGAAGTACGCGTTCTTCTGGTTGTTCTTGAGGCTGGCGCCGTAGTTCCAGGCGTCCACGAACGACTTGGCGTCGACGGCCTCGCCGTTGCTGAACGTCCAGCCGGTCTTGACGGTGACGGTGAAGTTCTGCGAGTCCGAGGTCTCGATCTTCTCGGCGAGCATGTCGTTCGCCTTGCCGGTCTTGGCGTCGTAGCGCTTCAGACCGCGGAAGAGCATGTCGAGGACCTTGCCGCCCTGCACCTCGTTGGTGTTGGCCGGCTCCAGGGGGTTCTGCGGGTCACCCCACGAGGAGCTCACGATCCCGGAGCCGTCGCCGCCGCCGCTGTCGCCGCCCCCGTCGTCCCCGCAGGCCGTCGCGGCGAGAGCTACCGCCGCCGCGCAAGCGGCCCATCTGGCGTGCGTGGCTCCACGCATGGAGTGCCTCCTCTTCAGTGCGCTTCCAGCGCACTTCCCGTGCGCTGGGGCTCCGGCGCGGGAGCGCTGTGCCTTCAGCGCCCAATATCGGGGCATAAAGGACGTGACGCCCATTCATCCCACTCTTACGAGTGGGAACACCCTCCGAATGCACGTATGCCGAAACATGGCGAACCGCATATCGGACCTCGCTTTGGTCATGGCAGTACCAAGCCACGCCAAGCGGGCGGCCAGCCTCAGGTCAAACGGCAAAAGACCAGATCAAAGCCGTCAACGTTTCATTGACGCTGCCTGAACGGCGTTGAAATGGTCGCGCTGAGCACTCCGCCGGAAGTCCGGTACGCCACCCGCGGGTGGGTCGTGGCTGATCGCGCAGTTCCCCGCGCCCCTTCCGGGCGCTGCCGAACCGCACCGGACTTCGCAGTGGACGCTCAGCCCATGGGTCGCGTCGTGCAGACCCCTCGACAGTTCGGGCCAGGAGCACCATGACCTCGCCTACACCCTCTGCCACCACCGCACCCATGGTGGTGGCCGAAGACGCCGTACCGACGGCGCCGAAGACCCCGCTCCGGGGCGGTGACAGCCGCTCCCCCGGCCGGCTCGCCTGGCTGCGCTTCAAGCGCGACCGCTCGGGTGTGGTCTCGGCCTGTGTGGTGCTGGTCTTCTTCGTCGCCGCAATCGGCGCCCCGCTGATCGCCAAGCTGTACGGCAAGGATCCGTACACGACCTACGGTCAGAACACGACGGGTCTGCTCAACGACTTCGGTTTCCCCGTCCGGCCCAACGGCGGCATCAGCGGCGACTTCTGGTTCGGCGTCGAACCACAGCTCGGGCGGGACGTCTTCACGCTGCTGCTCTACGGCATCCGCAACTCGCTGCTGATCGCCACGGTGACGACCGTGCTGGTCACCCTGCTGGGCATCGTCGTCGGGCTCACGGCCGGCTATCTCGGCGGCCGGACCGACTACCTGGTCGGCCGGGTCATCGACATCCTCCTGGCCTTCCCCTCCACGCTCTTCTTCATCGCCTTCTGGCCCGTGATGATCTCGATCCTCGTCTCGCCGGAGGACGCCACCCCGACCTGGCTCACGGTCGTCAGCCTGATCTCGGTGATGACCGCGTTCGGCTGGGCCCCGATCGCCCGGCTGCTGCGCGGCGAGGTACTGGCCCTGCGCGAGCGGGAGTTCGTGGAGGCGTCCAAGGTCACCGGGGCGTCGCCGGCCCGGATCATCTTCAAGGAGCTGCTGCCGAATCTGTGGACGCCGATCCTCATCCAGGCGACTCTCGCGCTGCCGATGTACGTCACCACGGAGGCCGCCCTCGCCTTCCTCGGCGTGGGGCTCAGTGATCCCACTCCCGACTGGGGCGTGATGATCCAGCGCGGGGCGCAGGTCTATCAGAACGACATCACTTACATGCTGTTTCCCGGGCTGACGATGGTGATCTTTGTGATCGCCTTCAACCTGCTTGGTGACTCCGTTCGGGATGCGCTTGATCCGAAGACTCGACGTCGATAGCCGACAGCTCCGCTGGACAGGCCGTCTTGAACCTGCGGGTCCGTCGTGGCTTGTCGCGCAGTTCCCCGCGCCCCCCAAAAAAAGACGGGGGCGCCCCCGCCTCCCCCTCTCCCTCATTCAGGCAGGACACCCATGTCTCTCTCGCGCAGGAACTTTGTCATCGCCACCTCGGTCGCGGCAGGCGGCTCCATGGTGCTCTCGGCCTGCAGCAGTGGTGGGGGCGGTGGTGGTACGGGTGGTGGTGGCTCGGCGAGTACCGCCAAGTACTCCGCCGTCACCATCGGTACCGCGGACGACTCCAACGGGCCCGCGCCCGCGGTCACCGGGGCTCGCAAGGGCGGGACGATCCACCCGATAGGGCCGGACGACTTCTCGCACCTCGACCCGCAGCGCATCTACTACTCGTGGAACTCCACGGTAGGCAACCTCTACATCCGCTGTCTGACGGGCTACAAGATCGCCTCCGGCGGTGCCATGAAGCTCGTCGGCGACCTCGCCACCGACACCGGCACCATGTCCGACAACGGCAGGACCTGGACCTTCACCCTGAAGGACGGGCTGAAGTGGGAGGACGGCAGCGAGCTCACCGTGGAGGACGTCCGCCACGGCATCGAGCGCGGCTTCGCGAGCTTCACCACCGAGGGAGCCACCTACCTCCAGTCCGCGCTGACCGGCACGAACGACTTCCGCTCGGTCTACAAGGGCCCGTACGGCGGCAAGCACCTCAGCTCGGTCGTGACCGACACCGCGAAGAAGACCATCACCTTCCATCTGAAGACGGCCCGCCCGGACCTCAACTGGACGCTGGCGATGCACTCCTACGGCGCCGTGCCCGTCAAGCACGACACCAAGGAGAAGTACGACAAGGACCCGGTCTCCTGCGGCCCGTACCGGATCAAGCAGCACTCGGTCGACAAGTCCCTGACGCTGGTGCGCAACACCCACTGGGACCCGGCGACGGACCCGATCCGCAACGCCTACCCGGACTCCTTCGTCTTCGAGTTCGGCCCCGAGGGACTCCAGGCCACGGACCGGCTGATCGCCGACTCCGGGGACGACCAGTACGCGGTCATGGCGTACAGCGGGGTGCCGGCCGAGCGCATCCAGAAGGTGCTCGGTACGGCCGATCTGAAGGCCCGTACCGTCGACGGCCTGCTGACCGGCCTCTACTACTACGCCATCAACTGCAAGCGGATCACCGATGTGAAGGTGCGTCAGGCGCTCAACTACGCCTGGCCGTTGGAGCAGATCCGCCGGATCTACGGCGGCCCGTCCGCGGGTGACTACGCGACCACCGTCCTCTCCCCCGACATCGCGGGCCGCGTGAAGTTCGACATCTACGGCAAGCTGATCAAGCCGCAGGGCGACACGGCGAAGGCGAAGGCCCTGCTCAAGGAGGCCGGGAAGCTCGGCCAGAAGATCGTCTACACCTATCCGCAGGGTGCGAGCGACGCGTACGACAAGACCAAGGTCGTCATCGCCGCCGCCCTGAAGGAGGCCGGCTTCGACCCGGTCGTGAAGCCCGTCGAGTCGACCAGCTACTACGACCAGGTGCAGCAGATAGACAACCAGTTCGACGTGATGTGGTTCGGCTGGGCCCCGGACTGGCCCACCGGCTACACCCTCCTCCAGCCCCTCTTCGACGGCACCACGATCGCCAACGGCGCCAACAACGTCTCCCAGTTGAACGTGCCCTGGGTGAACGCGGCCATCAAGAAGGACGCGGTCATCGCCGACCCGGCCAAGGCCAACGCCGCCTGGGCCGCGCTGGACCGGCAGATCATGGAGAAGGAGGCGCCGATCATCCCCGAGACCTACCAGCGCCGCTACTACCTGTACGGGGACAAGGTGGGCGGGGGCGAGTTCGACCCGCTGTTCTCGGCGTTCATCCTCTACAAGCTGTACGCCAAGGCCTGAGACCACCGGCCACCAGGGAATCGCCTCGCCATGTTCCGCTTCCTCGTCCGTCGGACGCTCGGCGCGCTGCTGATCCTGCTGATCATCAGCGCCCTCACCTTCGTGCTCTTCTACGTCGCCCCGCGGGACCCGGCCCGCGCGGCCTGCGGCAAGCTCTGCACGCCCCAGACGCTCGCGCTGGTCCGGCACAACCTCGGGATCTCCGACCCGCTGCCGGTCCAGTACTGGCACTGGCTCGTGGGCGTGTTCGCCGGCCGCGACTACACCGGGCTCGGGCACTGCCCGGCGCCCTGCCTCGGCTACTCGTTCACCAACCACGAGCCGGTGCTCGGCCTGATCACCGACCGCTTCCCGACGACGCTCTCGCTCTCCATCGGCAGCGCGGTGGTGTTCGTGGTCTTCGGCGTCGGCACGGGCATGATCGCGGCCGTCAAGCAGGGCAAGGCGCTGGACAAGATCGCGTCCTCCGCCTCGCTGGTCGGCTCGTCGCTGCAGATCTACATCGTCGGTGTGGTCGCGATGTACTACCTCTCCGACGAGTGGCATCTGCTCCCCCGGCCGCAGGACAGCACGGGGTTCACCCAGGATCCGAGCGCGTGGTTCAAGGGGCTGCTGCTGCCGTGGCTGGTCCTCGCGCTGATCTTCACGGCCAACTACACGCGGATGACCCGCTCCCAGCTCGTGGAGACCCTCAGCGAGGACTACGTACGCACGGCCCGCGCCAAGGGTCTGTCCCGCCGGACGGTGTTCTTCCGGTTCGCCTGGCGGGGTGCGATGGGCCCGATCGTCACGATCCTCGGCCTCGACATCGGCTATCTCCTCGGCGGCGCGATCATCACCGAGGAGACGTTCGGGCTGCACGGCATCGGCGCGCTGTCCATCAAGGCCGTACGGGACAACGACCTGCCGCTGCTGCTCGGTGTCGTCCTCACCGCGGCCGCCGCGATCGTCGTCGCCAACATCGTCGTCGACGCCGTCTACGCCCTCATCGACCCGCGGATCCGGCTCGCCTAGGAGAGGACGACCTCATGAGCACCCCCTTCCTCTCCGTACGCGACCTGCGTGTCGCCTTCTCCACCGAGGACGGTCTCGTCAGGGCCGTCGACGGGCTCTCCTTCGACCTGGAACAGGGCAGGACGCTCGGCATCGTGGGCGAGTCCGGCTCGGGCAAGTCCGTCACCAGCATGGCGATCCTCGGCCTGCACGACCGCGAACACACCGACGTGGACGGCGAGATCCTGCTCGACGGCAAGGATCTGCCGGCCGCGACCGAGCGGGAGCTGGAGCGGCTGCGCGGCAACACGATGTCCATGATCTTCCAGGACGCGCTGGCCTCGCTCTCGCCCTTCCACACGGTCGGCAAGCAGATCGGCGAGACGTACCGCAAGCACACCGGGGCGTCCCGGCACGAGGCCCGGGCGCGGTCGGTCGAGATGCTCCGACGGGTCGGCATCCCGCAGCCCGACCTGCGCGTGGACGACTATCCGCACCAGTTCTCGGGCGGTATGCGCCAGCGCGCGATGATCGCCATGGCGTTGGTCTGCGACCCGCGACTGCTGATCGCCGACGAACCGACCACGGCCCTGGACGTGACGGTCCAGGCCCAGATCATGGACCTCCTCAAGGACCTCCAGCAGGAGTTCGGCACGGCGATCGTCTTCATCACCCACGACCTGGGCGTCATCGCCAACATCGCGGACGACGTGCTGGTGATGTACGGCGGCCGCTGTGTGGAGCGGGGCACGCGGAACCAGGTCCTGCGGACACCCCAACACCCGTACACCTGGGGCCTGCTGGGCTCGATGCCGAGCCTCGACGGGCCGGTCGACGTGCCGCTGTCACCGATCCCGGGTCTGCCGCCGTCGCTGCTCAACCCGCCCTCCGGGTGCCGCTTCCACCCGCGGTGCGCGTTCGCCGAGAAGGTCCACGGCGGGCTGTGCGTCACGGACAGCCCGCCGCTGGAGATCAACGGCGGCGGCCGCGGCACGGCCTGCCACCTGACCGCCGACCAGCGCCGCGAGTTCTTCGTCGACTACGCGACGCCCCAGCCCAACTGACACCGCAGCCCAACTGACCTACAAGAGAAGGGATTTCACGATCATGAGCGGCACGGACCCTCTCCTGGACGTCACCGGACTCACCAAGCACTTCCCGGTACGGGGCGGCTTCCCCGTCCGCCGTACGGTGGGCGCGGTGCGGGCGGTCGACGGGCTCGACCTCACCGTCGCCGAGGGCGAGAGCCTGGGCCTGGTCGGCGAGTCCGGCTGCGGCAAGTCGACGACGGGCCGGCTCATCACCCGCCTCCTGGAACCGACCGGCGGAAAGATCACGTACGCGGGCCAGGACATCACGCACGCCTCGCGCAGGGAACTGGCGCCGGTCCGCTCAGAGATCCAGATGGTCTTCCAGGACCCGTACGCCTCGCTGAACCCCCGGCACACGGTCGGGAAAATCGTCTCCGGGCCCATGGAGATCAACGGCATCGACCCGAAGGGCGGCCGGGAGAGGCGCGCCCGCGAACTCCTCGAACTGGTCGGTCTCAACCCGGAGCACTACAACCGCTTCCCGCACGAGTTCTCCGGCGGCCAGCGCCAACGGATCGGCGTGGCAAGGGCGTTGGCCGTGAGCCCGAGGCTGATCGTGGCGGACGAGCCGGTCTCCGCCCTGGACGTGTCGATCCAGGCCCAGGTGGTGAACCTCCTCCAGACCCTGCAGCGGGACCTGGGCATCGCGTTCGTCTTCATCGCCCACGACCTGGCGATCGTCCGCCACTTCTCGCAGCGCGTCGCCGTGATGTACCTCGGCCGCATCGTCGAGACCGCCGACCGCGACGACCTGTACGGGAATCCGCGGCACCCGTACACGCGGGCGCTCCTGTCCGCGGTCCCGGAGGCGACGGCATCGCACGTCCCGGCCGCGGCCCGTGAACGCATCCGTCTGACCGGAGACGTCCCCTCCCCTCTCAACCCGCCGTCCGGCTGCCGCTTCCGCACACGCTGCTGGAAGGCGACGGAGCTGTGCGCGGCGGAGGTGCCGGCGCTGGTACGGGTCGAGGGGAACGGGGTGGGGCATCTGACGGCGTGCCATTACCCGGAGGTGGGGCGGGCCATGGCAGCGGGGGCGGCGGCCTGAAGCGCTGCTCCCTGGCGGGGCTTACGCGTGCAGGTCCGGCTCCCCGAGTCTTCGCCCCCGCCGCCCCTACCCATTCCCGTCACTAACTCAGGGGCTCCGCCCCCGAACCCCCAAAAGATTGCGCAGTTCCCCGCGCCCCTAGGTCTTTAGGGG